>CAOKAC010000014.1 GCA_948466345.1 uncultured Clostridia bacterium | reverse complement strand
GTCGAAGTCTACACAGTTCCAAGTAAGACCTAATACCTCACCTTCCCGCATTCCGGTGAACAGCGTAACGACATAGACCAATTCATAAGGGTCTCCCTTGATTGCATCCAGGAATTTGGGGATAGCGTCTGCATCCAGCGGCTTGATTTCAGCCCTTTCCACCCGTGGGAGCTTGCAGGCTGTGGCTGGATTGTTCTGAAGATGTCCTAACTCAACAGCTTGCTGGAGGGCCTTGTGAAATACGCCGTGAATGTTGCGGATGGTTTTGGGAGACAAGGGCTGTCTGGCTCCCTGTTCTCTTTGCAGGCTGTTATAGAATTGCTGGATTTCATGTGTTGCTAAAGCGTCCAGCTTGACAGCCCCCAAAGCGGCTTTCAAATGGGTGTCCACCGTTGCGCGGTAGGAATCTGCGGTTCGTGGTTTCACATCAGCCAGGTACTCAGCTACCCAGATGTCCAACCATTGGCCTACTGTCATTTTGCTGGGAGCGATGTATGTACCAGCGTCAATAGCGGCGGTGGCGGCTTTCAGCTTCTGAATAACTTCCTTCTGTGTTTTGCCCGTAATAGAACGCTGAATTTGTTTACCAGTTCCGGGGTCATATCCAGCAGTATAACGGGATTCCCAATAGGTGTATTCCTTACCATTTCGGATAACTGTTTTCTTTCTATACGTTCCGTTGCCGTTGGCGGCACGGCCCTTTTTTTCTTTCGTGCGCGGCATATATATAACCTCCTTCTCACCGCCGCGCAGATGCACTATATATTTATTGTACACCGTGCGCGGCGGTTGGTCAATAGATTTTAAGTAGCTAAATAGGCTTCCAGTGCGTTCCTAGGAATTTTATACTGTCTCCCAATACGGATGCTTCGGATGATGTTACTTCGCACAAGTTGATAGGCACTGTTGATTCCGATTCCCAGCACTGCGGCAAGCTGGGCAACCGAGAGAACAAGGGGAAGCTGGTCAATGCTGGTGTACTCTTTGCCCTCCATTATGTATCACTCCCCCTTGCTGGAATTACCTTCCACATGCGGCGGCAGCAGCAGGCGCGGCGCAGGCGGCGGCGTTATAATCACGGACTTCGGCTTAAAGGACCGCAGGGGCTTGACACGTTCGCCTTTAATCAGCTTGAAATAATCAGCCGTGCTATAATCATCGTAGGTGCAGAAATCGGTGTAAACCCGAATATAGCTGAACCGGGCTACCCAGGCTTTATAATCCGCCGGTTTCGCTTTGGTGTACTGTTCTTCAAAGCACCAATTACTGACGACAAAAGCCTTTGTATAGGCGGCGGTGCGGTCATGGTAACGCGCTTCCAGCGTGCAGGGATACTTGTCCAAATACATCAGCATAGTTGGAAGTGGAATATCCTCCCGGAACTCGTCGAACAAAATTATGTCCTGGCCGTGGTACCCATCAAAACTGTTTTTCTTGCCCATCATGGCGCGGTAGACATTATCCAATCCGTATTTTTGCAGGATACTGTATGTCTTCCCTACGCGGGTTTCACCCTGTACATAAGCAACCTCTATATCACGCATCTGGGTTCCGAACTGGTCTTCTAACAGCAGTGCTTCCACATCTTGAAAATCACCTAGCCGTTTGAAACTAAGCAATGCGGGATTTTTCCGCAGAATATCGAGAGGTGACTTGCCGGATTCCAACGCTTCCATAATCTCTTTGGAAGTCATGCGCTTCATGGCATCGTCCGGCGGCTTCGGCGCGGACGCTACCAGACTGTCCTTTACATAGGTGTCCTTATCTTTGTGTGGGCCGGAATTGACGATATAGTCAATATTCTGCTCTGCGTTTCCTTTTGCCGCTTCGATGTGCGTACCCTCCGGCAGCAATTTTTTCACGCGGGAGAATGTCGTTGAATTTTTGAACCAGATAAACAGGTGAAAGTGTTTCGTCCCTGTGGTCGGGGCGATGTGTAATCCAAATGCGAAATAAACAAGGGTTGCGATGCCACGCAAAAGTGCTTCCAGGCTCTTGCTTGTGATGCCCGTCTTTTCGGGATGGTTAATAACGCAATGATATTTAAGTGCTGAACGTTCTCTAGGCATAATAAAATCATCCTTTCTTTAGTTCAAAATGGTGATGTGTACGAACTGTACGGGTTTTACGAAGAATTTATACGAGCCCCAAAAACTGCCAGATTTTCGATTTTTGCTAGATTTTACGTCATATTTAAGCGTATTATGTTGCAAAATCGAGGGAATTTGGCGTACGAGTGGGCCGGGGTAATACTTAGACCCGGCCCACTCGTGCCAATGCTTAGCATGGCAGGTAGGGACAAGGTGCTGTGGTTAGGAGGATTGCTTTAGATGGAGCAGAAACAACTTGGCCGGGGCTGTTGCTGTTGCCGGGATTTCTTGCTGGTTTCTCGCGAGACGGGGGGATACTATGCGGTCGCTCCCCAAAATATCGAAAAATTTTCAAAATTTTTCTGGAAAATTTTTTTAGATATGATATAATGAAAAATTACCTATATCTAAAACCGAAAAATCCCTGCCACGAGGGCAGGGCAAAAACACAACAAATCAAGACCTTGGGAGGTAATTGAAGGTGGATGAAATAACGGAAAGAAAATGGAAAGTCTTAAATAGAGATACGATTAAATACATAGCCATGTTCACGATGCTTTTAAATCATATCTCAACGATATTCATGGAAAGCGGTAAGTTTGTATCAGAACTTTTTCTAAATGCAGGGTACTTTACAGCTATTACCATGTGCTATTTCCTTGTTGAAGGGTATCAATATACCCATTCAAAGAAAAAA
>CAOKAC010000013.1 GCA_948466345.1 uncultured Clostridia bacterium | reverse complement strand
TATGGCGGAATTGGCAGACGCGCTAGATTCAGGTTCTAGTCGGGGCAACTCGGTGGAGGTTCAAGTCCTCTTATCCGCACCAAAGCAAACAAATAGGAACATTTTACTAGTCGGTGAAATGTTCCTATTTGTTATAAGGAGCGGTATAGCGATATGGAAACACAAATACAAAATAATGCTTCCACAGGGAAGTTTATAGCTTTTGAAGGAATTGATGGAAGTGGTAAAAGTACACAAATGCAGCTTTTATTGCAGAAATTGAGAGACCAAAAAATAAATTATTATGAAACCAGAGAGCCTACAGATTCTCCTATTGGTTCCATAATTCATCAAATTATGACTGGCAGAATAACAACAGATAATAAAGTAATAGCTGCGTTGTTTGTTGCAGATCGGTTAGACCATCTTTTAAATAATATTGATGGCATTTTTGAAAAAATAAATGCAGGTACAACAGTAATTTCTGATCGGTATTATTTTTCTTCCTATGCATACCATAGTGTAGATATGGATATGGACTGGGTCATACAAGCGAATTCAATTTGTGCCGATTTATTAAAACCTACTTGCACGGTATTTATTGACACCGATCCAGATGAAGCTATGCGAAGAATATCAAGTGGTCGATCTAAATCTGAATTGTTTGAAACCAGGGAACGTCTCATTCTTGTAAGAGAAAAATATTTGGAAGCAATAAACAGACAAAGGGAAATCGAAAATGTTATTATTGTTAATGGTAATAACGATTTTCGGCAAGTAGCTGACGAAATTTGGCAAAAGCTTCGTGGCTATTTTATTGATTAATTATAAAATAATCAATCGATATTTGTTTAAAAAGATAAAAAGCGACAATTTTCAATAGATAATTGTCGCTTTTTGGCGTTCTTTCTTGCGGCGCAAAAGGCAAAAAATGTTGCAGTAATATAAAAAATGTATTATAATGAAACCACTTTGAAGAGACGGATGGTGCCATTATGTATATTGCTGATTTACATATTCATTCTCGATTTTCCCGTGCTACCAGCAAAGACTGCGATGTCCCTCATCTTGATTGGTGGGCTCGGCGTAAGGGAATCGGACTGATTGGGACTGGCGATTTTACTCATCCTGCATGGCGTACCGAGTTGAAAGAACAACTGGTTATGGCCGAGGAAGGCGTATATACGCTGCGGGATAATATGCAGCTTTCCGGAGCTTTGCCTAGCAACACACCTCGCTTTGTAGTGACAGGAGAAATCAGCTCCATTTACAAACGAAATGGTAAAACCCGTAAGGTTCACAATTTGATTCTTCTTCCAAGTTTAGAGGCGGCAGACGAGCTATCTACGAAGCTGGAAGCTATAGGCAATATTCATTCTGATGGGAGGCCGATTTTGGGCCTGGACAGCAGGGATTTGTTAGAGATCACGCTAGACGTCTGCCCGGATGCAGAGTTTATTCCAGCGCACATTTGGACTCCCCATTTTTCCATGTTTGGCGCATTTTCTGGATTCGATACAATACAAGCTTGCTTTGATGACATGGCACCTCATATTCATGCTGTGGAAACCGGATTATCGTCCGATCCTCCTATGAATTGGCGTGTATCCGCACTAGATGGGCTTACTCTGATATCCAACTCCGATGCGCATTCTCCTGCTAAGCTGGGGCGGGAGGCCAATCTACTGGATACAGATCTTTCCTATTCTGCTTTAGTTGAGGCAATTCGAACAGGAAAAGGGTTTGGCGGAACAGTAGAATTTTTTCCAGAGGAAGGGAAATATCATCTGGACGGACATCGCAACTGCGGCATTTGCTTCACTCCTGTTGAAACCAATGCGCATGAAGGACGTTGTCCGGTATGCGGAAAGAAGCTGACCATCGGTGTAGAGCATCGAGTGGAGGAGTTGGCTGACAGACCCGCACGTTTTTGCCCCACAAAAGCGAAGCCATTTGAAAGTCTTGTTCCTCTTCCAGAGGTTATTTCCGCTTCTCAGGGTGGTTCAGCTTCCTGTAAGAAGACAATGGAGCTATATGAGCAAATGTTGCGTATCTTAGGTCCGGAATTTTATATTTTGCGCGAGGCTCCCGTTGAAGATGTAGAACAAGCAGCGGGACCTTGTGTGGCTGAGGGAATACGCCGCCTGAGAATTGGTCAGGTGAATAGAACAGCTGGATTTGATGGTGAATATGGTACTATTTCACTTTTGACTCCTGCCGAGAGAGAACAATTCAATGGTCAGATATCTTTTGCCGATACTGGAATGGCAGGGGAAAAGAGAAACCGGCAGCACGTCCAAAGTAAGCAAAAAAAGTCTTCCGATGTAACTGCATTCATGCAGACATCGAAGCAAGGTGAAATCTTGAATCCTGCACAAAAAGAAGCAGTTTCTTCCAAGCAGAGGGTAATAGCGGTAGTTGCCGGACCCGGTACAGGAAAAACAAAGACTTTGGTTTCTCGTATTGCGTATTTAGTGGAAGAGTTGGGCGTTCATCCAGATGAGATCACCGCAGTTACTTTTACCAATAAGGCTGCCGCTGAAATGCGGCAGCGGCTGGAAAAACGATTGGGTGGAAAGCGTGTCGTAGCTAGGATGACTATAGGAACTTTTCATGCGATATGCTTGAAGCTATTAGGTGATGTGCAGCTTATCAGTCGGGTCGATGCGCTTACAATTGCCGCTGAGGTACTAAACGGCGCTGATAATAAGGGAAGTGCGGGGAATTTTCTTCAGGCGGTATCCCGCATAAAAAATGGCGTGGATCCTGAAATTATTGGACTGGACAGGATGCTATACGAAGCGTACTGCCTACGTCTGCAACAGCAGAATTTACTTGATTTTGATGACCTGCTAACAGAAACTCTGAAGCTGGATGTTTCAACTCGAAGATGCTTTTCCTATTTACTAGTAGACGAGTTTCAGGATATCAACGATACACAGTATGTCCTTGTACAAAATTGGACTTTGAAAAGCAAAAGCCTTTTTGTTATAGGCGATCCTGACCAGTCTATTTATGGATTCCGTGGAGCAAACGGCAATTGCTTTAAGCGCTTGTCTGATGATTGCCCCAAACTCCAGGTCATTCGTCTTTTGGAAAACTATCGCTCCACCCCAGAGATTTTACATGCAACATTACCTGTAATTGATAGAAATCCCGGCAGTCCTCGTCATCTTTCGCCAAATCAGTCCTCAGGTGTCAAGGTGCGTCTTGTCCAGGCGAAAGATGACTTTGGTGAAGGAATTTTTATTGCTAAGGAAATTGGGCGAATGACCGGCGGGATTGATATGCTGGAAGCACAGAATATACATCAAGAGCGTGCTACTCGTTCTTTTTCAGATATTGCTGTGCTTTGCCGAACCCATAGGCAGCTGAAGCTTATAGAAAAATGCTTGCAGCATGATGATATCCCGTGCGTGATCAGCGGACGCGATACATTTTTGGACGCAGATGAGGTGCGAGGTCCCCTCGCTTTTCTTCGATTTTTGCAGGCACCATATGACGGAATTTCTGTAGAAACAGCACTCCGTCTGCTGTGGAAATGCCCGGAAGATTTAATTGGAGAAATTAAAAAAATTTGTGATAAACAAAAAGAATTGGATCCACAGGCTTTATTTGAAATTGCCAAAGAAAATGAGATTTTAAAATCTTGGCTATTGATGATAGAAGAGTGGCTTCCATTGATGAAAAGGGAAAAACCTTGGAAGCTAATTGCCCGTTGGGAAGAACAGTATGGGGCTTCACCAGCATTGGATGCTCTTAGAAATACGGCAATTTTTCATGCAAGTTTTCAAGAATTGTGGAATGTACTAATTTTAGGAGAAGACGCGGATATCAGTCGTGCTACGGGCAAGAGTTGGGAATCGGGAGCGGTAAAGTTGATGACACTTCATGGCTCTAAGGGACTAGAATTCCCTGCGGTGTTTATAGCTGGTGTGAAGGAAGGAATGCTTCCGTTGGAGTCTGAGGGGAGACCGACAGATTTGGAGGAGGAACGACGTCTGTTTTATGTAGGAATGACGCGGGCGCGTGAGGAATTGATTCTAACTTCCAGTCCGGAATTTTCCTGCTTTTTGCAGGAGCTTCCTGATGCCGTTGCGCAAGAAACTGCTGCTCGACGTGAACGCCCTGCAGTGCAGCTTTCGTTTTTTTAATATGCTTTTGAGTAAAAAAATGTCCCGGCAATTTAACCGGGACATTTTTTTACTGAGCACTAAATTTTTGCTTCACTGCACTAATTTTATTCTGATCGGCCTGTTCGGTCGGATACCAGCCTTTTGCAGCCATTGTGTTGTAAATAGTATCCTGCATAGTAAGAGAATCATGCAGTGCTGTATTAAACGCCTGATGAATATTGGTAGTGGAGGATTCCAATGTTCCATGCATATACAAGTCGCATACGCCTTTCTCCAAAAGAAGAATATTTTCCATAAGATTTTTATCGTCCATTTTTCAAATTTTCCTTTCTCAAATTATCCCAATAAGCTGTAAAAGCTCTGGAAAATCTGCTGATGTTTCTGGGCCATCTGCTCGATACATGCTTTCAGCTGTGCATCCTGAATCTGATTAGCGTATTCTTTGCATGCTGTTTGAAAATATTTTTCGTGTCCCAAGGCGTCTTCTACATATAAAAGTTCTTTCGGTGTCATACAAATTGCCTCCGATTTTTATATTTTGTATTGCACTATCAGTATTTCTCCTTCCAAATGAGAATATGCACATAAAAAAGTTTTTTTCTAAATTTTGCAAATATGTTTGGGTGTATTTTTTCTCATACTGCGGATACAATAACTACGGAATCATTCTTGATTCCAATTGAAGAAACCGAGGCATGACAAATGGAAAAAAAGGCAAATCACTGCATTGCCTGTTCTGTTGAACAGTGCGCAAACAACTCTCATAGTGGTTACTGCGTTCTGGATAAGATTCAGGTAGGCACGCACGAGTCGAATCCCACAGTTGTCCAGTGTACAGATTGCGAGTCTTTTGTACTTGGCGCAAGTGACTGCTGCCACTAAGATAGGCAGCACTAATTGGACGGTTTTTAGTAAAGGAAAAAGCGCACTATTGTGCGCTTTTTCCTTTACCTATTAAACAGGGTGTACTTGTGCTTCTTTATCAGCATTGTCCATATCGATCCCGTACTTTTTGGCTTTTCTATACTCGAAAAACTTGGTTGCAACCTGTTCAAACAGTGCATAAGACAAAACATCCTCATCCTGTTCGAGATATTGCGCACATTTTTTACGCAAAATATCCAATTCTGGTTCCAGCTTGTCAGCAGGACGGCAGGTAATCGGTTCTTCATTTCCAATAATTTTTTTGCGGAATGCATCAGAAATTGGGGCAGGGCACTTACCGTACTCGCCTCGGATCAACCCTTTGAATTCCTTGGAAACCATTTTATACCGCTCACCGCCAATAACATTTAAAACTGCCTGTGTTCCTACGATCTGAGAAGAGGGCGTAACCAAAGGCGGATAACCGGCATCTTCACGTACCCGCGGCACTTCTGCCAGCACTTCATCCAATTTTTCGGACTGGCCTGCCTGTTTAAGCTGGGAAACAAGATTGGAAAGCATTCCGCCAGGAACCTGATAGAGTAGAGCGTTTACATCTACTTTCAAGACCTTGGGATCCAGCAGTCCGGATTCCAAGTATTTTTCTCGGATAGGTGTAAAGTACTTACAAATGATATCCAGCTGTTTCAAGTCAATACCTGTATCATATTCTGTACCTTCCAGTGTAGCTACCAAAGGCTCTGTGGGCGGTTGAGAAGTGCCCATAGCAAGCGGAGAAATAGCAGTGTCTACAATATCTACGCCGGCTTCTATCGCTTTTAAAACGGTCATAGAAGCAAGACCAGAGGTATAGTGGGTATGGAGCTGGATCGGAATTGAAACAGTCTCTTTCAATGTTTTTACCAGTTCATAGGCGCTGTACGGTTTGAGCAGCCCGGCCATATCTTTGATACAAATTGAATCCGCACCCATTTCTTCCAGCTGTTTTGCATACTCTGCAAAGGAAGCGTTGGTGTGATAAGGACTGGTGGTATAGCTAATGGCGGCTTGTACATGGCCACCTTCTTTTTTTGTAGCATCGATAGCGGTTTTTAAGTTGCGCGCATCGTTAAGGGCATCAAATATACGCAGAATATCAATACCATTAGCGATAGATTTCTGCACAAAGTATTCTACCACATCATCAGAATAGTGGCGATATCCCAAGATATTTTGTCCTCGGAACAACATTTGCAGTTTGGTATTTTTTGCACCATTACGAATTTTACGAAGCCGTTCCCACGGATCTTCATTCAAAAAACGGAGGCAGGAATCGAAAGTAGCGCCGCCCCAAGCTTCTAGGGAGTGGTATCCGACCTTGTCCAGTTCGCTCAGAATAGGAAGCATTTCGTCGGTCGGCATACGTGTGGCAAAGAGCGACTGATGCGAGTCACGCAGCACCGTTTCAGTAATTTTAACTTTAGCCATAATGTGCTAAGCCTTTCTTTTTAAAATATATGGAAATTACCAGCTCCAAGACAGGAACACTCCAGCAGCTACGGCAGAGCCGATAACACCAGCAACATTTGGTCCCATAGCGTGCATCAGCAGGAAGTTGGATGGATCATACTCTTGGCCAACCTTTTGAGATACACGAGCTGCCATAGGAACGGCAGACACACCGGCAGATCCAATCAGAGGATTGATCTTTCCACCGGAAAGTACATTCATAATCTTTGCGGTGATCAGGCCGCCCATAGTAGAAACCATAAAAGCAGCCAAACCACAGGCAATGATCAGCAATGTTTGCACCTTTAGGAAGTTCTCGGCGCTGGCTGTAGCTCCTACCGTAAGTCCTAAGAAAATGGTTACAATATTAATCAACTCATTCTGAGCTGTTTTGGAAAGCCGGTCTGTAACGCCACAGACATTTAAAAGATTTCCGAACATGAGACATCCTACCAGAGGAACAGCGTCCGGAACGATAAAACCTACAACCACAGTTACAACAATAGGAAACAGAATCTTTTCCAATTGTGATACAGGACGCAGTGCACTCATACGAATTTTGCGTTCTTTCTCTGTAGTGAGCAGTTTCATGAAGGGAGGCTGAATCATAGGAATCAGTGCCATATAGCTATATGCCGCAATAGCAATAGCGCCAAGAAGGGATGGTGCGAGTATTTTTGTTACTAAAATTGCCGTAGGACCGTCGGCACCGCCGATAATACCGATAGCGGCTGCTTCCTGCGGGGAAAAGAATCCGGATCCAAGTGCCAGAAAGAAGGCAACAAATACGCCAAACTGTGCGCCTGCGCCGATCAGAAAGCTTTTCGGGTTGGATATAAGGGCGGTGAAATCGGTCATCGCACCGATACCGATAAATATAAGCGAAGGGTATATTCCAAGCTTTACACCAAGATAGAGTAGATCCAACAAACCACCGTCATGAAGAATCTGTCCGAAATTGATTTCTCCTTCAATAAAGAAATTCAAATGAAACAAAGTTACTCCAGGGAGATTTGTTAGAACCATTCCTATGGCAATAGGAAGCAGGAGAAGGGGCTCAAACTGTTTTGCAATCGCTAAATAGATTAAAACACCAGCGATTACAAACATGATTAAGCATTTCCAGTTTCCATCCTGAAAAAGCTTTGCAATACCTGTACTGCTTACAAAATTTTGAACAGCTTCAAGCATAATACATGTATCCTTTCAAAAGCGTTTTCAGTTTAGTTAAGTGTAATGATAACATCTCCGGTTTGTACAGAAGTACCGACCGGTGCGTTGATGCTGGCAATCGTACCACCATTTTCACTGAAAATTTCATTTTCCATTTTCATAGCTTCCAAAATGCAGACAAGACCATTCGGTTCAACTTTATCGCCTACCTTGACATTCATTTTCAGAATGGTACCCGGCATCGGTGCTTTTACCTGGATAGCGCCCTGGGGACCAGCGGGAGCAGCAGGGGCAGGAGTCGGAGTGGATGCTGCGGGAGCAGGGGCACTTACGGGAGCGGTAGCAGGAGTCGGAGCTGCGATGCCAGCAGCAGTACCTTCTTCAACAAAAACTTCATATGCAGTCCCGTTAACGGTTATAGTATATTTTTTCATATTCTTTTCCTCCAAGTATTATAATGTTGTGTCTTCTGCTGTGCCATTCCATCCACCAGCACCTGCTGTACGTCTGTAGGAAACCACGCGGAAGGGAAGTGCATTGCCACAGGAATTGTTATATGCAGCAATAGCTGCAGTAATCACAGCGATTAGCTGGGTATCGTTTGCAGGCGGAGCTAAAGGAATTTCTTCTAAAGATGGGACATTTTCAACTTTTTTTACATCGATGCCGCTCTTTTGCGTGTTTTTCTTGTTATTGGGAATGGTATAGAAAAATAGTTTAAACAGCGCCATAACACCCCAGAGTATAGCCAGCACAATAAATACGGTACAAATTCCGATGACAAAAACCTGCAGGCCGTAGAGGAGTCGTTCACTGATAGACATAGACGTGGCGGCATCCAAAAGGGATCTATAATTTGCAATATACATCATAAAGCCTCCATTCAAAGGGGCATATTCAAGTGCCGTCTAACAGGCGTCTTTTTGCTTTTGGCAGACAGCATCATTACCGCGCCTCCAATACGCTGACGCAGCTCTGCTTCATCGATAATATCATCGATTTCGCCTGCTGATGCGGCAGCTACAGGAGATCCGACAGTTTCATCCCACTGCTTTTCCAAATCCGCTCTGGAAACATCTTCACTGATTTGGTCATTCCACAAAAAAGCAACAGCAGCAGATGCAGGCATCACGCCAACTTTAGCGCTTTCCAGAGCAAGAACAACGTCGGCTCCCAGTGCTTTTGCGCCCATAAGCGAAAATACTGCACCATATGCTTCTCCAGCGATTACGGTAATAAGCGGAGTTTTTGCACTGGAATATGCGAAAGCAAGTTTAGCCAGTTCGCTGGCGTAGGTAGAAGCTTCAGCTTCTATAGAAACATCTGGTCCTTTGGAGTTGAGCAACGTAACTACAGGAATGTGGAAGCTGTCACAGAAGGTAACCATTCTGGATGCCTTTCTGGCAGCAGAAGCAGTAAGTGTACCGCCATTTACACATTTTTGGTTTGCAACAATACCTACTACTGTACCGCCCAGTATAATAAAGCCTGTAACAATTTCTTTTCCGTATGCAGCATAAAGTTCCAAGAAGGATTCGCTATCGGCAATAGCACCGATTAAATCCACAGCATTTTCGCTGCTTGTATAAGCGGACAGATCCGAAAACCGGTTTAAATCGTCTTTTGTATTTGCAGTGATGGTACCTTCCTGATTATTCATAGGAAGATAGGAGAGAAGCAGCTTTGCCTTAGCAATGCAGTCTCCGTCTCCAGTGCCTGTCAGCGCAGCTAGGCCGCTCTTGGTAACAAACTCTGATTTGCCAGCCTCGCTGTCTCCCAGTACGAAAGGCGCATTAAAACTCACGCATCCCTTTGATTGAGAAATAATTAAAAAGTCGAACATGCCTGCTACTACAGCAGCGCTTCCTGCACATGTGCCGGGAATTACAGCAATCTGCGGAATAACACCGGATGCAGCAGCGGCACACTGCATCAGTGTGCTATAACCTGCCAACGCACGCACGCCTTCAGGCATAAGAGCACCAGCTGAATCGAATATACCAATAATGGGCGCACCATTTTCTATTGCGAGACGATAAATTTCCGCAATCTTTTTACTATGTGCCTCGCTGATAGCACCTTTGGTTCTGGAATAATCCTGGCTGAATGCGTATACTAGCTGTCCAGCAACGGAACCCCAGCCGCAAATAACGCCTTCAAAAGCATCTTCTGCACCTGTATCCAATTCGCTGACACGTCTGCGCACATATGCGCCACTTTCCATAAAAGTGCCTTCGTCAAATAAGGCGGCAATTCTTCCGCGTGCGGTGAGACTTTCCGCAGGGGCGGCAGCAAAGGCGTCCGTTTCCGCGAGAAGGCTCCGCAGGGCGGCAGCAGTTTTGACCCCGGCCGATTTCAAAGCGGCCCGAATCGCGTCTAAATTTTTCTTGTCCATTCGCTGTCCTCCGGGTATCTGTAAATTTGTAAGCTGATATGATAAAACAGGCAGTGGGTAAGCATGCAACATCATATTTATACTATTTCTAAAAAGGCCGAAATTCTTGACAGAAGCTCTGTCATTTATGAATATGCATAGCAATTTCCCATTCCACCCCATTTTAATTTATTATAAAAGAAAAGATTCTTTTATGCAAGAGTATTTTGAAAAAAATAACAAAAAAGCACAAATGTTGTTTGTGCTTTCTTTAAAATTAAATATTATTTTGCATACCGTTCAGCCAAAGATAAACGTTTTTTTGCAAGGTCGTATGCTTCCTTATAATTTTCAATTTTCTGACAGCAGTATTCCATATCCCGTAGAGCAAAAAATTCTGTAAAAAAGCCAGGAGAATGCAGACATACAGAACGAAGAAGCTGATATGCATTTGCATAATCTTCTTTCTCAATATGGATACGAGCTAAAAGATAGCTGCGATAGACTTCCTCTTGCAGCTGTGCCGCTAGGGAAGCGGAAACGGAGTTAGGACTATATTCTGTATGAGAAAGCAGGCTTAGATACAGTGTAAATGAAGTATCGGCAGATGAGACAGATTTTAATATGACATCCATCTCTGGTATTTTTTGATTTTCTATAGCATCCATCAGCATATAAAAAAAACTACACTGGCTACGGATTTCTTCCCGTCCATATGACGCATCTTGCACCGCAATTTCTGCTGCGGTAATATGACGCACCGCACTCGTCAACGCTGCGCGTTTCAGGCATGCTCCTGCAAGCATAATCTCACACTGAGACAAAATATAAGCGATTTCATCATCCCCTTCAATTTCGGTACGACATAGTACAGTACATTTCCTATACTGGCCGCCGCCATAAAGACTGCGAATTTCTTCAATAGTTTGCATCCGCTTATACTGGGCTTCTTCTTTTTTGCTTTCACACATTAAATAGGAAAGGGGAATTTCAAGCTTTTTACACAAAAATAACAGTGTATCCACAGAGGGGCGGGCAAGCCCATTTTCAATTTGGCTGAGCATACTTCTATTTAAATCGGATCCGCATAGAGCTTGTTGGGTCAGCTTTTTATTTTTACGCTGCTCCTTAATTTTTCGTCCGAGATTTTGATAGAACAAATCGTTCATAGAAAGCGTTATGCCTTTCCTGTTTAAAGATTGTTTTAGGAAACCTTAAAAATAGAACGGGCCATAGAGTCAATTCCAACGAAAAGAGGAAATTTATGAAATTTCAGGGCTTTTACAGACTCGCAGCCTAAATCTTCGAACGCGATGACTTTGCATTCGGTGATATGCTTGCAGGCTAGTGCCCCAGCACCGCCGATGGCACACAGGTAAAGTGCGCTGTTGCGACAAATTGCGTCTATTACATCCATATTTCGGGGACCCTTACCGATCATAGCGGCTAGCCCCATGTCCAACATTGCTGGCGCGTACTTGTCCATTCGTGAAGAGGTGGTAGGTCCGCAGGAACCAATGGCCATCCCTTCCTTAGCGGGAGTAGGGCCTGCATAATATACCACCGCGCCGTTAATAGAGTAAGGTAAGGATTCTCCTTTTTCCAGCATGGTAAAAATTCGTTTATGGGCAGCATCCCGAGACGTATATACAGTGCCGCTAAGAAGAATTTGTTCTCCAGCAGAAAGGGTGGGGGCAGCGTCTTTTATTTCATTGGTATAGATTTCTATCATTCTGATTTACTGCCTATATCTTTGCCGTAGATTTCCTGAAAACATTTGTCTACAGCTGTTTTCATGTACGCGCTAATATCGGTCATTACTGTATCTGCCGTTGCGGTAATGTTGTGGAAAATACGTTCTTTACGATCATTTGCGCCGCGGATAATATTCTCTGCTTCTGCCTGAGCCTTTTGTACGATTGCCTCCGCAGCATTTTGTGCGGCGACCATAATTTTACCAGCACGAATGCTGATTTCGTTGCTGACAGCATCGCCTTGCATATCGTAAGCGGAAGCCATGTTCCGAATCATTAAAATAGGATCTTCAAGACTTTCAGCAGCAGCTTTTTGCTGCGCTGCTGTCTGCAGTGCTTCCAACTGTGCGGTAGCGTTTTGAAGCTGCTCCTGAAGCCGGGAAACCTCAGCCGCAGCAGCAGATGCAGCCGCCAGTTCCGTTTCCAAATTTTGAATAATCTTACCATCCTCCTGTATTTTAGCGCTGCAGGAAGAAATACTTGTCTGATATTCCTTTTCCTTTTCAAAAAACATGCGGCTCATATGGGAGATATACGTATTTACATCCTCTTTATTATAGCCATGCATGGATTTTCGAAAGATCGGCGGTTGATTGGCGTTCATATTTGTTTCTCACGTCTCCTTTAAACTTTACAATCCCTTTTGAATAATCATAGCATATTCCGCCGAAAAATGCAAGAAAAACGGTTTTGGAAAAGCAAGACTGAAAATGGCTAGATATTCATTATAGCGCGGATAGAAGCCTCATATGCTTCCAACGTTTTTTTACAGGTCTCTTTATCGGTACTTTTGGCCAAAAGATAAATTTTCAACTTTGGCTCTGTACCTGAAGGGCGGATAATGGTATCGCAGTCAGTGGTTGAAAAATAAAGTATATCTGAGGTAGGAAGATTGGTTGCATGGACTTTTCCTGTAGATTTATCAAGAATTGTTCCAGAGCGATAATCCCGAAGCGTGTGTATGGGGGCTTTTGCCAAAGAAACGGGCGGATCCTGCCGCAGATTTTCCATCATTTCTGTAATCCGCTCCTGTCCGCCGGGCATGTCAAAGTAGAAATCCAGTGTGCGTTCCAAGTAGTATCCATATTTTTTATATAGATCCTCTAAGGCATCACACAATGTTTTGTCGAGCGTTTTGTAGTAGGCAGCCATTTCGCAGATAAGCAGGGAGGCAACAACCGCATCTTTATCCCTAGTATAGGTTCCCTTAAGATATCCGTAGCTTTCCTCAAAACCTAACAGGAATGTGCTGTTTCCTGTTTCCAGCTGCTTTTTTACTATTTCGCCTATATACTTGAAGCCTGTCAACACTTCGTACATCTGCACATCGTTTCGACGGCATATCTCTGTAGCTAAATTGGTACTTACAATAGATTTTACTGCATAGGGGGACTGCGGCATTGTACCATTTTGCTGATGCGCTGTTATAATATAGTCCAGAATCAGAGCTCCCATTTGATTGCCGGTAATGCATTGAAATTCTCCGTTGGCGTCCCGTGCCATAGCTCCCACGCGGTCACAATCGGGATCCGTGGCAATAATCAGATCACTGCCCACAGTTTGGGCGAGCTGCCTGCCGAGAACAAATGCTTCTTTTGCTTCGGGATTGGGATGTTCAACAGTGGGGAAGTCCCCATTAGGCTGTTCCTGATCGGGAACAATGTGGAGATAAGAAAGTCCTGCCTGACGAAGAACCTGGGGAACCATGGTAATCCCTGCCCCATGCAGCGGCGTGTAAACAACATGGAATGTGGAGGCCATATCCCAAACCTGTGTATTCACACGTTCTGCTAAAACGCACTGCATATAAGCTGCGTCTACATCGGAAGGCACAGGCAGGATTCGGTCCTGCTTTGCATCACTCGGTGTGGGGATATCCTCTAAAATATCTAGGCGTTCCATTTCTGCTGAAATTATATTTGCCTGTTCTGGTCCGATTTGCGCACCATCTTCCCAATACACTTTGAATCCATTATATTCTTTAGGATTGTGAGAAGCGGTAATATTGATGCCGGCAATACAGGAGAGATGGCGCAGGGCGAAAGATAAAACGGGTGTAGGGCGCAACTGGTCATACAGATACGTTTTTATGTCATAGGCGGATAAAACCTGTGCGCTGCGCAGAGCAAATTCAGCGGAATGGTTTCTGCTGTCATATGCAATTACCACACCGCGCTCCATCGCATTTTTTCCCTCTTTGCATATGAGCTTTGCCAGCCCTGCTGCGGCAAGGGCCACTGTATAGGTATTCATAAAGGCGGTGCCGGGCTGCATTTTTGCGCGTAGTCCTGCAGTACCAAAAGACATGAAGCTAGAAAAGGCGACACGAAGGGCGGATTCATCCATGGATGATACTATATTTTTTGTGAGTGCGTCTACTTTGGGGCTATTTAAAAAGCGTTCTGACATAGCGGTTGTGCTGTCCATGGATGATTATCCTTTCCTGCTTATAAATTTATATAATATGGAAAGCGCCGCAGGCGCCCATTGGAAATGCTGCTTTTATAAAAGCGGCAACAGAATGTATATTTTTCGGTGTGATATTTACAGTGATTTTATAATAAAATTTATTCATATTGTATTCCATTGGCCTGGCGTTTATTCTATAAAGACCTGCGCTAAGTCGCTCCATAGCAAGCAGCGCATCAATCATCTGCCTGCCGGATTCCGGTTGAAAAGAGATCTCTGCAAAGGTGGTGCGTTCTGTCCAGCAAATTTGTCCTGTCAAAAGCGCAAGACGCAGTTCTGTTTCTCCATCTGATGTAATCACATCGCACACAGCGCGAGTTTTTAATTCATATTCATGAATCATACGGGCAAACGCGGGCAGTTCTCCTTCCGTGCTGCTGGATATGGGTAAGATACAAAAACTGTTTTTTTCACTTGAAGCAGATTCACAAATTTTTTGAAAATCTGTTTGAGGAGCGAAACGGGGAGATGGAATAACAGAGGCAAACCTTTGACATGCCAATTCCGTATAGCTGCTTGGCACATATAAAAAAGAATAGGATTCCTTTGCATCGTGCTTCTGTAGGGGAGCGGGTTGCAGAAGCGCCTTATCCCACAGAAGCTGCAAAAACACAGCAAACTTTTCTGAGATCAGCGAAGCGTTGGGAAAAGCTGTGCTGTAGATAGATGCAGCAGCTATTGGAGACAGCAGTGCTTTTTTAGAAGCGACAATTTTTGCAGCTTCTTCCAGCTGGCCTAGATAAATACTATTGGCCTGCCTCCATAGATTTTCTGCATATGCCACATTTTTTTGCAGAATCTCCTGATCTATCATAGCTTGCCAAGAATATTATAACTGTCAGTCAAAAACTGACGCAGCTCTTCCGGGCTCAAACGTCGCTGGCTAAGGAGACAAAGGGTATAGATTTGCTTAGAAATCAAATCGGCTTTTTCTTTATCGGCGTCTGCTAGAGACGAGATTAGCTCATTTGATGTATTTAGAATGAGTGTAGCTTGGGTAGGGAAGGATGCAGGGGCGTTTTGACCCATAGCAGAATACATTTTCATCATGTCTTCCATGCGTCTGCTGTCCTCACTTACGTTCAAGACGGCAGGCACGGATGAATCTTTTAGAGCTTCAAATTTAATTTCTGTCTGTTCAGAAACCAATTTTTTAAACAAATCCATTACACCAGGAATTTCAGCGGCACCTTCTCCCTTCATAGAATCTGCCAGTTCTGCATCTACCCGCAAAAAGTGCACGCTTTCCCGTTTACTTTCAATCAGCTGGGCAAACTGGGTATCGATAATTTTATCCAGAAGCAGGGTTTCGATACCTTCTGCGTCAAACATGGAGATATATCCAGCCTGAGATACTTTGTCGGCAGCATAGTATACTTTGTTTTCGTGTTTTTCCTTTGCGGCGTCTAAATATTCATCAATAGTACAAAATCCGCCGCTGCATTTTTCAAAAAGCAGGCAAGATGTGGTTTTATCATAAAATTTGCTGTCCCGCAGGCAGCCATATTCTACGAATGTTTTTAAATCCCTCCATATATTCTCATATGCAGGCCGATCCAGATTGAACATGGATGTAAGTTTGTCTGCAACCTTCTTTGTGATATGGTTAGAGATTTTAGAAACGTATCCGCTGTTTTGCAGATAACTTCTGGAAACATTCAAAGGCAGTTCAGGGCAGTCTAAAACACCTTTGAGCATAAGAAGATATTCGGGGATGACTTCTTTGATATTATCCGCTACAAATACCTGATTATAGTAGAGTTTTACCTGTCCTTCAAGACTTTCAAATTCACTTTGAATGCGAGGAAAGTATAGGATCCCGCGAAAGTTTAGGGGATAATCTGCTTTCAAGTGGATCCAAAACAGAGGTTCCCGATAGTCGTGAAATACTTTTTTATAGAATTCCCGATACTCTTCGTCGGTACAGTCCGATGGATTTTTTAAATACAAAGGAGTGGTGTCATTGATTGGAGTGGGGGCGTCTTCTTCTTTTTTATCGTCTCTATCTTCAAAATAAATTTCTACTGGCATAAATGCACAGTATTTGCTCAAAATTTCTTGCAGTTTGCCGCTTTCTCGGTATTCTTCTCCTTCTTCACTTAGATGCATTACAATGGAGGTACCTCTCGCAGGTGCCTCATCTTCACTGCATGCAGAGATTACATAAGAACCGTCTTCGCTGCAGGTCCACTTAACAGGACTAGCGCCTGTAAAAGAACGTGTAAATACATCTACCGTACTGCTTACCATAAAGGCAGAATAGAATCCAAGTCCAAAGTGACCGATGATTCCACTGTCTCCACCATTTTCTCCTTCGTACTTTTCAATAAAATCCAGTGCGCCTGACAAGGCGATCTGACAAATATATTTTTCTACTTCTTCTTCTGTCATACCGATTCCGTTATCTGTAACAGTGATGGTATTTGCTTCTTTATCCAGTTCTACAGACACACGGAAGCCTTCGTCAGGAATATTACGTGCGGTTTCGTCTCCAAGAGAGATCAGCCGACGCAGCTTGGTGACTGCGTCACACGCATTGGAAACAATTTCCCGCAGAAAGATTTCTTTATCGGAATATAGCCATTTTTTGATTACTGGGAATATATGCTCAATTTCAACACCGATGCCGCCTTTTTTTTCCATTTTCTTATTCCTTTCATTTTGTTTTTGCGTATAAAATTACTAATTTATTATTTTATAATGAAATATATGGATTGTCAATGCATAATCTGTGAATTTATGATCCTTTATGAAAAGATTCTCCCTATTATTTTTGCATAGCATTTTAAAGGAGCACATATATATTAGCGAAGTAACTGATACGGAGTAGAGGCTATGTCTAAAATTTACAAAAGTCCAGCAAAGATCAGGAAAGACAGTCAAGAAAAAGAAAGATGTGTAATTCTTGGCGAATACATAATTGAAACAAATGGAACTGTGCGGGAGGCTGCAGCAAAATTTGGAATCAGCAAATCTACCGTGCACAAGGATGTTACAGAAAAGCTGCGGGAAACCGACCGCACCTTATATGGGGAGGTGAAAAAGGTACTGATCCGCAACAAGGCGGAACGCCATTTGCGAGGTGGCCAGGCAACAAAACAAAAGTACTGTGCGATGAAAAAAGTTTCAGGATAAAGTCCGTAAAAAAGAAGGCATTGCGCCTTCTTTTTTTACCGATTTATACTGTAGCGTAGTGGAGGCTGTCCAGCACCTGCCGAAGCCGTTCTGCTGATTTGTGAAGCCGTGTTGATTCATCTTCATTCAACGGAATATCCAGCACATGCTTTACGCCGCCTTTTCCTACTACACAGGGAACACTGAGATATACGTCGTCGATATTATAGTGTCCGCTGATTAGGGTAGATACAGGAAGAATGGTATTTTCATCTCTTGCAATACTGCGAATGATCCGCAGGGCCGCCTGGGCAATCGCGTAATAGGTAGCGCCTTTGCCTTGAATGATTTCGTATGCACTGCTGACTACCGACTCATATGTGCCATATAAGTCGCCTAGTCCGCCGCCGCACATTGTTAGATAATCATCTAAATCAATACCAGACACATTTGCACTGCTCCATACGGCCAGTTCTGAATCTCCATGCTCCCCAATGATAAAAGTATGCACGTTTCGATGATCGACGTTTAGCCGCTCGCCCACCAAATATTTCAGGCGGCCACTGTCCAATACAGTGCCGCTTCCAATTACGCGACAGGGATCAAAACCGGAGAGTCGGTATGCTTCATAGGATAAGATATCTACAGGGTTGGTAACAAGAAGAAGGATACAATCCTGATTTACAGCAGCAATACGGGGAACAATGTCTTCGATAATTTTGACATTTTTTTGTGCCAGCGCCAGTCTGTCTTCTCCTTCTTCCTGGTTGGCGCCAGCTGCGATTACTACAATACCTGCGCCGCTTAACTTTTCATAGGTTCCTTGATAGATGGACATAGGCGCCAGAAAAGATAGGCAATGACTTAAATCCATTACTTCACTGCGCGCCTTTTCTTCATCTCGATCAATGAGTACGATTTCAGAAAATAGTTTGGATTGCGCAACTGTATAAGCAATAGTCGCGCCTACATTCCCACAGCCTACTATCCCAATTTTTTGCATTTGCATATTATCGATTCTCCCATTCTTTCTTTATTCGGTCTACCAATAGGTTATCCTAAATGCAGAAAAATATAGCGTATGTAAATACTAATAAAGGGCAGGGAGTAAGATGGTTCTATAAATAGTAAAAAGCCCCATAACGGGGCTTTTTTATCGTATTTCTACTGTGACCTTCATATCAGCAAGCTTTGCAGCAGCTTTCATCACAGTACGAACGGCTCTGGCAATATTGCCGTGCTTTCCGATGACCATTCCCATGTCTCCTTCAGCGACTTTTAAAGTTAGGGTCACACTATCGCCGTTGATTTCCTGTGTTACCTTAACGTCATCAGGATTTTCGACAATGGATTTGGCTATGTCTTCAAGAAGACGAACCAGATCGATCATAATGAATCCTCCTGCGTTTTACTGTGCATCGGAATAATTGTCGATCAGAGCTTTTACAGTATCGGTAGGCTGTGCGCCGTTTGCAATCCATTTTGTTATTTTTTCCTTATCCAGCTTTACTGTAGCAGGATTGGTCATAGGATCATAGTATCCTACTTCTTCAATAAATCTGCCGTTTCTGGGGTACCTGGAATCTGCTACAACTACACGGTAAAAGGGATTCTTTTTTGCGCCCATTCTTCTCAGTCTGATTTTAACCATTTTTCATGTCCTCCAAAATAAATGAATACTTTTATACACAGCGGCTAGGCCGCACAGTAACAAATAATTGTTCCGTTAAAATTGGAACGGCATCTTTAACCTTTTTTTGCCTTTTCCTTTACGCCCCATCCCACCGATTTGCTTAAACATTTTGTTCATTTGATCATACTGCTTCATTAATCGGTTTACTTCTTCTACGGAGGTACCGCTGCCGGCAGCAATCCGTTTGCGGCGGGAACCGTTGATCAATTCTGGCCGCTCCCGCTCTGCCATTGTCATGGAAAGAATAATTGCCTCTGTATGCTTAAGTGCGTTTTCATCAACTTTTGCATCCTTCATTGCGCCTTTGTTCATACCAGGGATCATACCAAGAATGCTTTCCAGATTGCCCATATTTTTTAGCTGATGCAGCTGATCCAAATAGTCGGATAAAGTGAAGGAGCTTTCGCGAAGTTTTCGTTCCAGTTCTGCCGCTTTTTTCTCATCGATAGCTTGTTCTGCCTTTTCGATTAGAGAAAGCACATCTCCCATTCCTAAAATACGGCTGGCCATACGATCCGGATAAAAGGGCTCAATGGTATCCAACTTTTCACCCGTTCCAACAAATTTAATAGGCTTGCCGGTTGTATATCGCACAGAAAGCGCTGCGCCTCCTCTGGTATCGCCATCCAGCTTTGTCAGAACTACGCCCGTAATATCCAAAAGATTGTTGAAGGATTCTGCCACATTTACGGCGTCCTGTCCCAGCATTGCATCCACTACAAGCAAAATTTCTGTGGGATGCACAGCATCTCGTATATCAGATAGTTCTGCCATTAATGCTTCATCTACATGCAGTCTGCCGGCCGTGTCCAAAAACACCATATCGTGGCCATTTTTTTGTGCGTATTTGATTGCCTCTTTTGCAATTTTGACCGGAGAAGTATTGCCCATTTCAAAAACGGGAATATCCAACTGCTGGCCTACTATCTGCAATTGTTTAATTGCAGCAGGGCGATAGATATCACAGGCTACCAGAAGGGGATGCTTGCCTTGCTTTTTATAAAGCCCTGCAATTTTAGCGCTGTGGGTTGTTTTGCCCGCGCCTTGCAATCCACACATCATAACCACAGTAGGCGGGCTTGAAGAAATTTCCAACTTAGCTCTGGTACTTCCCATAAGACCGGTAAGCTCTTCATTGACAATTTTTACAATCTGCTGGGAGGGAACTAGGCTTTCCATTACTTCCGCTCCCACGGCACGCTGGGAAACGCGTGCAACAAATTCCTTTGTCACTTTAAAGCTTACATCCGCTTCTAAGAGGGCAAGCTTAATTTCGCGCATTCCGGATTTAATATCTGCTTCGGTCAGCTTTCCCTTGTTTCTGAATTTTCCAAGGGCGTTGCTTAATTTGTCACTGAGACTTGAAAACATCGCTTTCCTCCGCTTCTGTAATTATATGGAAAGTTTTTCTAACTTTTGGGTGATTTTTATCAGCGAATCACGCATATCAAAATGTTCTTCTGAGAGTGCATACAAATCTTTGCAAATTTCTGCAACCTGCTTTTGCAGACTTTCAAAGCGCGCTGCTAATGCCAATGTCTCTTCCAAATGCAGCAATTCTTGTTCGCTCTTTTTTATAGAGTCCCGCACACCTTGCCGGGATATACCGGTATTCTCTGCAATTTCTGAAAGGGAAAGGTCCTCATCGTAATATAAAGTAATCAATTCTCGACGCCGCTCAGACAAAATATCTCCATAAAAATCCAGCAGCAGAGACAGGCGCATATCTTTCTGAAACATTTTTGCATCCATTCTGTAAAGCAAATTACTTTACAAGTATAGCAAAATTTTATGTGTTTGTCAACTGTTTATCAAAAAAACGCTATGTTAATATATTTTTTTAGTACTTCATTTTCAAGGCAATAGCATTTTGCAGCCGCAATCACCTTGGTATCGTTTCTATCAAGTTGATTTTTAGAACAGAAAGTATCAAAAGCTTCATCAGAAACATAAATTTTTTCCCGACTGGCCAGCGCCCCAATTACGAGGTATTTTTTGATTTCATAACTGGCTGATTTTGTACACATTACAAAAAAAGCATCTTCATCTGTTATATTTAACATTTCAGTATAGTATGCATCTAACGGCATGTCCAGGGATTCGGCAGATTCCTTATGCTTTATCACAGTTTGAAGGGAGCATTTTTTTAGATCTTCCTCTGATATGGAAAAAGTACATTTATCAAACGCAGCGTTGAAAAATGCGTCTTTTTCCTCGACAAAGCTTTCATATGTAAGTTCGTCCCGCTTTAGTTTAAATAAATAGTCATAAAAATCAGAGAACGATGAAAAATTCTGCTGTTTCAGAAAGTCTGCGGTATCATCTTCTTCTGTGTATTGATAAACCGATATAATCTTTGCTGTAAGGATAGCTTCCTGATCCGCCTTATAGCAATCGTATGATAAGGCATCAATAGGAACCGTAAATAATTCTCCAGCAGTCATTCCAATGAGACGCTGTTCTATAAAAGAATCAAAATGACCGGAGCCGACAATTACGACCACGTTGTCATCACGGTATATCGAGGTTCCGGTGGTATCTGCAATTTCAATATTTAGAGAAACTGCGTCACCACTTATAATTTTATGGCCGTCGCAAGACTGCCGTTTAAAATAGTATTCCAGCACTTCATCAATACGCTTTGAAATTTCGGAAAATTTTATATCGGTTGTACTTACCGTATATTCGCTGATACCCTTGTAATCCATACTTGTAAGTCTGCTGTTTTCAACATTGCATAAGGCTAGGTAATCTCTTATAATTTCGTTTATTTCAATTGGACGGGCAGAACAGCCGGCGATCATTATACAGACAGTACTCAATATAATCATTTTTATAAAATCTTTCATATAAGATCCCCCATTTTATTATGAATAGATGCGGCGGCACAATTAGATGCCGCCGCGTTTTTTCATTTATTAATATGCATCAGGGCCAAATACACTGCGAATATTGCTTGCCTTTATAAATACGCTCAAATTATTTATTTTCCCGCCAACAATTCCTACGGCTTTTCCATAAATAGTAGCGCCATCGCAGATGTAGGTGACGCCGCCGCTGTCACCACTATCCGTCATAGCCCTATCCGCTTGGATCATATCATAAAATATATATCGCTGTTATATCCTGAAACCGATGTATTGAACACCCGTCCTTGTGTTAGATAGGTTGTCTGTCCGGATTTATATATCAGAGAGTTTTTTGCTACTGTTGTCTGTGTGCCATCAAGCACCGTTCCTTGTTTGGTAACACCGGGCTGTGCACTTGTGTAGTAAATTGCATTGCTACTGGTAACGCCCGCATTTGTTATATTTATAAATGAGGCATCTACAGTTCCACCAAATTGGCGATCCAGAATAACGCCAATCTTATTTGCATTCTGTGTGTTAGTAGAAAGATAAACAGAATTTCCTATACTTGTGCCGTGACCACATGTGACAAATCCGCGATAGGTTCTGTCATTTTTTCTATACATAGCACGATATCCGGTACTGCATTGACTTCCATAGATTTGATTATCAATTATAGTATTCACTACAAAAATTGAACGTCCTGGCCGCCACTCAGTTGCCTCATCCATTATAATTTGTGCATCCTCTGCTGAGGCATCATACACAACTGCTTCCCAATCGCCTACATATGCTTTAAAATTCTGAATATACCCATTGTATATAGTAAGAGCCGTTTCTTCCTTTTCGCTGAGAACAGGAGCAGCCCCCCTATTATGGGAAATGGCATTCGTTTTTGCAACAGCGTTTTCTACATCGGGAGAGACTTTGAACACAACAGAAACAGTATTATTTTCTTCATCAAATACTGTTCTCGGATAGGCGTCCATAAGTGCTGCCGCATCGGCATCTGCTACGGCTCCACTGCTAACTTGCGTCTGCAGCTGTGCGATTCCCGCATTAACTGCATCCAATGTTTTTTTTGCTTCATAGTACGAACCGTTTCCCGCTTCAAAAAGAGCATTTTTACAGACCAAATCGTTGGAAATAATGTTTTGGCAATTGCCTGTTGTGCAGCAGAGAAGAACAACAAGCGTTCCGGCATCGTTTACAAAGGCTCCGGAAAAGTGCTCCCGAAGCTCACCGGGGGCAGCTTCAATATACTTCAGAATGCAGTCATAATAGGCATTCGCCTCATAGGAGTTGTTTAGATATTCAGGGCTTACCGTATCACACGCTTCTTCTGACATTGAAAGATAGGTCTGGCGAACCTCCGATGCACATGCTTCCCAATCAAATTCGGGGTCAGCTGGATCCGAGGCATAAATAGGTACTGCGCAGGCCATTGCTATAATGAATGTTGTTAGAAGTAACGATATCATTCTAGATTTTATATAGAGACTCCTTTCTTTGCATAATCGTTCATATTTTTGATGTGAAAAAACAAAAGCGCATAAATCGTGTGTGCTGGCACAGCGACTTATGCGCAAAAATAGCTGATTTGCAAATGATATTCCTTTGCAGCAAACCAAGATGAGCCGCCGTGCTTTTTTAAATAAAAGTTTTTCATGGCAGTTCCAATTCTAAAAAATATAATTTTATATGTGTTTGCAACTTTATTATATAATATGCAGTATAATTTTGTCAATACCTTTATTTATGAGGTTTTCGGGAATGGGCCTAAAAAGATCTGAAAGACCAGTGCTGACAGGTGGTTTGCGGTTTTTGACAGAGATACATCAACATCCACTTTTGACGATATTCTGTCCCCTATATCAAGTACCTATATGGAAGGAAAGTGCAAACTGTAGGAGGGCGCGGGGGCGCAGAGCGGCTACGCCGCCATGGTTCATTTTGCCGGCGCCGGCAAAATGGTCCAAAGAGACAGAGGCCACCGCCGTGGCGGTGCTACGCACCACCCCAGGCCGCGCGGCCGCAGCTACGCCGCGTCCACAGCGGCCTTGCGCCGGCATCGCAGCAGCGGCACAACGCGCCGCAGCATGCTCCTCCGGCCGGCGGCGTCCCGGCGTCTTGCTACGCAAGCCGCATCCACGTTTGTGCACCCCTGCCAATCTGCAGGGGTGTTCCGCTCCTGCGGGAGCGTCCCTGCCGGGGGCGAAGGGATCAGGGTGCTGGTCAACTGGTCAAAAGAAAAAAGGCTGCACAATGTGCAGCCTTTTTTGTGACGCTCGTACAAGGGTTAGAGGTAGTCAGCCCGTAACCTGTGGATGAATGCACGAGTTTGACACGTATATGTACGACCATATACCCGTCACCCCTCCTCTGCATCATACCACATTCAAGTACCGATGTCAATAGTCCAGCCGCAATTTCCTTGCAGCTTTTTCAACATGCACGCCCCCACTGCCACACGCAGCTTGCGCCCGTGCCAGGCCAATGCCCGGCCCAGTGCGCTTGTCGCTGGCGTGGCAGTTGGGGCTAGTCTTCCCCGACACTACCAATCGCAATTAATCGCGCAGCGAGCTGCGCTTACAAAATCCGAGTTTTGTATAATTGCCTGCGGCAATTAGCGCAGGAGCTTACAAAACTCTTGCATTTTGTATAATTGCATTGGTACCGCGTCGGGGAGATCAGGCCTGTTGCCCTGCTGAGATGAGGGCCTACGGCCGTTGAGATAAGAAAAAGCTGCTACTTGAAAAAGGAAAAAGCGGCTGAACCCTTTCCGTTTCAGCCGCTTTTATATTTTTAGGAAACCTTTGCAACAATGGATTCTGCCCAGCGCACAATTTCCGTTCTCTCTTCCAGAGAGATTTTTTTGCCGCCAAACAGGGCAGGGCCTCCATTTACGTAGTAGATATCATCTGTAAGTACATTTGTTCCTGCTTCTTTCAAAATATCAATAATTGTTTGCAGTCCTTTGTTTTCAGCCATGTTTGGACCATCTACAAAAAGTGCAACATTATTTGCAGCTTGCTTTGTCAGCTGCCGGCAGAAAAGACGGAGCTGATCGTTTGGATCGTCTTTGATTGTCATGCCGATAAATACAACCCGTTCCTTATCACAGGGAAATGCCGGGGGAACATCATTAACCAAGCATTTAAACGCTTCAGCAATTGCAGAGGCAAATGTTTTTACTTTTGCCTTTTTTGTAGAATACATAACGCGAACTTTCACTTTAGGTGCAGCCATTCTATTTTAACCTCCGAATGTGTATATACGATTATCTTATCATGAAAGACAGAAAAATGCAAGTAGGATTGTGGGAAATATAGATACAGTTTTCCATAAATTTAAAAACCTTCTGCTATTTAGCAGAAGGTTTTCGATAGATTACTGATCGCCTTTTCCGCGTTTCATTAAAAACAAGGCTTTACTAATTACTGGACACAATACAACATTCAGTCCAAGTTCTACAAAAAAATTAACACCAATCAGAACCACAAAAACAAGTGCGACCACGCCGCCGGTTGACCATGCGGAAATTTCTGGATCTGCCATAAGTGCTTTGCCGAAAATTGTAAGCATACCAAGTGCAAAAATACCAGTATTGACAACTGGGCACACAATAGCAGGCACAATTACATTAGCAGCTTTAAATTTTGAAAATTTCATAAACAGCTTATACGCCAGACCAGACAGAAATCCTGCTGCTGTTGTTTTAAGAATACAAAGAAGGGAAGCCGCCACAGGATTTGTAGCGACAAGAAACATGTAAAAAGCACTCTGGCCTGTCAGCACCTGAATCATTGTAACAATTCCGGATACTCCACCAATCATTGCGCCATAGCCTGGTCCGAAAAGTACAGCTGCAATTACGATGGGGACAAGACCGAAATTCAAATTGATTGTTCCGACGGGGATGTAGACCAACATCAAAACAACTTCCAGCGCTGCAAGAAAAGCAAGCTGCACCATGCGAAGAATTTTCGCATGTGAATTAAGGGATTTTGCCATAATATTACCTCCGGGGCTTTAACCCAATGCTGCCATCCAAACATATGCTTGGTATGGCGCATGCATAAAATTTATAATCAGGCCGAAACCGGATTACCACTGGATAATAAAATTTTGTATAATTCAATTGCGTTTTCGATTGGAGTAATACAGAGCAGCAGCACCACGAACCGTGAGATCCGAATCGATTTCCATTTTACTACAGCAATATGGAATCAATGTTTGCGCATGTCCACCCGTTGCAATTAAAGATAATCTTTCGTCTTTTGTACACAAAATTTCACGCATCTGCTGAATGAAGCCGTCTATCATGGATATATGTCCATTAATAATACCACTTTGCATACTGGTGATAGAATTTTGTCCAATAATTTCTGATGGCCTTACTAGAGGAACTTCATTTAGAAGTGCCGCCGAACCAGTCAGTGCATCTAGGCTGGTCTGCAGTCCAGGATGAATAATGGTACCAACTATATTGCCGTTTGTGTTGACGGCTGTAAAAGTCGTAGCTGTACCAGTATCCACAACAACAAATGGCGGCTGACATTTTAACCGTGCTGCAGCAACATTTGCAACAATATCGGCGCCCAGCTGTGAATGAACATCAATGTTTATTTTAAAGCCAGTATGTGTACCAGCGCCAATAATAAATGGTTTGTTTTGGCATATTGTCATTGCGGCCTGATAGATAGGCGTGGTGAGGGATGGCACAACGGAGGCGATTACGGAAGAATGAACCTGGTCAGTTAATTGAAATTCAGATAGAAAATGATTAATAAGCAGCCTGTATTCATCCGAACTTTTTATTGAAGATGCAGCTATCTGAAATCCTGCGGCCTTTTCAAAAGCTGGCAGCGTATATACGGCAAATTTAATTACTGAATTGCCGATATCAATAGATAACAACATATGAAGGCTCCATATACCATAAATATAAGATTTTACAAAATTGCTTCCCTGAATTATACAAAATTTGCATTTTGTATAATTGCATTGGTACCGCGTCGGGGAGATCAGGCCTGTTGCCCTGCTGAGATGAGGGCCTACGGCCGTTGAGAAAAGAAAACTCCGGTACTTGAAAAGGGACAACTCCTTTCCAAGAATTTTCTACATGATAGCATAAAAGAAGCTGGAAAGCAAGAGCTTTCCAGGAAAAGAAACTGTAAGTCTGGTTGCGGCGCGCCACCAAGCAGGCGGCGAGCCGCGCTCCTCTCCTTGCGCCTTTCCATTGTAACAGCGCCTCCAACGGGGGTGCAGCCCGGGAGTGGCAAGGCACGGGGTTGTATTTTGCTGCGCAAAATCTCCACCCCTCAAAGGCCTTGCCTGGGAGCGGCGCTGTTCCGTGCAAAATGCCGCAAAGGCAGAAAGGATGGTACAAAGCCATGACGAAAGTAAAAGCACTCAAAAAGATTCTGGAAGAGGTTCCAGAGAATTGCCCGGCATACGTATTTGAGATAGAGACGTTGGAGTTGCGCGATGCAGAAGAAGTTTTGGAATACTGGAGCCATTGCGAGTACATGCTACGAGAGCGCGGAGCATGGAGCCGTGAGCATTTGCGATACAGGGCAAGTGAGATTATGGAAGCGGAAGAGGGCGAAGGGCTCCAAACAAACATCTACACCAACGATCCAGATCCGCTGGTAGCTATCGTGTGTTTTGATCCGGCGTTTCAGCTTGATCCAGAGTTTGAAGAAGAATACGAGGTGAAGGAAGCAGCGCAGCCGGAGCGGGAAAGAAGGGTTCCCTACTGGAAATGGAAAAGCTGAGGGATTTCCCTCAGCTTTTTTTGCAAGAGTTTTGCAACCTCAAGCAATTATACCGAAAAAGTTTTCCAGGGGCCAGCCCCTGGAAAATGCCGCCTTCATGAGCGCAGCTGAAGCTGACCTCATGAAGACGGGTGAGGTGGGTCTGTGCGCAGCCGGCTGGCGATCAGGTCCACCAGCTGGTCCACCTGGCACCAGAGGACAGGCGCATTTGGATCCTTCCCTGCATAAACGTCAGCGTAGGCATAAATCGCCGTGGTGGCGTTGTCTGCATGCTGGAGGGCTGTTTTAGCGGCTTCCATGCCCTGCTCGTGGCGCAGCTTCACAGCAAAGGACTTACGCAGCGCATGAGGAGATACCCCGTTCACATCGATTTCGGCGGCTTTGGCGGCGTCTTTGAACCAATTCCAAGCGGTTTGTCTGGTGATGTGACCGCATTTTGCGTTGGAGCCCCAGAGGAAACCTCTGCGAAATTTGGCTAAAAACAGCAATTCCCGGGCTGTTTGGCCTTTGAGTATACAACTACCCTTCTTTTTGGTCTTTTGGGCGATATAGGCGATTTTAAGGGCATCTGGTGCGATTTGTTTCAGATCTCTGGTTTTGATTTTGAGCACGTCCCCGATGCGCAGGCCGGTTTCAAGAGCCACAGAAAAGACAAGCCGCCTATCTTTGGACAGGCGGCTAAAAATAGCGTTGATCTCCTCAGGGGATAAATATTTGGCTTTCAAAAAATTGACAAACCCAAAATGTCAAAAATTACCGCTCCAAACGCTCTTGCCGCTAACGGAAGGAGCGAAAGCGTCATCATTGGGTGGGTCACGGTCCCAAGCAGAAACAAATTGATCCAAGCGGGTGTGGAGTTTGATGATGTCGCTGCAAATGACAGAAACCCAAGGGAGACGGTGTGCACTGTGGCGTTCCCACAAACGAGCGAACTCATAAAGCTTTTGAATCTGTTCACTGCAGTAGCGGGTATAATTGCGATCAGCATTTGAAAGCATAGGGCTTTCTCCTTTCCGAGTATTTCTCCTGGAGAGCCAAAAAGACAGGACAGCCCTGGCAATTTTTACAGGTGCAAAAATCGCGCTCATGAAGCAGCTTTTCGGACTCATGCAAGAAGTGAAGAACCGAAAGAGAGCCAGGAACATCAATCAACCCTTCGCAGGCAATAGTCTTAGAAGATTCGCGGACGTAGAAAGGGCAGACAGCCAAAGCATCGATGGTCTTGTTGGACATTACAGAAAAGAAACCTCCGTATAAGTGATGTTGTCGGTGACGTCAACAGAAAAGCGATTCGTTTCAGCCAAATCCGGTGACAAAAACTGATCGATTTCCTCTCCGTACCGATAGACAGGGCTGGCAAGCTGGCCCCCATGAAGGAAATAGCGGCCGCCGATACGCTGGCCCAGCTGCTTGCCCATGTACTTGAATATATACTTAGCGACCTTGTCAGTGCTCCCCACGCCGGTGACACGTTCAACGGTAGACCAGCCAGCAGGCCAGTCGGAAAGGTTGTAAAGCTGCTTGGATTCACCGGCGCGCCGCTTTTTGACCAATCTGCCAGAGTCGGCGTAGCGTGCTTCTGTGAGATCCAGAGCGGCAGCGTTCATGACGGCGTGAAAGTGAATGGCGTTGCCGTCCTTGTGATACTCGGGGACGACAATATACTTGAGGCCATGACGACGCACCCGGTTGTCTAGCCAGTTTTTGAGCTTGTGGCTGTACACATCGTCCCAGGAAGCCCTATCGGCAGAATCGGGATTGAAAGTGAGAGTAGCAAAGGCATCCAGGTCGGGATTACAAAGGATGAAGTCCATAGCGCGAATTTTGGCGCGGCGGGAAGCCCGTTTCACGTTATCTCCAGAAACAGAAGAGGCAGAGTCCAATAAAACGGACTTTGGTTTGGAGTCCCATTTATCGGACTTTCGGGACTCCAAACCGGAAGGGAGAAAGACGGGCAGCGTGGAAGCCTGGATAGAAACCAGGCGCAGAGAGCCATCGGGCAATGGAACATACTTTGCGCGTACTTTGTGTCGCGCGAGGTTTTCAGGAATAGGCCTAAAAAGATCTGAAAGACCCAGTGCTGACAGGTGGTTTGCGGTTTTTGACAGAGATACATCAACATCCACTTTTGACGATATTCTGTCCCCTATATCAAGTACCTATATGGAAGGAAAGTGCAAAGCGGCAGTGTGGCCGGGGGCCAGCAGCTGCGCTGCCTCGGTTGCTTTTGGCGGCAAAGCCGGCCAAAAGCTGCCAAAGGACAATAGGGCCGCCGCCGGCAGCTACGCTGCCAGCTGGTCGCGCGGCTCCCTCGCGCCTCCGGCGCTCCCTTGCCACAGCGCCCCGCCCTGGCGTCGCCGCCAGCCGCACAGTGCGCGGCTGCCTGGCTCCCCCAGGCGGCGGCCTCCGTGCGCCTTCGGCGCAGATGGCGCTTGTGCAGCCCTGCCAATCTGCTGGGGTGTTCCGCTGCTGCGGGAGCGGGTCTTCGCCAGACGGGCAGGTGGGAAACGCGCCGGGCATAGGAAAAGGGCTGCAGCACTTCATCATCTGCAGCCCTTTTTGTGTGACGCTCATGCAAGGGTTAGAGGTAGTCAGCCCGTAACCTGTGGATGAATGCATGAGTTTGTACGCCCGTATGCGTACCCACCTGTATGCATCTTACCACAGGATTGCATGCTTGTCAAGAGCTGCAAACAAAAAAACTCCTTCCGGAGTTTTTTATCTCTCATTCTTGCAGCCATTCCGCCCCAACTGCCACACGCAGCTTGCGCCCGTGCCAGGCCAATGCCCGGCCCAGTGCGCTTGTCGCTGGCGTGGCAGTTGGGGCTAGTCTTCCCCGACACTACCAATCGCAATTAATCGCGCAGCGAGCTGCGCTTACAAAATCCGAGTTTTGTATAATTGCCTGCGGCAATTAGCGCAGGAGCTTACAAAACTCTTGCATTTTGTATAATTGCATTGGTACCGCGTCGGGGAGATCAGGCCTGTTGCCCTGCTGAGATGAGGGCCTACGGCCGTTGAGAAAAGAAAAACTATGGGGTAGAATTTCTTTAATTGATTGTATATAATACCATATATTTATAATATTTGCAAGAGTTATCTTTGGAAAAGACCTTGCAAAATAAATGGTACAGCGATACAATAAATTAAATTAAATTTTGACTTAAGAGAAAAAGCTGGATGGGAGAATTATATTATTATGACAGACACAGAACTTATGCAGTTGGCAAAAAAAGCCAGAGGAAATGCATATGCGCCATATTCGAAATTTGCAGTTGGAGCGGCGCTTCTTTGCAGTGATATGAGCATATATATGGGCTGTAATATTGAAAATGCTTCTTATGGTGCCACTATGTGTGCAGAACGAGTGGCTCTTTATCAGGCTATTGCCAATGGAAAGTCTTCGTTTGTAAAAATTGCTGTATGTGGCGGTGTGAATTATACAGACGTAGAATGTCCTCCTTGCGGCATTTGCCGACAGGTGCTGCGGGAATTTTGTACAGATGATTTTCGCGTAGTTTTGCAAAATGTTGATCAAATTATATCTTACAAAATAGACGAACTTCTTCCCCTTTCTTTTCAAAAAAATATGTTGGAGAAATAAAATCATGAGAGTAACAGACTTGATTGAAAAAAAGAAGCTTGGACATACGCTTTCTGATGCTGAAATACAATATTTGATAGACGCCTATATGTCTGGAGAGGCGTCAGATTATCATATGGCTGCTTTTTCTATGGCTGTATATTTTTGTGGGATGGAAAATGCAGAAACGACTGCACTTACGATGGCGATGGCGCGCAGCGGATGTATGCTGGACCTATCTTCCCTTGGAAAGAATTCTGTAGATAAGCATAGCACAGGCGGCGTAGGTGACAAAACAACATTGATTGTAGCGCCTCTGGTAGCCGCATTAGGCGGAAATGTAGCGAAAATGTCCGGAAGAGGGTTGGGGCACACAGGCGGAACAATTGACAAATTGGCATCTATTCCAGGATATAGAACGATTTTAGACGAAGATAATTTTATCCTACAAGCACAGACGCAAGGTGTCTGTGTTGTACAGGCAGGAGGTGCTTTGGCTCCTGCGGACAGCAAGCTATATGCCTTGCGGGATGTGACTGCTACGGTGGATAGCATACCATTGATCGCATCCAGCGTAATGAGTAAGAAAATTGCATCAGGTGCAAAAAATATTGTTTTAGATGTAAAAACGGGCAGTGGCGCATTAATGAAATCACTGGAGGAATCTCATCTTCTTGCAGAGATAATGGTTTCTATTGGAAAAAGCTGTAGTCGTAATGTTACAGCGCTCATAACCGATATGGATACGCCTCTTGGCAACGCTGTTGGAAATGCATTAGAGGTAGAGGAGGCCATTGCTGTTTTGTGTGGCCGAGGACCAAAAGATTTGCAAAGTATTTGCTTGCGTCTGGCAGGTGAAATGTTGGCACTGGTTCATGGAGGGAGTGCTGTCCATTGGGAAAAAGAAGCTGTCGCTGCCCTTTCTAGTGGGAAAGCGTTGAAATATTTCAAAGGTTGGATTCGGGCACAAGGCGGCGATGAAAGCATTGTAGAAAATCTTTCTCTGCTTCCGCATGCAAAGCATAAAATGGAGATTTATACGCCCCAGTCAGGGTATATTTCCCATATAGATACACAGAAAATTGGGCAGGCTTCCCTTTTACTGGGAGCAGGAAGGAACAAGAAAGAGGATAAGATCCAAATGGGGGCGGGTATCTTGTTGGCGGCAAAGAGAGGCGAGAACATTTCAAAGGGAGCACTGCTAGCGACGCTTTATACAGATGACACTTCTTTTTTTGCGCCAGCAAAAGAAGAGCTGCTGTCGGCATACGTCTTTTCTGATACGCCGCCAAAGGATGTGCCATTGGTGTATGATGTGATTCGATAGGATAGTTTATAACATGAAAAAAGGATTCTGAAGACAGAATCCTTTTTATGTATTTTACAGTCGAATGAGTTTATAAATCTTATAGCCGTCCTCTTCTGCTTTGTTTGCAAATTCTCTAAATGCTTTATCAGTCATATCTTTTGGATTAAATGCATCAAATTTTCCAGGACATTCTTTTTGAAACGCACAAACAATGTTTTTCGGTAAGTAATTTTGTGCTAAACTGACCATCGTTATCTTCATAAATATAATAATTGTTTTCTGACTTTTCTTTATCAGTGGATACGCTGGACATAACTTACTCCTGCCCAAATATTTTTATGTAGAAAAAGCACAGTCCTTGACTGTGCTTTTTCTATGGTGACCCATCGGAGAATCGAACTCCGGACACCATGATTAAAAGTCATGTGCTCTGCCAGCTGAGCTAATGGGTCAAACCTCACGTGCTTTTAATTTTACCATGCTTGTATAAATTTGTCAATACCTTTATTTGAAAAAGTGAAAGTTTTTTGAATAATCTTTTTTTTATAGCAATATATTTATATGATATGGAAAATATTACGTTACGTATAGGTATAGTATTTACATGAATCTATAATTTTAATCAAAAAAGAGGGTATCCAATGATTGACAATACTGCAATGTTTAAAGTACCTTATGGGTTGTTTGTTTTAAGCGCCAAGGAAGGAGATAAAGACAATGGCTGTATTATCAATACGGTAATGCAGGTAAACTCCTATCCGCAAAGCGTTGCTATTGCCGTTAATAAAGACAGCTACACTTGTAAAATGATTCAGCAAACAGGTATTTTTAACGTATCTGTTCTTACAGAATCTGTTCCCTTCAATCTTATCCAACATTACGGTTTTCAAAAAGGCGAAAAAGTGGACAAGTTTGCAGAGGGGCAAGGACTGCGCAGTGAAAACGGCGTCAAATATATTGACGAATATACAAATGCGTATATCTCAGGGAAAGTAACTCGCTTTGTGGATTGCAGCAGTCATTTGATTTTTCTTGCTGATGTAACAGAGGCTGTGATTCTTTCTGATGCTCCCAGTGTAACGTATACCTATTATCAGGAGCATATCAAGCCAAAACCTGAAAAAAAGGCCACAGGATATGTTTGTAAAGTTTGTGGATATGTATATGAGGGGGCTTCCCTGCCTCAAGATTACATTTGTCCTATATGCGGACATGGCAGTGCAGATTTCGAAGCATTGAAATAAGATAAAAAGGGGAAGGTAGCGTAGCCTTCTCCGTAATGGCGATTACGTCTCCCTGCAGATTTTTGTAGAAGTTATCTGGATTATACATGTTTTATCATATTTTGTCAAATTTAGGAGGCTGTATTAGTACATTGTGGGAGTACAATGTACTAATACTCCACAGTCCGATCTTGATAGAAAAGATAAACCCAGCTAAAAATTTAGCTGGGTTTATTTTGTCAATTTATTCCTAAAAGAATGGTATAATTATCTTCCTCAATAATTACATCTAAAGAATAATGTGTATGATAATATCTTCCTCCATACTCATAATCGAAAATCACGTTTTCTGAGGCAAAACAATAAGAAACGTCTTTGTATGTATAAGAATCCCAAGGCGGCAATAGCTGAATAGTCATTTTTGTAAACTCTCTTACCTGCATACGGTTTCTGCAAGCTTCCATAAACGTCTCCGCTTCTGCAAGCGGAACAATTATTTTTATTTCATAATGCTGTGTGAAATACGTATAAGCAGGATAATCTGTTACATAGTCCTTTATATAAGCCTGCTCAATATAAGCCCCATCAGGAAATTCGAAATCAACTATGTTTTCTATAAACTCAAGAGTAATCTCCTCTTCGCTTTTAAGATACAGAGTATCGGAATACACAGGGATTCGTCCCGCGCTTTCACTGGTTTCAGATGAAGGCGGTTTACCATGTGAGCTATGAAAGATGTATATAGTTATAAATACAATTATTATGGCGGTTACAGCCGTTATAATAACCCATATACAATGCTTTTTCATACTATTACCTCATGTAAATAGATTGTTCTTTTTTAAATAATTGAATAGACCAGGTATAGTTAATGTAAACATTCCCATTCTATATCGACCGCTTTGGCTTCCCCCGCGATACAAGATCCATCCATCGTTTGGTGTATTATTGTTTTTTACTTCAAAATAATACTTATCCGTAGTAGACTGCAAGGCTACAGGATAGTATGGATCAGAAGTTCGTACAAGACCATCGCTTGCAACTAAATATCCACCTTTATTGATTCTTTTAGAAAGCTTTGCAGCAATACTACGGGATCGTAGTGTAACATGACTGGCATAACATGAAGTTAATAACAGCAGAGGAATCGTTCTTTTGGGAAGTAAATTACACTGTGATCCGCTTAGGATGGTATTTCCCATACCGTCCATCAAAGACTTTTCATTCCCATGTAAATCAATAATTACAATATTTGGATCGATTAATGTTGCCCAAGCAATTCTAAAAGTGGTCGTATCTTTAATTTTGAAAAGCGTTGTTACAATATTGTCTTTATAAAAGTAATCTTTGATATCTGCAATATAGTCTTGTGTCAAAAATTTTGTCTTTTCTGAATAAATAATATATAAGTTTCTTTTTTTATGTCCGTCAGGATCAATACTGTTCACCGGATCATTAGCACAGTAAGCAAAGAGGTTATAGACAATAAAGGAATTACCAATGCCAAGATACCGTACATCATCCCCATTGATAAAGCGGCCGGTTTCAGGGTCATAGTATCGACTCTGGAGGTAGTACAGCTTCAAATCTGCATCGTAGATGTATGACCGGTACCGGAATAGGTTCTTGTTTGCTACCGTAGTGCCAAGCGATGTTAGTCCTGTAATAGTGCACATGCCCCATGCATCGTAAGAATATTTGGCAATTACCGCTCCCTTTGCATCCGTAATGGCGATTACGTCTCCCTGCAGATTTTTGTAGAAGTAGTACGCCTGATTCTGATATATCATGCCGCAAACCTGCTCCTCATTGTCGTACAGGTATAGCGCTCCAATTATTTGAAAACAAATTTAGCTAAATAAATTTTATAATATTATATAGCCATTTCTCATTTTTGTCAAATATACAAAAAGAGAAGATAAAATACCTTCTCTTTTGTAAACTTTAAACAAAGAGTACAACCGATTATAATTTTAGTGACTAAGCCTGTATTAAAACGATGCAATCATTACCTGCATCTATCATATAGATTGAGATAATTCCGCTTGTACGATAGCCCTCATTATAAAGCCCGTATACACGTTCGAAAGTATATAATACATTTTCCGAATCTACCTCTCCAAATGTAGATGGGATAACACTCTTATTACAGCTATAAAAATTTCTTTCTGTCAATGTATTTACAAAATTATTTACTTCATCTATAGGTATAATTACACGAAAAACATAGGAAAAATCTGGGCTTTCCCAAATAGGATGCTTTGAAGATTCTACATGACATCCCTTTATATAAGAGTTCCTTGGAAATACAATTTCTTTTAGAAGTTCATTCCATTCACCTTTACTAGTAGATTCTTCTATAAATTCTGTAATCAGTGGCTGGATTGTATAAACTTCTTTTGCAGTATTTTTCTCTGATTTATCCATATCTTCTCCATTTTCCATAAAAAGCACTTTAGCTTTTTGTTCGATCCAGTTTTTGCTTCCGAACGTATTCAGACTAATTGTGAGAATTGCAAGAACAATTAAAACTACGAATATACCAATAAATGTTATACGTTTTTTCATACGTTTTATCCTTTCTCAGTACAAGCCATGTCTTTTCAAATAATTCATAAATCTTGGAAATGTTGTAGCGTATTGCACATCTTTACTTGTCAGTTTAGGGCTTTTACGATTTTCATACCGCATCCATCCATAATTCTTTTTACGTAAAGTTTTAGGAGATGCTGCTTTACATAGATTTTCCCATGTTTCATCTCCAACGGAGCTAAATGTTATATCGTACAAATTAGCGTTATACCCAAAATATACAGTACCATCGCTGGCAAAAAGGGATCCACAAATATGAAAGGATAAAGCACGTGCAATATTACGGCCTCGGTAATCATAATGCCCGGCATTACAACAATTTAAAAATACCGCTTTAGCTTTAATATTGGGCAGTGAGCGAGCCTGTAACGCTGTTAAAACAACTCTTCCTTGATCATCAACTAATCTTTCTGGTGATGCATGTAGGTCAATAATGATTACATCGCAATTTTTAACTGCTTCCCAGCCTTTCTTAAAAAGACTAAAATTCCCAATTGTCCTATATCTTTCATATACTAAATTATTTTTAAAATAAGCATCTATAGTTGCTTTTAATCGATTTAACAATTCGCTATGACTTGTGTCCATATAAAGCACACCAACTCGGGTAGGTGCCATACCAGATAAATCATGTTGGTTAATAGAATCATTAGCACAGTAAGCAAAGAGGTTATAGACAATAAAGGAATTGCCAATGCCAAGGTAAGCGACCTCATCGCCATTGATAAAGCGGCCGGTTTCAGGGTCATAGTATCGACTCTGAAGGTAGTACAGCTTCAAATCTGCATCGTAGATGTATGACCGGTACCGGAATAGGTTCTTGTTTGCTACCGTAGTGCCAAGCGATGTTAGTCCTGTAATAGTGCACATGCCCCATGCATCGTAAGAATATTTGGCAATTACCGCTCCCTTTGCATCCGTAATGGCGATTACGTCTCCCTGCAGATTTTTGTAGAAGTAGTACGCCTGATTCTGGTATACCATGCCGCAAACCTGCTCCTCATTGTCGTACAGGTACAGTGCTCCTGTATATCCGTCCCGCAGAAGCTTTGTTCCTTCCAGCAAATACTCGTGCTTGATTCCGTTTACCGTTTTGCTGGTACGGATTCCTTTCGGATCATAGGTAAAGGACATTGTCTTTCCGTTCCCTGCTGCTGTTGCTAGCTGCCGTCCCTTTGTCCAGGTCATAGTGAAGCCACGGTACTGGATCGGATTCAGCGATTTGTTGATGCCGGTACCATAGGAGATGCTCTCCCCGTTATAGGACGTGAGCAAATCCGGATACATGCTGTCATAGGT
>CAOKAC010000012.1 GCA_948466345.1 uncultured Clostridia bacterium | reverse complement strand
AGATGCTCTCCCCGTTATAGGACGTGAGCAAATCCGGATACATGCTGTCATAGGTATATGTTTTGCCGCCTTTGGACAGGATGTTCCCTGCTCCATCATTCACGATAGCTGTGGTAATGCCGTTTTTCTTTTCGCTGGTCAGCTGTCCCAGCGCATCGTAGGTATATGCAGTGACGCCTTCCACGCTGTCTGTCACTTTAGTGATCCGCTCTTCCGGGTCGTACTGGTAGCGGATAGTCCGTCCGTCTGCGTAGGTGATGGTGTCTACCAGATTGGTAGTCGGTGCCGATTTCACCTTGTCATATGCCTGGTGCTCTGGGGTGATTTTACCGGCAAGATAGGTAAACTGCCGGGACAGATACCCGCTTCCCAACTCGATTTCATCAAAGGTTTTTCTGCCGAGGTGGTCTGATTTAGAGTGGCACACAGCACTGGTAGGCAGTGTAATAGTCGAAGGGTCGTTCAGAGAATATGTATAAATTTGCTGTTTTTGTGTTTGATTTGTTATAATTTTGTTTACAAGCTCACCATTTATATTACGACTATATAAAACTGTTTGGATAGGTAGTCTCGAAACAATAATTTCATTATGATCTAATTCTATAGCGTTTTCTACAATAGAATAAATGGAATTATCTTTATAATAATAATTATACTCAATCTTCCTAGTAATGTCAATACATCGTAAAAGACGATTATTATCTCCATACACATACCGATACTTATCGGTAACCACGTTATTTTTCGTCCAGGTTTCGGAAATTACTTGCCCATAGCGGTTGTACACATAAGATACCTGTCCGTCTCTCGGATACGTGATTGTTTTCAGTCTGCCGCTGTTATTATATGTCAGGTCTACCAAATTGCCGTAGCTGGTTATGTCGATGGAAGACAATTTGTAGAAACGGTCATAATCCATTGTATATTCTATATAATTCTGCCCGTCTCCGCGGCGAATCGAAGCAATATTTCCGTGTGCGTTATAGTCATACGCCAACTCTGCAAGGGTGGAATCCTCACCAAACACAAACATGGAATTGATTCTCCCAGCATTGTCATAGCCATATTCCGTACCGATACCGCATCGGTCTGTAATACATACAGCACGGGAATTGGAGGGATTGACGTCATAGTAGGTTTTATAGCCTCTGGGATCTGTTTCTGCAATCAAATCATTGCCCGCATCGTTTGCTAATGTGGAGGGATCGTCTGCGTTGTACTCCATGGAACGGTAAATGGTACCATATTCCCCGTCGGTGAACTGGGTATCCGTGATGGGGTTGCCGTAATAGTCGTGCACTTCTTCAAATCCTGGAGTCTCCTCTGGAATTTCTTCTTCCCCCTCGTCGGGGTCGGGCCTCGATGTATCCACGAAGAAATCTTCTGCCCGCAAGCCGGTTTCACAGCTGTTGGGGATTAGCTGTATATCGTCAAACAAAGCATAACCGCTTTCAAAGGCGTATCTGCAGTAAATCTGGATTTTGTTGATTGCCTTATATGCTGCTTTCGCGAAAGTAACAGAAGCAGGCTGCCATTCGTCTGTACTGGAAGAAAAGTCTGCAGTGTATTCTTCGGTGGTGTTATCTGTGTAAAGAATTTTTGCCGCTAACTGAAACCGGGGATCGGTTGACTGCCTTTTTTCGGAAGAGAAGCTGCTTTGGCCCATCCGCTCAGGGTAAAGGTTTCACGCACCCCTGTTCCCGTTTTTATAGGAATATTCTGATATGCATATTGGTCTTTTGTGAGATTGCCTGCAATACGTAGAGCACCCTTGCCGGTAAAGCTGTCCAGTGCGGTATGGGATGCACCCGAGGTACGTGTCCATCCGGTATATGTTCTTTCAAAGCCTCCGTTTTCCATCAAATTATATGGGCCTGCGAAACTATTTTTCTCAAGCTGCGGGGCGTTTACATAGACAGACGCCTTCCCTCTGGTACAAATCCAAACCTTGATCGACTGGGAGGTGGTCAATGTGAAAGGAAGCAATAAACGGATAAAGGCACTTTCAGCCTTTGTGAGCCGTTCACTTTCGGCAAGAATGTTATCCGCCGTGTCTGTTATACGTAAAAATACGCCTGTATCGTTTACGGAGCCGCTTGTGTCGGACAGAAGCTGTAAAAATACAGAAAAGGTATATTCCCCTGCAGCCAGCATATTGGTTAACTGATATACGCCATCGCCCGTGGCTTCTCTGGAATTAGAAATTAAAGAAAGCATAGTCTGTCCATAGGGCGCAAGCGTTTGATTGGTGACAATGGAGCGGCTGAAGCTGGAACATGCGCCGCTGACAGGAGACCATCCGCTTGTGCTGGAAAAACGGTGGTTCGTCAGCAGGTTGCAGCTTCCGGCAGCATAGTGCATATCGTTCATATAAGGATTGATTCCGGACCCAGATGGGGTAACCTGTACCTTGTCTTCTCCATTTACATATGCAAAGCTGCCGAGTATGGAGCCATCGTTGTCGAAGGTATACACGGTAGTCACATTTTCTGTTTTTTCTGCATTATCGACGGTATTTTTTACCGTTGTTTTTCTGGATGCAATATTGTAGGTATAGAAAGCGTTCTGGCCGTTAACATCGCCCTGTCCTACCTCTTGCACCTTCTGGATTCGTCCGGCGTTGTCATATGTATATACTACCTTGTATTTATACCAGGAATGGGTTCCATCATACATGCTGACTGCAGTAAGTCTGTCTGCTATATAGTCCAGCTTTGTAATAGTACCGTCACGGGCAATTATGCTGGTAAGATTATCTCTGGTATATTGATACTGTACCTTTTTTCCGTCCGGGGTGGTGATGGATGTAAGGGTACCAAGAGCCCCCCAGTCCAACTCAAAAATACGACCTGCGCCATCAATGATGGAAGTTAGCTTTCCTGCTGTGTAAACCATTTGCACCGTATTATCATTTTGATCCCGAATCGCAGTGAGACGACCGGCAGTGTCAAAAATATATGTTTCTGCACAGTGATAGATTTCTTGTTTTACAGGATCATACAAATATCCCAAGTCGTCCAGATCTTCATACAAATAGTAGGTTTCCCCGCATTCTTCTACAGCAGGTTCCCGTTTAAAATAAAATTTTGTGCTTTCAATTAGATATACCTGTGCGCCTAGTTCGTCCGTGTACACATATCCGTTACGCTGTGTGCCCTCATGCAGAAAGGTTTGGGGCATAACGCTTTGCATGTAGTTCAGTCTCCATCCTTTTCCAAGGTGCATGGCATGAAAATCTGCGGTGTGCAGATCGATTGCAGGATTATTTGTATATTGTTGTCCCGCCAAGGCGCTGCAATAGGTATGGCGGATTGATATGGGCATTCGATTTCCAAGCCACTCCATATCTTGTGACTCTATAGAGAGCATCCCACTTTGCAGCTCTACTGTAGCTCTGCCAAAGGCCCCCAAGTCGTGCGTAGTGCCTAAGGCCATATTTGTGGAGTACCCGTTTTCATATGTTACGGTGATTTTGGGGGCATATGGTCCGGATGCGCCATATATATCCGCATAATTTGAGCCTTCGCCGCTTTCATATTCTGCACGAAGTACCAGATTCGTGTAGGAGGTTTCCCCTCGAAGCATACTGTCGTAAATGGCAGTAATATCAAAAGAATAGTCGGCGCTTCCCTGGCCCGGTTTTGCTGCCCAATCCAACATAGACTCCCTTGTACTTGGCGTGTAAGTGCCAGGGAAAATATCGCCGTTTACTTGATACAGGCAAAGATGTAAGTTTCCGCTTCCATAAACTCTTGCCTGACGAAGTTCTAGTGTGGCTTTCTGGATTCTGGGATTGCCTGGAATTTGTGGTATATCCAATTTTATATACATGCGACCGGAAAAACAATTGCTTCCCTGCTGAACGTCGCCGACCGAAATGATACCGCCTGTGGCAGCCATGGTTCCGTTTTTCCACTGATAGGTAGACATACTGGTATTTGCTGCCAATACTATTTGTGGATCAATGGTTACCGGAAAAGTACGCTCTTCTGCTCCCAGCCAGTCACTGTCTGGAATAATAGCAAGGGTACTTCTCGTATTGGTTATAGGATGTACTTCATAATAAACATCATCGCTGTAATTTCCTGCCGCATCTTTCATAAAAGGCGCAGGAATTACAAACACATCGACACTGCTTTCCAGACTGGAAAAAGTAAGGGTGCGTTCCTGTTCGTCAAAACGCATTTTCAATCCTTCTGTTTCCAGTATAAATCCATATCGATTATTGGAGTTTTTCTCGCGAATTACTATGTTTTCCTTCACACGATCACTTTCCACACAGTAACAATAGTCTGTTCCTGCAGACATATTTTCATATAGGAGCTCTCCATTTTGCTGCAGCTTAGGAACAGGTATACAGCCTTTTCTGCGTCCTCGCTCTAACGCGGAAACAGTCAGTATGCATCCATCCTTTTCCAAGCGTATCAATTGGTCGTTGTTTTCTTTTCGATTAAATTGTGCCTGAAAGCTGCCTTGTGTAGTTTGATAATAAGTATCTTCCGATACCAGCTGCATTGCAGATGGCTCCTGATAGGAACCATCGTCCGCTTGCACATGTACGGGACCGGCAAAATAAACAGCCTCTTTCAGTCTGCCGTCTTTTGTATAGACCTTTCGATTTGCACCTCTTGCAGATATGTCCTCCCACATAGGAGGCGCTTCTTTTTCTGATAGTGTGCACAGTTCTTCTTTTTGTAAATTGTCCATATAAAATTGTATCCTTTATGAATTTCCCTTATTGGGAACTTTATCATAAAGGATAACATGGTCATCTTATGGCCAGGTTAAATAAAAAAACCGCCTAACGGCGGCTTTTTTATGGTTTAAAGCTGTCCTTCAAGGAGACAGTCCGGTTATAGACGTTGGGTGTTTTACAGTCACGCACAAAATATCCTGTTCGTACAAACTGAAAATGTGTATTCTCATCTGTAATTAGAGACGGTTCTGCTTTACAGCCCGTCAATGTGACAACAGAGTTTTCATTCATAAAATCAGCATACTCTTTGTCTTCCGGAATGTCGCTTGGATTTTGGAGGGTGAGGAGCGACTCATACAGTTTGACGGTGATATCTGCCGCATGGCAGGCGCTGATCCAATGAATGGTTCCTTTGATCTTGCGGCCGTCTGCAGGCATACCACACCCCGATTCCAGGTCGGCAGTACAATGAATTTCTGTAACATTGCCATTGTTGTCGGTAATAATTTCTCCGCATTTTACAATATAGGCTCCCATCAACCGTACTTCTCCATCCGGTTTTAGTCGGAAAAATTTTGGCGGAGGAACTAGAGCGAAATCGCTTCGGTCAATCCACAATTCTTTAGAAAAAGGTACCTCTCTGCTTCCAAACTCCGGATTTCCTGGATGATTGGGGAGTGTGAAGGTTTCTTCTTTGTCCTTCGGATAATTGTCAATAATCAGTTTGACAGGATCCAGCACAGCAACACGACGCTGCGCCTGTTCATTTAACTCTTCCCGAACGCAATATTCTAAAAGTGCATAGTCGATAAGGGAATTGGTTTTGGCCACTCCGGCACGGGTAAGAAAATTCTTAATAGCATCTGGTGTATATCCCCGGCGACGCAGGCCGCAGAGGGTGGGCATTCTGGGATCGTCCCATCCATCTACCACACTATCTTCCACCAGACTGCGCAGATAGCGCTTGCTCATGACTGTATTGGTAAGATTCAGCCTGGCAAATTCAATCTGCCTGGGCTTTTTGGAAAATCCACACTGCTCCACTACCCAATTATACAATGGCCGGTGATCCTCATATTCCAAAGAACACAAGGAATGCGTTACACCTTCCAGGGCGTCCTGAATAGGATGTGCAAAGTCATACATTGGATAAATGCACCATTTGTCTGCTGTCTGATGATGGGACTTATGAAGAATCCGGTAAATTGCCGGATCCCGCATATTGATATTGGGGGATGCCATATCAATTTTTGCACGGAGCGTATGACTTCCATCCGGAAATTCACCTGCTTTCATCCGGCGAAACAAATCCAGATTTTCTTCTATAGAACGATTTCTATATGGACTGTCTTTGCCAGGCTGCGTCAGTGTACCCCGGTATTCCTTCATTTCATCTTTGTTTAAGTCGCATACATACGCGGCTCCTTTTTCAATCAGCTGCGTTGCATACGCATAACAAATGTCAAAATACTCGCTGCCATAGCAGAGATTTTTCCATTCATATCCAAGCCAGCGGATGTCCTCCTGAATGGCGTCAACATATTCTGTGTCTTCTTTATCCGGATTGGTATCGTCAAAGCGCAGGTTACAATATCCGCCGTATTTCTCTGCGGTAGAAAAGTCTATTACTAGCGCCTTTGCATGACCGATATGAAGATATCCGTTCGGTTCTGGTGGAAATCGTGTGACGATATCGCCATAGGCATATTTTCCTTCTGCGATTTCTTCATCTATAAAATTGTGAATAAAGTTACTGCTTTCTTCCATACAGCAAAATCTCGTCTTTCTGTTCAAGATAGGAGAGTATCAATCGTTTTTTGTATACGTGCAAGGGTTTGTTCTTTGCCTAAAATTTGCATTACTGCAAACAAATCCGGTGCGTTCATCTTTCCGGTGACTGCTACCCGCAGAAACATACTAACGTCTCCAATATGACCTTTAAACTGGTCTGGCGCTGCTTTATATGCTTTCATATCCGGTGCAAATCCCAGTGAAGAGGCAATCTCTTTCACTTTATCAAACCAGGATTGTTGATCGTCTGCCGGATTGTAGGTAGATACAAACGCTTCCAAGGCGGTTCTGATATCCGTTTGGCTGAAGATATCCGGATAGATGGTTGGAACTTTATAAAGGGGTTCAAAGAAAAATCCCATATATTCTTTTGCGTCTGCCCAAGTGGTAAGATCCTTACGCGGTTTACTCCCGCCTCTCCCGATGGCAAAGGCTGCAGTAGCTATATCTGGCTGCGCCGCAAGGAGAGCGGCAAAATCTGGGTCATACACTTTGGCCCATGCAAGAACATCCTCATAGACCTGTTTTTCTGTCATACGGGAGATTACATTTTTAGAAACGTCATTCAGCTTGTCAAAGTCAAAAAGTGCACCGGAAATGCTCATTTTCTTTATAGAAAAGGGGAAAGTTTCCCAAGACTTGTCCGGATTACCCCGCCGCCATTCTTCAAAATTTGAATTGAGCAAAGTGAATACATATTCAATTACGGAAAGCTGCGGATATCCCATAGATTTATAGTCAGAGAGTGCTGCACCTTTGTCCCGTTTGGACAGCTTCTTTTTTGAGTTGCCTTCCATACGCATCAGCTGTGCGATGTGCAGATATTTAGGCGGTTTAAATCCTAAATAACGAAACAGTTGAAGGTGCTTAGGCAAGCTTGGGAGCCATTCTTCGCCCCGCACCACCACTGTTGTACGCATCAGATGATCGTCTACAGCGTGGGCAAAATGATATGTGGGAATTCCATCGGATTTTAAAAGAACAAAATCTTCATCGTTTTCTGGAAATTCAACCTTCCCTTTAACCAGATCCGTGAAAAACACCTTTTTTTCTCCATCCCCATCGGCACGAATATATAAAACGAAAGGTCTACCGGAGGCGACGGCGATTTCTGCCGTATCTATCCAAGCCGTTCTGCGTGCCGTCTGTGTATCCTTTGCCGCCTGCGCTTGTGCTGCCCAATCTTTATTTTTGTTCTCTTCTTTTTTATTGGTTTGATGCAGTGCGGACAGTTCCTCATCTGTGGGAAAATAAGGATAAGCAAGTCCCTCCTGTACCAGCTTTTTTGCAAAAATATGATACAAACTTTTTCGCTGGCTTTGCCAGTAAGGCCCGTATATCCCAGATTCGCCTTTGGTATTAGGTCCCTCGTCAAATTGTATACCGTAATAGGACAGCGTATCAACCAAATCCTGCTCCGCCCCTGGAACATAACGTAGGCGGTCTGTATCTTCAATACGCAGATAAAAGGTGCCGCCGCTTTGATGTGCCAATCGCTCAGATACAAATGCGGGAAACAAAGTACCGAAATGGACAAATCCGGTAGGAGAAGGCGCTACGCGAGTAACTTTTGCTCCTTCAGGCAGGCTACGTGCCGGATATAGGGTTTCTGCTTCTTCTACCGTCATGGTTACATCCGGAAACAGAAGTGCGGCAAGCTCAAATGGATTCATAGTATATATGTGCCTTTCTATAAAAATCAAAGGGTTTTGAGATATGGATTATATGCCCGCTGCTTTTGCAGCGTTGTTACAGAACCGTGTCCAGGATAAATGGTATAGTTTTCCTGAATAGCTGCAATCATTTGCAAGCTTTTTTGCAGCTGCTCCATATTGCCGCCATAGAGATCTGTTCGGCCGATATCCTGATCGAATAAAGTGTCTCCGGTAAGCATAATGTTTTCTATAATGTAGCATACACTTCCCTGCGTATGGCCGGGTGTTGACATAACACGAATAGTACTGCTTCCCAAAGGGAGACTATCCCCGTCTTGAAGAAGGCGGTCTGCCGGCTGCATTGTCAAGTCACGACGGAAAAGATGTTTATATGCGTTATGTTCCGCGTTCGTCAAAAAGCTTTCATCCCCCTCGTGGATCAATACAGGCGCCCCAGTGGCTTTTTTTAAAGCATCCACAGACAAAATATGATCAAAATGTCCGTGCGTGAGGAGGATATACTGTAAATTTTTTTCATCAAGATTTCTTTGACGGATACTTTGCAGGATTTGCTCTATACTGGAGGATGGATCAATAATGGAAAAGCATCCGCTTTCCTCTTCCAAAAGGAGCCAGCAATTGGATTCATACCCTACAGAAGGAATTTTTATAATTTTCATCATATCGCCATTCCTAGTAGTTTCGATTAGGTTTTCCATTAGTATAACAGATATCTTTCGGTCTGTCCATAAAAAAGTATACACTTTTTTCCAGAAAATAACCTTTTTTTGAAAAAAACATATACTATTAAATATATAACTTGGAAAAGTGGGTGCTTTTGTGAAAACATATAGAAAGTCTAAATGGCTATATGTATTGCTTATTGGATTGCTGCTTTTAAGCATAGGCTACTATTTACTAGACACTGCTTTATTTTCTTTTATGGGACCTCTTGCCAAAAATAAAGCGGTGACATCCGCTACAGCAGCTATCGAAAATACTGTATATGCTGCAGCTGCCGAAAAAGATATGGAAAGTCTTACTGAAATATTACATGATTCAGACGGCAAAATTCTTTCTATGGCTACCAACATCCAAGCGCTGGCTGGATTTCGTGCAGAGTTGACAGAACTGTTAACAGAAAAAATGGAGGATTTTCGCGTACAATTGCAAATTCCTCTTGGCTCTGTATTGGGCGGCGGTATTTTTTCCGGCAGAGGAATTCCTTTGAAGCTGCATGTAATTGGTGCAGGCGGACTATTTGTGGATACAGAAAGTCTATTTGAATCTGCAGGATTCAATCAAACTTGTCACAGAGTTTATGTGACGGTTTCTATGGATCTCACAATATTATATCATGGACACACAGAAACAGTAACTGTTTCTACAAAGGTTCTGGCAAGCGAGACGGTTATTGTGGGAGAAGTTCCATCAGCATATTTTGGCACTTATCAAAAAGAGGCGGATTCATAAAATCCGCCTCTTTTTTAAACGTCCGTTTTAAATTGGAAAATAGTCGTATAGTCGTAATATTCTCCCGGGGAAAGTGTGGTATCTGTAAAGTTTGGATGATGGACTGCGTCCGGCATTTTTTGCGTTTCAAAGCAAACAGCGCCGCGCCTTACCTGTTTTACACCGCCCTTGAATGGAACATCGTTCGGATTCAGCATATTGGCTGTATAGATGCCGATACAGGGTTGGTTGGTAAGCACCTGCATTTTGATGCCGGAGGCTTTTGAATGCAAACAGGCACGCAGACGCATTTGGCCATCGTAATTGTTAAAAATAAAGTTGTTGTCGTACCCGCCCGCTTGTTTTTCCATATCTGGATCGCTGTCAAAATCTTTGCCGATTGCCTTTGGAATCGTAAAATCGTAGGGGGTTCCCTTTACTGGCAGAATTTTTCCGGTAGGAATAATATCGGCGTCATGTTCGTTTATTGTATCTGCATCAATCCATAAAATTTGCTCTGTAATATTGCCCGTATTGTATCCATCCAGATTAAAATAGGCGTGATTGGTCATGTTAATGAGTGTCTTTTTATCTGTATATGCTTCGTAACGAATGGAAAGACCACCAGCAGAAGTAAGCTGATAAGTCACAGTGACAACAAGGGTACCAGGGTATCCTTCCTCCATATCGGGACTGACATATGTAAGAACAAGGGATGGCTCTTCTCCATCAATGGGCCTCGCCCCCCATGTTCGACGGTTGAATCCAATTTTGCCGCCATGTGCGGAAAAATTACCGAAATTTGGGCAGAGCGTATATGTTTTCTCATCCAGCTGAAAGGACGCACCACGGATTCGATTGGTTACTCGCCCAATCAGCGCACCCTGATAACCGTCTGCTTGCAGGTATCCATCTAAATCATCAAATCCACAGACAACATCCCGATGCACACCGTTTTTATCCTTCACCCACAGGCTGATAATAATTCCGCCAAAATTGGTAATTTTTGCAGACACACCAGAGGCATTTTTTAAGGTATATGCATATATTTCGCTGCCTTCCGGCGATTTTCCAAAAGGTTCTTTTATAATCATGAGCTTCCTACTCCACTATAGTATATATTTGCGGGACGCCTGCCTGGCGTCCCGCATGTAGTGTCTTATTCGTCCGGATATCCGTCCGGGTTCATTTCCTGCCAACGGGCAAGATCCGTACACATTTCTTCAATTCCCCGCTGCGCTTTCCATCCAAGTTCTTGAAGCGCTTTCTTTGGGCTGGCATAACATTCTCCGATATCACCTGCCCGACGCGGTCCGATTTTATAAGGAACCTTTTTTCCGCTGGCTTTTTCATAAGCGCGGACAATTTCCAACACGGAATAGCCATTTCCCGTACCAACATTAAATGTACCTACGCCTTTGTTCGCCTGGGTCCAGTCCAATGCTTTCAAATGTGCGAGAGACAGATCAACTACATGAATATAATCACGAACACCGGTTCCATCCGGGGTATCATAGTCGTTGCCGTGTACTGTGAGGCATTTCAGTTTACCTGCTCCAACTCTGGAAACATACGGCAAAAGGTTGTTTGGAATGCCCTGAGGATCTTCTCCAATAAGGCCGCTTTCATGGGCACCGATAGGATTGAAATACCGAAGATTGACTACACTCATATCTGAATCGGGTACTGTAATATCGGTGAGAATCTGCTCAATCATCCATTTGGTCCATCCGTATGGGTTTGTGCAGACGCCCTTAGGACACTGCTCTGTAATCGGAATTTCCGCAGGGGAACCATAAACAGTGGCAGAGGAAGAAAACACAATACGTTTTACTGCGTATTTGCGCATCAAGCTGCAAAGATGCAGCGTTCCCGTTAAGTTATTATGATAGTATTCCAACGGCTTTTCAACAGATTCTCCTACTGCTTTGAGACCTGCAAAATGGATTACAGAATCAATGTTGTTTTCCTGGAAAACTTTTTCCGTTGCAGCATAGTCCAGCAAATCCGCCTCGTAAAATTTCGGCAGTACGCCTGTGATCTTCTCGATGCGCTGAAGCACACAGCGTTTGCTGTTGGACAGATTGTCCAGAATCACTACTTCTCTGCCATCCTTAATCAGTTCTACGACAGTGTGGGATCCAATAAAGCCTGTACCACCTGTAATTAAAATAGCCATAGCATTGTTTTCCTTTCGCGTTATTTCCAAAGTCCCTTGGGATAGGTTCCATTTTCGATCATGGTATGAAGCTGCTCTACGACCCCCGGTTTGTCATCAGCATAGGTGACGCCGTACCATTTAGCCGAAGTTTCAATCACTTTCACAGTACAGAAGCCATCATTTTTCATCTGACCAACAACATTGGGTAAAAAGCACTCGCCTTTAAAAGGATCTCTGTTGGGGTCATTCAAAAATTCTTGAAAATACTTCTTTGCACCGGCAAATACAGAAGGTGTAAAACACCAGAAATTCATTGAGACAACAGTATCTGCAGGAAGTTCAATCGTCTCTCCCTTTTCGTCTTCAAAACGGCCGCCTTCTGAAGTTTTATATATTTTTGTACGTTCTACGATTTCAGAAAGATATCCGTTTTCTGTTACACATACACCTCTGGCAACACTACCGTTATCCGTCAATGTATTGCCAAGCCGATATCCCACCATAGCGTACGTATTTTCTTCTCTTGCGGCGGCATCCTTTAAAAATGCTGCTGCTTTGTTGTAAGCGTCCCTGCCGTAAAAATCGTCTGCGTTGATGACTGCAAAAGTATCGTTTCCAACAACTTCTTCTGCGCACAGAATTGCCTGGGCAGTTCCCCAAGGTTTCGTACGTTCCGGAAGAATCTTATCGGCGGGAACTAGATGTTCCATGCTCTGGAAAGCATATTCCACTTTCACTTTTCCTTCCAGTCGAACGCCAATGGTTTCCCGGAAATCCTCATAATTTTCTTTTTTTATAATAAACACCACCCGGTCAAATCCGGCCTGCAGTGCATCGAATACGGAAAAGTCAATAATAAACTCACCGTCTTCTGTAAAGGGATCAATTTGTTTAAGTCCGCCATAACGAGAACCCATTCCGGCAGCTAAGACAAGCAATGTCATTTTAAAACCTCCAATTTTGCCAATAAATATAGCATTACAATTTTAATATCCGTTTATAACCTTGTATATTCTATTATATTTTACCCAGGATTTCAATACATTTCCACATGTTTACATATTATTCACATTATTTTTTTCTTTCAGTATTGACGGAATACATACTTTTTGTTATCATACATTTGTCTCATGTGAGACAAATGTATGGCTGGAGATACATTATGAATAAAACGATTCGGGAAATGCTTTCATCGCTTTTTCTTTTTCAGGGAATAGATTTTGCTGCGTTGGATGGGAGATTTCATATACAAAATAAAGGAATTGTGCAGGAATACAATACAGACGAGATTCTTCTCTCTACACGGGAAGATCCGCTAGGGTTGGCTGTGCTGACAGATGGAAGCGCACAAATTTTGTCCGAAGATGAAAAACGTCCTGCGCTTTTGCGCACAATATATGCAGGAGATTCCTTTGGCGCCGCGTCCTTATTCTCACGAGAGCGGAGCTATCGTACCTGTGTGCGTGCAATAGAAACATGCCGCGTTTTTTATATACCAACTCCGTTGGTGCAGAACATATGTTTACAGGAGCCTGTAGCTGCACAAAACTATATTGCTTTTTTGTCTGATCGGATTTCCTTTTTGAATCGAAAAATTACAGCTTTTACTGCTGGCAGCGCTAAAGAACGTTTGATACTATATTTGCTGCATTTGCCTCTTGGCTCAGATGGGAGCTGGGAACTGGATGTATCCTATGGTGCGCTCTCCGAACAGTTGGGTGTAGGACGAGCTTCTCTCTACAGAGCCATGGACAGCTTATGTGAAGCGGGATATATTGAAAGAAATAAGAAAAAGGTAACACCGCTCCAGATGGAAAATCTGGAACTGATGATACAATAAATATTCAATGAAAGAAGGTTTTTTATGAAACGTCTAATTGCGCTTGCTCTTGCTATGATCTTGTGCGCTGGAATCTTTGTCTCCTGTTCCAGCGACAATGGGAAGACAGAGGAAACAACAGTTAAGGAAGAAACCACTACAGCTCCAGAAACAAAACAGGAGCTATCCAAAGACCCAGTACGTGTTTTCGCACTTCAGGGTCCCACAGGAATGGGATTTGCCAAATTGATGCACGACAGTGCTGCAGGTGATACGGCGCTCTCCTATGATTTTCAGTTAGCAGCTTCTGCGGAAGAATTTAAAGGAGATATTATCCAGGGCAATTTTGAAATTGCAGCTGTTCCTACCAATCTTGCGGCAGTTTTGTATTCTAAAACAGAAGGCGCCGTTTCTATCGCAGCAGTAAATACCATGGGCGTGCTTCATCTGATAGAAAATGGCGACACGATTCAATCTATTTCCGATCTGCAAGGAAAGACCATATATTCTTCTGGACAAGGCAGCGTGCCGGAATATGTACTGAATTACATTTTGGATACCTTTGATATCGACTGTGAAGTAATCTATGAAGCCAACCATGACGTGGTCGCTACCGGACTTGTTGCCGGAACCATTGACGTAGCAGTTCTGCCGGAACCTAAGGTAACAACGGTGCTGAATAATGCAGATGCCCCCAAGGGAATACGCACAGCTCTGGATCTTACCAAAGTATGGGAGGATGCTTGTAAAGAAAAAAATGTGGATTCCGCTTTGTATATGGGATGCGTAATTGTCAACAATACATGGGCACAAAAGCATCCGGCAGAAGTAAAGGAATTTTTAAAGGAATACAAGGCGAGCATAGAATATATCGACACGGACACAGAAGATGCTGCACAAATCATCGCAGAGCAAGGAATCATCCCTGCTGCAAAGATTGCGCAGGCAGCTATTCCCGGCAGCAATATCGTGTATGAAGATGGTGAGAAAATGGCTGCGGGACTTGCATCTTTTTATACCATTCTTCATTCTTACGCCCCGGCTTCCGTAGGCGGTGCAGTGCCGGATGAAAACATTTACTATATAGCAAAATGATTTTTATAAAAAGGGAGGACATCTGAAATGCATATTTGGAAAAAGTCTTTAAAATATGCGGCGGTTACCTTGTTCTGGATTGGAATTTGGTGGACCATGTCCTTGCTTATTGGCAAGGAAGTACTTCTTCCCTCCCCGTGGTCTACGGCCGAGAAGCTGCTGTCTCTTATAAGAGACAGCGCTTTTTGGATTAGCTGTATCTGGTCACTTATCCGCATTTTGACAGGTCTATTTATTGGCGCTGCTTTTGGCGTATTTCTTGCAGTACTAACTGGATTCTTCCCAACTATGCGGGTCTTTATAGCGCCATTGCTTACAGTAATTCGAAGTACTCCAGTAGCGTCTTTTATTGTTTTGGCGTTGGTATGGATCGGGCGGGGGAAGGTTCCTTCCTTTGCAGCCGCTCTAATGGTTTTACCAGTAATATGGAACAGTGTAGTTACTGCAATTGAAAATGCAGACAAATCTCTCTTAGAAATGATGCAGGTTTTTTCTTTTTCACCAGGAAAAAAGCTGCGGGCTTTTTACTTGCCGGTAGTGCTTCCCTCTTTTGCAGCCGGATTTCAGACAAGCCTTGGTTTAGCATGGAAGGCAGGGGTAGCTGCCGAGGTACTCTGCACGCCTCGGGCTGCCATTGGCACTTCTCTATATGAATCAAAAGTTTACTTAGAAAGCGCAGAACTTTTTTCTTGGACCATTACAGTGATTTTACTCAGTCTGCTTTTAGAAAATCTTTTTGCTTTTTTGTGTGGCAGATTAAAAAACAGTATGGGACTGCAACCTAGGAGGCAGACAGATGCTTGAATTATCTCATGTGGGCAAATCCTACGGATTAAAAACTGTGCTGCAGGACTGCAGCGTCTGCTTTTCTCAGGGAATTTACGCAGTGACAGGGCCTTCTGGTGCCGGAAAAACGACACTGTTGCGCATTGTTGCAGGACTGGAAAAGCATACAGGTACAGTGATGGGGGCAGGACGCATTTCATATCTCTTTCAAGAGCCGCGCCTGCTTCCCTGGTATACGGCAGAGGAAAATGTGGCGATAGTATCAGACCGTAATGCAGCACATACTATGCTGACTGCTGTAGGTCTAAGGCAGGAATATCTTGCATACCCTTCACAGCTTTCCGGCGGCATGCAGCGCAGAGTAGCCTTGGCTAGAGCGCTGGCTGCCCCTTTTGACACGCTTTTATTAGACGAGCCTTTTGCCGGCTTGGATGATAAAACGGCCCAATCTGTTCTCTCACTCATCTTGGAAAAGGCACAAGGAAAAACAGTACTTTTGGTAACGCATGACCTATGTTTAGCAGAAAAAATGGATGGACAATTTGCACTATAAAAATGGAAAAACGCCTACAGAAAACTGATTTTCTATAGGCGTTTTTTATTGCTGCTATGCTGTTGTATCCGGCAGCTCAAACAATTGAAATTCTACTGCTGCACCGTCCATAACGAATGTAAGCATATCATCATTTTTCGTATAATCCAGAGTAACGACAATACCACTGGTATACGTAAATGTGATGGTTTTATTTCTTAATTCGTATGTTCCAGTATCTACAGAGGTACGTTCATCTGCTGCAATATCGTATACAGCCCAGATAAATGCATTTTTTGCATTGTCTGTTTCGTAAAACTGGATGATATTACGAACATTGTCTGCATCTACATACCAAGTTCCATACAAATCTTTTACAGAAGATGAACAGGATATCAGCGCAAGTAATATATATAAGAGAAACAGCAATCCGCATTTTTTCATATATCTTCTCTGCCTTTTCAGTTCAGCATTGTCTGCCCGCCTGTAACCGGAAGCGCCTGCCCAGTTTCATACTTTTGCTCAATTATATAAGCAATTGCTCGGTTTACATCTTCTGCACGGCATCCTCGTCCGAGAGGCACCTTTGCTTCATAAGCAGCGCGTACATCGGCCACTGTTTTTGCCCCAGGTACTTTTCCGGCCTTCAGATACTGTACAAATAATCCACGGTCCGGATCAGACCAAAGGGGACCGTCTAAAAAGTTGCCGGGACAAATCGCGTTTACTTTAATACCAAAAGGCGCAAGCTCTAGTGCAAAAGACTGGGTAAGGCCGATCCCTCCAAATTTTGCACCAGCATAGGCAAAGTTTTTGTTGCTGCCTTCCAAACCGGATTTGGAGTTGATTTCAATAATGTCGGCCATATAGTTCTGCGCACATGCACGTTGTATTTTCATAGGTTCTGCTGCATATTTGACACACAGGAAATAGGCAGTATAATCCACAGAAGTGACAAGTTCGAAATTCTCTTTTGTCATTTCTTCCAAACTACCCGCCCGAACAATTCCAGCATTATTTATAAAAATATCCAATCCTCCGAAGGATAAAACGACTTTCTGTATCATATCCCGAACGGAGGCCTCATCAGACACATTTGCCATAATAGGGAGAGTAGGTATATCATATGTTTTGGAAAGAAATTCTGCTCTTTCGCATACACCGCCATAATTCATATCTGCCAAGGCAACTCTAGCGCCCTGGCTGCAAAGAAATTCCGCAATATGCGCGCCAAATCCCTGGGCACTGCCAGTAACCACTGCGATTTTCCCGGACAGAGGCTTATCTTTTTTTTCTTTTTCTATAGTAAAGCAGCCGATTCCATCGATTTGAACCGTTTCTTTGTCTGCAGTATTTTTTCCGCAGAAGGTGGTAAAGTCTTCCGTCCATCTGTTTTCACAGGTATAAAGAGAAGCAGTTGTATTGTTTTCGTTAGAATAAGATACATATGCTTTTCCATCAGGAGCAAAGATCATACGAAGGGCGGGGGCGATTTGTGTCGCCAAATGCAAATTATTCATACAGATTGTTCCTTTCCATTTTTATATTGCCTGCCATATGCAGCATATTTTGTAATCCGCTCCTGCAGCGTTTCTGCTGTTTTGTAGGAAAACATCCCTTCACCTGGGTGCGCGGTTGCATATTGTTCGTGACCAATCAGTGCATAGGTTGCATCGATCAAATGGGGATAATTTTGCATGGCGTCGCACAAAAACGATTGACGAGGGGAGTTGATGTCCTCGCCGCTGATTTGGAAAAAGCTATATTGCTGACATAGCTTCATCACACGTTCCAACTGCGCGCAGGAATTTCTAGACGGCATGTAGGTGACAGCGTGAAAGCCAATTTTCTGCAATTCTTCAAACAGCAAATCTAGATAGCTGTCTTCAAATTGCTGTGCCTTTTTATCTCCTGTAGGACTTTTTGTCACATCTCCCAGATACGCATATGCTGCAATACCGCCAACCTGATTTGCTAATTGAATGAAATCGCGGATATGCAGCAGTTCTTCGTCAGCATCTATGTAAATTCTGGAAACCAAATGGCTTTTTAAAATTCCTAATACGTCATATTGATAAAACTGTTCTGGTGCACTATAAAGCTTTTCTAATGCTTTATCCTCAAGAGGTATTTGACACAACGCACTGATTTTTTGAATAGCTGTTTCTCTGCTTGTCCCATCGGTAATTTTGACTGTCAGTGCATACAGCAAATGCCGCTCTGTTACGCTGCCGCCTTGTGCATATGCGGACAGGGGCAGAACATCTTTCTCAAAATCAACGGAGATATGAAAAGAGCCCGCAATTTCATTTATTTTTTCACACATTCTACGGTTTCTCAAATTACGCTTATCACGCAGAGGCTTCAGTACCGCTTCGCATACATCCAGATTTTGATGCGGAATTCCATGTAGGGTCACATAGGCCACAGATTTTTGATCTGGATTATTCAGCCGCCTACCAGCAAGCGCTGTACCTGCTACCGAGGTACGGCATTCAAATCCAACTGTTACTGGTATAGAAAGAATTTTTCCTGCCTGCAAAAATTCCCTGCAGCCGCCTACGCTGTCGTGATCCATAATCCCAGCTGTAGAAAGACCAGCCTTTTTTGCTGCATATACAGCCGCTGTTGGAGTATAGGGAGAAAAAGAGTAAGTGGTGTGGATGTGGTTATTGACATATTCATGGGAAAGCTCTCTATTTTCCATTGCCGTTGCCATCGCTTGTAGAGTTTCCAAGCGCAGTGTGGGATCTGCATTTTTATCAAAAATATGGGATTGCATAGAATTATTGCTCCTCGTTTTCGTCTGCAGGAAGCGCCGCTGCTTCTCTGCCTGTAAGATAGAAATATACTTCTCTATATCGTTCTTCCTTTGCGCCTTTATAATTTATAATACTGCTGCGCCGGATTGCCCGAATCAGCACGTTCTTAGGAGTGTCTTCCGGATCTGTAAATTCCAGTGCATCGCACACATAGCCGCATGCCTCCAACCGGAGTATGCGCAAAGCGTCTGTTGCAGCATCGCAGAATTTGTATTTTAAAACAGGATGGCGTGCAATAAAAGAAAGAGAAGGACAATTTAGTTCTCTGCTTAGCTGTCGGTGACAACAAGGTGTTGCCAGAATCACTTTGGCGCCCAGGACGATTCCTCTATCCAATACAAGATCTGTTGCGGCATCACATGCATGCAAACTGATAAGCAAATCGACAGAGGCATCTGTCCGAAATTTTGACACCTCTCCTGTTGTAAAAAACATTCCAGTAAAACCGCACTGTGCAGCAATTTGTGCGCAATCCTGCATGACGCTTTCCTTTAAGTCTACGCAATTCATAACCACATCGCGTTTTTGTATGTGGACGAGATAGTGGTATACTGCGAAACTTAAATAACTTTTTCCACAGCATAGGTCAGCTACATGCAGCAATCCAGTTTGAGGCAGTTCTCGCTCTATGCTCTGTACAAGCTCTAAAAATCGATTGATTTGCCGAAATTTTGCCTGCTTTTTATCATGGACCCGCCCTTGTGCATTTGATATGCCCAGATAAATTAAAAAAGCTTCCGATCCGTCCAATATATATTGTTTTTTTCTATCATTTCCGATTACAGTTTGTTTTTTTCCTTGCCCAATAGCTCCATGGGTAATCAGCGTAATTTTTCCTTTTTTGGAGCGTAACAGGGACGCGGATCCGCCGCTATCGTTGAGATCCACTCTAGAAAAGGCGTTAAGCTCCATTTGAATTGCAGATATAAAAGCGTCTGGAGAGAGGTTCTTTTGCCGTACTCGTCCCTCTGTGCATTTATATTCCATCTGCACATAAAGACTGCTAGACAACTGCCGCAGCGTGCATCGAATTTTTTGCACTTCGCCCCCTTTGGGCGCAGAAAAAACTAGATTTTGCATCGTCTGCATTTCTATGGAACACTGCAACAATGTTAAAAACTGTACCAATTCTTTATCAGTCATGTTTTTGGCCTTTATCATCGTCTGTATCTTTTTTCTTTTTGTGCAATTCCAGTTTGCTTTCTGTCCCCTTGTACAAACGCTTAATATTTTTTCGGTGCATAAATACTACAAAGAATGCTACAACAATGGCAATTAATTCTACAGAGCGAACCGCATTGCCGGTAGCGCTGTTGATGCGGTTCAGTACAATAGGATACAGCATAGCACCGATGACGGATCCTAGAGAAACGTATTTTGTTCCAAGTACGATAATAACAAAAATAATAAACAAAATCAGAAAAACACGCCAATCTGTCATAAGGACCATGACCGCCAGACATACGATTCCCTTACCGCCTTTAAATTTAAAGTATGCAGGAAACATATGTCCCAAAATGCAAAATAGTCCTGCAAGATAGGCACCATAAACTCCGTAGATGAGCATACCAAAAGAACAGGCGACTACGGTCTTCAGGGCATCTCCTAGAAGGGTTAGCCCAGCAGCCTTTTTCCCATAATTGCGCAGCATGTTTGTAGATCCGGCGTTACCGCTTCCCTTAGAGCGCACATCTTCCCGATACAGCTTTCCAGAAAGAATGACGCTGAAGTTAAGACTGCCCAAAAAGTATGGAACAATAATAGAAAAAATTACACAAAGGACTGTCAACAGATAAATGTTGACATTTTGATGAGAAAAATAATCAAATAGCATACGAATATCTCCATTCCATCGCACATAGCGGCGGCATAATAACAATAGACATAGACTCTTAAAAAAGAAGTGTACTGCCTTAAGACGTTCGGGTGTTATTTACTTTGCCATTTTACACTATTCCTCTTTATCACCACGCTGACGCACCACGATCCGGATAGGCGTTCCTTTAAATCCGAAGGTTTGCCGCAGATGATTTTCAATATATCTCTGATAGGAAAAATGGAACAGTTCCGCATTATTGCAAAACATAATAAATGTAGGTGGCGCTACGGAAGGTTGGGTCATATAGTATATTTTCAGCCGTTTGCCCCGGTCAGTAGGCGGCTGCACTCGATTGATCGCTTCAGCCAGCACATCATTCAGCATCCCGGTGGATATGCGCATTTTACTTTGATTGTTTACATAGTTGATATGCTCAAACAGCTTTGGAATGCGCTGTCCTGTCTGTGCGGAAATAAACAGCAGCGGCGCATAGGTCATATAAGAAAGCGCATCATACACTTTTTTCGTATACCCGTTTACCGTTTTATTGTCCTTTTCTACCAGATCCCATTTATTTACACAAATGATGGTTGCTTTTCCTGCTTCATGGGCGATACCCGCAATTTTCTCGTCCTGTTCGGTCACGCCTTCCAGCGCGTCAATAACAAGAAGGCATACATCTGCCCGTTCCACAGCCATTTTTGCACGCAAAACGCTAAATTTTTCTACTCTGTCCTCAACCCTGCTTTGCCTGCGTATTCCTGCGGTATCAATAAAAATATACTTTCCGCACGCATTTTCAAAAGGTGAATCGATTGCGTCTCTGGTAGTTCCTGCAATATCTGAGACAATTAACCTATCATCACCTAAAATACGGTTGATTAAAGAAGATTTACCCGCGTTAGGTTTGCCGATTACAGCAACGCGGATTACATCATCTTCGTCCTCCTCCTCTTCAAAGGGAGGAAGTACCTCTAAAACCGCATCCAGAAGATCGCCGCTGCCGCTTCCATGAAGTGAGGACAACGCAATCGGATCCATAGAAAATCCCAATTCATAAAATTCGTAGAAGGTAGGATCTACTGTGCCGATTCGGTCCGCTTTATTGATAGCGGGAATCACAGGCTTACCGCTTTTTTTCAGCATGACGGCAATGTCCATATCATCTGCTAAGAGCCCGGTTCGGATATCGCACATAAACAGGATCACATCGGCAGTATCAATTGCAATTTGTGCCTGTTCCCGCATTTTTTGCAGTATGGTATCGTCTGTTTTCGGTTCGATGCCGCCCGTATCAATAACGATCATTTTTTTACCGCGCCATTCTGTTTCACCATAAATTCGGTCTCTCGTAATGCCAGGGGTGTCTTCTACAATAGCGCGGCGTTCGCCGATTAATTTATTGAATAAAGTAGATTTTCCCACATTAGGTCGCCCTACAATAGCTATGATCGGTTTTGCCATAATAGTCTCCATTTTTAAAAATACATTTAGATGTAAAATTGATAATCTGCGGTTTATTCCTCTATGCCTAGCAGATTACATAGAAATGATCCGCCATCATCACGATTAAACAGCAGCGGCACGTTTAGTTTTTTAGATAATTCTTCCGGTGTCATGCCACACAAAAACAGATCCCCCTCGCTGCGCAGCACATTTCTGGAAAGGAGCAATGTATCTCCCAGAGGCTTGTCCTGCAGTTGCTGGGCTATGTCTTTGCCGGTAAGCAGTCCAGTCACGGTCACTTCCCCGCCAAAAAAATTATTTTTAATAGGATACACATATACTTGCAGATTTGGACAGGCATCAGAAAGCCTGTCCACAAGCTCCAGCATCATATCCGCAGCCGCTTCTCCTGTAGCAATAGAGACGCTTCTGTGCATCTGCCGTTCCTCGTCGGTAAGAGAATCCAGCATACATAAAAATTCGTATATAAAGGAAGACAACATGCCAACGCCATTTTCGATTTGGGTGTATTCTCCAAAGAAGTCGTATTCTGGCAATGGTGTTTTGCTTTTTACATAAAATTCATCGGCTGGAAAGAAAATTCGCTCTCCAAATTTTTCTATACATTGTTTGCCAAATGCGTTAACCTGGCGGATGATTTCGGCGCACTCTTCCGAAGTAAAAGGTTCCAGCGGGTAAAGATTTTGGCGGTGCTTTGTCAGGCCTGCCGGCACAATAGACACGCTGTCCAGACTGGGATAATACGCGGTGAGATCCTTCATCGTCCGATCCAGTTCTCTGCCATCATTCAGACCTTTACAAAGCACTATCTGTCCTCGAATGGTGACGCCGGAATCCGCCAGCATTTTCAAATATTCCAATACTTCTCCCGCATGCTTATTTTTCATCATTTTAATCCGCAGTTCGGGATTGGTTGTATGAACCGACACATTGACTGGTGAAATATGCATGTCAATGATCCGCTGTATATCCTGCGGCTTTAAATTAGTCATTGTGATATAATTTCCATGGAGAAAAGACAAGCGGGAGTCGTCATCTTTGAAGTAGATACTTTCTCGCATACCTTTTGGATTTTGATCAATAAAGCAGAAAACACATTTGTTTTCGCAGGTATGCTTTTTATCCATTAGCGGGGTTTCAAAGGAAAGCCCAATATCGTCATATTCCTGTTTATGTATGGAAACGGTATATACTTCTCCCTCCCGAGAGAGACAAAGCGAGATATTTTTTTCGGCCAAAAAAAAACGATAATCTAGTACATCCCGGATCTCATGACCATTGATAGACAGCAAAACATCTCCAGAACAAATGCCCTGCTTTGCAGCACGGGAATGCGCTGCAACTTCTGTTATTTGAACCATGACCGCACCCCCTTCACTCTTTATATTATACTGTGCTTTCGCAGTCTGGTCAAGGGATTTGGCAAGATTTTCGTTTATAGGCGCCCGCGTTTCAGATATTCATGAATTTTTTGAAGCGCACCCTTTTCGATTCTAGAAACATAAGAACGGGAGATTCCAAGATGTTGTGCAGTTTCACGCTGCGTCAAAGGTTTTTTGCCGCCGATTCCATACCGAAGCATCATAATTTGCCGTTCCCGCTCATCTAAATTGTGACGAATAAAATAAATAGCGCTTTTAACCTGCATACGTACGTCCAAATCGTCTGCAATTGTATCTTCACAGCGGATAATATCCATATATGTGAGGGGATTTCCATCTCGGTCCGTATCAATCGTTTCATTGATGGAGACTTCCATAGAGGTTTTCTTTTTTGCCCGAAAATGCATAAGAATTTCATTTTGTATGCATTTGGACCCATAGGTTGCAAATCGAGCGCCATTGGTAATATTGAACGTATCTACCGCTTTGATTAGTCCTAAAGTGCCTACAGAAATTAAATCATCCTGACAATCCCAGCTAGCATAATACTTACGCACAATATGGGCGACTAAACGAAGATTGTGTTCAATTAGAAGGCTCCGCGCCTTTTCATCTCCTTCCATCTTTTTAAAAAACAGCTCTGTTTCCCGTTCTTTTGGAAGCGGAGGCGGAAAGTTTTGAGCTGACTGTGCGCTGAGTAGTGCAAAAGACAAGGCGGCTGCAATCATAAAAAGGATTTCCATAAAAAGTATGTTCCTTTCTCCGGTTTTGCCATATCATCCGGAGAAAAAATTCTCCCGGCAGAAGGCTGTTATCACATTATATGCACAATGTGCTTGACCGGCGCTTGTCTTTTAATATAAAATAGAGAAAAGCATATTTATTTTTTGGATAGGAAGGAATTATTTTGAAATATTCATGTATTATATGGGATTTTAATGGCACTATTGCAGATGATCTTGCACTTAGTATCGATGCAATTAATAAAGTGTTGAAAAAGCGGGGCCTGCCATGCGTAAAGGATACTGAGGCATATAGAAATGTATTTGGGTTTCCCGTTTGGAAATACTATAAATGTCTGGGAATTGATTTGGATGCAGAACCATATGAAATTCCAGCAAAGGAATGGGTAGACGCTTACACTGCTGGTATTTCTAAAATTTCACCAGTGAGAGGTGTGCAGAATGTTTTGCAGGAGATACAAAATGCAGGAACCATACAGATTATATTGTCTGCTTCGGAAAAAAACATGCTCTGCAATATGTTAAAGCAAATGAAATTAAATGAATATTTTCAAAAAGTTTTAGGAGCGCAGGATATATATGGCAGCGGAAAGGCTGCTATCGCAGAAAAATTTGCAAAAGAATCCAGCATCAATTTATCCACGGCCCTTTTAATTGGCGATACAGATCACGACGCTGAAGTGGCACGTACGCTAGGCTGTGATTGTCTTTTGTACAGCGGCGGACATATGTCGGCAGAAAAGCTGCAGGCCTGTGGTTTTCCAGTAATCGATCAAATGAGTGAAGTATTACATGCCGTTTTTTCATAATTTCTTAATAATTTTTATAGATACGGGAATCATAATAGCGAGTACGCTTATGCGTCATCAAATTATTCCGAAAGGTATGGTGATATTCATGGTGCTTGACAGAATTGCTTTAATCCTTGTTATTATCGGCGCTCTGAACTGGGGTAGTATTGGCCTTTTCCAGTTTGACATCGTTGCATGGATATGCGGCGGTCCTGCAGCAGTAGTCAGCAGAATTGTATATACGCTGGTTGCTCTGGGTGGCCTTTGGTGCATATCTCTTCTTTTCAGAAGCAGAGAACCCGAATATAATGCACACTAAATAACAATATTGCGTAAAACAACCGCTTATCCTTGGAAAAGCGGTTGTTTTTATTGTATTAACATTAACCCGCCATTCTCATTTATAAATAAAAATGGCGGGTTAAATTTTTATTATTTCAATTCTTTGTCCACTTTCTTTGCTATTTTTCCAACAATGAAAACGCCCAAAAATCCAAGCAGAACACCAAGTAACGCTCCAGCCAATACATCCGATGGAAAATGTACATACAGATATAAACGAGAAAAGGCAATCAGTACAGCAAGAATGAGCGCTGGAATACCGAACCTTTTGTTCCGAATCATCAGCACTGTAGCTGCTTCAAAGGAAGCGAGGGTATGACCGGAAGGAAAGGACCAGTCTCCAGGCTTTGCAATAATTGGAACTTGTACAAGTGTGTTTTCCAGGTCATATGGCCGTACTCTTTGAAAAAGATTTTTTAAAACACCGTTGCCGAATATAAGACCAAGAACAAGCGCAGTTCCCATCATCAGGCCTGTTTTTCTGGTTTTTTTGAAAAAAAGCATGCCTACCGCAAGGAGAATCCACAAAATACCGCCATCTCCTAAATGCGTAACGAGTGAAAAAAATCCGTCGCAAAAAGGATTAACTAAATGAATTTGTATCCACTCCAATATAGAAAGATCCGTTGACTGAATCCATTCCGGAAAAAAAGGTACCATGTTGCCTCCATTATTTTAGTTATTGTCCATGTCGTATATGAGAATTACTCCATCATTTTGACGTGCATAAAAAGTAATGTCTATATGATCGATGTAATCATCCATACCCCTTCGATATAATATATGGGTAAGGGTAACACGGCAAGAAAAGGTGTTTTCATCGTATCGAATAAAATCAGAGGCTTTTTCGTCTTTGATTTCATACCGCTCGTATTCAATGACAAAGCCGTTTTCAACTGTGCGGATATCTTCATACAGCTTGGAATCTGGATCAAAATACGGCGCAACGCTACCAAAGCGCATAGCTGCTACTTTAGAATCGTACTGCATATAAATTGCGTATTTTGTCGCAGCTTCAATAAACCAGCTACTGTATTGATCAGCGAGTTGCGGATCTGCTACGACCGATGCTTTATACGCTCCGTTATTCCCTTCTTCTACTAAAGCCTTCTGCCCATTGGGACTATACACTTCTACAGCAGGCGGCTGAATAAACCCTGCGACCTTATATTTTTCTAAAGTGGTTCCTGCCACATCTTGGGGCATATGCGCACAAGAGGGCGTTTCTATTCCCTCTTGGATAATATATTCATGTGACACTTCCACACCATTCAAATATAAAGTATACCCAGTTGGTATTTCTACATCCACCTTTGTTTTTGCATCTGTATACAGAGCAAACCTTCCTGGTTTATATCGTGTAAATCTGCTTTCTTTATCGCCTATATCCTTTTCCAATGTAAAGGAAGCAAATTTTGTGTCCCCTGCGCGGACCACGTACTGCAAGCCATCGTCCATTCCAGTAGATACGCTGTAGTAGGTGATTTTTTCATCTTTGGTCAGTGCATCCAAATACGTGATTAAATTTTCTCTCAGCTCATATTTTGCGGTGCTATCTTCACAAATATCCAAATATCTGCTGGCGGAAAAATCGGAAAAATATGTTTTAAAGACCTCTTCTGCTACATGTTTGGGCTGCGCGGCTTCAAAATCTTTTAAGAATCCATTTATCCAAAATAGTACGATATGAATCAACAACAGCACACCTACAACTACCGTAATGAAAATTTTCCAAAATAGTGGGACTTTTTTTCGTTTTTTTACTATTACTGCATTATTTTTTGTCATCACTTGCTCCTATTAGGAACCGCCGCTTACCATAAAGAATGTGGGGATTCGTCTCGGTGCGGTAAACGCCTTATACTTATTTACAAGACCTTGAAGCTGATATTTATCCAAAAGACTTTTGTCCGTTTCGTATTTATCATAGTAATCTCTATAGTACATCATGGAGGAAGAGCCTCCGTCCAGCATACCAGCAGAGACAGCTCCGTAAGAAACCATCATATCTATCATATCATTGTGTGTTGCTCCTAGACTGCTGGCTGTACGTCCGTCTGTACAAATCAGGATTATCGTACCATCAGCGCGCTGCCCAATAGCGGTTCTCTGTGCAGTACCTGTATTGCCTTCCGCATAATACAGTATAACATTTTCGCCATTTTTTTCAATCAATGTACTCCTCTGGCTTTCCAGTTTTCAAAAGATTCTTTGAGTCCTAGTGCTCCTTTATCTAACATATGGTTATTTGCAAGGTTTATGATATCAAAACCTGCCTCTGTCAAATCATAAGTTAAATCTACTGGACTGTTGAAATCCGGATATGAATTGGGCTGATGGCTTTGGGATACAGGGGTCTCCTGATTGATGAAGGCGACGTCGGCAGCTGATATGATATCGCGAACATGATCATAAATTGGAGCAAAGTTATAAGCGCGCCCACCGGGTACTGCTTGATTTGCTGCATCCCGATAAGTGCCGTAGTAGATAATATTATCGCCGCATGCAAGGAAAGACAAGGTGTGTATAACATCTTTTTGGGGTGATGTTGATTCTGGCACTGCAGTAGTGATATCCGGCGATGCAGTCATATCTGCGGCAGTTGTAGAATCTGTATTATCTGTGGAGCGCAAAGCGCAGGACGTAAGCAAGAGCATTGCCACCAAAACGCCCCATAATTTTATACGCATATACAATGTTCCCCCGTACCCCTTTTTCATTTTATGATAACATAAACAATGGCCTAATGCAATAGAAAATATAAAAAGGGAAATGCACATAGTACATTTCCCTTTTAAAGTATTGCTTATTCAGCGGCATATACACTGACGCGCTTTCTGCCGCCGGCGATATGCTCAAATTTTACTTTGCCGTCAATTAAGGCAAACAAAGTATCGTCAGTGCCGCGGCCAACATTGTTGCCGGGATGGATATGTGTTCCACGCTGACGAATAATAATGTTTCCTGCAATTACAGCCTGTCCGTCAGCTTTCTTAACGCCCAGGCGTTTGGATTCACTGTCTCTCCCGTTTTTAGTAGAGCCAACACCTTTTTTATGTGCAAAAAACTGCAAACCGATTCTAAGCATGATTCTTTCCTCCATATAATCTTGAGGCGGTTATGCTTCAACCTCTTCGACCTCTAAAAATTCGTAATATTCTTCCACCAAGTCATTGAGCTGGAAAAAATATCCCTGAAACAAACCAGAAATTGCGTACTGCTTTTTTTCATCTTCAGCATATTCTGGCAATGCGGCCATCGCTTTCACAGAAATTGTGGTAGCGCCTTCGTTGACTTCATAATCCACCTCAGCAGCATAAGAAATCTCGATAGTATTGATGATCAGCATAGTCATAGCAGAGAGCGCTGCACACAGCACATCATCCCCTGATTCACCAAATCCTGTGTGGCCGGTTTCTTCAAAACCAAAATACAAACCGTTTCTTTTAAAAAACTTGACGTGAGTCATATCGACACCACTTATGCTTCGATTTTTACAATCTCAACTTTGGTGTAAGGCTGACGGTGGCCCATTTTTCTCTTTTCATTTTTCTTGGGCTTGTAGGTCAGAACAGTGATTTTTTTACCCTTACCGTTTTTCACTACTTTGCCAGTTACTTTAGCACTGCTCAGGACAGGAGAACCGACCTGAACATTGCTGCCGTCTCCACATACCAGAACCTTGTCGAACGCTACCTCAGCGCCCTCCTCTGCTGCAAGTTTTTCAACAAAGATAACGTCTCCTTCGCTGACCTTGTACTGCTTTCCGCCGGTTTCAATTACTGCGTACACGAAAAGCACCTCTCTTTCTTATGTGTCTCGCTGGATCGGGTTAGCAAAACCGCTATTGAACACCCATACCACGCGGTATTTTATATAATAGCATATTTCTATATGAAATGTCAAGGAATTTTACAATTTTTTACCGGCTGCTTTTTTTGCTGCAGTCAAGGTATTTTCTAAAAGCATGGTGATCGTCATAGGTCCTACTCCGCCGGGCACTGGAGTGATAGCACCAGCTATCTGGCTGCAGGAAGCGAAATCTACATCCCCACAAAGTTTTTTATCCTCCAAGCGATTCATACCTACATCAATGACTACAGCGCCAGGTTTGATCATATCTCCCGTAATAAAGTTTGCGCGGCCAATAGCAACTACGAGAATATCTGCTCTCCTTGTGACCTGTGCCAAGTCTTTTGTTTTGGAGTGGCAAACTGTGACTGTACCGTTTGCATGGAGCAGAAGCATTGCCTGGGGTTTGCCCACAATATTGCTTCTTCCAACTACAACACATTCCTTTCCGGAAATTTCTATATTTTCATACTCCAGCAACTTCATAACACCAGCAGGCGTACAGGGGAGGAAATCATAGTCCCCAATCATAATTTTACCAGTATTTGCAGGATGAAATGCATCCACATCCTTTTCCGGTGGAATCGCCGCGATAACGGTCTCCTCATCCAGATGCTTTGGAAGCGGAAGCTGTACCAAAATTCCATGGACCTTTTCGTCTTTTTTCAATTGCTCGATCTGTTTCATCAATTCCGCTTGGGTTGTGTCCGCAGGCATCTCAACCACTACGGAATACATACCAGCTTCTTCACATGCCCGCTTTTTATTGCGTACATACACCTGAGAGGCCGGATCGTTTCCGACTATGATCACAGCAAGTCCCGGTTTGACACCAGTTTCTGCTTCCAGCATTGCAGCTCTTGCCGCAATATCTGTACGCGTCAGACCTGCAATTTTTTTCCCATCAATGATCCTTGCCGCCATCTTTCATTTCTCCTTGTAAAGTATTGGTTTTCTGTGTTTCTGCCGTTATTTTTTTCTGCATATCTTTTGTCAAGATATCTGCAGATGCTTCCAGGCTCTGCACTGCGTCATTTGCATCAGATAAAACCGCCTTTTGCTTTAGTTTTAGAAAGTTGACAGTCATTAAAACAATGCCTGTTATGCATACAATAGCCGCCAAAATTTGGGAGACACGCAGGTTTTCGTTGCCCGCAATATACAGGCTGTCGCTGCGCAGTCCTTCGATTATGGCACGACCCAGACCGTACCAAATCATATAAAAATAAAATACTTGCCCGTTAAATTTTTTCTTTTTATAGAAAATTGCAATCAGTATAAATCCAATTAAATTCCACAAAGATTCATATAGAAACGTAGGATGCACTTCTATACTGGAAGCGTACAGACCCTCGGCAGAAATTCGTCTGATTCCCATACGCCAAGGAACGGTCGTTTCGTTGCCGTACGCCTCCGCATTCATAAAGTTGCCCCAGCGGCCAATGATTTGGCCAATCATAACAGACGGTGCAAGGATATCTGCAATTACTGAAAAATGAATTTTCTTTATTTTTGCTACTACAAGTGCTGTGACAAACCCAGCAAGAATACCTCCGAAGATGGCCAGACCTCCGTTCCATATAGAAACGACGTTTACAATAGTATTCCAAGTGTTTTCCCAGAAGGAACCGCCGGAAGCGATAAAACTGGTAGGCGCGAACAAGACATAATATAGTCTTGCGCCCACAATACCAAATAGAATTACAAAAAAGCCTAGATCCAGCAAATCGTCTGTTTTAACGCCTTCAAATTTGGCGCGGGAATGTGCATACAAATACGCCAAAATCATACCGATACAGATTAGAATTCCATACCACATAATATCTTTTCCCAAAATGGTAAAAGCAACACTCTTGATTGTTAACCCGTCTATTCCAAGGCCGGGGAAAGAAATTTCATACATATGCACAGACTCCTTTCCTATGGCAATTAATCGCAGTTTTCCCAGTTGTGGTATACATTTTGTACATCGTCATTGTCGTCCAGATGCTCCAAAAGCAAATTCATATTTTTAATATCTTCTTCTGCCGTCAAAGTAACATAGTTTTGCGGTATTTTATCCATTTCAGCAGAAAGAATCGGGTAACCTGCATTGGCTAATGCGTCTTGAACAGAAGATAAGTCAGAAAGCTCCGTATAGATTTCATATACGTCTTCATCTCCTGCAAAATCTGCAGCTCCGGCTTCTAGCGCAGCTTCCATCAGCGCGTCTTCATCGATGCTGTTTGTTTTCTCAATAATGATGACACCCTTGTCGTCGAACATAAAAGATACGCAGCCACTTTGCCCCAGATTTCCACCGTATTTGTCGAAGAAATGTCGCACTTCCCCGCCAGTACGATTCCTATTGTCCGTTGCTGTTGTAACAATGACTGCAACACCGGAAGGACCGTAACCTTCATAAGTGATCTCTTCATAGCTTACAGCATCAGCACCGGAAGCCTTTTTGATAGCTCGCTCAATGTTATCGTTTGGCACATTATTGGATTTTGCTTTTGCAATTGCATCTCGCAGTTTATTGTTGGATGCAGGATCGGGGCCGCCCGCGCGAACAGCAATAGCTATTTCTTTACCGATTTTTGTAAAAATCTTGCCCCGTTGAGCATCTGTTTTTTCTTTTTTATTTTTTATGTTGCTCCATTTACTATGTCCTGACATAAAACTCTCCTATCTGACGTTAAAGCGACAAATTATATTTTTTCCGGTGTGCGTAGGCAAATGAGACGCAGCGCACTTTTGATTACAATACCACATGCCTTAGTAATCCGCAGCCGCGTCGCGCGCACTGCTGCATCCTCTGCTGTAAGAATAGGGCAATTGTGATAGAACCGGTTAAACGCAGTGCAAAGTTCAATCGCATACCGTGTAATCACGGAAGGCTCATACTCCGCCAAAGCAGTCTGCACCTTCTCCGGGAATCGAGAAAGGATCTTCAAAACTTCCCCTTCCTCTGATGCAGTAATTTTAGCTTCTGCCTTTGGAATTTCTCCCGCTTTTTCTAATACGCTGCAGGTACGGGCGTAGGTATACTGCGCATAAGGTCCGGTATTGCCTTCAAAGCTGAGTGCGTCTTCCATTACAAAGTTGATATCCTTAATTCGACTGTTATAAAGATAGTGGAACACTACGGCGCCTACACCCACAGCCTCTGCAACCGCGTCTTTATCAGTAAGCCCTGGATTTTTTTCTTCGATTCGTGCACGCACTTTCTCAATTGCTTGGGCAAACAGTTTTTTCAGCAGTACTACATTTCCGGTACGGGTAGCCAATTTTTCTCCGCCAATGCTTACAGTACCGTAAGGTACATGCACCAGCTGTTCAAACCAGTCATATCCCATCAATTCTACCACCTTGAACCACTGCGCGAAATGCAGACTCTGTCCAGCAGAGGTGATATAGATACATTTATCAAAATCATAGGTGCGTTTTCTATATACAGCTGCAGCAATATCTCTAGTAGGATACAAGGTTCCGCCATCCCGCTTGAGAATCAGACAGGGCGGCATATTATACGCAGATAGGTCCACGATAGAAGCGCCGTCATCAATTACCAGGAGATTTTTCTCCCGCATTTTTTTCACCTGTTCCGGCATTTTATCTGTATAAAAGCTTTCCCCTGCGTAACTGTCAAAGGTAATGCCGAGTTGGGCAAAGGTCACATCATATTCCCGGTTAGATATATCAATAAACCACTTCCACAACGCAATATTGTCTGCATCGTTTTCTTCTAATTTTTTAAATTCGTCTCTGGCCGCCTGGTTCAGATTATCGTCTTTTTCCGCTTCAGCGTGAAATTTTACATAAAGCTCTACCAAGGCATCAATACCGCCGGCCTCAATTTTCTCACGACTGCCCCACTTACGATATGCTACGATCAGCTTACCAAACTGTGTACCCCAGTCGCCTAAATGATTGATACCTACACAATGATATCCCGCAAATTCATGAAGCAGCTTTAGGGAATGGCCAATCACTGTTGTTCCAAGATGACCGATATGAAAAGGCTTAGCAATATTGGGAGAGGCGTAATCCAGCACCACCGTTTTCCCGGATCCTTGACTGCTGGATCCATACTTTTCCCTATCCGATTCAATTTTTGTAAGAATAGATTCAATAAGATACACCGGTGCAATACAGATATTCAAGTATCCGCCTTGTACCAAGGCACTGCAAAGCGTTTCATACCCAGACAACGCATCACATAAAGATGTCGCGATTTTGGGAGGCGCTATTTTTAAAATCTTGCTTAACTTGAAGCAAGGCAGCGCCAGGTCCCCCATTGCACTGTCCGGAGGATATTCCAGCATAGAACAAATGTCTTTCGCTGTCAAAGAATCCGCGCCGAACTGCTTGTGAATTGCATGTTCAAGGATTTCGGATATGTGTTTTTTAAATGTCAGCATGCACCTGTATCCCTTTCGTAGGTTTATTTTTCAGAAATGCTCAGCTGCTGGGCAGCTTTTGCAGCCTGTCTATCCATAATTTTATGGATTCTAGTGACAGGATCCAGCAGAGAAGAAATAGACTGATTGTGGTTTAAAGTATCGATGATATATGCTACATATTTGCACATATTAACGCTTTCGTACCACTCTCTTGAGGTAACTTCTGGACTGGTATAGATTAGGTTGGTAGTAAATACTTTGTTGAAGATTCCTTTTTCATATGCTCTGTCGAATACCTCCGGCCCGGAAACAAACAGGCCAAAGGTAGTAAACAGGAAAACTCTACGTGCCCCCTTTTCCTTGAGCTGCTCAGATACATCCAGGATAGAGTCTCCGGAGGAAATCATATCATCTACAACGATGACATCTTTTCCTTCTACACTTCTTCCAAGATATTCATGGGCCTCAATGGGATTTTTCCCATCTATAATTATGGAGTAGTTTCTCCGTTTATAAAACATGCCTAGTTCCACGCCCATAACAGAAGAATAATACATACTTCGGGACATGGCGCCTTCGTCTGGAGAGATAAACATAATATCATCTTTTGTCAAAGAAATATCTGGATATGCACGCACAAGTGCTTTCAGCATTTGATAGGAAGGCCGAACATTATCAAAGCCGTGAAGGGGGATTGCATTTTGCACCCTAGGATCATGTGCATCAAAAGTAACAATATTGGAAACGCCCATACTTACCAAATCCTGCAGAGCCAGTGCACAGTCCAAGGATTCGCGAGATGCTTTTCTGTGCTGACGTCCTTCATACAGCATTGGCATAATTACAGATATACGGGAAGCTTTACCGGCAATTGCCGCAATTACCCGTTTGAGGTCTGCAAAATGGTCGTCTGGACTCATGGGAACCATCATACCCTGCATTTTATATTTTTCAGCATAGTTAAAACAGTCAGAAATGATGTATACGTCATGGCCACGGGCAGATTCATGCAAAAGCGCTTTTGCCTCTCCGGATCCAAACCGAGGACAATCGGCACGCATGATAAACTCCTGATCGTCATCATGCCGTCTCCATTCACGTAGGTAGGCGTCTACTTGAGATACAAAGCCCTCGCATCCACGCATTCCAATTACACCGAGTTCTCCATACAAACTTTCCATTTTGTTTTGTACCATCCTTTAATTTTGATCCATTTTAAAATAACTGAACAAATGCTCCGCACTTTACTCTAAAGGCGGAAATACGACAATAGTATAGCATAAAACAGAAAAAATGGAAACAGATTTCTATGTTTTTTTGAATGAGTTCTTCCTAAAAAGACGATTTTCTACAGCTTGCACAAGAATTTGTCACGCAAAAGATATGCTTTTCAGTATAAATTTAAAGTAAAAAATTTCCTATTTAATCAATTACTATCTACAAGTGTACAAAATTGCTTATATGCTGCATCCCATTCTGCCTGATGCAATAGATTGGGTGTGTATACTTGTACATCAAAGGAGTTGCGCACAATTCCCCGAATTTCCTCGCAGGACTTCACTTCTCCGGCGGCATATGCCTGCATCATAATATTTCCAATTGCAGTGGCCTCTACCGGACCAGCATATACGATTCTTCCGGTACCGTCTGCCGTAAAGCGGCAGAGAAGGCTATCCTTTGTGCCGCCTCCAACAATATTTATGGATGTATATTTTTTTCCAGAAAGTTCCTCCAATTTTTCTGCAGTCCAGCGATACCGCAACGCGAGACTTTCAAATATGCAGCGAACGATGGCGCCCATATCTTCCGGGACTGGCTGTCTAGTTTTCTTACAATAATCACGGATACGACTAGGTATGTCGCCGGCGGGAGAAAATATGGCGTTGTCCGGATCAATTATGGAACGGAAAGGCTCTGCTGCAAGCGCCGCAGAAGACATTTCATCGAAGCTGTATTCCTTTCCTTCCCGTCTCCATTGCCTTTTAGATTCTTGAATCAGCCAAAGGCCCATAATGTTTTTCATAACATTGATGTGTCCAAATGCGCCGCCCTCATTGGTAAAACTGTATTTTTGTGATACAGGTGTAATCAGCGGATGGCCTGACTCAATTCCCATAAGAGACCAAGTCCCGCTGGATATGTACAGAAAATCTTTCTCTTTTGCAGGTACTGCCAAAATCGCGCTGGCAGTGTCGTGACTGCAGACATTTACTACTGTCGCGCCAGTATTGCCTGTGTCGGAATTGATTTTTTCATGAAGTCTTCCAAGAATACTGCCAGGCATCACTACAGGCGGAAAGAGAGTACTGTCAACACCGAGTGCGGCTAGTACTTCCCTATCATATTCTTTTTTTGAAGCATTCAAAAGTGCCGTTGTTGAGGCAATTGTATACTCCGAAGCCATTTTCCCAGTAAGAAAGTATCCTAAAAGATCCGGTGTAAGCAGTAGCTTATCGGCGGCAGTCAGAAGCCATGGACGATTGGCAAAATCTGCGGCCAACTGAAAAATGGTGTTAAAGGACATAGATTCAATTCCGGTAATCTTATAAAGGATATCATACGGAATTTTTCCATACACCTGATCAATCATAGGGGCTGTGCGCAAATCTCTATACTGATAAGAATGAGAAAGCATTGCACCGCTGGCATCAATGTATCCGTAATCCACTCCCCAGGTATCAATACCGATAGAATCCAGGCCGCCTTCTCTAGCGCACTTAGCTATGGCAGTTTTTATTTCATACAAAAGCCGCAGGGTATCCCAAAAAAAGCCGGAAGGTGTTTCTACCGGATCGTTGGAAAACCTATGCTGCTCCTGCAGCTTCAGTTTTTTATTTTCAATAGTTCCCAGAATGCCCCGCCCGCTGGAGGCACCAAGGTCAATTGCAAGATATTTTTTCATGGGCTCTTCCCCTTTCGTATATATCTTTTTTATCAGTATACCATAGCTGCATAGATTTTCCAAGGGGAAATTTGAAAAGAAATAGGAGAAGGGATCCCCTTCTCCTATTTCTTTTCAATCTCGTTTTTTCAGTCTAAAGACCAGTCTGGCAAGGGCTCTGCCGTCAAAAGGAATAAATGGATAGAGATAGCTGCGTTTTCCGTTAACTGTTTTATTTGTGGCAATTAAAATAATCACAAGCAAAACGCCTCCCGCAAATCCCCATGTGCTGAAGAGCGCTGTAAAGAGCAAAAGCAGCATCCGCATAAACTTGAAGGCGTACCCCAATTCGTAGGATGATTGGGTAAAGTTTGCAATAGACACAAAAGCCATGTACAAAATTACATCGGAGCATAACCATCCTACTTGTACTGCAAATTCTCCAAGCATAAGTCCTCCCACAACAGACAGCGAATTAGACAGCACGCTTGGCGTATTCATAGAAGCCAATTTGAGACCATCAATCATAAATTCCGTCAGATACAACTGTAGGATGATAGGTAAATCTCCCGAATCTGCCGGTATAATAAATTGCATCCACTCCGGAAGGATTGCTTGATGCATCAGTAGTAAATACCAGATTGGTGTAACAAACATGGTAGACCAAAAAACGATCTGCCGTACAATACGCAGGTAGGTTCCAGTCAGTGGAGGAAAATAATAGTCGTCTGTTTCCTGCAGAAAATCAAAAATTGAGGTAGGCAAAATCATTGCTTCTGGACTATTATCACATAGAAGGATCACATCTCCCTCCAGTACAGAAGCGGCAGCCGCATCTGGACGTTCTGTTGTCCGTATTTTAGGAAAAGGATTGTACCAGCGTTTACGAATCAATGTTTCCGCAATGCTTTCGTGTCCCATAGTGAGAGAGTCTGTATCCATATTTTTCAGCTTTTCCGTTAAAAGCTTCACATAATCGGTATCCGCTTTGTCTTTCATATAACATATGGCGATATCTGTTCTGGATGAACGTCCGCCGCTTACATATTGCACTGTCATTCGGGGATCCCGAATCCGTCGACGCAGCATGGCGGTATTAAAAATCAGTGTTTCTACAAATCCGTCCCTGGAACCACGCATTACTCTGTCATTTTCCGGCTCCGTAGCCTGACGAGCGGGATAGGTTCTCGCGTCAATGATGATGCAATGCGCACCAAATCCTTCTGAAAACATGGCCGTACAGCCAGACAGAATCATTGTAATAATGGAATCCACACTGTCTGTTACATCTACTTCAACACTGGGGACACATTCATCTGCAAAACGCTGTGCCGCTTCCTGGCTGCCGTCACCAAAGTCTTTTAAAGTTACAAAATGCAGCATGAGCCGCTGGATTTCTTCTCCTTTGACAAATCCATCAATATAATACATAACCAGCTTCGTATTATTGATCCGCATAGTACGCTTAATCAAATCAAAGCTATCGCCGTAATGGAGTAACCGATCCATTGTTTCAATATTTTTATCTAAATCAGAGCATAACTTTTCTGTAAAGATTTCCACAGTTTCCCTCCCAAAGCAGTTTTACGATGTAAATAGTATCTGCAAAAATCTTCCCACTATACACAAAATAACCGCCCAGAGTAACTGGACGGCTATTTGTATATTATCTCTATTATTCGTAATCTACTACATCTACCCAAGAGAGAAGAAATTCTCGCTCATCTTCTTTTCCTTTAACAGACTGAGAAGCCGCCACAATCGGCATCCATTTCTGTACGTACTGCTTTGCTGTATCACTTTTTTTGCAGAATAAATCCATATATTTATCTGCCAGTGGCTGATCACCTGCAAGCCGGAACAAAAGATAGGTTCTTGCCACATCTGCAGAAGCGTTTCCCTGAGTCGCATGCGACCAGTCCAGTATATAGGGCATGCCGTCCTCCCCAATAATGATATTGGACGGATTGAAATCTCCGTGGCATACCTTATTGTGCTTCGGCATTGCCTCCAACCGTGTGTGCAGATCGTAGCGGGTGGTTGCATCCAACTGTGCCTGGCTAATTTTTCGATTCATCTTATCCTTAAGCTTGTTGAGAAGCGGGGCCTTTTTATTGTGTACCTCAATTTGCAGATCTACAAATAGCTCTAAATATTTATCAATTTGATCTGGATTTTCTTCCATCAGCTGAGCCAAAGTCTTTCCTTCAACATATTCGGAAACAATGGCCCATTTCCCTTCCACCATACTAACTTCCAAAATCTTTGGAATGTTCAGTCCCGTCTCCTCAATCCGTGCCTGGTTCAATGCCTCGTTCAAAATATCTGCTTTGGAAAAGCCACTTTCGAACACTTTAATTGTCCGATCTCCATCGCGATAAACTTTCTTTCCGGTTCTTACTGCAATAACATTGTCCAGCTTCATATTTATGACCTTACCTTTCTTTGATTTTGCATAAAATTCGGATCAGCCTGGCTCTTATGGCTTGTATAAGAAAAATTATTTATATTTTTACAGTACAGTATGTTGACCAAAATAAGCATTAAGATACATCTGACGAAGTTCAGCCATGAGAGGATATCTGGGATTGGCACCAGTGC
>CAOKAC010000011.1 GCA_948466345.1 uncultured Clostridia bacterium | reverse complement strand
CGCTGACTGCAATTTAGTTAGCGAAGCGCTGACTGCAATTTAGTTAGCGAAGCGCTGACTGCAATTTCCCGATTTTTCATATATTCTTCCATATACGAAAAATCGGGGTTGCCGTCTTTATCAACCGGCAACTTTATCATCATCTTTTTTGCGTATTCACGAGTGAACTTGTTGACATAATCGAAGTTTGAATTGATAGCTCTATTTCTGAAAACAGACAAGAAAAACAACAAAGATTTTTCGTTCCAGTTATTTTTATACTTCCCAACAGGATACATACCCTGTATATGTGCGTAACCCACAAATGGTTTTGCTTGATAAAACATAGCAGTTGCAGTAGTGGTATCACTGAATGTAATTATATTGCCTTTCTCTGTAACAGGGTGATTGGTATATCCACCAATGCCATTATTGAATGATGAGTTTACAACCACAGGGTTAATGCCGTCTTCTTCAAAAAGAGAACTGTTTGTTAATTTGTATGCTTTAGTAGGATGAATGTCGAACAAATCTCCAATTTTGAACTCTTTCCAACTGCTTGTATTAATATTATTCATTATCCTTTCCTGCGCTTTCTAAGGAAATGGATATAATTCCATCATCGTTGCTATCTACCAAACTATTATATAACACTTTAGTTATTAACTTGTCACTAAATTCTTTCACATCAATGCCCTGTTTAAACATCAAATAGTCCATCATCGTTTTGGTAAAATCTTCTTCACTGATTTCGAATTCTTTTTCAGGGATCTGATAGCTTAAATGTTCAGAAGGCTTAATCCATTTTATTGTATCATCACCCGATTGTTTTCGGATGATTTCAATCCATCTGTCCTCAATACTCTGCCATCTATCCTTAATGTCTTGTCTGCCTTGATTTTTAACAGTTTCTAAACCGTCATCTTCTATATAGCAGGTAAAAATTTCTTTGTTATCCTGAGGAATTCCAGATTCAAAGATAAAGATAGATGTTGTTACACCCTCAGAAAATATTTTTTCCGGCAACTTAATAATTTTCTCTAAGGTGCTATGCTTGAGCAGTTTAGCTCCGTTATCCTTTTCAAGTTTTTTATCAGGAAGAATAAAGGCGCATTTTGTATGCGGCGGTACATTTAAAAGAACATTGTTTACAATTGTTAAACAACCATATTTGCGCTCAAAGGGCGGATTCATCAAAACCTTTGTTATGTAGTTATTTCTAAGAATTAGGTTGCCGTTCTTGTCCTTTTGAAATTCTCCTTTTTTGTTAGTTTTATAGCTTTTGGCTTTTATCCAATTGCAAGCCTCTTGTGTGCGTGTGTCCAACTGTTCCAAATTAGTTTTCCCATCTTTATGGATAAGCATGTTCGCACAAGCAAGAGCAAATATTTCCCTGTCAAACTCAATGCCAAACAACTGTGCTTCTTTGATTTCAGGTGTTTTCTTGGCATTTATACCGCCCGCTTCTTTAATCATATTGCACATAGACTTTACAAGGAACGCACCGGAGCCGCAAGCAGCATCCAGTATTCTGTCGTTTTGATCTATATTAATAAGACGATACATAAACGAGGTGATGTGGTCAGGGGTAAACACTTGTCCGCTCTCAGATTTCTTTTTATAACGATTAAATTCATTGAAAAATATACCCATTACATCTTCGCCGTTCCAATAATCTGAGTTGACGCAATCGGAAATTTCAGAAACCCATTTTATAAAATTGTCAATCGCTTCTTGATTGGAAGCGTTATTCATTTTAATTTCTGCGTAAACTTCAATCAACAAATCCAGTTTTAGATTTTGTTTTTTGCTTTCCTCTAAAGATTTCCCCAAAGTACTTAAAATGGAGTTTTTCATCAAAGAAAAATCCATGCCCTTAATCAAAATGGCTTCGTATCTTTTTGCTACCAAAGCGCAAGCGGTAAAAATCATTCTGTGATACAAATTCTTAATACCAAACTCTGTATGCAAGCAATTGTTGATTTTCTTTGTAAGATTATAAATACGTTGTTTATCTATGGCATTCTTGGTAAAAAGGGCAATATAGTATGTCTTGTTTTGGAGGGTTGCTGAGACCTCGGTATCTTCAATGTTATTTTTAAAAACACGAGTGTCTATTCCGTTATATAGAATACCAATCACTTGCTTATATTTAGTGGCGGCAATATCGCAATTTTTAATAAGTTCATCCGCCCACTTTTGAAGAGATATATCTTCGGATTCTGATTTTGTTTCAAGAATTATGGCTGGCATATTATGATCGTCAGGCAAATACCAACCGTCAGGTTTGTCGTTTATACCTTTGAATCCTAATTGGTTAAAGGTCGTGATTTGTCCAGTACCTTGTTGTATTTTTGATTCTGCAGCATCAAAACCCAATATAATTTTAGCACTATCTCTAACTTGATCTTCCGTGAGGCAAGTAGCTTTATTTATCATTTAATTTTCCTCCTAATTACATCCTCTCGCTATTAACGGCAGACCATTGCTCTGTTAAAGGGTTTGCCTTCAATAGCTGCTACAAACGGCTTGTCAAGAAATATCTTTATGGGTCTCAACATCTTACCAAAATCAACCACTTATGTATCAATCTTACAGCAAAAAGCTTTTCATTTCTTCTGCATGGCCTCGTAAAACTTATTGGCAAGATAATAAATATCGTAATAATCCTTCATCCGGCTGGAAAACTCCATTAAACTGAGGATTGTATCAATCATTTCGTAAAATCATCGAGCTGTGTATGTATCCTGTGTTTCTCCTGCTTTGGCACGATTACATCACCTACGCCGAAATCAATGCTGAATGGCATTTTGGTGTTTTTAATACGTGCGACTACTGAGGCACCAATACCTGCATACCGCCTTTCAGTACGAGTAGGTTTATCGACAAAGCGAAGCAAGTTACCCACCTTAAAGCTCTTACGCCCGAATTGGTACACGAATTTATTGAGAAAACGTAGTATCTGCACCTGAATACAAAGACGGAAAGCGCTATCAGGAGGTTGCTACCCACTACAATGTGTTGGTAGCAACCGTGAGCCTACTTTTGAAGAAATGGAAGAATACTTCCAAGAGCATATTAAAAACAAGCCTTTCTTACGAAGGGTGCCCCAATTGTCAGTCTTTTTTGTTCTGCTTCAATTGTCCCTGTTCTCTGCTGCCCAAAGAAAAACCGGAGGTAATCGCTCCAGTATGGCAAATTTCCTTGCATTTGCCGCATCGGATACATTCTGCATGGTTGACCTCTCCTACAGGGCTGATCTGCATAGGACAAGTCCTTTCACATTGTTTGCATCTGGTACACTTTTGCAAGTCTACATGGTATTTGTATATCGATACCTTATTAAACAAAGCATAAATTGCGCCAAGTGGACAGATATATTTGCAGAAAGGACGATAAATCAATATAGACAGAAGCACAGTAACAATAAGAATCGCCAGCTTCCACTGAAAAAGAAATCCGATTACACTTTGCAGCGCCGAATTTGTGGAAACTAAAGGGACCCCGCCTTCCAACGTACCTGCAGGACAAATCCATTTACAAAACCATGGAGCACCTGTACCTGCTGCATCCACAATAAACAGAGGAAGCAAAATAACAAATACAAGTAAAATAATATATTTTAGCCACCGCAGAGATCTGTCCAAGCGAAAAGTACCTATTTTTTTCACAAAGGGGATTTTATAAAGCAGCTCCTGTATCAAACCAAATGGACATAAAAAACCGCAAACAAGGCGTCCAAGCACTGTTCCAATCAACAAAAAGAAACCAAGCAAATAAAAAGACGCCTTATATTTTGCACTTCCAAGCACCGCCTGCAAAGAACCGATAGGACAGGATCCAAGACTTCCCGGGCAGGAATAACAATTTAGTCCTGGAACACAAAGATTCTTAAGTCTGCCATTATAAATTTTCCCCTGAAAAAATCCTATCATATAGCCATTGGTTAAAACCGTCCATACACCCTGCACCGTTTTTCTGAAACTAAGGGGCCATTTAGCCAATTCCGATACACTCCAGACATATATAAGTTGCTTTCATAAATACAGTGCGCACCTCATCCCTCCAAATTCCTGCCGCAATTGCTAAAATACCAGCCAGAATAAGCAGTATTTGAAGAAACAATACTTTATCCGTTTGTCTCTTCAAGGGCTTCTTGGACAAGCCTGCCCCATTCTTCATAATCCCTCGCCCCTTCTACCTTTTTTATTATATTTCCCGCACTATCTACAAAAAATGTAGTGGGAAAATATTGCATGGTACGGATAAAGGTCTGCTGCAAAGCAGTATCCGGCAAAATCACTGTATAATTTGCCCCTGCGTCTTGCAGCAAAGTTTTCGCTGATGCAATTGCATTCGTATCTTTTTCTCCAAGTTCCGTGACACCGTCTTGCAGCACACCTACAATTGCAACGCCCTTGTCTTGAAAATCCTGGCTGATTTTCTGCAGGTGGGGCAATTCAGCCACGCAAGGGGGACACCAAGTCGCCCAAACATTGAAAACCGTCAGCTTGTTTGCTAAAAGCTCTGCAGAAGTGAATGCATCGCCCTCCAGCGTGGTCGTATCAATGTCCAGTCCAGGAGACACATCCCCTACAGATTCTTCATCCTTTCCACATCCGACAACACATAAGCCTATAAGCAGCAAGCTTAGCAGCAGCGCCATCCTCTTCATAACGCAACGACCATTCCTTTTTTACAAATTTACAGGTATTCCCCGTTTTCTTCAATCACAGAGCGGTACCAATCAAAAGAATCTTTTTTGATCCGCTCCTGGGTAGCATAGTCTACATATACCAATCCAAAACGCTCTGTATATCCTGCCCCCCATTCAAAATTGTCCAAAAGAGACCAGTGATAATATCCGATGATATCTACTCCCTCTTTTGCAGCACGCTTTAAAGCTTGCAGATATCGATGTGTAAAGTCAATTCTGTTAGGATCATGGACTTTTCCATCCAGAGAAACCATATCGTGACAGGATAGTCCGTTTTCCGTAATCATAATCGGCAATTTATACCGTTCATACAGGAATTTCGGCCCCCAATATAAAGCATCCGGCGTCACCGGCCATCCATTTGCCGTTCTGGGATTGCCTACAGGATTTTCTGTCCACATAGGCTCTCCTGCCGCATCTGCCTGCCAGAGAGAACCATTATAAATATTTTGTCCATAAAAATCCAGCGGCTGACAAATAATCTGCATATCATCCTCATAATTTTTAGGCAGATACCGCCGAAATTGCTGTGCAAAAAAAGGATCTTCCTCAGGATACCGCCCCAGGACAATCGGATCGCTCCACAACACCACATTCCAAATCCAGGCTGCAGGATCTATACTGAGGTACTGTTTCTTCGCAGCCGCAATATCCGCCGCGCTGTTGGTAAGAGGCATATTTACACCACAGGTAGGCGCATATCCCACCTTTGCATCGTGTACATACTTGCGAATCGTTATTACAGATTTTCCATGCGCCAAAAACATGTTGTGAAGCATCAGCGCCATATCTTCCAAGCTATGGCGTTTTCCAGGCGCGTTGCAGCCATCATAATATCCCATACCGAGAAAGCACTGTGGCTCATTCAACGTAATAAACCATTTTACCCGGTCTCCAAACGCCTTTGCCACCACTTCAGTATAGTATGCAAACCAGTCTGCACTTTCCGGATTGAGCCAAGCGCCCTTTTTCTGCAATTCATAGGGGTAATCCCAATGAAAAAGTGTGATACATGGAGTAATTCCATTCTCCAGCAGCGCGTCGATTAGGTTATTGTAAAAGTCGATTCCCTTTTGATTCACAGCGCCAATACCGTTAGGCAGAATTCTGCTCCAGGAAAGAGAAAAACGATAGGATTTGATTCCCAACTGCCGCATCAATTCCACGTCTTCTTTATATCGATGATAATGGTCACATGCGATGTCCCCGGTGTGGCCGCATTTGATATGTCCGCCTTCCTCATGACAATATTGATCCCACACGGAGGGACTTCTGCCATCCTCCGCCGCCGCGCCTTCAATTTGGTATGCGGAAGTGCCTACACCCCACAAAAAGTCTTCTCGAAATGCCATGGTATTCCCTTTCCCATTCTTATTTTTTTTGCCCATAGTAAGCGCCGCTTCCGTGCTTACGCAAAAAGTGTTTGTCCAAAAGCTCCTTCTGCATCGGCTTGGTTTGTCCCATTTGCTCTGTATAATAAGCCATCATGGCCAATTCCTCCAACACAACAGCGTTGTGTACTGCTTCATGCGAATCCTTTCCCCATGTAAACGGGCCATGACTGTGCACCAATACCGCTGGAATCTCCGCAAAGTTTTTATCTTGAAAAGTCTCTGTCACAACCAGCCCAGTATTTTTTTCATATGCGTCTGCAATTTCCGCAGGAGTCATTTTTCGCGTACATGGAATCTCACCATAAAAATAGTCGCCATGAGTCGTGCCATATGCCGAAATGCCTCTGCCAGCCTGTGCCCACGAGGTCGCCCATCTGGAATGGGTGTGAACTACACCGCCTATCGTAGGAAAATGGCGATAAAGCTCCAGATGTGTCGGCGTATCGGAAGAAGGATTCAGTTCCCCTTCCACCACGCAGCCGCTTTCCAGGGAAACGACAACCATATCCTGCGCACGCATTTCTTCATAGCTGACGCCGGACGGTTTAATTACCACCAGTTCCTTTTCTCTATCAATTCCAGAAACATTTCCCCAAGTAAAAGTAACCAATCCATATTTAGGAAGGCACATATTCGCGGCAAACACTTCTTCTTTCAATTGTTCTAACATAATTTTCTCCTTTTTACGCACAAGTAATCACTGCTGTCCCAACAGAGTAATCAGGCGACAATAACGCTCATATTTTTTTCTGTAAATATCTGCATTTTCTTTTCGGGGAACGAATGTTGCGGATACCCTTACCATATTTTCTGCGGCGCTCTCATAATCCGAATAAACACCTGCGGCCACAGCGGCAGCCATTGCACAGCCTAGCGCACCAGGTTCCTTCGTCTTTACTACCTCAATCGGCATACCGATTATATCTGCAAACATTTGCACCCAAACACTGGAATTTGCGGCTCCACCTGTCATCCGAATTGCTTCCGGCGTAGTTCGATGCTGCAGCAAAGCTTCAATATGATGCAGATGAGAAAAACACACACCCTCAAAAATCGCCCGAAGCATATGTCCGCGGGTGTGATAGTTTGTCATACCTACAAAAGCAGAAGATGCGCATTTCTCATCATAGGTACCGTAAAGAAACGGTAAAAATAGAATATTGCTGTCCTGCGGCAGTAAGGCATCCACCTCACCATCTATCTGCCGGTAAAGTTGTTTTTTGTCTATATCAGAATTCACGGCCTCAGGGATAAAATTATTGATAAACCATTCCAAATTACCGGATGAGGTGGGACTGCTTTGTTCAATCAAATAATATCCCGGAATGCAGAATAATGAATTGCGTGTTGTAAGGGCCGGATAAACAGGCGTCTTTGAAATATATTCATTTATGCTCCACGTACCTGTGATCATACAAAGCCGATTGGGTGTACTGATATCCATAGCAATCGCACACGCATCAATATCAAACATGCCGCCGCAAACCGGTGTTCCGACAGACAGCCCCGTATCTCGGGCAGCTGCTTCGGTGACAGTTCCGCATAAATCATAAGACTGGCAAAGGGGAGGCAGTGCCTCAAAGATTGCATTTAGGCCAAACAGTTCCAGCAAAGCACGATCATAACTTTTTGTATGTAAATTCATAAATCCAGTGCCTGAGTAATCCGTAACCTCTGCCATTGCCTTTCCTGTGAGCATAAACCGGATAAAATCTTTCGCTTCAAAAATCCAACGGATATTTTGAAATACCTCTGGACGGTGCTCTTTTATCCAAGCAAGAATCGCGACTGGCTGGGATTCACCAACAGGTTGAAGGGACAGTGCTTCTGCTTGTCTGGCAGTACCGTCTGCGTACCACTTTTCAACATATTCGACCCCGCGCCTGTCCGTAGATGCAACAGCATGGTAGGCAGGCCGGTCGTCCTTTCCCCAAAGATATAGTCCCTTTCCATGACCGGTACAGCCAACACCAACGATTTCAGAAGAACAAACCCCACTCTTTTCTATTGCACCCCGAATAGCCGTTGCAGTAGCCTTCCAAAGTTCCTGCATATCCCGTTCATTAAATCCCTCGCGGGGAACAAGCAAAGGAGTATTCTGAGACGATGCCGCAATTTCGTTTCCGTTCTGATCAAATACAGCAGCCTTCGTATTTGTGCCGCCATTATCTATACCCATGAAATACAGCATATATAATTCCCTTTCTTATTGTAGATATGGCCGCAAAAAATCATGAGCACGCCGCAGTTCAGTACGCCAGTCGTCCTTATCTAAATGCCAAAACTCAGCCGTATACATATGTACACCTTGATGCTTTAGTTCTTCTGTTGCCTTGGCAAAATCCACCCGTCCCTCGCCAAAGCGCATATTTCGGTATACTCCAGGAACGGTTTCCTTTAAATGTGCAGCGGCAATGTGCCCAGCCCCACAACGAATATCGCGGATTACATCATCAGTAGCATTTGTAACATTGCCAATATCCGGATAAACCTTTAAATAAGGAGACTGTATTTGGCGGACATATACCATTGCCTTTTCAATCGTATTCATAAAATCATTTTCCATGGTTTCCATCGCCAAAATAATTCCCCGGGTGGACGCCATTTCAACTGATCTTGCAAGATTTTCGGCAAAGCGCTTTTTCGTGCTTTCGTCCGACGGCTCATAGTATACATCGTATCCGGCAAGTTGAATAATATGTGCACCTAGGTCATACGCCAAGTTAATAGCGCCTTCCATAATTTCCATACTGCGCGCCGCCATTTCCGGATCATTGCTGCCTAAAGGAAACTTACGATGGCCACTCAAACAAATCGTGTTGATATAGATTCCAATCTCACGCGTATCAGATAATAAAGAAGCGCGTTCCGCACGGGACCAATTTAAACGTTCCAGTTTAGCGTCTGATTCGTCTATACTCATTTCCAGCGCATCGTAGCCAGCCTCTCCTGCCAGATTTAACTTTTCCCGAAAGGTAAGGGTATCCGGCATAGACTTTTCGTATAATCCCAAAACATTCGTTTTCATATATTCTCCTATTCAAGACAAAATCTCACTATCTAAACATATTATAGGAAAAATAATAATAAAAAGCAACAATAAGGATTAAAAAACCTGCTGAAATCTAAGTTTCAGCAGGTTTTTTACTACAGATCATAATACATATCAAATTCCACCGGCTGGGGAAGCTGATTGTAACGCGCCGCATCTGCACGCTTGTTCTCAATCCAAATATCGATAAGCCGCTGCGGAAAAACACCGCCCGCTGTTAGAAAAGCGTAGTCTGCTTCTAGGGCATCTAATGCCTCGTCTAGTGACCGGGGCAGCTGTCGAATCTTCTTTTGTTCTTCTGGACTCAAATGATACAGGTTAAAATCATATGGGCCGAACCCTTCCCTCTGCGGGTCAATTTTCTTTTGAATCCCGTCCAGTCCAGCCATTAAAATCGCCGCGTAAGCATAATATGGGTTACAGGTACCGTCAGGAGAACGCAATTCAAATCGCTTGACGTTGGGATTCTTTGCATATGCAGGAATCCGAATCACACTGCTGCGGTTGGAAGTGGCATATCCAATGGTTACCGGCGCTTCATATCCAGGAACCAGACGTTTGTAAGAATTTGTGCTGGGATTGGTAAACGCGCACAGCGCTCTTGCATGGGTGAGAAGACCACCGATAAAATAAAGAGCGGCATCACTCAATTGAGAATAACCGTTCGCATCATAAAACAGGGGCTTTCCATCTTTAAACAGATGCATATGCACATGCATTCCGTTTCCGGCCTCCCCGTAAATAGGCTTCGGCATAAAGGTTGCAGTCTTCCCTTCGGCAAAGGCGGCATTTTTTATTAGATATTTTGTCATCATAGTCTTGTCTGCCATTTCCAACATGCTGCCGAATTCCACTTCAATCTCCAATTGTCCAGGGCCGCCTACCTCATGATGATGGTATTTTACCTGGATTCCCTGATTTTCCATCAGCATGGTTACTTTGGAACGGAAATCACTCAAGGTATCCATCGGAGGTGCCATGTGATAGCCGCCCTTTTGAGGCATTTTATATCCTAAGTTATAAGATTCGTCACCGGTATTCCATTCTGCCTGCTCCGTATCGATATGATATTTGGCCATATTGGGCTGGACATCGTAGCTCACATGATCAAATATATGGAACTCAAATTCTGGCCCGATCCGCATTTCATCGGCAATGCCCAGCTTCTGCATATGCTCCTGTGCATGGAGTGCCACATTGCGGGGATCCTGGTCAAAACGTCGATTGTCGGGAAAATCGATTACAAACACATCCCCAATCATTGCAAGAGTAGGAACCTGAGCAAAATCGTCTACATAAGCGGTAGAAAGATTGGGTATAAACACCATATCGCTGCTTTCCACTGGTGCAAAGCCATAATTGGAACCGTCAAAACCGATTCCGCTGGTGAACGTATCTTCTGTTAGCCTGTCCACAGGCATCGTCAGATGACGCCAGCGTCCATTCAAATCGATCATCATAAAATCGACCATTTTTATTTCCTTTTCAGCACAGAAGGCCTTTGCTTCACCTAAGCTTTTAAACATATAACCCCTCCATTTTGCTAAATTTGTACAACCCTATACGCATATACGGTATCTTAACTATAGCATATTTTAACAATAAAATCAATAGTGCTTTTAAATATTTTGTGCAAAATATGTAATTTGCATATTTATAAATCTTTATAAATGCATAATCTTTGTAGCTATTTTTTCTGTAAAAACTCGGTCATGTTCTACAAAAAGTAACGTAGGCGCATACTCCAGCAGCAAATTTTCAAGCTGTATTCTGGACAGCACGTCTATATAATTTAGTGGCTCATCCCATATATATAAATGCGCTTTTTTACATAAGCTTTTTGCAAGAAGCACTTTTTTCTTTTGCCCTGCACTAAGCATTTGTAGATCCTTTTCAAATTGCTGGCGTTCAAAACCCAATTTGCGTAAAATTGTTTTAAACAATGTTTCGTTTAAATCGTATTTTGCTGTAAAGGATTTCATATCTCCTGAAAGAAAACCAGCGTCCTGGGGCACATATGAAATTTGCAGTCCACTTTCTATATGAACATTCCCCGAAAAAGGCACATCCATTCCCAAAAGAAGCTTTATTATGCTGCTTTTTCCGCTTCCGTTCTCTCCCTGCAAAGCGATACGATCCCCTTGCTGTATTTCAAACGTCACATCGTCGCATATTCGTCGTTCTCCGTAGTTAATGGAGAGATTTCGTATCTGAACCAGTAAATCCTTACGATAGCGCAGAGTAGTTAGCTTCAAATCCTCTGCAGTTTCAATATTTTTTAAAAGAGTGGATTTTTCTTCAGCGGCACGCTCTATTCTTCTTTCTGCAGCCTTGGAGCGCTGCATCATCTTAGCAGACTTATGACCGATATATCCACGATCCGGACGCAGTCCGGAATTCAAAGACTGGTATTTACTTTTTTCCACTTTATCAGACCAAGCAGCAGTGCGTCTTGCTGCTTCTGTAAGATCACGAATTTCTCTCTTCAGCTTTTCATTTTCCGCCATTTCATATTGATCCTGTCTCTCTTTGTTCTCCTGCCAAGACGAAAAATTTCCTTTTTGTATTTCAATACTTGTTTTGCCTATAGAAAGAATATGATCCACGCATCCGTCTAAAAGGCATCTATCATGAGAAACAAGGATAAATCCCTTTTTTCTCTGAAGATATTGCTCAACCGTTTTCCGTCCTTCCAAGTCTAAATGATTCGTCGGTTCGTCGATCAAAAGAAACCGATCTTCATTCAAAAATAGTGCTGCCAGTAAGATTTTTGTCTGTTCTCCATTGCTGAGTGTCTCAAGGGAGCGATATAAAACCTCCTCTGACACGCCTAAATATGAAAGCTCCCGCCGAATTTTCCAAAGGGGTGCGTCCGTGATTTCTTCTATCACAGACAGCGTATCTATAGTGGTATCCTGTACCGAATAGGGAAAATAGTCAAAAGAAACAGATTTTAATATACTTCCCTTATAAGAATAATCTCCCATCAGCAAACGCAGAAATGTTGTTTTTCCTTGTCCGTTGCGGCCAATGCATCCAATTTTCCAATCTGTGTCAATTTGAAAAGAAACATCATTAAAAATCAAATCGTAGCTGCCATCATAGGCAAAGGTCAAATTTTTCACTTGTATCAGCGACATTGTATCCCTCCGTAAATAAAAAATAGGTGCAGAAAAGTTTCCTTTTCTACACCTATAAGCATACTGCAACAATACACTGCCACTGCGCCTATGATCAGGGATCCATGAAAACTTTCCTGCCAGGACGCAGCAAAAGGCCGTAGACAAAAGTCTGCCTCTCTCGTCCCTAAAAATTCAGCAAGAAAAGTTACGCATCGGATCCTCTCCATTTTTCTATAATTTTTTTATAGTATACATAAAAATAGGGACTCTGTCAAGTCCCTGCCCCTACAAAAGCGCCGCACCGCTTTTGTATTTTCTCATAAAATATACTATGGACGGTATGCTATAACATGCTGTCTATTTATAACATAGGAGTGAAGCTATTGCCAATAGATATATTTTCCATTGCAAAATCTCAGGGAATTACGCCAGCCTTATACAGCCAAATTCAGCCCCTCGTTCAGAACACCGTAGATCAATTTGGAACAGGCAGGAACCTGACGGATGCAGATATAACCCGTATGACTAATCAGATTGTGACTGACAGCCGATATCGGGGACTTCCCGTTACCGGCTATGGCGGTGGATCTTTAAATGAATTGGTGCGTTTGCTTGTTTTACTGCATCTATTCAATAATGGATATAATATAGATCCCTTTTGGATTCTTTATTTTGGTGGTATTCCTCTATTTTTGCTACCATTTTTGGGTGGTAGAAGACCAAATACCCGCCCAGTTCCACCTATTAATCCAATCACACCGGTACGGCCTTTTCCGCCTATTGGCCAAATTCCTTCCAGGCCAAGACCACGCAGATAAAAAAACACTACCGGTTTTACCGGTAGTGTTTTTTACGTATCAGCACCAAACAATAATTCTTTCCGGGGTTGTGATTGCAGGAATGCTTCTAGTGGATGCCCCATATACGACGATTAAATTGCGATTGGCAACATTTCCGCGAAATGCTTGCCCATTTTTCAGCATAATCAATGTATTTGGTCCTATATTCAGCCTAAGCATATTATCAGAACTGACAAGACGACTGTTAAAAAAGTCGACTTTTACATTTTGATGCTCCTGATATTTTACTACAATTAATGCTGGAAACTGTGGCGGATAGATTAAAATCGCCGGCGCGTTTCCATTATAATAACCGGTAATAAAATCACCTACATGAATCATCTCCTGGTCTAAAAAATATGTATCTGGCGATACTACAAAATTGACGATGTTTTCTCCATCGTCTCGAACGGACAAAATCATATTGCATCCGGTATCTTCCCCACCCTGTATATGAAAATCATATATATCTGTGACGATCCCGCTGAACGAAAAAAAGTTTATCATATAAATCACCCTCCCGCCGCCTGGCGGGTACAAATAAAATTTGTGCCGGCTATGCTGGCCAGACTTCTACGTCCTCAATTTTATAAATCCTCTTTAGCAGTATATTGCTGATTTATAAAAGCGGTGCACCTCTATCAATACGTGTACAAAAAAAGCCTCAAACGCAAAAGCGTTCAAGACTTTTTCATATGGTCTGAGTGACTGGACTTGAACCAGCGGCCTCTACCACCCCAAGGTAGCGCGCTACCAACTGCGCCACACCCAGATACGGCTTCCCTCGAAACCTTCCGTATTATACCACAAAAGTATACGGCCGTCAAGGGATTACCGTGGAAAAATCATAAAAATATTTACTTTTGAAGAAAGCGGTCTATATTTCCTGTCTTCTTTTCAAAAAGCTATTGATTTCTGCGACTTGGTGGCGGACAGAATCTTCAGAGGGACCACCATAGACTTTGCGCTCATTGACACAATGGATCAAATCCACCGCTTCATAAATATCGTTTTCAAAAAGAGGAGAGAATGACTGGTAGACTTCCAGCGCAAGCGTTTCAAAAATATAATTTTCCTTGATACAATATGCAACAAGCTTTCCTGTAATTTTATATGCATCCCGGAAGGCCATTCCCTTACGCACCAAATAATCCGCGCAGTCCGTAGCATTCATAAAACCTTTTTGGGCTGCCTGTAGCATTGCATCGGACCGCACCGTAGCGGTATCCAGCATTTTTGTAAACAATTCCAAACAAAGTTTTGCATTATCTACCGCGTCAAAAATGGCTTCTTTATCTTCCTGCATGTCTTTGTTATAAGCAAGAGGAAGATTCTTCATCATAGTAAGCAGCGTAGTAAGGTCCCCATACACGCGGCCCGTTTTACCACGCACCAGTTCCGCAATATCCGGATTTTTCTTTTGGGGCATAATGGATGAGCCTGTAGAAAACGCATCGTCTAATTCCAAAAATCCAAATTCTGAGGAACACCATAGAATAATTTCCTCGCTGAAGCGGCTCAAATGCATCATCATAATGGATAAGGCAGATGCCAATTCTATGACAAAGTCCCTGTCGGACACTCCATCCATACTATTTTCTGTCACCGCAGAAAAATCCAGCAATTCCGCCACACGATGCCGATTCAATGGATAGGTCGTAGCAGCAAGTGCACAGCTTCCAAGGGGCATTACATCTGTCCGAACATATACATCGTCCAGTCGCTCCACATCCCGCCTGATCATTTGTGCATACGCCAAAATATAGTGCGCGAAGGTTACCGGCTGCCCGTGCTGCAAATGCGTAAAACCCGGCATGACTGTTTGCATATTGTCAGACGCCTTATTTGTAATTACAGCAAGCAAACCTGCCAGAAGCTCCTGGACCTCACGAATTTCCTGGCGCAAATACAGCCGGATATCCAAAGCCACCTGGTCGTTTCTGCTACGTGCGGTGTGAAGACGTTTGCCCGTTTCCCCAATCCGCTTTGTAAGTTCAGCTTCTACAAACATGTGAATGTCTTCTGCTTCAAAATCGATTGGAAGCACACCAGAGGCAATATCCTCTCGAATTTTTGTAAGCTCATTTACAATTTTGTCTGCCTCTTTTTTTTCTATGATTCCCTGCTCTCCCAACATAGTAGCGTGGGCGATGGAACCGGCAATGTCCCAAGAATACATACGCCAGTCAAAGGAAATCGAAGAATTAAAATCATTTACCCGGGAATCCAACGGCTTTTGGCTTCTTCCCGACCACATTTTATCAGCCATACACAATCTTCCTTTCAAGGAAACACTCGGGGACAAAGCCCCCGAGTGTTTATAAATTCTTACTGTTTTTTGTCGCCTAAAAGCATTGCACGTACTTTGATGGGCAGACCAAACAAATTGATAAATCCTGCACTGTCTTTCTGATCGTATACATCATCCTCGCCAAAGGTAGCAACCTCTTCAGAATAAAGCGAATAAGGAGAAGTTACAGAAGCGGGCGTGATATTGCCTTTATACAGCTTAATCTTTACATCGCCTGTTACCGTTTCCTGGGTTTTGTCAACAAAAGCCGTCAGCGCTTCCCGCAACGGTGTAAACCACTGACCAAAATATACACAGTCTGCAAACTTGCCCGCAAGCATCTGTTTCATGTGGATCGTCTCACGATCTACAGTGATTGTCTCCAGCATATCATGCGCCGCATACAAAATGGTTCCGCCAGGGGTTTCATATACGCCGCGACTTTTCATGCCGACCAAACGATTTTCTACAATATCAATAATACCAACTCCGTTTGCACCGCCCAGTTCGTTCAGTTTAGAAACAAGCTCTACACCGTTCATTTTTTTGCCGTCAATTGCCACAGGAATTCCTTTTTCAAACGAAATGGTGATATATGTAGCTTTATCCGGTGCTGCTTCAGGTGTCACGCCAAGTTCCAAAATTTCATCATACTTAGGCTCGTTTGCAGGGTCTTCCAGATCCAACCCCTCATGAGAAAGGTGCCATATATTTTTATCTTTGGAGTAGTTGGTTTCTCTTGTTACGGGAATATCAATACCTTTGGAAATGGCATAATCAATTTCTTCGTCTCTGGATTTCAGTTCCCATGTTCTCCAGGGAGCAATGATTTCCATCTCGGGCGCAAAGGCTTTAATCGTCAGTTCAAAACGAACCTGGTCGTTCCCCTTACCCGTACAGCCGTGCGCGATAGCGTCTGCGCCTTCTGCCTTGGCAATCTCCACAATGCGTTTTGCAATAATAGGACGTGCAAATGCCGTGCCAAGCAAATAGGTATTTTCATACTTTGCTCCAGCCTGTACGGTAGGATAAACATAATCCTGAATAAATTCTTCCCGCAAATCTTCAATATATAGCTTAGAAGCGCCTGTTTTCAAAGCTTTTGCTTCCAGTCCGTCTGTTTCTTTTCCCTGACCTACATCACCGCAGACAGCGATGACTTCACATCCCGGATAGTTTTCTTTCAACCACGGAATCATAATAGAAGTATCTAGCCCGCCGGAATACGCCAAAACAATTTTTTTGATTTCTTTTTTCATAGCCCTTATGTACCCTTCTCTCGAACATTTTATAATTTTATAAAAATAGTATACGCCTTTTTTCTTCAAAATACAATATGCACACTGTACAAAGAATGCATTTTGATTTATAATTATACATAAATTTTGCATATGTATACGATATATACTTTCGTTTTAAATATTATACCGAATTTTACTTCCAATATCAAGTATTTTTTCGTTGTACGCCATATATTTCATTGTTTTTCTTTACTCAAATATTGTCATACTATATTTGAAATATTTTAGAAAGGAGTCGAAAAAATATGAAGCGATATATTGCACTCTGTGCAGCGCTCTGCTGTCTATTCACTACAGGTATATCTGCTGCTTCCCCTCAAGCAGTGGATATAAATATAGGATATCAGGAAACAGCAGCCCATAGTGAAAGCTGTGCATATAACTGGTATTGCAAGCATACAAAGGATCATAGCCAACCACCTTTGGATTCTTTGTTTAATTTTACAAAAAACAGTCAGACCTATTATATTGACAAAAACAATACGGATTACGAATCAAAGGAAAAGGTGATATATCTTACCTTTGACGTAGGATATGAAAATGGAAATGTTGCAAAAATACTGGATATTTTAAAAGAAAAGGAAGTTACGGGTGCGTTTTTTGTTTTAGAACATGTAGTTAAAAAAAATACTGATTTAATACAGCGCATGGCCGATGAAGGACACCTAATCTGCAATCATACTGCATCCCATCACGATATGTCTGCCGTGAATAATAAAGAAGATTTTGCAGCAGAATTGGAAGCCTTGGAGAAAGTCTGCAAAGACATAGCTAATGTTGATGTAGCCAAGTATTACCGTCCTCCGGAAGGGAGATTTTCAGAACAGAATTTGATTTGGGCCAATGAATTGGGATATAAAACTGTTCTATGGAGCTATGGATATATGGACTGGGACAACAATGCGCAGCCTTCCACTAAAGCCTCTTATGAAAAAGTGCTATCCGGTACGCACAATGGAGAAGTATTGCTGCTCCATCCCACGTCTGCTACCAACGCCGCAATTCTAGGAGACTTGATTGACACTTGGAAAAATGATGGATTCCGATTTGGTACACTGGATGAGCTTTGCAAATAGAAATAACCGGAAAGCAATCTGCTTTCCGGTTACATATTACCCATATATTATAATAAAATTAATAACAGTACATAGCATTAGTCGCTGATATAAGGCAGCAAAGCTACCACCCGTGCGCGCTTAATTGCAGTTGTAAGCTGTCTTTGGTGCTTAGCACACGCACCGCTGATTCTGCGAGGCAGAATTTTGCCTCTTTCAGAAATAAACTTACGCAAGCGAACAGTATCCTTATAATCGATATACTGAATCTTATCTTCACAGAAGATGCAAACTTTTTTCTTTCTGCGATTGCCACCAGGACGCTGCGGTCTTCTTTCAAATCTTGCTTCCTGTTTAGGAGCACCTGCATTCTCGCTTGTAGCAGCACTTTCGCCCTCAGCGGATACCGCAGGCTCTTGCTGTATGGGCTGTTCTACAACTTCTTCTGTTGTAACAGTCTTATCCGTATCCATGTTTCTAACGAAACCTCCATTCATACTCAAAAAAATTCGTTTTTGTCTGTCGTTCGTTTTTAGAACGGCAGTTCATCGTCATTAATTTCTTCAAATTTTGGTGCATCCCCATCTGCATTTGTGTTTGTATATGTGGGAGCACCATAGTTATCTGGAACATACGGCTGCGCTCCCGCACCACTGAAAGAAGCGGGGGATTGCTGCGCTCCATAAGGATTTTCGCCTTTTGCATCTACAAAAAACACTTCATCGGCAACAATTTCTGTTCTATACTGCTTCACATTATTGTTGTCTATCCACGACCGATTCTGCAAGGTTCCCACAACGCAAATAGAACTCGCCTTATGGAAAAACCGGGTTACAAATTCGGCCGTCTGTCTCCAAGCAGTTACATTAAAAAAATCCGCTTGCGTATCTTCTGCGTTTTTTGCCTGAAATTTACGATTTACAGCTACAGAAAAGGATGTAACGGAAACACCAGTTGAAGTTGTCTTCAATTCCGGATCAGCCGTAAGTCTTCCGCCGATAATCACCTTATTAAAATTAAAATTTGCCATATGTCCAACCTTTCACAACACACCACACTGGGATGTCTCGAAATCACGCCTGGGCTTTTTTCTCAACTTGTCGAATTACAATAGAACGCATAATGCCTTCGGTGATACCGAAAACACGCTCCAACTCAGCCGGAAATTCTCCGTCGGCTGTAAAATTCACAAGTACGTAGTAGCCTTCGTTCTTGTCATTGATGGGGTATGCCAGTCTACGCTTGCCCCACTCGCTGACCTCGCTGACAGTTCCGTTTTCGGCAATCATTCCGACAAACTTTTCTGTAAGCGCTTTGACATCCTCTTCAGCAAGCTGAGCATCGATGATGAACAAGGTCTCGTATGCGTTTGTAAGCTTTTCCATTTTTACACCTCCCTATGGACTTTAAGACCGGCGACTGAATAAATTTTCGCCGGCAGAGAGACGGACATAAAATGCCCGTTCTTTAAAAGAATACCAGTACACATGAAAAATGTCAAGACCTTTTTCCATTTTTTTGGATATATTCTTACAATTTTAATTCGCTTGTATATGCTTCCATATTTAAAAGAGAATCAAAATGGAATTTTGTACAAATAATAAATTTTTTCATTTTTATGAAAAAGGGCTTGTATAATTGGGCAAATTAAGGTAGAATATGGAACAGAGTGTATGTTTTAACTCTATTTCAATTTGTTTAAATTTATATATTTCTGGAGGACAAAACATGTCAGTAAAAGTTGCGATTAACGGATTTGGCCGTATCGGCCGTCTTGCATTCCGTCAAATGTTTGGTGCCGAGGGTTACGAAATTGTTGCAATCAACGACCTCACCAGCCCCAAAATGCTTGCACATCTGCTTAAGTATGACACCGCTCAGGGTAACTACCTTGCAGATGGCCATACAGTAGATTACAAAGATGCACAGTATGCAGAAGACGGCAAAACTGTAACAGCACCCGGTTCCATCACTGTGGACGGCAAAGAAATCACCATTTATGCTGAACCCAAGGCTGCTGATCTTCCTTGGGGCAAACTGGATGTAGACGTTGTTCTGGAATGTACAGGCTTCTATGCATCTAAAGCAAAGAGCCAAGCTCACATTGACGCTGGTGCAAAGAAAGTTGTTATCTCTGCTCCCGCAGGCAACGATCTGCCTACTGTTGTATTTAACGTAAACCAGGACATCCTGACCAAAGAAGACAAAATCATCTCTGCTGCATCCTGCACAACCAACTGCCTTGCTCCCATGGCAAAGGCACTGAATGATTATGCTCCTATTCAAAGTGGTATCATGACGACAGTGCATGCTTACACAGGCGATCAGATGATTTTGGATGGTCCTCACAGAAAAGGCGATCTCCGTCGTGCACGTGCAGGCGCACAGAATATCGTTCCCAACTCTACGGGTGCCGCCAAGGCAATCGGTCTGGTTATCCCGGAACTGAACGGCAAACTCATTGGCAGTGCGCAGAGAGTTCCTACCTGCACCGGTTCCACAACAATCCTTGTTGCAGTTGTTAAAGGCAAGGATATCACAAAAGAAAGCATCAATGCGGCAATGAAAACTGCTGCTACTGAGTCCTTCGGATATAACACAGATGAAATCGTTTCTTCCGATATCATCGGTAGCCGCTTTGGTTCTATTTTCGATGCAACACAGACAATGGTTGCAAAAATTGATGACGATACCTATCAGGTACAGGTTGTATCTTGGTACGATAATGAAAACTCCTACACCAGCCAGATGGTTCGTACAATCAAATACTTTGCAGAACTTGGTTAATAAGTTGTTTTTAGATAAAAAGCTCCGGGATTCCGGGGCTTTTTATCATAATTGATAACAAAAAGCAAAAAAGCACTTGACAAGCTCCAGCAAATCTTATATAATAATAACACTTATTTTCGTGGAGGCATAGCTCAGCTGGTTAGAGTACTTGCTTGACATGCAAGGGGTCACTGGTTCGATTCCAGTTGTCTCCACCAAAGTTGCGGGTTTTATTTTGCCCCCTCCTTTTTCCCACCTTTTTTGATATATTCTCAGGCAATCGCTTGGGCAGCCAATATATACAGAAAAAGACGCCAATGGCGTCTTTTTCTGTAACCTCTGTCAAACCAAAATATCTCCCTGCCGGAGCATGGCAGGGAGATATTTCAAAAATTATATTGACTGCTTATGCCATTTTGTTAAGCGCCAAAGTGAATTGGCTCTTCTTGTGTGCGGCAGCATTTTTGTGCATGATATTGCGCTTTACAGCCTTGTCAACAACCACAACGGCAGGTGTATATGCAGCGCTGGCAGCAGTTTTATCTCCACTCTCCACAGCAGCATAAAACTTTTTAATTGTTGTTTTCATCTGGCTCTTAAACATCTTGTTACGCAGCGTCTTAACAGCAGTAACTTTTACACGTTTTTTTGCGCTTTTAATGTTCGGCATTGTTCATCCTCCTGCTAAAAATTCAAGCATCGCCGCAGCCTGAGAGGGTGCCTTGGCGAACATCTCATACATTTGGAAATTATAGCACAAACAAAACGAAAAAGCAAGAACATTTTCAAAAAATATTTGATAAATTTTCTTCTATCCCCAGAGATATGTCCAGAGCGTAAAAAATGCAAATAATTCTCTGCAAATCTTGTAAGAAATAAGTATTTGTGATACAATATAATATAAAAATTATTATTAGAGATATAATCAAGTTGTACAGAAAGGTTTTACATCTATGAAATATCTTGTAGTTATCCCGGATGGCATGGCCGACCGTTCTATAGATTTACTTGCAAATCAAACACCGATGCAGGCAGCAACCAAGCCCTGCATGGATGCTTTATGCAAACAATCCCTGTGTGGTACAGTCTTAAATGTACCGGAAGGGATGGTGCCGGAAAGCGACACAGCCAACTTAGCAATTTTATCTTACAATCCGAAAATCTACTCAAAAGGACGTTCTCCGCTGGAAGCAATGAGCATGGGGCTTTCCATGGCAGACGATGATACGGCAATTCGCTGCAATTTGGTTACCCTTTCTGAAAATGAATCCTGCTATGAAGATAAAATTATGATTGACCATAGCGCTGATGAGATTTCCACAGAAGAAGCGGACCAACTGATCGCCGCGCTTAATGAAGGGCTGGCAGGAGAGGACTGGCGTTTGCATACCGGTATCAGCTATCGTCACTGTCTGCTTTGGAAAAATGCATCACAAAATTATCCATTTATGCGCCCTCACGATATTTTGGGCCAACAGATTCGGCAGCATTTGCCTAAGGAAGAAAATGGCGGCGAAAATTTTCTGCGTTTTCAGAAAAAGGGATATGAAATCTTAAAGAATCATCCTGTCAATGTAGCCCGAAAAGCCAAAGGCCTGCGCCCTGCTAATTCACCTTGGCTTTGGAGTCCTGGTGGGAAGCCGTCTCTTCCCTCTTTTAGAGAAAAATGGGGGCTGCGCGGCGCAATTATATCCGCAGTGGATTTGATCAAAGGGATTGGCATCTGTGCTGGGATGGAAGTGATTGAGGTAGAAGGTGCTACCGGAAACTATCACACAAATTATGACGGCAAAGCGCAGGCTGCCGTTTCTGCCTATAAAGATGGAGCAGATTTTGTATATATTCATGTAGAGGCCCCCGATGAATGTGGGCACAGGGGAGAAATTGAAAACAAAGTACACAGCATAGAAAAAATTGATCAGCAAATCCTGCGTCCAGTGTACGAATATCTGCAAAAAAGCGGGGAACCGTTTAAAATTTTGGTTTTGCCGGACCATCCTACTCCTATCGCTCTGCGTACACATACCAGCGATTATGTTCCCTTTTTCCTTTTTGACAGTACCAAAGTCCAAGCAGGAACTTCTGTTTTCTCTGAAGAAAACGCCCGCCAATGCAGCATGGTAATCCACGATGGCAGTACTCTGCTTGATCTGATGATCAAGGGGGTCTAAAGTATGGAGAGGGAAAAACTTCAGGAAAGCTCAATTCAAAATATTTACGATGGACTTAAAGGATATTTTCCCCAACAATATGACCTGTCACCAGAGGAGTTGGAAGAATCTATCCGACAGCGCAGAAAGGCGTTTCAAGCGGGACGCATTAAACCCATGCCTCCTAAGCATCGCAGTCCATTTGCTAGTCTTGAAAATCAAAAAGTAGAAGACCTTACGCAATGTATACCTGCTGATCAAGATATCTCTTTCTCCAAAGAAGAACGTAAAAAGTCTCCGCTTATCACCTTTCTTAGGGAGGCCTTTGATATTTTAGAGGCTTTTGTTCTCTGCGCTGCATGTATCATTATCTTTTTTGCATTTTTTGCTCGTCTAACCCGCGTCGATGGTATTTCCATGAACGATACGCTCCAGGATAAAGAGTTTTTGGTAGTCTCCAATCTGTTTTACACCCCAAAGCAAGGAGACATTGTCGTTCTGCATAACACTTCTCTGGAAGTAGAACAACTGCGGGAACCGCTGGTAAAAAGGATCATTGCGGTTGGTGGTCAGACAGTGCGGATAGATTTTGATGGCACTGTTACCATAATTGAAGCAGATGGAACATCCAAAGTATTAGAACAGGATTTTATCAAGCAGGAAGTTTATCAAAAGGAACCTATGGAATGCTATGTACCAGAAGGCTATCTTTTTGTAATGGGAGACAATCGAAATAACTCTACTGACAGCAGAGATATACGAGTAGGACTGATTGATGAGCGCTGCGTATGCGGTCGTGCCATTCTTCGGGTGTTCCCATTTAATACGTTTAGTGTTTTCGAAAATCCTCTTGCAGAATCGGAATAGAAACAACTTATAGAAAGGAACGGCGACAGCAATGCCTTCCAAACAAATTCAATGGTTCCCAGGGCATATGGCCAAAACCCGCCGCCTTATTTCTGAGAATCTAAAAAATGTAGATATTATCATAGAAATTTTGGACGCACGTATTCCCCGCAGTTCCAAAAATCCGGAAATTTCCACATGGACCAAAGGAAAACCAACGCTTACTCTTTTAAATAAAGCCTCGCTGGCAGATCCTGCTATAACAGCAAAGTGGGTCTGGTGGTATAAAAAAAATGGAGCGGATGCGCTTCCCATTGACTGTATTACCGGAGAAGGACTTTCCAAAATCGGTCCTCAGGTACGGGAAATTCTTGCTGATAAAATCAATCGATTTCAAGAAAAAGGCATGACTGGTAGAAAACTACGGGCTATGATCGTAGGCATTCCAAATGTGGGCAAGTCTTCCTTAGTCAACAAGCTGTGCGGGCAAAAAAAAGCCCGGGTGGAAGATCGACCGGGTGTCACGCTTAATAAGCAATGGGTAACTACCACTGCAGGCTTTGATCTTTTGGATATGCCTGGTGTATTATGGCCAAAATTTGAAGACCGGCTCACCGGAGAAAATTTGGCTGCAACCGGCGCTATCAAAGATGCTATTTTAGACACTGATGAACTGGGAATGATTTTATCTGCCCGTCTGCTTTCTCTTTATTCAGATAAGTTCTGCACCCGCTACAAATTAGATTATGAACAAGTATGTCAGCTGGATTCCTATGAACTTTTAGAAGAAATTGGAAGAAAACGCGGATTTCTCATATCTGGCGGAGAAATCAATTTGGAACGAACAGCGCTTACTGTTCTGGATGAATTTCGTGGGGTAAAGATCGGCAGAATATCTCTGGAATCTCCGGCAGAGGACAGTGGTGTGTCCCATGCTTGACTATTCTTTTGAAGAAGCTTTTCTTTCCGGCGGATATACAAAAATCTGCGGAGTGGACGAAGCAGGACGTGGTCCTCTGGCTGGTCCGGTAGTTGCAGGCGCATGTATTCTGCCCGTAGGACTTGTGATCCCTGAACTGGACGACTCAAAAAAGCTTTCTGAAAAAAAGCGGGAGCGGTTATATGATGAAATATGCAGCAGTGCCGTATCCTGGGGAATCGGTTTGGCCAGTCCAGAAGAAATCGATACATACAACATATTAGAAGCTACCCTTCTGGCGATGCGCAGGGCAATCGTTTCCCTGTCCATACAACCGGACTTTCTCCTTATCGATGGGAATATATCCCGCGGTTTTTCTCTTGATGCCCAGGCAGTAATAGGAGGAGACGGAGTCTGTCAGTCTATCGCCGCCGCATCGGTTCTTGCCAAAGTCACTAGAGACCGTTTGTGTTTGGAAATGGAGCATCAGTATCCCATATATGGTTTTGCAAGGCACAAGGGCTATCCTACAAAAGCACATAAACTGGCCGTCTATGAATATGGCCCCTGTCCACTGCACAGAAAATCCTTTTTATCTTTTTTAGAGCGAGATAAAAACAAGCTGCAGCTATGGCTTACAGAAAAGGAAAAAAAATGAACACAGGCGCATTGGGGCGCATGGGAGAAGAAAGCGCTGCATCCTATTTATGTGGAAAGGGATTTCGCATCCTTGGCCGAAATGTACATAGCGGACATTTTGAAACAGACATAATCGCAGTGAATGACCAATATATTATATTTGCGGAAGTCAAAACCCGGCGCGCTTTTCCAGCGTCCAGACATCCATTTGGGCGACCTGCCGCTGCAGTCACACTTGGGAAACAAGAGCGTCTAATTGCCGCCGCGGCGGACTATCTGCAAAAACACAGGGAAAGTCTTGCTGGACTGCAGCCTCGAATGGATGTAATTGAGGTTTATATTTCTCCCTGCGCGGAGGAATATAAAGTACTGCACATCGAACATCTGCCCGGTGTCATCCGCAGAAAGACTACTACCTGATATTATTCGGAGTATATTTATGAAACTAGTAGATCTCCACTGCGATACCCCTTTGGAAATGTACAAACGGGGCTATACGTTCGATTGTGAAACATTACAAGCCTCCCCCGCATTTACCCAAAATTATGATGCATATATCCAATGCGCAGCTATTTGGAGCGATTATCGACTACATGGCGAAGAGGCATACGACATATTTCAAAAAGCTGCAAAAGATTTCCGAAAAAAAGCAGGCGATATGCTGCGTACCAGCGGAAAAGAGCTGACCACTCATGGAAGCGCTTTTATTCTGTGTGTGGAAGATGCACGGATTTTATGTGGAGATATAGATCGATTATTCAAGCTCTATCTGGAAGGCGTGCGTATACTTACGCTGGTATGGAAAGGGCATTCTTCTATCGGTGGTGCCTGGGATACAGATGAAGGACTCACCCCTTTCGGGCGTTCAGTTGTGGAAGCTTGTTTTGCTGTTGGAATTGTCCCCGACATTTCTCACGGATCCTGGACGCTCTGCAGCGATGTTCTAAGAATGGCAAAAGAGGCAGGCCGCCCCGTAATCGCCACGCACAGCAATGCGTATGCGGTAACGCACACCTCACGCAATATTACCGATGCGATTTTTCGAGAGATTGCAGAAAATGGTGGTGTTACAGGTATCAGTTTATGCCCCGCTCATCTTACATCCGGTAAAAACTGCTCCTCTAGCGATGTACTGCGTCATATTGAACACTATATATCTGCAGCAGGAGATTCAGCAATATGTCTTGGATGTGATTTTGATGGGATTGACGAAACGCCGAAGGACCTGTATAATATATCTTGTATGGAATCTTTTTACGAAAAAGCTGCTCGTCGTCTAGGCAGCAGTACCGCAGATAAAATATTTTTCAAAAACGGATTTCAATTTTTAAAATCTAATATATAAAAATATCTTATAGAATTTAGTTAGCAACCCAAGAAAGGTATGGAAGTAAAAATGAACTACGTCAGCACCAGAGACACCGCCGCAAAACCGAAAGAAGTGTCTGCAGCTTATGCAATCAAACGAGGGCTCGCACCGGATAAAGGCTTGTATATGCCTACTGAGATTCCAAGCCTTACAAAAGAAGATATTCTTGCTCTGGCTAAAAAGCCCTACTATGGCCGCGCGGCAGAGGTGCTGGCCATGTTCCTAACGGACTATGATTCCGAAAAGCTGTTGGCTGACTGCAAAGAGGCGTATAGCGAAACCCGATTCCCCGGCGGCGCTGCTCCGCTTGTACCCATTGGAGACAATTTGTACGCACTGGAATTGTGGCATGGCCCTACATGTGCTTTTAAAGATATGGCTTTGCAAATAATGCCTAGACTCCTTTCCTCTGCCCTTACCATGACAGAAGAGAAACTGCGCGCTCACATTCTTGTGGCCACCTCCGGCGATACGGGAAAAGCTGCGTTAGAGGGATATAAAGATGTGCCCGGCATTGATATTACCGTTTTCTTCCCCGTAGACGGCGTAAGCGCTATGCAGAAACTGCAAATGATCACCCAAACTGGCGACAATGTCAATGTATGCGCCGTCCACGGCAATTTTGACGACGCCCAAAGCGGTGTAAAAGAAATTTTTGCTAACGCTTCCCTGGCGCAACGTGCGGAGAATAATGGATTTTTCTTCTCCAGTGCCAACTCTATCAACTGGGGCCGTCTTGCACCACAAATCGTATATTACATCTCTGCCTACTGTGATCTTTTAAACAGCGGCGAAATCTGTTACGGTGATAAAATTAACGTATGCGTGCCAACAGGCAACTTCGGTAATATTTTTGCCGCATTTATTGCGCGAGAAATGGGACTGCCTATTGCAAAAATGATCTGTGCATCCAACGCAAACTGCGTTCTCACCGACTTTATCCGTACGGGCACTTATGACCGTACCAGAGAATTTTACAAAACCATGTCTCCTTCTATGGATATCCTGATTTCTTCTAATTTGGAGCGGCTTCTATATCTTTTGGGAGGCCCCCAGATTACTGCTGACTGTATGGAAAAGCTGGCCCGTGATGGCAAATACACCGCACCTGCTTCTGTAATGGAGAAAATTCATACCGTGCTGGAGGGCTTCTGCTGTACAGAGGAACAGACAGCAAAAGTAATTCAGGATACCTTTGCCAGCAGAAAATACTTGGCAGATCCCCACACCGCTGTTGGCATTGGATGCGTAGAACAATACATCTCCGCAAGCAGAGACACTACGAAAACAGTTCTTGCCTCCACTGCAAGTCCTTACAAATTTGCAGCGGATGTTTGTACTTCTCTTGGCACGGCGCCAGCAAGTAGCGAGCCGCGCTGTATTCTGGAAGGTCTGTCTCAAATCAGCCAAACGGAAATTCCCGCACCTCTGGCTGCAACGCTTTCCCTGCCGGTACGGTTCCAAACGGTTGTAGACGCCAAAAATATGGTTGACTTTATCTTTAAAAAATAAGCCTTCCAAGGAGGAGATGCATGTCTCTGTTTTCTATAGCAGACTTACACCTTTCCCTGTCCACAGATAAGCCTATGGACAAGTTTGGGAGCCGCTGGACCAACTATACAGAAAAAATAGAAAAGCGCTGGCGGGCCGTGGTAGGGGAGGATGACACGGTTATAGTTCCAGGAGATATCTCCTGGGCAATCGATTTAGAAGAGGCCCTAACAGACCTGCAGTTTATCCATGCACTTCCTGGTAAAAAAATTCTCGGCAAGGGAAATCACGATTACTGGTGGTCTACTATCAGTAAAATGGAAAACTTTATCACAGAAAATAATTTATCCAGTATCCGATTTCTCCAAAACAATGCCTTTGCCGTAGAGGATTATGTTGTAACCGGTACCAGAGGCTGGTATTTGGAAGAAAAGCAGCAAACTGCATCAAACGCCGATTTTGCTAAAATTGTGGCAAGAGAGAATATTCGCCTGCAGCTTTCCCTGGGCGCAGCCAAAAAGCTGCAAACAGATAACGGGAATCCAATTTTAGTATATTTTCACTTCCCTCCCGTGTACCGCAGTTTTGTATGCCGCGAATTGATTGACACACTGCATGCGTATGGAATCCAAAACTGCTACTTTGGACATATTCATGGTACATATAATGTTCCCAGAACCATTATATTTGAAGATATTTCCATGACTATGATTTCAGCAGATTTCCTGGATTTTGTTCCTATGATCACTATGCCCTTTATTTATTAGGATAAAATAACAGTGTACCAGGAAATATTTTGGAAATATTATTGACAATTCATGGCATTTTCGGTATTATTATTAAAGGTTAATATAAAGAATTGAGGAGATAAGAAATGAGTTTGAAGGAAGCTAAAATCGCAGATAAAAATTTATACGAATTGAAAATTGAAATTGATCCCGGCGCTTTTGCCGAAGCAGTAGATAAAATATATAAAAAGCGCGCCAAAAATATTTCTGTTCCTGGATTTCGCCGTGGAAAGGCGCCCCGTTCCATTGTTGAAAAAATGTATGGTAAGGGTGTTTTCTATGAAGATGCTATCAATGAGCTTTTGCCGAGCGTATACGCAGATGCACTGAAAGAGTCTGGTATCGCCGCTGTAAGCCAGCCTGATTTCTCTATTGACAGCGTAGATGAAAACGGTGTTGCTCTCACCGCAAAAGTATATGTGAAACCAGAAGTGGCTATTGATGGATACAAAGGCATTGAGGTAGTAAAAACTGTTGAAGAAACAAAAGACAGCGAAGTACAGGACGAGATCGACAGAGTACGGGATCGCAACGCCCGCATGATCGATGTGACCGACCGTGCCGCTGAAAACGGCGATACCGCCAATATCGATTTTGAAGGCTTTGTAGACGATAAGGCTTTTGAAGGCGGTAAGGCGGAAGGTCATGAACTCATTTTGGGATCCGGACAGTTTATTCCCGGCTTTGAAGATCAGATTATCGGCAAAAATATCGGTGATGCCTTTGATGTAAATGTAACCTTCCCTGCAGAATACCATGCAGAAGAACTGGCCGGAAAGGCGGCAGTGTTTAAAGTAAAACTGAACGCTATTAAGCGTAAGGAGCTTCCGGAATTGGACGATGATTTTGCAAAAGATGTTTCGGATTTTGATACATTTGCTGCATATGAAGCCGATGTACGGGCAAATATTACATCTAGAAAAGAAAAATCTGCTGAAGATGCTGTAGAAGAACAGCTGATCAACACATTGATTGAAAAACTGGAAGCGGATATTCCTGAAGCAATGTTTGTAACAGAAACAGAGAACTTTGTACGGGATTATGACACCCGTCTGCGGATGCAAGGACTGGATCTTGCAAAATACTTCCAGTACACTGGAATGGATCTGGATAGTCTTCGTACACAGATGCGTCCCCAGGCTGAAAAGCAGGTAAAAACCCGTCTGGCGTTGGAAAAAATTGCTCAACTGGAAAATATCACTGTTTCACAAGAAGAATTGGAAGCTGAATATACACGCCTTGCTGAGGCATATAATATGGAAAGCGATAAGATCAAAGAGTCTATTGAAGCCGACGCACTCAGCGAAGATATTAAGGTAAAGAAAGCTGTCGACCTAGTAAAAGAAGCTGCTGTAATCAAAACTGAAGCTCCTAAAAAAGCCTCTGTGAAAAAAGCGCCTGCAAAAAAGGCTGCTGCAGATAAAGAAGCTGCACCCAAGAAAACAACTACTACAAAAAAAGCTTCCGGTGCAACAACTACCGCTGCAAAAAAGCCCGCTGCAAAGAAAGCGGCACCTAAAAAGGAAGAAATCGATAAGGCTGAATAATTTCTTTCTTATTCATTAATACTGTTTTTCACATTCACCGCTGCGCTAAGCAGCGGTAATGTACATTTTGGCCCATTCCCAGACAGAATCAAACAAGAAAGGATACTTTTTGATATGGCACTCGTACCAACCGTAATTGAACAAACCAGCAGAGGCGAGCGGGCATACGACATTTATTCCAGACTGCTCAACGACAGAATCGTCTTTCTCGCCGATGAAATCAATGATGTAACTGCTTCCCTTGTCGTAGCGCAGCTCCTTTTCCTGGAAGCCCAGGATCCGGATAAAGATATTAGCTTGTATATCAATTCCCCTGGAGGAAGTGTAACTGCAGGTATGGCAATCTACGATACTATGAATTTTATCAAATGTGACGTGTCTACAATTTGTATAGGCATGGCTGCTTCTATGGGCGCTTTCCTTCTTTCCAGCGGAACCAAGGGGAAACGTCTTGCTCTGCCGAATAGTGAAATTATGATCCATCAGCCGCTGGGCGGCATGCAGGGCCAAGCGTCTGATATTAAAATTCACGCTGATCATATTATCCGTACAAAAGAACGATTAAACAATATTCTAGCTGCTAACACGGGAAAATCGGTTGAAATTATCTCACAGGACACTGACCGAGATAATTTTCTCAGCGCGCAGCAGGCGATGGAATACGGCCTTGTGGACCAAGTTGTGGAAAAACGTGTTTAATGCTTGTATTTACTACTAATACTGTAAAATTTATGTAACCTCGGAAAGGTATCGTCCTTATGTCTGAAACGACACAACAAGCCCGCCGCTGCACTTTTTGCGGTAAAACAGAAAACCAAGTGATGTTTCTAATCCCTTCCCCAGTTGCCACAGGCGTATATATTTGCGACAGTTGTATTGGCGTATGCAATGAAATTGTATTCGACCATAATCACAGCGACGCTGCATTTACACTTACGGCAGAAACCTTGCCCAAACCGGCGGAAATTAAAGAAATTCTTGATCAGTACGTAATCGGTCAGGATAAAGCAAAGATTGGCCTGTCTGTCGCTGTATACAACCATTATAAACGTCTGCTATACAACGATGCCAAAAAAACGGCAAAGGAAAATGATGACGTTGAAATCCAAAAAAGCAATGTACTGCTTATCGGACCTACAGGCGTAGGTAAAACCTTTCTTGCTCAAACCCTTGCAAAAACGCTGCAGGTCCCCTTTGCTATTGCGGATGCCACTACTCTTACTGAAGCTGGTTACGTAGGCGAAGATGTAGAAAATATCCTTTTACGCCTGATTCAAGCAGCTGACTATGACGTAGAAACAGCCGAACGTGGTATTATCTATATCGATGAAATCGATAAAATTTCTAGGCGCAGCGAAAACCGTTCTATTACCCGTGATGTATCTGGTGAAGGTGTGCAGCAAGCGCTTTTAAAAATTTTAGAAGGAACCGTAGCCAATGTTCCGCCCCAAGGCGGGCGTAAGCATCCAAACCAGGAATTTATTCAAATTAATACAGAAAATATTCTGTTTATTTGCGGTGGAGCGTTTGACAGTCTGGATCAAATTATTGAAGGCCGCAAGGGAAATGCTGCCATCGGCTTTCAGGGTGATGTGAAAACCAAAAAGGAAAAAAGCTCTACAGAAATTTTTAAAGATGTTACTGCCCATGACATCGTAAAATTTGGTTTAATTCCTGAACTTGTGGGCAGATTGCCTGTAATTGTGGGACTGGAAAATTTAGACGAAGATGCTCTCGTTCGTATCCTTCAGGAACCAAAAAACAGCCTGATCAAGCAATATACCAGGCTTTTGGAGTTGGATGAAGTTAGCCTCTTCTTCGATAACGAAGCGTTACGGGCCATTGCCAAAAAAGCTATTGAGCGTAATACGGGTGCCAGAGGACTGCGATCCATTCTAGAAGAGACAATGACACAAATTATGTTTGACATCCCTTCTAAGGAAAATGTTACTCAGGTACACATCAACAGGGATTGTATAGAAACTGGCGCTCCACCGGAGCTGTTATACAAGGACTCTCCTGCCCTGTCTGCAGGGGCATGAGTACATTATAAAAAAGAGCGAAAAAATACATCGCTCTTTTTTATTTATTGTAATGCAACATCCTTGTAATCTGTTCCCCACTTCTCCATTGCATCCAGAATTGGCCGCAAACGCATTCCTAAGGATGTCAACGTATATTCCACACGCGGGGGGACCTCTGTATACACTGTTCTGCTAAGCAATCCTGCTGCCTCCATATCCCTTAGTTGAGCAGTAAGCACCTTTTGAGAGACTCCGCCTATGGAGCGCTTTAATTCACCAAATCGTTTGTACCAGAGAGTAGATCGCGAATAATCAAAACCACCATTTATCACCAATCAGTGCAAGTGTTGTCTCTACTGGACAAGCATGCAATATTTTTATCTTTTGCTGCATACATATGTATTCCCTTTAATTGTTTCTTTAAGTAACCATATCTATCCAACTACTTACCTCCTCTTCCAAAGAGGTGCTGTAGAATCTTTTCCCATCTAACCATTCCCCCGTTCCTGCCATATCGGAAAGCAAATTCCCACTTTCTCCTATGTCTGATGAAGCGGCGGTGCAAAAAGGGATCACGGTTTTACCCGTAAAATCATTTCCTTTTATAAAGCTGTCTACAGGCCATGCAGCAATCCCCCACCAAATGGGATAGCCAATAAATATTGTATCATGGCCTTCAAAATTATCCGGCGTTACAGCCTTGAGTTTCACAGCTCTATTCTCATGGTTATCATGCTCCCTTGATACTCTGGAGGTATCATCCCTCCAGTCTAAATCCTTTGAGGTGTATTCTATTTCAGGTTCTATTTCAAATATATCCGCATCGGTAATCTCCACTATAAAGTTTGCAATCGTTTCGGTTGTCCCTGTTGCAGAATAATAAACTACAAGGGTTTTGCCATCGCTTTTTTCGGGGGAATGTACAGGAAAACTGTCATTCGTTTCATGATTCTCTACGCTTTGAGAAATATCATAGTTTGAAACTATCTCGCTGTTATTTTTATCGTTCGTACATCCTCCTATAGACAGCACTAAAACTGCTGTCATAAATGCTGCCAGAAATTTTTTCATTTTTTAATCCCTCCATATTTCTTTAGCCATTTTCAACGCAGCCCATATCTTCGGCCACCCGACATAAAATGCCGCGTGCGTTAAAATTTCTGCAATTTCGTCTTTTGTTACGCCGTGATTTTTTGCATTCTGCAAATGAAATTGCAGAGAACTATCTAAAATGCCACCTGATACCAACGAAACTACCGTAACAATACTTCTGACTTTCGCTGAAAGTTGGTCCTCCCGTATCCAAATTTCTCCAAATAAAACATCATCGTTAAGTTGTGCAAATTTAGGAGCAAAATCTCCTAGAGAATCCTTCCCCGCCGTTACTTTTGTCATGATCATGCCCCCTTCTCCAAGCTTTCATATTCTTCATTCAAAACAGGTTCACACCATTCCGTTCTGCAATTTTCCCCCGGCACTTCAATTGTCAAATGCTGCAGCCATGTGTCCGCCGCAGCTCCGTGCCAATGCTTTACACCCGCCGGAATGTGGACAATTTCGCCTGCACGAAGCCGTCTCGGTTCATGTCCCCATTCCTGATACCAGCCTTCCCCCGCCATAATCAATAGTATTTGCCCACCGGCCTTTTCAGCATGATGCATATGCCAGTTATTTCGGCATCCCGGTTCAAAGGTTACATTGCCAATCACTACCTGCTCTGTTGAGATCATATTTAAATAACTTTGTCCGACAAAATATTCACGGAACTGATCGTTTGCTTCCCCAATGGGAAAAACACGCATTTCTTTCGGAGGCTTCATTTCAATATCCACCTTTCCATATGTCTTTTCGCTTTTTGTACACTACTGCCGCGTATTGCCAGCCCTCGCTCAACCTTTGCGCCGAGACACACGCCTTTTATATCTTCTTCACTACTCCCCAATCCACTTCCTTCATGGGTACAAAATGGCTTTATCACTTTCCCGCTAAAATCAAAATGTTCTAAAAATGTAAAAACTGCCATAGGCATTGTACCCCAATAATTAGGAAATCCTAAATAAATCACATGGTATCGCTCTATACTTTCTGGATAACGTTTTAATGCCGGACGAGCGTTGCGCTTCTGGTCAACCTGCGCTTCTGCAATACACTGGTTATAGCTTTTTGCGTAAGGCTGTAATTGCTCAATTTTAAACAAATCGGCATCTGTCAACTCTTTAATCATGCCTGCTGCAACCTCGGTGTTTCCGATATCCAGTATTGTCAGCTCTCCGTTCATATAGTTTTCATCGGCTCGTGAATAAAATGCTATTAAGATTTCTGCCATTGAAATCCCTCCATATCTTTTCTGTGCTTTTATTCTATCACCTTTTTCCTTGACTTGGAACTTCCGATAGGTTATCATAGTGTTAACTAAAAGTTTATACATTGGAGGAGCTATTATGTATAATCCGCTTTTAGATACCTTTATTGCCGCAGCCGACTGCGGAAGCCTTACCAAAGCATCAGAACAGCTTTACATCTCCGCAACCGCCGTTATGAAGCAAATCAATGCGCTTGAAGCCCATATGGATCTAAAATTGTTTGAGCGAGCGCATTCGGGAATTCAGCTTACTAAAGCAGGTAATATTCTTTACCATGATGCAAAATTTATAATAGACTATTCAAAAAAATCTATATCCGAAGCAAAAAAAGCGGTGCTGGATTATGACACAACTTTTTGTGTTGGAACATCGCTGCTCAATTCAGCTAAGCCTTTTATGGATGTATGGTATCGGGTAAACAAGGATTTTCCAAATTATAAGCTGCATCTCGTGCCATTTGAGGACAATCACGAAGGAATACTATCTGAAATTGAAAGGCTCGGAGAAAAGTTCGACTTTTTAATTGGTGTATGCGATTCTAAATCGTGGCTTTCCCGCTGCTGTTTTCTTCCGCTTGGCAGATATAAAAAAATGGCAGCGGTATCAAGAGCGCATCGCCTTGCATGTAAAAAAGTAATTGATATAAAAGATTTGTATGGTGAAACGCTGATGATGGTAAAACGAGGCGATTCGGGAGTCAATGATTTTTTGAGAAATGATTTGGAGCATAATCATCCCCAGATACAAATAGAAGATACCCCACAATTTTATGATTTATCTGTATTTAACCGCTGCGCTGAAACAGGCAAAGTTTTGCTGTCCCTTGAATGCTGGACAGAGGTGCATCCAGCTCTTGTTTCGATCCCCATAAATTGGGAATATAGTATCCCATATGGTTTATTATATAGTCCTAATGCACCGAAAGACGTGCTGAATTTTGTTGAAAAAGCAAAAAGTATAATAGAATAAAAACTCCGGACAAAAATTGTCCGGAGTTTTTATTCTTAGTCTTGACTGCGCTGTGCCAAAAGAATATGATACTTTTGATAAAAGCTCTCGAAGTATTCTCCATCCAAGGCATCCCGAATTTTTTGCATCAATTCGTTGTAAAAATATAAATTATGGGTCACAGCCAGCATCATGCCAACTGCCTCCTTCGCCTTGATCAAATGCCGAATATAGGAGCGACTGTGGTGTCTACAAGCGGGACATCCGCATCCCTCGTCGATAGGCCGCGGATCACGAGCATATTTCTCGTTCATAATATTCATTTTACCATGCCAAGTAAAGACATTTCCATGACGGGCATTCCTAGAAGGCATTACACAGTCAAAAAAATCCACACCCAGATGTACGGCTTCCAGAATATTTTGCGGCGTGCCGACGCCCATTAAATACCGTGGCTTGTCCGTAGGCATATGCGGCTCAACCGCATCAATAATTTGATACATCTCCTCCGCTGTCTCTCCGACAGCTAGGCCGCCGATAGCGAAACCATCTAAAGGAAGCTGGGCAATTTGCTGCATGTGTTCCACACGCAGATCCGCATATGTGCATCCTTGATTGATTCCAAATAGCATTTGCTTTGGATTGACTGTTCCCGGAAGACTGTTCAGACGTGCCATCTCTTCTATGCAACGCACAAGCCATCGATAGGTGCGGTCGCAGGCTTCCTTAGCATACGTATATTTAGCTGGATTCTCTACACATTCATCAAAAGCCATAGCAATCGTTGAACCTAAATTCGACTGAATCTGCATACTTTCTTCCGGACCCATAAAAATCTTACGCCCATCCACATGAGATGAAAAATGCACGCCTTCTTCTCGTATCCGACGCAGTTGAGCCAAGGAAAAAACCTGGAATCCGCCGCTGTCCGTTAAAATAGGTCCCTTCCATCCGGTAAATGCATGGAGTCCTCCCATATCCCGGATCAGCGTATCTCCCGGTCGGATATGAAGGTGATAGGTATTAGACAGCATTACCTGGCATTTTATCTCTTCCAAATCCCAAGCATCCAATCCGCCTTTGATTGCACCACAAGTTGCCACATTCATAAATACAGGCGTCTCTATAGTGCCGTGAGGTGTGACAAAACGACCTCTACGCGCACGGTTTTCTTTTTTTAATAGAGTGAACATATATTTCCCTCACGCGAATCATGTAATTCGTTCAAATTGACTTTCTAATGAATTTTTTGTTATTTCAAAAGCTACAGGTCTTCCATGGGGACAAGTTTTAACTGCACTGCCTTCTTTATCAGGCGTCTGCAGCAGGTGATTACAAATCCACCGCAAATGCTGTTCACCATATACCCTTCCGCCTTTAATAGCAGCTTTACAGGAAGCGCTGAAAAGTTTGGCCTCAAAAAATTTTCGTTTGGTTGCTTCCACACTTCCTGTGCCATCCGATAAACCCGCTGCCAGTTCCGCAATCATATCCGATGCACTGTCCCGCCCAATTTCTTCTGGAATTTCTGAAATAATCACTTCGCCTGGGCGCTTTTTAATCTGAATCTGGAATCCGGTTGCCTTGATATCTTCTTTGTACTCTTCTAAGGCTAAAAGCTCCTCATCCACCAGCTTCAATTTCAACGGGAACATCAAAATCTGCGCATGCTTCTCTTTTGCATCCATTCGCTTGCATAGTTCATCAAAAAGAATCCGTTCATGGGCGGCATGCTTATCAATTAACAAAATTCGATCTTCCAGTTGCACAATCACATAACAATTGAATGCCTCTCCAAGAATCGTATACTCCGGCACGTCTGCATTTTGTTTTAAAGAAGCGAGAATGTCCGTCTCACCGACAGCAGAAACAGCGTTTTTCTCACCATCTCCAGCTATATTGGTATCCATCTGCGCTGCTTGCTGTACATCTTCTATAGGAATATTCTCTTCCACTGTTTCCCCAATATGCAGCTGCATTTTCTGGGGTGTATTAATCCGGCTGCGCTCAACCGGAACAAAGGCCTGAAGCGGACTAAATTGTGTCTGCGGTGACATAGGAGTAGCGGAAGAAACTGACGGGAACGCCATTTCCTTCAGTTCAGACTCCCATGTAGCGACAGGAGCTGCTGTATCTGCTGCGCTTTGTGTCACCTGTTCTTCATTTTCTTTTGCTCTAACAGTACAAAAACCACTGCTCTCCAAATAAGAAAGCCGTTTTTGATCTTTAATCTGCTCATTAAAAGTTTTAAATGGAAGAGGCAGACGCTGTTCCATCGTCTTTTCCAGGCGAAGCTGCGGCCTAGAATCCGCTTGCAATGCATTGAGAACCGCATAATATACAGACTCATATATGGCCCGCTCATCTGCAAATTTGACTTCTAGTTTAGATGGATGGACATTTACATCTATCGTCTCTGGATTCAAATCCATATTAAGCACGCAAACAGGAAACTTCTGTACAGGTATCTGCGAAATATATGCTTGCTCCAGCCCCGCCATAGCAGTTCTACATTTTACATATCTTCCATTAATAAAGAAAATCTCGTGATTTTTATTAGAACGTACTAAATCCGGTTCTCCGATATACCCATGAATACGGATTCCTCTGCTGTCCGTTCTGTCCACGGGAGACATCCTAGAAGCTATTTCCCGTCCGAATACAGAATAGATTGCCCCCTTGAGATCGCCGTCTCCGCTGGTCATAAAACGAACGTCTCCATCCACGATATACTTAACAGCTACATGGGGACAGGACAAAGCGACTTTCTCTACCAACGCAGTGACCGCTGCGCCTTCCGTCGCGTCCTTTTTCAAGAATTTTCGCCGGGCAGGCACGTTGTAGAAAAGCTCTGATGTAATCACTGTGGTGCCTCCAGCGCACCCGGTTTCCATTACATTAATAATCTCTCCGCCATCACATTCCATGGCAGAACCCATTTCTGAAGAAGCAGTTTTGGATAATATGCGCATCTTACAAACGGCAGCAATTGCGGCCAATGCTTCTCCGCGAAATCCCAGCGTTGCGATACTAGCTAGATCCTCCGCAGTAGCAATCTTGCTGGTGGCATGCCGCAGAACGGCCAACGGTAAGTCGTCTGCTTCTATGCCGCTTCCATTATCCGATACGCGAATCAGGGAAATGCCGCCATGCTTGATTTCAACAGTAATACTGCCCGCACCCGCATCAATGGCGTTCTCTGTCAATTCCTTCACTACTGACGCAGGTCGCTCTACAACCTCGCCCGCAGCAATCAAATTGGCAATGTCAAAACTTAATACGTTGATTTTTCCCATGGCATTCTCCCCTCCTTGCTTTATTCAATAGCTCGTTTCCATTCATAAATTAAATTCATCGCTTCGATTGGCGTCAGCGTATTAAGATCCGTCTTTCGTATGCTTTCGCATACGCTGTCCCGACACATATCCATCATGCTGATAGGCGTTGCCTCCATAGTGTTGTCACGTTCCGCAGTCTCCGGCGCTTTCTCTATAGGCATCTTTTCCTGTTTTTCTTCAAGGCTAACCAGAATCTTTTTGGCATGTTCTACTACTTCGTCTGGTACTCCTGCAAGCTTTGCTACTTGTATCCCGTAGCTCTCGTCCACCGGTCCCCGCACAATTTTCCGCAGGAACGTCAGATCATCTCCCCGCTTTTTTACAGCAATATTATAATTAACCACCCCAGGAACCTGGCCTTCCAGCTCTGTAAGCTCATGATAGTGGGTAGCAAACAAAGTCTTTGCACCCAGCTTGTTTCCTGCTGTATATTCCAGTACGGCACGGGCGATAGACATACCATCAAAAGTGCTGGTACCGCGGCCAATTTCATCATATATAATAAGGCTTTTCTTTGTTGCATGCTGCAAAATTGACGCTACCTCCCGCATTTCCAGCATAAAAGTAGATTGACCGCTAGCAAGATCATCGGATGCACCTACACGGGTAAAGAGACGGTCTACAATCCCTACACGGGCTTCCGATGCAGGAACAAAGGACCCGATTTGCGCCATCAGTACAATCAGCGCCGTCTGACGCATATAGGTAGATTTACCAGCCATGTTAGGCCCTGTAATGAGCATAAGCCGATTTGCGTCTGTATCTAGTTGTACATCGTTGGGAACAAAATAAGAATTCTGCACAAACTGTTCTACAACAGGATGGCGCCCATCTTTGATTATAAGCGCATCACTGTAATCCACTTCCGGACAAACATATTGGTTTTGCGCTGCCACTTGGGCTAGACTGGCATACACATCCAATTCTGCAACAGCAGCTCCGCTTCTGCGTACACGGGATGCGTTTTTCACGACCACATCTCGTACTTCGCAGAATAGCTGGTATTCCAAATTTTTGAGCTTATCCTCCGCGCCAAGAATCGTACTTTCCAATTCCTTAAGTTCTTCTGATATGTATCGTTCGCAATTGGTCAACGTTTGTTTGCGGATATAATGAGGTGGCACCAGTTCGCTATAAGAACGAGTGACCTCTATATAATAGCCGAATACCCGGTTAACTCCAATGCGCAGATTTTTAATTCCTGTAGCTTCCCGCTCCTTTTCTTCCAAACTTTTAATATAGTCCTTCGCATTATTTTGAATGGAACGCAGTTCGTCTACGCTGGAATCATACCCATCCCGGATCATTCCACCCTCCCGAACAGAAAATGGAGGGGTATCGTTGATGGCTTTTGATAATAGCTCATAAACGTCGGAAAGACTGTCGATATTATCCCAAATAGCAGAAAGCTGCTTGGACTGTGCTGCTTGAAGCAGCGTTTTTATCTGCGGCAAAACTTCAATAGACTGAACCAGAGCACGAAGTTCTCTCGCTCCTCCAGTTCCATAAAGAATCCTAGTAAGAATCCGTTCTATATCCAAAACAGACGCCAAAAGATGGCGCAGTTCATCACGGAGCATATGGTTCGAAACCAATTCCGCCACAGACTGCTGCCTAGTGATTATCTTTTTTACATCTCGCAGGGGATGTTCCAGATAAGAACGAATGAGACGCCGGCCCATAGATGTATTGGTTTTATCTAAAACGCCCAACAGAGAACCTTTCTTCTCTTTATCGAGCATAGTTTCCATCAGTTCCAGATTGCGTCGGGTACTGGTATCCATCTCTAAATACTGGGCATTTTCATAGAAAGCTATATCCTCAATATAAGAAAGATCCGTTTTCTGCATATCCGCAATATACCCAAACGCCGCGCCACAGGCATACATTGCAGGCTGAAAGGCTTCCTGTCCCTTTCCGTATGTGCCGGCAATCTCCGTATACCATTCCGTGGCTGCTTCGGGAGCAAAATACGTTTGCAACTTATCTGTGCACGAGATCCCGCGCTCCTGTAAAAAGGAACGCAGCCCACTGTGTCTGCCAAGATCTGCATTTGTAACAACCTCTGCAGGACCGATGGTAGCCAGTTCTCCAAGCAGTTCTTCTTCGGCACAGATTCCTGCAAAATAGGTTGCCCGTACCTTTCCTGTAGAAATGTCCGTAAAGCATACGCCGATGCTAAGGTCTCCAAAATAAATGGCTGCCAAATAATTGTTTCTACTGTCCGGCAAAAGATCCGACTCAATTACAGTACCTGGTGTGATCACCCGGATCACTTCTCTGCGGACAGGCCCTTTCCCCGCTGCCGCTTCTTCCATTTGCTCACAAATGGCAACCTTATATCCTCGCTCTACCAGTTGCCCGATGTAAGTTTCTGCAGAGTGATATGGAACACCGCACATGGGAGCCCGCTCTGCTTCGCCGCAATCCCTACCGGTTAGGGTCAACCCCAGCAGAGCAGACGCATTTTTTGCATCATCAAAAAACATCTCATAAAAGTCACCTAGCCGATAAAACAGAAAATGGTCCTGATATTCGCTTTTAATGCTCAAATACTGCTTCATCATTTCTGTCATATTCTAATCGTCCTCTGCTTTCTTTTCGCAATTGTCGCCGGGCTTTAATGGCATCCGCTGCAGGTAGAGCAGTCATGGGTACATCCGGATTTTCCATTCAGTGCAAATTCTAATTCCTGGCTCACCGCCTGATAAAAAGCGTTATATTCATCGCTGGCTTCTTTATATGCAAGATACACCGGATTTTCCACTACTTGATTGTACAGTTCTCCTAAACGCCTGCGGATGGATTCTGCCAACTGTGCGTCCTGTTCCCCCTTGCAGGCTTCTGCCAGAGCGGCCTGCTGGACGTTGTATTCTGTCAGCAGCTTACCGATTTCGCTGTCTGCCGAATATGCTGCCTGTGTCTTCATCACTGTATCATAGCGGGGATCCGCTTTAATAAGCGCGGCAAGCCTTTCTACCGTTTCCACAATTTCTTTATTTAAATTTTCCATTTCAAACTCCATTTTTATTTTAATTTTCCATATAAGCTAAACGTATCCGCCGAAACAATCTCCAAATTACAATATTCCCCGACAGACACGCCACTATTATTTTCAAAATGAATCGGCCTTGGAGAGTCCCCCCTTGCGGTCATTTTATCCGGATCTGTTTTACTCACTTCTTCGCAAAGGGCGCGTACTGTTCGACCTACGAATCGCTGGTTTCTTGCTCTGGATATATCGTGCTGGAGCGTAAGCAACTGTTCAAATCGGCGACTGCTCACCTCTCTTGGAATTTGTCCTTCCATAGTCGCCGCAGGAGTTCCCTTTCTGGGAGAATAGATAAAAGAAAAAATAGCGTCATACTCTACCGAAGCAAGCATGTCCAACGTATCCTGAAAATCCGCATCTGTTTCTCCCGGAAATCCAACAATAATGTCGCTGGTCAGACTAACGTCTGGCACGCTGTTTTTCAGCTTATCGATAATCCGTAGATATTCCTGCGCTGTATATTTACGGTTCATCCGACGCAGAATCGTATCCGATCCAGACTGCACCGGCAGATGAAAATGCGGAACAATTTTTTCTTCCTCTGCCATAGCGGCAATCAGCGCGTCGGACGCATCTTTCGGATGGCTGGTCATGAACCGCAGACGAAAGTCTCCCGGTAGGGCGCAGATTTGCCGCATCAGGGAAGCAATATCCACACTGCCAATATCCTTACCATAAGAGTTCACATTTTGCCCTAGCAACGTGATATCCCGCGCACCCCCATTGATTAGCCGGCGTGCTTCCTCCAAAATCGCCTCCGGCGTGCGACTGCGCTCTCTGCCCCGCACATAGGGGACAATACAGTAGGAACAAAAATTATTGCAACCATACATTATGGAGAGCCATGCTTTAAACGATTGTTTCTGATGCGCTGGAAGCCCTTCTGCCACAGCATATGTATCACTGGAAACAAACCGGCGCTTTCCCCCTGTAAGCGCATGGTAAATCAGCTCCGGCAAAAGATGAAGAGCGCCGGGATCAAAGGAAAAATTTACATAAGGATAGCTGTTTTTCAGTTGATCAGCCCGATGGTTCTGCGCAACCATGCAGCCGCCAACGCCTATAATCACACCAGGATTTTTGTCTTTCACATGCTTATATGTGCCAATAATGGAAAGTGCCTTTTTTTCTGCATGCTCCCGAATAGCACAGGTATTTACCAAAATCAGTTCTGCTGCTGCCGGATCTGATACGGGACGATATCCCATCATCCATGCGATACCGGCCATACGTTCGCTATCCGCCTCATTTTGCTGACATCCAAAGGTCTGTATATAATAGCCCGGCCGCCGTTCCTTGGCAAAGCCCCTGGAAAACAGTTCCTTTTCTATGGTTTCACAAAGAAGGCGCTGCCGCTCAATTTCCGCTTCTTCTATATGGGGAGCAGTCATATTTTCACTTATCGTCTTCATCATCGCCCTCGTCCTTTGCCATTTTTCCACTAATAATTTTGTTATAAACAAAAATCCCTGCCAGACTGATCACGCCTACTACCGCATAAATAATAATTGATTTCAAATGATTTCCCTGTGCAAAACTGCTCCCTACATAAGTCGAGGTTACAATGGATGGAATACGTGCTACAGCAGCAATCATTAAAATCCGCAGCAAGGAAATTCCAGTAAAAGGGGCGAAATACGTGAGTAAATCCTTTGGAGTCCCTGGTATAAACATAAGAAAAAACATGAAGGTATCCCGTTTTACAGGATTTTTTAAAAATTTTAATTTCTGGAATTGCCTGGAATCAATAATTTTTTCCACAAAGGATTTACCAAGCTTCTGGACCAAAACATATATCAAGGCCGTTCCGCAAACGATTCCCGCAATACACAAAATCGTTCCCCAAAGTGTACCATACAAAGCCCCAAAAATTAGTTCAACGGGTTCCCCGGGAATTATCGCCAAAACCACCTGCACCACTTGGAGCAAAAACATAAAAACAACGCCCCACACGCCAAGCGATTGCACCAGCTCTTCAAAGGACTGCATATTTTCCTCATCATATAGGCGCATAATATAAAAGCACAACAAAACAGTAATCACAATTGCCGCAGTTAATGATACAAATTGAACAATCTTGCGTATTTTAGCATTTTTATCTTGCATTTTTTGTCTCCGTGCTTGCGTTTGATCCATTCGCTTACTTTTCTTCCACATCCCCTGCTGCAGGAACATACATACCTGTACGATACGCACCTTTTGTCAGTTCTACCGCACCATTATCTAAGAAAAACACCGCCTCAAAGGAGAGTTCCCCTGTCTCGTACAAACTCTGTCCTGCTTCATAACCCATAGCGTACAAAGCATATGCCAAGGCATTTGCTGTCACCGCATCTTCCGAACGGACAACTACTTTTTTCAAATCTGACTTTGCCGCACTCCCTGTAAAACAGTTTAAATAGCCTCCTATAGACGACGAAGCAACAAATACGTATCCATTCTGGACATGCACATATCCATCCACAGACTCGTCTATTTTATCGGATAAAACCCCAATATCATAAGGTGCCTCATCCGGCTTTGTACCAAATACCCCTGCGCTGTCACCCAGAGAAACAAATCCATATGCCACAGAACTTTCTTCCAGATAAGTAATCATTTTTTCCAGAGCATATCCATTTCCAATGGATCTTAAATCCACCTGAGACATAGGATCCATTTTATATACAGAGGTATCCTCTATCCTAAGCTTATCCGTTCCGGTATGAGTAAGCGCGTCCTTTAAAAGAGCTTCATCCGGTTGGGCATTTTCTTCCAAAAGCTGGGTCACAGTTCCATATACCGGCTGGTAGTATCCGTTGCAATTTTTAGAAATAGAAAATGTGCGTTCCAGCAAAGCGGTAAATTCTCGATCCATATCAAAAACAGCGTTGACCGGCTGATTTATTTCGTATAAATTAGTAGAAGTATCAGTATGATCAACCGTTTGGACCGCATTGATATATATTTCACAGCACTGCGTAAAAATTTCATCCAACTCGCTGTCTGAAAAATATATTTTTTTGCCGTCTGCATCTTTTTCCATTGTATCGTATGCTAAATGCAAGGACAGTATATCTGCGCCAGTATTATAGGAATTTTCATAATACTCTGGCATCGTTTCCCCGCCACACGCACAAAAAGTAGAAAAAACCACTGTTGCAAGCAACAGCAATGCAGTGCTTTTTATAAGGATTTTCACATAAGACCTCCCTGTGGGCTGTGTCTATAGTATCGCCTTCTATGAAATATTATTATACCTATAAATCAGGTAAAAGTCAATGAAATGCATGAAAAAACCGGTATCTGATAAGATACCGGTCGCCCTTATGGGAAAAGGCGCAAAATTGGGAGGATCAAATGTAAAATTATGAAAAAAACAAGAAGCGCTGCACAGGTATATACGAAAGCGGGGGCCCATGCGGTTTCCCAAAATATCAGTCCGACCCACACCCCTGCAAACACCGCACAGTGGAGAAAACCCCACAGCAAGAGAGAAATTTTCTTCCATATACTTACCGGCATATTATAAAGCGCCTCCTCTTTGCATAAAAAGTAAAATGAGTATCCCCATCTGTACAATATACGATAGAATGGCAACAAAATGAAAATGAAATTTTGCACGCTTATTGCTCTTGTGTCTTAAGCAAAAAATGCCCCAAATCCCCCCTATGCTTCCTCCAACAGAAATCAACGAAAGAAGTACCATTTCCGGAATCCGTCGATGCTGCGGATGGGGCGCCGCACGTTTATCTATCCAAAAAGCAAGAGCACAAAGTGCGCTTGCGATTCCAACCCAAATAAGATACATTTTTAAAAGCATTTTACAAACATCTCCCATAATAATACTACCATCTAACGCGCCCTTTGTCAAATTGTCTGATTTTCGGAAAATCTATTGCAATCGCGGGAAAAAATGTTATACTAATTAGGAATTATTGCAAATGGTAAGGAAAGGTGTGTATATGAATATACAGCTCACAAAAGACAGGGAAAGTAATTATCAGATTATCTATCCCCTCGCGCCCTCCCAATCGGAAACGTACGCTGCTAAGCAGCTGAAAAAATATTTGTTTCAAATCACCGGCGCTATGCTTCCAGAATTTCAGGACAACCGGCATGTAGAGAAAAAAGAAATCGTTATCGGTTATACAAACCGAGGCGGATATACAGAGCAAGACCAAAAGGCGCTCGGCAAAGAAGGCTTTATAATCAAAACTATTGAAGAAAAAATCTTCATCATCGGAAGCGGTGTGCGGGGCGCCCTGTACGGAGTATATACATTTTTGGAAACATACTGTGGATGCCGTTTTTATACAAATGATTTTGAGCGTATTCCCCGCAATATCAACCTGACGATACCCGCTATTGACGAGGATCGGCAAATTCCCGTTTTTATGCTGCGTAATTCCTATTGGCACAGCGTATCGGATACCGAAATTAGCGCAAAGCTAAAAATCAACGGCGATTATGGGAGAGAGCGCTTCCCTGCAAAGGTGGGGGGGGACGTACACTATGACGGTGGATTTGAGCATACTATTGGATGGTTGTCCGGTCAATGTCCATATGGGGAGCGTGCATGGGTACAGCCCTGTCTCACCAGCGAAGAAACCTACAAAACCGTCTTAGGCAATGTACGTGGTCTGCTGGAGAAAAATCCAAATGCAGACTTTATTTCCATTACTCAAAACGACGGCGACGGCGGCGCATGTAAATGTGAAAAATGTCAGGCTATCAATGAAGCGGAAGAAAGTGAAATGGGCACCATGCTCCATTTTGTAAACCGTATAGCCGAAGAGTTAGGCAACGAGTATCCTAACGTCTTGTTTGATACCTTTGCATATCGGTTTACCCGCAAACCGCCAAAAACGATTCGTCCGGCTAAAAATGTAGTTGTACGGCTATGCTCCATCGAATGCTGCTTCCGCCATCCTTTAGAGGAATGCGATGTAGCTCCTGCTCACGAAAATATGGAAAGCTTTGCAAAAAACCTCCGGGAATGGTCCGCAATCGCACCCAACCTTTTTATTTGGAATTATACAACCGACTTCACCAACTTCCCTGTTCTCTTCCTCAATCTGGAAGCGCTGCGTAAAGATGTTGCGTTTTTTGCAAAAAATGGAGCAAACGGCGTTTTTGAGCAAGGCAATATCGCATCGTTAAACGGCGAATTTGGCGAGTTAAAGGGCTATATTTTAGCAAAACTATTGTGGGACCCCTATATGTCCAAAGAAACCTACATAGAATATATTCGCGAATTTATTCGGGATTTTTATGGAGCAGGTGCCAAGTTTATTGAGGAATATTTGCAGATGGTGCTGGACAATTCCCGTGGCGCCCATTTCGGCATTTACTTTGACGATCCTACCCAGTATGTATATATCCAAGGCTGTGAAAGCCTGCTTGCCGGCAAGCAGGAATTTATTCGTAAAGGGACTGCACTGTTTGACGCAGCAGAAGCAGCCGCACAAGATGATATCACACTGGCAAATGTACGCCGCTCGCGGATACAGCTGATGGATTATATAGACTTCACGCTCCGCAATGAAATAGAAGAGGCAAGCTCAGAAGCAGAAAAGGAAAATTTTCAGAAACAGCTTCTGGAAAACAATGAAAAACGTTTTCTCTATATGCGCCGCTATAACGTAACACACAATCATGAGTTTCATAGCATTGACGCTCTCAGCGACCCGGATTACGCAACCCACAGCCTTCTTTGGAAGTGTCCGGGAGAAGCATAATATCAAAGGAAACCACCGGCTGATGCCGGCGGTTTCCTTTTTATGAAAAAAGCCTCTGCGTAGCAGAGGCTTTGATATCCTTAAATCTGTTCCTTAACCTTAGCGGCCTTACCAACTCTATCCCGCAGATAGTACAGTTTTGCACGTCTTACTTTACCAAGACGAACAACATCTACTTTCTGTACATGGGGAGAATGGAGCGGAAATGTTTTCTCTACACCGCACCCATATGCCACTCGACGTACGGTAAAGGTTTCAGAAATACCGCCACCCTGTTTCGAGATAACAGTACCCTCAAAAATCTGGATTCTTTCTCTGGTTCCCTCTTTGATGAGGTTGTGTACCTTAATGGTATCACCGATTTTAAACTGAGGAACGCTCTCCTTCAGCTGCTCACTTGCAAAAGCTTCAAGCTTTGTCATTTTGACTTCTCCTTTTTGATTCTTTTGGTTCAAGAACGTTCGTACAGAGCTGTATTGGACCGTTCCGGCGTGTTCAAAACACATGCAAGGGAAATTATAGCATAAAAAAATAAGAATTGCAATAGAATATCGAAAAAAAAGCAAATTATTTCTGTCACAAATTTCTAAAAAATGATTGACAGCAGGCGCGCTGTATGCTATCGTATTAGCAATAAAAACCGATGGCGCACTTGCCGTCATGTAAAGGAAAAAATTGTTATGATACCAGTACCGGAAAAACGTATTGCAGATTTTGAAAATATGGGCTTTGGCATGTTCATCCATTATGGGCTCTACTCCCAGCTTGGACAGGGAGAATGGATTATGAACAGCGCTCAAATGTCCAGAGAGGACTATGCAAAGCTTGCCGACAACTTCACCGCGGCGGATTTCGACGCAAAAAAAATTGCGAGAACCGCAAAAGAATCAGGCATGAAGTATATCACCCTTACTACCCGTCATCACGATGGCTTTTCCCTGTACGATACCAAAGGACTCAGCGATTTTGATGCCCCTCATTCCGCTGCCGGACGGGACTTAGTCCGGGAATTCGTAGACGCATGCAACGCGGAAGGCCTTCTTCCCATATTCTATCACACCACAATTGACTGGCATGTAGACTCCTATGAAAAAGATTTTAAAAGCTACTTACAATATCTCCAAGACAGTGTAGAAATACTTTGTACACAATATGGTAAAATCGGCGGCCTTTGGTTTGATGGCAACTGGGCGCGACCTGCCAGCGATTGGGATGAAGACGGCTTATATAAAACCATCCGGCGGCATCAACCGGACGCATTGATCGTAAATAATACCGGCTTGGACGCACGCGGCGCCACTGGACATCCCGAAATCGACAGTGTTACTTTCGAACAGGGACATCCGGATCCCATGAATCGGGAGGGTATGCCTAAATATGTGGCTGCCGAAATGTGTCATACGATGAACGACCACTGGGGCTTCGGCAAGGGAGACCTGCACTATAAGAGTCTTACAGAAATGATCGAAACCCTCTGCGCATGCCGTAAGGTAGGTGCCAACTATCTTTTGAATGTGGGTCCAGATGGCGCCGGCAAAATTATCCCGATACAAGAAAGTATCCTTCGGGGTATGGGAGACTGGATCAAAATATGTGGTGAAAGCATTTACACTGGTCGTCCCAGTGAAATTCAGGGAGAGTGGAAAAACTTTGCCCTGGAAGACAGTGAAAAAGCGTATTTGTTTGTCTATGATCTTGGAGTAATCGGCAGTGCCAATGTTGTAGTGCACGGCGGCGGTCGCGGGTACAAATATTTTAAAAATGTCAAGAAGAAAGTAAAACGCGTATGCTGGACCGACAACGGTGAGCAGTTGGATTTCGTACAGCACGGGGACAATTTTTGGTTTAATGCTACAGGATTTCCCTATGGATGCAATTATATCGTCCGTATTGCACAGGTAGAATTTGCAAATTGATTTTCCGTAAAAAGGTGGGGGCTATGCCCCCGCCTTTTTCTTATGCCAAAGACCATGCTTCATCATATAATGTAATGAGAAATGATCGCGGCAGAAAAACAGGATGGATGAATATGGAATCTAAAATGAAAATTGCACTATGCGGCGGGGATGCAAGGCTCTTATCAGCCGCTTCCCTGTTCGCAAAAAACGGATATAGATGTTCGGTGTGGAAATGCGCGCAAGGGGACTGCGGCACGGCAACGCGCTGTCACGAGCTGCGGCAAGCCGTGGATGGGATTGGCGCAGTCATACTGCCGGTTCCTGCATTTACCAGTGCCGGCAGGCTCACCTGCACCAGCGAAGAACGAACAAGTATCGATGCACACACTCTGTTTGCGTCGCTTCCGCCAGAAACCCAAATATACGCCGGGAAAGCGCCAGAGCTTATTCGGCGAATCGCCGGCGAATACCACCTTCCCTTGCGGGATTATGCCGAGCAAGAGGAATTTAGTATACTTAATGCCGTTCCTACAGCAGAAGCCGCCATACAAATAGCCATGAGCCGTCTGCCGGTCACTATTGCCGGCAGCAAATTTGTTGTAATCGGCTACGGCAGAGTAGGTAAAGCTCTTGCGCAGAGACTGCTTGCGCTCCAAGGGGAGGTCATCGTGGCTGCGCGCAGCAAAGCCGCGCGGGCAGCGGCGGAAAGCGACGGATGCAAAGCCATTTCTGTATCGCAGTATCTAAGCGCTCCCGCGCCTTCCATAGTGTGTTTCAACACTGTACCGGCACCGATTCTTAATGATGAATACGCAGCTGGCGCTGACTGCCGCCTATTTATTGATCTCGCCTCCGCTCCTGGCGGTTTTTGTGAGGAAGCCCGCTCTATACTCGGAGATCAGCTGATCACTGCGCTGTCATTGCCTGGCAAATACTCTCATGAAACAGCAGGAGAAATTATATACAAAACGGTTGAAGGAATGCTGCGGGAAAATGGAGGTGCTACATTATGATCGGATACGCCTTCTGCGGATCCTTCTGTACCCATGAAGCTTCCCTGTCCGTTTTGGCAGAGCTGCTGTCCAGAGGATACCCTGTTACACCGATTTTCAGCGAAACTGCCTATCATATGGATACAAAGTTTGGGCGTGCAGCAGATATTACGCAAAAAGTAACAAAAATGTGCGGCAGAGATATTGTCCACACGATTCCTGTTGCAGAACGGTTCGGCCCTACTTCGCCTTTAGATGCACTGATCATCGCTCCCTGCACAGGAAATACTCTCGCGAAACTCTCCCATGGTATTACCGATACAGCTGTATGCATGAGTGCCAAAGCGCATCTGCGGCAGAATAGGCCGCTGCTGATCACGTTAGCGTCCAACGACGCTATGTCTGCAAACTTGGAAAATATTGCACGGCTGCTCAATCGAAAAAATGTTTTCTTTGTTCCTATGCGGCAAGACGATCCGGATAAAAAACCCCATTCCCTTGTAGCAGATTTCTCCATGGTCCTTCCCGCTTATGAAGCCATGCTGCAGGGGAAGCAGCTTCGACCTCTTTTTCTTTAATGACGGCAAAAGGAGCAGGCGTCATGCCTGCTCCTTTTCATATTTCCTTTTTCCTATGTTCTGTAGCAGTGCCGGAAGAAAAACCATCCTCATTTTTTAGCCCATCCCGCCGCAGCATTTTTTCCAGTACATCGATATCTGCAGAAATATCCATTGCCTGCGCCGAATACAGATTATCGAGCTGCTGTCTGTAAGCCCCGGCAAGGGTTTCCAGTGTCTCTTCTATATTTTGTTTTGTACTGCGCATGTTTTCCCCAGCGACACCGGCCTCTTCAAGCATGTCATAGGATTGCAGCAACTTTAAAGTCATGGGCAGATAATAATTCATAAAAGTACGAATCTGCCCGATATTCTCCGGATGTTGTCGTATAAATTCAAAAATTTTTTCTGTATACAGATGAATCCGATCTACACATATATTTACTGCCCTGTCATCAATATTTTGATTGGCCTCTTTAATTTTTTGCAGCCATACATCATATTCGTCTGAAGGTTCCGCTGCCGGCGCTTCCTTCTTCTCCCCGGCAGTCTCCTTCGGAGCAGAATCAATACTGTCCGGATCGATCACTACCCTGCCGCTTCCATAATCCAAATAGGCGCTTTTTCCTAAATAGTCTTTTTCAATGAGCTGCTCCAAATCCTTTTGAACCTTATCCCTTGGCTTTTGCAGTATCCCTGCAAGACTATCTAAGGAATAAACAGGCGATCTCCCGATCACACGTCCATACTGACACGCAAGCTTATACAGCCGCTCAGAGAGCAGCCCTGCAATGAATACAGCGATACTTCCTATACCAAATGCAGATGTCAACACAAAGTCAAACAGGACAGGCCTTGTTAAAAGCTCTTCTAACATTGAGCATCCGGCAACAAGCAGCCCGCCTGATATGGCAAGTGCCGCCCCAATACTCAGCCCCTTACGCTTTATTTGCAGTTTTTTCTTTCTTCGTCTATTTGCAGTTTTAGGCGACTCCCATCCAGAAGACGTTCCCTGCTGTTTGGGAGGCACATCTGTTTTTAGGTGCAGATTTTGAAAATATTCTTGCCGTGCTGTATTCCATGCACTGGAAGCCCCTCTTGCCGCTGATCCAATTGCGGAAGTGATCACATTGATGGTGTCTTCAATGACCGTTTCCAAATTGCTGTAAGGATCCTTATTGTTATTGTTTTTATTATAATCACTCATCCGCTGTTCCCCTACATTTTTCAAAAACACACAGCCAAATACATGGCTTAGATGTATATATCACTCGATGGCGCTTTCCCGGCGGGATCATCATGTGATCCCCCGCCATTAGAAGGACTTCCGTATCCGTATCTGGAAAATACAGAATCCCCCGTCCTTGTAATACGCTTACCCACTCTGCCTCGCATTGGCAGTACTCCTGCTCCGGCGGGGTTACTTGGCCAAAAGATACTATCTTTTCAATTCGCAAAGTCTCATCTTCCCAAACAATTGTACAACTTTCCTGTTCAGCGCTACACTCCTGACTGTCCAATAAATTCATCCTGCAATCCTCAAAAATTTTTATACAACTGTCGCAAGGTCAGTCTGCAATCGTATATAGAATGCTGTTTCCTTTCTTGCCGCTGCGATACAGCACTCCTATTTTTTCTAAAAACTTCACCGCACGCCAAAGTTTCATACCCTGCAGGCCAAACGCCTTTGCCATTTCCCCATTGGTAACCATTTGCCCTGAAGAAAACGGAAGCATCTGTAAAACATCTCCACGCTCCCGCAAAGAAACGAACTCTAAAAGCTCTTCCGGCACAGTATCCGTTTTAGTGGCCCTTCCTTTTCGATCCTTGCCAAACCCATCCAGCAGTTTATAATCACTGGCAGCTGTCAAAAGGTGCAAAATATGCAAATTTGGATGCGCAAAAAAGGCAGAAATAGAAAACAGTTCTGATAAAATAGAAAACCGTGTTCTCTGAAAACTTCTAAAAGTGCCGACTTTCGTGGTTCCAGTGTCAGGATCTATCCAGATTATACGTTTTCTAATAGCGCTAGGATACACAAGAGTCACCGGATAATTGTGTAAAAAAACCTCCAGCTTGCTTTGCAATGCGCCAAAGCTGGAGGTTTGTATTTCAATGACGCCCGCCTCACTGTATATATCGGCAATATATCCCTCCAGTGGAATTTCGTGCCTGCCTGTATCCGGTTCAAAATAATGCTTTAGAATTAGATGCTGACTTCTTTCTCGATATGTACCAATATTGTATCTTTGATGATTTTGCAATAACACTTCCCTTGCAGCAGCAAATCTTGCAGCGCTTGGAGCCGTCATAAAATCTTCCATTTTCAAATCAATACTTGGTTTTTAACCATTCCAAAAGCTCATCAATGTCCGCCTCTGAAAGACTCTTATCTCGATACAGCGTATCCATCAGATGTACAAAAGATCCATTATGATACTGCCGCACAAATTGCTCCGTCACAGATTGCATATATCGTTCTTGTTCTGCCACAGGTGTATAATACCGCTCTTTCCCGCGCTTTTCTGAAGTTATATAGCCCCGATCCTCTAAGCGTACCAAAAAAGAAATTAAAGTAGACGCTTTCCAACCTTTGCTTTTTCCTACCTTTTCCATTAAATATGCAGTATTAACAGGAGGAATTCCTTCCCATACTGCTGCCATTACATCAAATTCCGCATCCGGAAGTTTTTTTGTATAATTGATTTCCTCTGTTTTGGTTCCGGCAATTGCAGCGCTCGCCATAATATATTTCTCCTTACTATCTATCTTAAACTAGCTTATATCGGATACACGTTCCAGAAATTTCTCCAAAGGCTGGCACAGCCATCGCGTGCATATCCTGCTCTTGACTAAAATACATTATACATTTGTCAAATGTATTTGTCAACAACTTTACCCACTTCAAATACAAAAATAAATATTTTCCGCCCTAGTATAAAAATTCTGTATATATTTTGCCCTTAGATAACCTCGCATAAAGAAGGATAGATTTCTGAGTTCCACATACCCGACAAAGTTGTAGTAGATTTTGATGTCCCGATGGGTCTCCCCGGCGATTTCGTACTTCTCGCCCACCTCGATGCGCTTCACCAGCCGCAGGAGCGTGGGGCGGTCGAGTTCCTCAAGCTGGGCATAATCGCGGATGACGGCCAGCCATTCGTCGGTGGCCTGCTCGTCCTCCTGCGTGGCCTCCAGCTGGGCGGTGAGCTGCGTCCGCTGTTCCAGCTTGCCCCGGCGTTCGTCCTCGTAGCGGTTCATCAGCTGGACGCACAGCGCCTCCGGCATGACGCCCTTCACCTTGTCCTCGTAGGCCGACACCACCAGCTTTTCCAACTCGGCCAGCCGCTTGTCCACCGCCGCCAGCGTTGCCCGGAGTGCCTTTGTCTGCTCCATGCTGGCAGCGTTTTTCTGCGCGAGGATTTTCTCCTTGAGGGCGGCGGGGCTGTTCTGCGCCAGCATCGCCTTGGCGTGGATGTCCAGCAAGAGCAGCTTCGTCAGCACCTTGCAGTTGATGTAGTGCGAGGTACAAACCGCCTTGCCTCCATTCATATACCGATTACAAGTGTAGGCTTGAAACTCGCCAAAATGTCCATCGGTATGGCGCTTCCGGCTGCGGTAATCCCTTTGATACCGCATAGAGCCGCCGCAGTCCGCACAGTAGAGAACGCCGGCGAACAGAGAGATCACTCCATCACTGCCAGAGCGCCCCTTTGATGGATGATTGTCCAGCCTTTGAACTGCATCCCAGACCTCTTGGGAGACAAGTGCCTCATGAGTATGCTCCACCTTGATCCAGTCCTCTTTCGGCTTGCTCACCTGCTTGTGGACCTTGTAGGAAACGGTGCCGGTCTTGTTCTGCACCATGTGGCCGAGGTAGACCTCATTCCGCAGAATGGTCTTGACCGTCACATCGTTCCAGTAGGGCGTCTCGCCCCGCAGGTTCGGCCTGCCCTCCGCCATGTAGTAGAAGCCGCGGGGCGAGGGTACGCCCTCCTCATTCAGTGCCCGGGCAATTTTCCGAAAGCTGTCCCCCTGCAAACGCATATCGAAAATGCGGAGAACGACAGGGGCGGTCACCGGGTCGATTTCCAGGATGTGCTTGTCCGCTGGAGATTTTCGGTAGCCGATGGGAGCGTAGCAGCCGACATACTTTCCCGTCCGAAAGGTGGACTGTTTGACGGCGCGGATTTTGCTGCTGGTGTCGCGTGCATAGAGGTCGTTCATGACATTTTTCAAAATCACCAGCATCTCATTGTTCTTGTGGATGGTGTCCACGCCGTCATTCAGGGCAATAAACCGGCAGCCCATCGAAGGGAACACGATGTCCGTAAACCGTCCAGCCTCAATGTAGTCTCTGCCCAGACGACTGAGGTCCTTACAGAGTATCAGATTGATTTTCCCGGCTTTGGCATCGGCGATCATCTGGTTGAACATGGGCCGGTCGAAAGTTGTCCCGGAGACCCCGTCATCGCAGTAGGCGGCGTAGAGATTCCATCCCTGCTCCTGCACATAGCGGCTGAGCATGATTTTCTGATTTTCGATGGACACGGACTCCCCGGTTCTCTCATCGTCCCGGCTGAGCCTGCAATAAATTCCAACATTGTATTTTT
>CAOKAC010000010.1 GCA_948466345.1 uncultured Clostridia bacterium | reverse complement strand
TTTACTGCTTATTTTATTTGTATTTTTAAGTGCGCCAATGCCAATCCCATGTTCTGTACTCACTTCTGCAAAAAATAAAAATTTCATTTTATTATATTAAGTATAGCACAAGTTATCTGGTGGGTGAAATACGAAAAAAGCATATTAAATATGTTTTTATCGTATATGTGCATCGACACTAAAACAGATTGAAGAACGCAAAATTTCATTGGGCAGAATGCTTTATGTATGATTTTTGAAAAATTGGTATAAGTGACATGGAATCATACCATTATACAGTTTTCGGATCTTATCCGCTCTACGTCCAAAAAGTCTGGGAAAAGCTTCGTGAGAGGTGAGCACATATATTTGCCACCGTTCTAAATTCTTTTTCCATGCTCTGCCAATATCCTGATACAGCACGTCTACCTCTTCTGGAGACATGAGACGTTCTCCGTATGGTGGATTCGTAGCAATTGTACCCCGTCTGCCACCAGATTCCAATACACGGGCATCTTGGCAGAGAAAAGAGATGCTTGCTTCTACACCAGCCTGTTTGGCGCATTCTGCGGCAAGTTCAACAGCAGCCGGGTCTATATCTGATCCCAGACATGCAAAATCTGTGTTTCTTTCGTTCGCCTTTGCCTCTTCTCGGGCCATTTGCCACAGTTTTTCCGAAAACTGTGGATATTTTTCCGCCGCAAAACGGCGGGAAAGTCCCGGTGCAATATTTCTCATAAGCATAGTAGCTTCAATAAGAATCGTACCAGATCCACAAAAAGGATCGCAAAAAAGCACATCTTCCCGAGGGCGGGCCAGCTTTGCAACAGCGGCTGCTAAAGTTTCCCGCAGGGGAGCCTGCACTGTTTTGGGACGATATCCTCGTTTGTGCAGCGGCGTGCCTGATAGATCAATCATAAGTGTAATATTATTTTTAAAAAGAAAAAAGTCAATTTGATACTTTATACCTGTTTCCGGCAACTGTGTCATTCCATACGCCTGGCCAAGTCTGGTTGCAGCAGCTTTTTTGATAATACGCTGGCAATCCGGAACAGAAAATAACGTGCTTTTTATAGAATGGCCCCGTACTGGAAAGGCATCATTTTTGCCAATCCAATCTTCTAAAGGCAGGGAGCGGGTTCCCTCAAAAAGTGCTTCAAAGGTTTCGGCATGAAAATGGCCAAGATTTAAGTATAAGCGTTCAGCATAGCGCAAATTAATGTTGCAGACTGCTGCCGCTGCAGCGTCTGCAGTAAAAGTAATCCTGCCATCTATCGTTTGGGTACGCGTATATCCCAGTGCGTCTATTTCTTCGCCCAGAAGTCCCTCTAATCCGAATAGGCAGGTCGCTGTATATTCAAGCATATTCAAAATTCCTTTTATTTTTTTAATTCATTTTTTGAAAGGATTTTCTGTCTTTCAGGACGTCCGACAGCAAGAGTGAATGTAAATTTGCACCATTCACCCTGCTCGCTTTCAACCCATATTTTCTGTCCCTGCGCTTCGATAATTGTACGGGCAATATAGAGTCCAAGTCCAACCCCTGTTTTGTCCATTCCTCTACTTTTATCGCTTTTGTAAAAACGTTCAAACACAAAAGGAATATCTTCTTGTGGAATTCCTTGACCCTCATTATAAACGCTGACATAGATTGTGCGGTCTTTTTGATGAATGGAAATTTTATAAAGTCCGCCATCTCTAGAAAACTTGATGGCGTTATCACAAATATTATAGAAAATTTGATGAATCGCATCCTTATCTGCCCAAACAAGCATATTTTCTGCATCGCAGACGAATTGTACGTCCAAATTTTTATCCTCAAGACGCTGGACGTTGCCGATAATAATCTCTCTTCCCTGCTCACAGATGTCATAGAGTTGGGGATGAAATTGCCGTTCTCCCGCTTCCAGTCTAGATATGTCCAAAAGCTGAGAAACCAGTCGTGACAGTCTGCGTACTTCTGCTGCAATAATTCCTAAATAATATTCATGCTGTTCGGGCGGAATCGCCCCATCTAAAATACCATCGATAAAACCGGATATTGTGGTCATAGGAGTACGCAAATCATGAGAAACATTTGCCAAAAAGGAGCGGCGCATATCTTCCATATTTTGCAAAGAGGAGGCCATTCCGTTAAACGCAGAAGCAAGCTCTGCAATTTCATCATCTCCTACAACAGTGACACGGGCGTCGAACATTCCTTTCGCAAAAGCCCTTGCGGCACGGCTGGTTTCCTTGATTGGGGCAATGAGACGCCCCGTAATAAAATATACTGCAATAAGAGACGCCAGCATAACCCACAAAATAGACATAATCAAAGTTTTGTCCATAGCAGCGATTAGTGTATCTGTTCCCGCTTCGCTGGAAGTCGCAAAAACAGCCCCGATGTATCCATCATCATTGTATAGCGGTATAGCATAATACACATGCGGGAAACGAAAAAAGCCGCACATATCATCCATTGCGGATACATTGATTCCCGCTAAAAGTGTATCGGTTATTTCTGTGGGTACATAATAGCGCCCAGTACCATTGGAAATGGCTTCTGTTGTAATACTGATATTTTCCGAACTGCCGAAATGGATAACCTGTCCTGTATCATCTGTAATAAAGATGAGCATGGTATCGTCATTCACAACCAAAAGTTCTAAAATCGTTTTCAGTTTCTGACTCCGATTTAACAGATAATTACGAAAACTTTTCTCAGCAGGAGGGTAATCTGATTCGATAAAAGCGGAAACAGAGTTGGCCGCATTAGACAAAGAATCGGATTTTACTTCACTACCGTAGGAATTGACAATAGTAGAAATAGTCGAAGAGAGGACAAAAAAGCTGACTGCATTTATAAGAAGAAAGGCCGCCATATATTTTAAAAACACACTTTTAATCTTAAACATAACAAAAACGGCCCCTTTCTGAAAAATATTATAAAAAAACAGCAAAAGGGGCAGATGCACTGCCCCGCCTGCTGCGTTTACTGCAGCAGCTCAAATTTATAGCCGACACCCCATACGGTTTTCAGCGTCCATTTATCAGATACACCCTCCAGCTTTTCACGCAGACGCTTCACATGGACATCTACCGTTCTGGAATCGCCGAGATAGTCAAACCCCCACACCTTGTCCAAAAGTTGATCTCTTGTAAATACTCGATTGAAATTAGACGCAAGAAAATAAAGCAATTCCAATTCTTTCGGCGGAATATCTATCGGCTTGCCTCGCAGCTTCAATTCATATTTCTGCAGACTGATCTCAATGTTTTCAAATTTAATCACTTCGTCTTCCATTTGGTTGTCATGAGCGCTGTATCGACGAAGCACTGCTTTAATTCTGGCTGAAACCTCCTTCATATCAAAGGGTTTGACAATAAAATCGTCTGCGCCAAGTTCTAAGCCCAGCACTTTATCAAAGACATCGCCCTTTGCTGTTACCATAATCACCGGTTTGGACGACACTTCACGGATTTCTCTGCAAACCTGCCATCCATCTTTTTTAGGCAGCATAATATCAAGCAAAACCAAATCTGGTTCATACATTTTAAAATAGCTGACGCCTTCCGCTCCATCAGACGCCGTTTTGACCTCATAGCCTTCATTTTCAAAATATAATCTAAGGAGTTCGCAGATATTTGGATCATCATCTACGATTAAAATTTTTGTGCTCATCTTTTATACCAAGCCTTTCTTTCATTTTTGGCTGTATTCATACGAAATTGTGTATTCAGATTTAGATTTATTCAATATAATCATAACATAAAATTCCATATTTGTATACAGAAACTTTTCAACATTTTTGATTTTTGTCCAATATTTTTAAAGCTAATCCATATTACTGGAGTAATTTTACAGGTCAAAAGTGATGGTTGTGTGAAAAAGATGTGATTTGTTGTAAAAATATTGGTGAAATTGGCAATTCAAAAAATATCCCTTGCAGCCTGATGGAATTTTCTGTATAATAGACATTAGAACTATAAAGAGAAAAAAGGAACAATAAAAATATGAAACTTGGAATAATCGGACTGCCGAATGTTGGCAAGAGTACACTATTTAACGCTATTACAGGAGCAGGCGCTCAGTCTGCCAACTATCCCTTTTGTACGATTGATCCCAATGTAGGCGTGGTTGCTGTACCTGACTCCCGGCTGGACGCTCTTGCAGAAATGTATGTTCCACAGAAATATACTCCTGCTGTTATTGAATTTGTAGACATTGCCGGTCTGGTGCGGGGCGCTTCGAAAGGAGAAGGACTTGGAAATAAATTTTTGTCTCACATTCGAGATGTAGATGCAGTGGTTCATGTAGTGCGTTGTTTTGATGATGGAGACATTGTCCATGTAGATGGTGATGTAAATCCCGCAAGGGATATGGAGACGATCAATCTGGAATTGATTTTTTCTGATATGGAAGCATTGGAACGCCGTATTGAAAAAACAAAAAAAACGGTAAAAAGCGATAAAAGCCTTGTACCCGTCCTGGAAACTTATGAAAAAACATTGGAACTGCTTTCACAGGGAAAAACTGTACGCAGCGGAACATTTACTGAGGAAGAATGGGCTATTTTAGAGGAGGCAGGACTGCTGACGACCAAGCCGGTAATTTATGCTGCCAATGTAAGCGAGAACGAGGCAGCAGGGGTGTCGGATGACAATGTTTATTTTAAAGAAGTTGTTAAAGCTGCCGCCTCGGAAGGCGCGCAGGTGATTCCTGTCAGTGCCGGAATCGAATCGGAAATCGCCGAACTGGATCCGGAAGAAAAAGAGGCGTTTCTTTGTGAAATGGGAATTAAAGAGTCTGGTTTGGATAAGCTGATAAAGGCTGGTTATTCCCTGCTGGGACTTATCAGCTATCTTACAGGTGGGCCCAAGGAGGTACGTGCTTGGACGATTCGTAAAGGCACTAAGGCGCCGCAAGCTGCTGGCAAAATTCACTCGGATTTCGAGCGGGGATTTATCAGGGCCGAGGTTATTGCTTTTGACGATCTGATGGCATGCGGATCTCTTGCCGCTGCAAAAGCCAAAGGTTTGCTGCGCAGTGAGGGCAAAGACTACGTTATGTGCGATGGCGATGTAGTAGAATTTTTGTTTAACGTGTAAGCTGACACACGACTGGCTGTGACTGAATGGAGTGGATATTATGAGAAACTATACCTTGCGTATCTGTCTTGTGCTGCTAGTTTGTATGCTTATGTGCGCATGCAGTTCCAATGATGAGGAGGCTACTGGCGGTTCTGACGAAATTGTTGGTACATGGATGCATGTCAATAACGAAAAATATAAAGATATTTTAGAAGGATATATTTCCGAAGATATTTTCTTCCGCGTTTATTATACTTTTAATGCAGACGGGACAGGCAGCACTCACATCAACGATGAAAAAGATACCTTCTCTTTTAAATATACTTATGATGGCAAAACTTTGCATCTTATCTACGAAAGCGCGCCGGAGGAAACACTTCCCTGCACAATCAACGGAGACGAAATGCACTTTTCCGATCAGGGAGAGGAAATTATTTTTTACAAGCAATGACAAAACGGACGCACACTTTCGTGTGCGTCCGTTTTTTAATAAAACAGCGCGCAGTTTTTTCTCAAAAATTCAGCTTTTTCTCTGAATATATCTTCCGGTATTTTGAACTTATCTGCCAGACAATGAAGGCATAAAAACTTCTCTTCGGTTCGCGATACAAATTTCCGGTACATCCCCCGGTCTAAAACGTCCGTTTCCTTGTTACATTGGACGCATAAAAACTGTGGTGTCATCTTTTAATAATCTCTGCTTTATATACCTTGCAGGTCATTGCAGGAAGCCTGGGCGTGAAGAAATCAAACTTTGTAAAGGTTTCCCCTGTAAAGATATCTGTCAGCTTCAGCCCAATTCCGCGTCCGGATGGGATTCCAAAATCATCAAAATAAGCCAGTACCTCCAGATCCTGATCGTCCCAATAATTAAATAGGCCAAGAATCAGTTCCCCGTTGTCCAGCATTTTTATACAGGACAGACGAGCATGCGTAGCATGATACCGCTGCCGTTCATCACAATAAGGCGGGCGGCACTCCGGATCCTGATTGATACGAATGAGTTCTTTGTTTGTCAAAAGCTCACGGTAATATGTATCTAGGTTTCTGATATCTGCACCAATCATCAAAGGAGCCCCCCACAGACACCACAGCACAAAATGCATCTTATATGCGTCTTTGCTGCATCCTCCAGGACGGGCCACATTTCCGTTCCCTCCAAGCCCTACAACCAGCATATCAATATCGTTAAAGCATCCGGGGGAACTGGTGTGGAATTTATCATATTGGCCTGTAAAGATACTGCGGAAGGACTCGCTGCTGTCGCAAATGTCTCCGGTAGAACGATACAAATGAGCACCTACGCTCCGCATCCAGCTATGGGGATCATTTTCTCCTACGATACAGGCAGAGTACATGATCGGCCTACCTGTAGCCCGCAATGCCATAGACATGGTTACATAAGCGTTTTTTGGATCTGACGAACCTGCAAAATGACATTTGTCATATTTCAGATAGTCGGCGCCCCAAGATGCAAACAGCATAGCATCTTCATACTCGTGTCCGTATGAACCTGGATATCCAGCACAGGTACGCACACCGGCGGCAGAATATATTCCGAACTTCAATCCTTTTTCGTGTACATAATCTGCCACATATTTTATTCCTCGTGGAAATTTTGCAGGATCGGCTACTAGTTCCCCGTTTTCTCCCCGCTCCCGCAGCTGCCATCCGTCATCGATCACAACATATTCATATCCGGCGTCTTTGTATCCCTTTTCTACCATGGCGTCAGCGATTTCTAAAATGATTGACTCGCTGATATTCGGTCCGAAGGTATTCCAGGAATTCCAACCCATTGGCGGTGTTTTTCCTAACATAACATAACTCTCCTTTATAACATTTTATATGCTAAAGTTGTCGATTTTCGCCAACTAAAGTGACATCTCCGAATCTACTATATAACAGCCCCCACAGAATGCAGCAGGGCCGCAGCAATTCCAAAATATATAAGCAAACTTAAAATATCTACAATCGTAGTAATAAACGGACTGGCCATAACTGCAGGATCCAGTCCCAATCGCTTTGCCAGCATAGGCAGCATACTGCCCACAATTTTCGCGATAACTACTGTACAAGAAATGGTAACACATACTACAAGACTGATCAGAAGAGATTGACCAAGCCCAAACCTGTCGCGGCTTACATCGTTAAACAGGTACATTTTTATAAAATTGATACATCCAAGCGTTACGGCACACAATAAAGAAACGCGCAGTTCTTTCCACAAAACGCGCAGTGCATCCCGTAGCCGGATGTCGCCAAGAGACATGCCACGGATCACAGTAACGGACGCCTGAGATCCAGCGTTTCCACCGGTATCCATCAATTGAGGAACAAATGCTATTAAAATGGGGAGAGAACTCAGTGCGTTTTCAAAATGGGTCAGAATCTTGCTTGTAAATGTAGCGGAAATCATAAGCAGCATCAGCCAAGGGATCCTGTTTTTCCAGGTTTCAAGCACTCCAACGCGAAAGTACGGCTTGTCTGAAGGTGTAATTGCCGCCATAATTTCGATATCTTCGGTATCCTCTTCACGCAGCACATCCATTGCATCGTCTATCGTAACAATGCCTACAAGCCGGCCTTCACGATCTGTTACTGGCATAGCTAAAAAATCATATTTGGTAATGGCATTCATTACATCTTCTTTGTCATCATCCGTATATACGAATACGGGATTTTTCTCCATAATGTCAACGATGCGGGCGTCATTTCCGGCCATAATGATATCCTTTACCGTCACAACACCAATCAGGATTCTCTTGCTGTCCATCACATAACAGGTGTATACTGTTTCTTTTTCCAGCCCTGTCTTACGGATAAAATTCAGCGCTTGTTCGCAACTCATATTCTCTTTTAAATCTACAAACTCCGTTGTCATAATCGTACCAGCAGAATCCGTCTTATATTGAAGCAGCTGATTGATTTCCTTTCGCTTCTCTGCAGAAGTGTGCTGCAGGATACGCTTTACCACGTTTGCCGGCATTTCTTCAATAATGTCAACCGTGTCGTCCATAAAAAGATCATCAAAAACTTCAAAAAGTTCTTGGTCTGTAAATGCCTCGATCAGAGACTTCTGGAGTTCCGTATCCATTTCGACAAATACATCTGTGGCAAAATCCTTTTGCAGGATTCGGAACATCAGCGGGAGTTCTTCTATTGGAAACTGTTCAAAAAGCTGCGCAACGTCTGCAGCCTCTTGCAAACAAAGGAGGTCCCGCAGCTGTGCAAACTTTTTGTCATCCAGCAAACGTCTCACTTCCCGAATCATACTGATACCTCCCTTATTTATACAAAAACGTATTTTATCCTATGTATGCACCTTGAGCCGCCACGCGAATATCCGCAAGGGCTGCCTGCATTGAAGGCGCGCCAAAGGCGCCGCTGCCTGCCACAAAAACATTGGCGCCCGCCGCTGCACACAGCGCTGCTGTATCTGGCTTGATTCCACCATCCACAGCAATGCTAATTGGCTCGTTGCCGATATGTTTTTTAATTTCCCGAATTTTATCTGACATATTCATAAAAGCTTGTCCGCTGAATCCCGGTTCTACTGTCATTACAAGAATCATATCAACAAGATCCAAAAACGGCAGAACGACCTCTGCATCCACAGCAGGCTTTAGAGCAATGGCAGACATCATGCCATACGACCGTATGTCCGTCAGCATCACCCGCAGCTTTTCTGTATCTGCAATATCATTATGGATTGTAACAATATCTGCTCCATATTCTGCCAGCCGTTCAAAATATTTTTCCGGACACACCGTCATCATATGCGCATCAATCGGCAGATTGGTGCAGCCGCGAACCGCTTTTAAAATATCAAATCCGATACTGATATTTGGCACATATACGCCGTCCATAATATCAAAATGCAGGATATCTGCTCCGCTGTCCTGTGCTCTTCTGACCTGGGAGCCTATTTCCAATAAATCAGACGCAAATAGACTTGGAGCCGTTAAAATTTTCATTGAGAGTATCCTTCCCTTTGTCCAAAATTTTATTTTAATAACAATACTATTGATTTCAGTTGCAGAATCTTTTAGTCTATAATCCTTTTCTGAAGGATCCACAAATTTTACGCGGCATATCGCCTCTAAAGCCTATGTGCACAGTATCACATGGCCACGCCTTTCCATATGATACTAATGACAGCGAACGCTGTCGCAAACAGTACCCACGGTCTTATACAGCGACAGATGTTAAAAAACCAGGATGTGTGTTAGACGCTGTATAAGACCGTTTAATATAAATGAACCGCTTTCGCTACAGCTCGGCCAGCCGTTTGGAGCATAAAAAAAGAAAGTTGCTAAAACAGGATGCAGTCTTCGCACAAGAATCGCGGTGGTCGGGCAGCGGCGCAGGCGGGCGCTTACATTTTACTGTTTAAAAGACATACGGCGTGCGCAGCAATGCCCTCGCCTCTTCCTGTAAAGCCCAGTCCTTCTTCTGTGGTAGCTTTTACATTGCACTGACTTGTCTCTATTCCCATACCTGCAGCCAATGATGCACGAATTTTTTGTATGTACGGAGAAAGCTTCGGTTTTTGTGCGATCAGGGTTACATCTACATATTCTATTTCCAATCCACTGCTACGAATGCGCTGCAGTGCATCCATAAGCAGCAACATACTTGAAATATTTCTATATGACATATCCGTATCTGGGAACAGGCTGCCAATATCGCCCATTCCCGCAGCGCCAAGGAGCGCGTCTATAATTGCATGAAGCAGAACATCCCCATCTGAGTGGGCAACCATACCAAATCCGCATGCAATTTCTACTCCGCCCAAAATCAAACTGTCTTTTGCAGGGTCAATCTTATGCACATCATATCCATGACCAATTCTCATCGCTCTGCATCTCCCATTCGTCTGTGCATTTCTAAAATAGCCTGTGCTCTTTGCAGATCCTGCAAGTGTGTCAGCTTAATATTATCCGGTCCGCACTCTACAAGCTTTACAGAAAAACCAAGGCGTTCGCACAGCATACTGTCGTCTGTAGCGACGGCCTTTTCTTTTTTTGCCATATAGGCTGCTACCCGATACACATCGCAGTGAAACACCTGTGGGGTTTTTACAAGCCAAATGTACTCCCGTTCTAAAGTGGTGTCAATAAAACCGTCTTTATCTGCCTGTTTTACTGTATCTACTGTCTTCTCCGCAGCTACGGCAGCACGATACTTATACGCCGCACGCACGGTATTTTCGATGTTTTCTTCTGTTACAAGGCAGCGCGCCGCATCATGTATTGCAACATACTTTGCTTTAGGAGAGATTGCATCAAATCCGCATAAAGCAGACTCCTGACGTGTTGCTCCCCCTGGTACCACAGCCGCAAGTTTTTTCAAGGTATAAGGAGAAAGCACCTCTCGCAGTTCATCCACATTTCCTACCAAAATGAGTTCATCAACCAGGGAGCAAGCCTCAAAAGTCTGCAGACTACGCACGACGGCAGGTATACCCTCTACAGCAATATACTGCTTTTTTATGTTGGTCCCAAACCGCGTGCCGCTGCCAGCGGCTAAAATAACAGCAGATGTAAACGTATGCAAGGTGCTATCCCTCCTTTGGCATTCTGTGTTAGTATATCACAGGTGGAAGAAAAAAGCAAATAGAAAAACACTATAAAAACGGCAGCGAAGGGCAAGGCGTACCAGAATGGTTTGCCTTGCCCGATTCATACTGTTTCACCCACTATGACACTTTCAAAAAAATGCCTGTGGAGGAGAGCGATAAACTGGAAGTTACTAATTCATTCTCTTCTATTTGGTTTCCTTTTAATGATCAACAGTCTGACAAAATCATCAAACAAAGAAGTGTCTGTTGGTTCAAACATCATCCATTTTCCATCATGATAGGTTTGCGTTTTATCATAAATCCTTTGAACTTCCTCTGAATAACTTTCTCTATCTTTTTCAAATTTTAAGCGTTCATCTTTTCCTAAGATAATCATAAATCCTACACAGTTTTCTCTTGCATATAATGCGCATAGAGTTTTGCCGCCTCGACGGTATTTATATTCATATGTCCACGCTTTACCGCCTTTATCCCATAAGCAATCCATATCGTATTTTTCATCAATTAAAGCGCATAATTTATTCCAAATCTCATATAAAGGTTTTCCGACTAAGGTCGTCATTTGTTCTGCGTCAGGTATTATATCAAGCATGATAGCCCCTCTATAAACTTCTATTTGTTGGTCAGTTCATTATAAAACAATACCCGTCGAAAAGCAATATCTTTTCATCAGGTGTTGGATTCCTTATGGTATGTCTACCAAAGCTGCCGTTTTCTTCAAAATTCTGCTACATCTTATCGAGCAGCTGTCCATATTCTCGAGCAGAAGCACCCCAGGAAAAATCTGATTCCATAGCATGTTTGCATAGTCCCGTCCAGGCTTCTTTATCTCGATAGATCTGAGCTGCATACCGAATCGTATGCAGCATTTCATGGGCATTATAATTGGCGAAGGAAAAACCATTTCCGCTTCCCTCGTACTGATTATAGGGAGAAACGGTATCGGCAAGGCCGCCTGTTTCTCGTACCAGAGGCAACGTTCCGTACCGCATAGCGATCATTTGGGCAAGGCCGCACGCTTCTGTGGCAGACGGCATTAAAAATATATCTGCACCTGCGTAGAACTGACGGGCAAGCGCTGTGTTAAAATCAATAAAAATGCCTGTCTTATCAGGGAAAGTTTCTCCTGTTCGCCGAAAAAATTCTTCATATCCCCACTCGCCGGTTCCTAGCAGAATAAACTGTATATCCTCTGTGGAAAGAAGTTCGTATAAAATACGCTGTACAAGATCCAGTCCTTTGTCCTTAGTAAGACGCGTCACCATAGCAATCAGAGGAACATCTTGTGTCGGTATCCCACAAAGAGCTTGCAAATGAGACTTACAGATTTTTTTGCCGGACATATTTTCAGACTTGAAATTTGCAGGAATGCTGGAGTCAGTTTCCGGATTAAAGGAAACCGTATCGATCCCATTTAAAATTCCAGAGAGTTTATAAGATGCACTGCGCAGAATGTACTGCATTCCCCGTCCAAAATGATCAGTTAAAATCTCACCAGCATATCGAGGACTGACCGTAACCACACGATCCGCCAAGGCAATGGCAGCTTTCATATAATTTATGTCCCCATCACAGTCCAAGACCGAACGGCAGTGCTCGGGCAGGCCGAGCACCGTATCAAACACAGATTGGCCGTAGCGCCCTTGATATGCGATATTATGAATAATAAAAAGCGTTTTTATATGATCGTAAAAGGGATATCGGACATATTGCAGCTTTAAATATACTACAGATAATGCCGCCTGCCAGTCGTTGGCGACCAGGACATCTGGGAAAAAATTTACCGCCCCCATCAGCTCTAAAACAGCAAGTCCAAAAAAAGCGAAGCGTTCTCCATCATCATAGGCTCCGTAAGGAACGGGCCGATGAAAATAATATTCATTATCAATAAAATAATAAGTTACGCCATCTTTTTCAATCTTCCAAATTCCACAGTACAACTTTCTCCAAGAAAGTTGTACTATTGTTTTGGAAACATATGTGATTGTAGAGGAAAATCGTTCTCGTATTCCTGGATACAGGGGCAGCACCACCCGCACATCCCAATCCGCTTTTTCTCGCCGTAAAGCAGGCGGCAGAGCGCCCATTACGTCTCCAAGACCGCCAGTGTGGGCAAAAGGCGCTGCTTCCGACGCCGCAAAAAGAATTTTCTTCACAATTACCGCACCTTTCCAAAGGAATTACTTTATTTAGTATATGCGAAGAAACGTCACTCATGCTGCCTATTTAAACACGCAATGTAGCAACAAGCTCACGATTGGGAACAACTACTGCAGACCAATTTGTATGATAGATTACAAATCCTGGCTTTGCGCCAGCCGGTTTTTTTACATACCTGACCAAAGTATAATCCACTTGGGCTGCTGCGCCGTCTCCCGCTTTAGAATATACAGCTGCAATGGTTGCAGCTTCTGTAAAATCCTGCGCCGGAGGTTCAGGCATTCCTGCACATTCTAAAATCACATGAGAGCCTGGTGTATTTTTTGCGTGGAACCACCAATCCCCTTTTGTTGCATGCTGAAATGTCAAATAATCATTGGCAGCATTATTTTTTCCACATAGAACAGAGTAGCCTCCACTGGTCTTGAACCGGATAAAGGAAGGGGTGCCTTGCTTTTTCTCTGTATAATGCTTCATTTTAGAGGCATATCCGCTATGATATAGTTCTTTTCGAATTTCGCTCAGTTCTTTTTCTGTTTCTGCTCGGGAGAGCGCATCTTGGACGGACTGAATATAGGAAAGTTCTTGCTGTGCTGCAGCTATCTGATCCTGCAGATGTACAGCCGCCGATTTGGATTTGGAATATTTTTTATAATATTTTTGCGCATTCTGTGCCGGCGCAAGACGACTGTCCAAAGGAATTTTCACAGTCGTGCCATCCATATAATTCTCCAACTCCGCAGATACAGCTCCTCGCTGCATTCGATAAATATTCGCAGTAATCAAATCACCCCACAGACGATATGTTTCTCCCTTTTCTACCTGCTTCATTTCTTCTTTTTGTACAGCGATTTTTTTTGTTATCCTGGAGCTGGCCTGTGACACGATCCGCAAAAGATCCGCTGCCCTCTGACGAAGCTTTTCATTTCTGCTTTTTTCGCTGTAATACCGATCCAAAAGAGCTCCATAGCTTTCACAGATGCACTGGGTTACAGAATTACCATATTGTGTAAGCGGAAGAAAACTGTATTCTACTGGGACAGAGTCATGATCCAACATCATAACAGGCGTACCATTCTTTTGCCGAATTTGATCCATAATCGCAAAAAATATATCGGCAAGCGTCGCAGCACATTCTTTCATTGATGCTTCTGTATTTCCTGCACAGCGATAAACAATTTCTCTTGCTACAAGAGGTGATATACCAGCAAACGTAGTCATTATAAAACGCTGAGCGGGTCTATCGCTTTCCCAGGCAGCTGCAAGCGCAAGGAAAGAATCTCGGTCCGTCTCTAAAGGATTGATGCGTCCCTGCTGCAGCGGCGCAAAATAGCGCATTCCTACAAAAAGCTGGCGGGAGAGATTCCCCGAAAAATCCACTTGGCGCAGCAAACTTAATATTTTATCCTGTCCGTCGATTATAATAATGTTTGCATATTTCCCCATAATTTCTACAAGAATGCACTTTTCACAGGCAAATCCCATTTCGTCCGTTCCCTCAAATCGAATCCGGGCGATCCGGTCAAACCCTTGCTGTTCCACAGCGACAAGCCGCGCCCCTTGAAAATGCTTGCGCAGCAGCATACAAAACATAGGAGCTTTGGCGGGATTCTCGCTTTTCTCTGTAGTGATACCGATGCGTGGGCAGGCACTGCCTGCATTGATTAGCAGGCGAAATGTCTCTCCCTCTTTTCGAATTAACAGAACAATTTCATCTTTTGCCGGTTGATATACCTTTTCTACTCTTCCACCAATTAATTGTTCATTGATTTCCCTAAGAATAAAGGAAAGCATTCCTGCATCTAAAGCCATAAAAAAACACTCCTTTTGTCAATCGTACAAAAATATATTTTATACAGTTGCAAAGAATACAAACGAAGCACGTTTGCCCTGCAACTGCAATCCGCATTTATAAGCCAATACGACGGATGCAAAATTTTCTTCATAACATTTGTATCATACCGTATATCCTAGTCCACATAGATATTTTATCAAAGATACCGAGTACATATAGCCCAATCCACAATTGCGGTATTGCAGCACGGTATCCACCTGTATTTCAATTGCGCCATCTGCATAAAACATATCATTTATACAGGCGCAGGAAATAATTTCCCCGTCTCGAACAGCCGCAAATGCTACACCTTTTTCCGGACTCAAAAAATCCGGATCTGCACTTGTCGCATTTTCATATTGGAACCATTCTTCTGTCGTTTTCAGCAAAACAGATTCGTTTCGATCAGGCATTTTTAGTGTATCTTCCCTAGCTGCAAACTCTAATATAACATCAGATGCCTGCGCATCGTATTGATAGCCATATTTTATCATAAAATCTTGGATATGCCGCGCCGCCCACATAATCCCGTCTTTATGAAGAGGATTGTCACCGTACACAGATAAAAATTCCTTTGCTATATCCTTGCAAGCCTTATAAACAGTGAGTTTTACTTTCCCTGACACGCTTTGATAGATTTCGAAAGGAATAGCAACATACGTTTGTCCCGAAAGGGCCGCACACTCTACAGTTGGATCTTCATATCGTATCATATATTCTGCTCTCCTTTTCTCTATTTTTATAGGATATCAAATTGTACGTTTTTTTGCAAGAAAAAATCTGGGAAACCATGCGAATTATTTATAAAATATCGAAATATCTCTAGATTTTCCTGTAAAAATATGATAGAATATATGAAATACTCTGCTCCCGTTGCATGCGGGACTCCACTGTAAACATTTGAAAGGATTTTATATGCCCAAATATATAGAAAAAGTGGAAAAAATGACCCTTCCAGTAATTCCTACAAGAGGACTGGTCGCATTTCCCTCCATGCCATTGAATTTTGAGCTGGAACGTGAGCTGTCTATCCGTGCGGTAGAAGCAGCTACCCGTGAAGATATGTATGTACTCCTTCTCTGTCAGAAAGATATCGGCTGCGTTGCGCCTGCGCCTAAGGATCTTTATGAGATTGGCACTGTCTGCCGAATTAAACAAACGCTAAAATCTCCTGATGGGATTGTACGGGTGCTGGCAGAAGGTGTTTGTCGGGGAACCGCCGTATCTTTTGCCGGAAGAGACGGCTGTATTTATGCAAATGTGCTGACCAAAACAGTGGCCTTAGAAAAAGGAGATTCTGATATTCGCAGTGAGGCACTGCTACGAGAAGCAATCACTACTCTAGAAGACTTTTTGGTATATCTGCCGGCAGAATCCGGCGAAATTTTGCTTTCTGCACGCAGCATTAAAAATCCCGGACAGGCGGCGGACTTTATTGCAGCCAGTGCTTTTGTAAAATTTGAAGACAAACAGCGTGTACTAAATGTATTTGAGCCATTAGCACGGCTGGAAACAGTAGCCGTGATTTTGGAAGAGGAAACAAAACTTCTGGCTGTAGAACTATCTATTCACAAAAAAGTACGGCAGGCAATTGACGACAATCAGAAAGAATATTATCTTAGAGAACAGTTGAGGGCAATCCAAACAGAACTCGGCGAAGACGGGGGAGATGAGGCTGCCGCATATTATAAAAAGATCCGTGAATCTGGATTTCCAGAAGAAATACAGGAAAAGCTCTCTAAAGAAGTTGGTCGTCTTCTGAAAACGTCTTACGGTAGTCCAGAGGCTGCCGTTTTGCGTAATTATCTGGATCTTTGTCTGGAAATTCCTTATGGAAAATTTACAAAAGACCGGCTGGATATTGACCGTGCCAAAAAAATATTGGATGCGGATCATGATGGTTTGGCAAAACCCAAAAATAGGATTTTGGAATACCTAGCCGTCAAGCAGCTGAATCCAGAGCTTCGGCATCAAATTATTTGTTTCGTGGGTCCCCCCGGTGTGGGTAAAACTTCCCTAGGGCAATCCATTGCCAGAGCTATGCATCGGAAATTCGTACGCGTTTCTCTTGGCGGTATCCGAGATGAAGCAGAAATTCGAGGTCATCGCAAAACGTATGTAGCGGCGATGCCAGGACGTATTGTGAACGCTTTGTGTCAGGCTGGTTCTATGAATCCGGTAATGCTTTTAGACGAGATTGACAAGCTTTGCTCCGATATGCGGGGCGATCCTGCCTCGGCTCTGCTTGAAGTTCTGGACGGCGAACAAAATAAAAACTTTCGGGATCATTTTGTAGAGATGCCTTGTGATCTTTCTAACGTAATGTTCCTTGCCACAGCAAACTCTTTGGATACGATTCCCCGTCCGTTGCTGGACCGTATGGAAGTCATTGAACTGTATACCTATACAAAGCCGGAGAAAGCATCCATTGCCAAAAATCATCTGATTCCCAAGCAATTGAAGCGACATGGTTTGACAAAGCGTGCACTGCGTTTGTCTGACGATGCCATTATGGAACTGATCGACGGTTATACAAGAGAATCCGGTGTTCGTAATTTAGAACGAGAAATTGCTGCTGTTTGCCGCCGCGCCGCCCGCAGGATGATCGACGAAGGGAAAAAAAGTCTCACAGTATCCAAGGAAGTGCTCTCAACCTATCTCGGTCCAAGAAAGTTTTTGGATAATGAAAAAACTGTAGAAAATGAGGTAGGTGTAGTCAATGGGCTTGCATATACTTCTGTTGGCGGAGACCTTTTAAAAATTGAAACAACCGTAATGCCAGGCAGCGGAAAAATTGAACTTACAGGAACGCTTGGAGATGTAATGAAAGAGTCGGCCCGCATTGCTGTAAGCTATATCCGTGCCAACAGCGATACATTAGGTATCCCGCAGGATTTTTACAAGACAAAAGATATTCATATTCATGTGCCGGATGGTGCTACTCCCAAAGACGGTCCCTCCGCAGGGGTTACCATGCTTACCTCGCTTGTCAGTACGCTAACAGGCGTTTCAGTACGCTGCGATACAGCTATGACAGGCGAGCTTACTCTGACTGGCAGAGTACTCCCTATAGGCGGACTGCGGGAAAAAAGTACCGCTGCCTGGAACGCGGGGATCAAACGGGTAATTATCCCCGCAGACAACCTGTCCGATTTAGAAGAATTGGATCCTGTGGTGCGCGCATCGCTTTTGTTCATTCCTGTGCGAAAAGGAATACAGGTTCTGCAGGAAACACTTGTACAGGATGATGTATCTGCGTCAAGCGATTCAAAGCGCCAGACATCCTGTACCACAAAACAAACGATTCCCCTGCAGGACAATGTACATCCACCGATTACCGCTAGGCAGACTGATACATAATAACAATAAGCAGGTATTTATGAAACCAAATTTAAACAATGTTTCGCTTTTGATCTCTGCAGGATCTCCTCGACAGTTTCCTTGCGCAGAACTTCCTCAAATCGCCTTTTCAGGTCGTTCCAATGTAGGAAAAAGTTCTTTGATCAACGCGCTTTTGCAACGAAAAAAGCTGGCACGTGTCAGCAGCACTCCGGGAAAAACCATTACAATCAATTTTTATAGTATAGATAACAAAATCATGCTGGTAGACCTTCCTGGATACGGATATGCAAAGCGCACCTATGAAGAACAAAAGAAATGGTCTGCCCTGACAGACGGATATTTTACGAACAATCCAGTAGGAGCTCGGATACGTGGTGTGGTACAGTTGATCGATTCTCGTATCGGTCCCACAAAAGATGACCACCAAATGCTGGATTTTTTAAGAGAAGCAGGTATGCCGCATATCTTAGTATACACCAAGTCAGATAAGCTGAACCGCACCCAACGCAACGCTATGGAAACTGCGTTAGAAGAAAATCATCCGTCCCCTGAAGCACTCGCCACGATATTTTTCTCATCTGAGACGAAGGAAGGGCGGGATGCCCTATGGAACCAGCTTTATCATGTTTGTGGTATTTGAAATAAAGGAGTTATTCCTATGGTACGCGATTTAATTTTTAGTCTACGCAATGGTGCGGAACTAAGCGATGTTCTGCCAAGAATTCTTTTAATTATCGTCTGCGTTCTGATAGCGCTTACTTTTCATGAATGCGCCCACGGATTTGCCGCAAATAAACTGGGCGATCCAACAGCACGAAATATGGGGCGGCTGACGCTGGATCCTCGAAAGCACCTGGATCCAATCGGTACTTTGTGTATGATGCTTTTTGGATTCGGATGGGCGAAGCCTGTACCAGTACACTCCCGCTATTTTAAAAAGCCTCGTCGAGATATGGCTATTACTGCATTTGCGGGACCCGCAGCGAATATTCTTCTCTCGTTTGCAGCGCTACTTTTTTATCATATATTTGCAATGCTATATGCAAACGCCAATCAAAATGTTGCTGATGCTGTATCTTTAAATGGTCCTTCTTTTGGAATGAATGTGCTGTTTATTGCTACTATGTTCTTTCTGTATCTCCATTCGCTCAACCTATCTTTGGCAGTTTTTAATCTGATCCCGATACCGCCGCTGGACGGTTCCCGTATTCTTTTTCTGTTTTTGCCTGACAAATATTACTTTGCCTTGATGCGGTATGAGCGCATTATCATGTTGGTTATGCTTGCGCTTTTGTGGACCGGCATCGTTTCCCTGCCGATTTCCGCTGTGTGCACTTGGATCAGTAGTGGTATGTCCTTTATCATCGGACTGATTCCAGGACTATAATATGACGGTACTAAATTACAAATTAGAAAAATTTGAAGGTCCGCTGGATCTTTGTCTAAGCCTCATCCAAAAAAACAAAATGAAAATCGAAGATATCCAAATTTCTGTCCTTTGCGATCAATATATGGAGTATATTAACGCTGCCCAAGAAATGGATATTGAACTATCCAGCGATTTTTTGCTCACTGCCAGCGAACTGATGCTTATAAAAAGTAAAATGCTTCTTCCTAGAAACGAAGAAGAGGAAGATGACCCACGCATGGCCCTCGCGGCGGCAATGATGGAGTATCAGCGTGCTAAGGAGGCCGCAGGAATTTTGCGAGAAATGTATGCGGAATACGGGATGCGGATGGGCAAGGACACAGATGAAATTTCTGTAGATAAAACATATGTTGCCGACCACGACGCTGCACTGCTTTCCAAAGCCCTTCTACGTATAATGAGCGAAGTACGGGTAACCGATGAAGAGGCGAAGGAAAAATTTAAGCCGTTGATTAACAAAAAAACAGTTTCCGTGGCGGCAATCGTTGAAAATCTGGCTGGCCGTCTGCAGGGCGGACGTAAAGTTCGCCTCCACGGTTTCTTCCAAAGCGCTCAGTCCAGAGCAGAAATCGTCACCATGTTTTTAGCGCTTTTGGAGCTTCTAAAATCTGGCATGCTCCTGCTGTTAAATGAAAATCCTGAAGAAACCAGAAGCGGTGTCATCGATACAGCAGGAGAGGTTTATGTAAAACTGGAACCCGATGCAGATATCAGTCAGTTGACACAAATTATTAGAGATGAATAAATATTTCATACAGGTTCAACAATGAATATAGAAACAAACGAATTGGACGCGCCTTTTGCGGCAGCACCCGATACAAGAAAATTGGATATTCGGGACTGTCAAAAAATTATTGAAGCGATATTATTTGCTGCCGGTCATCCGGTAACCTATCAAAAATTGGGAGAGGTACTGGATAGATCTGAGAAGGATGTCAAAGATATAGTCAGAGAATACATGGAGCAATACAATGCTACGGATGCCCCCCTGCCTCGCGGTATTATGTTGGTAATGTTTGATGAAGCCTGCCAACTATGTACCAGAGAACAATATGGCACCTATATTCGGGAGGCACTTGGAATTAAGCGCGGCGGAAACTTATCACAGTCTTCCATTGAAACGCTGGCAGTGATTGCTTATAATGAACCAGTAACCAGAGCTTTTGTGGATACGGTACGAGGGGTAGATTCTAGCTATGGAGTTTCAAGTCTCGCAGATAAACATCTTATTGAGCCTTGCGGAAGGCTTGATGTTCCTGGCAGACCGATTTTGTATAGGACGACCGAACACTTTTTGCGGGTATTTGGCCTTTCTTCTTTGCAGGAATTGCCCAAAGTAGAAAATTCCAGTGCTTCTTCCCTGCTGCAAGAAAAGCTAGACGCAGAAGTGGAAAGCACAGAGGAAGTGTAACGAAAAAGAAAGGCAGGAAAAAGTCATGGTAACCACTCTCTTTGTAGTTCTTGGCATAATTGTCTTTTTGCTCCTCCTGCTTTTTGCATACCTACGTGTTCGTATTTCTTATAGAGACCAATCTTTCTCCTTATATGTACAAATTGGTCCTATTTTGTATAAAGTTCCTTTGCAGAAAAAGTCTAAATACCGTTCTCTTGCAAAACAACTGCGAGGTAAAAAGCTGTCTGCCTCGTTTGATAAGAAAGAGAAAAAGCGGGAAAGAAAAGAAAAAAAGAATGTACTGAACGAGCTGCGAGGGGATTTAGCTCTGACAGAATTTCTCAGTGCATTGAAAGATATCAGCATTCGTTTGGCACAACGATATGCAAAAAAACTGCACATCAAAGTTGAACAGCTTCATATTATGGTTGGAGGAAGCTCTCCCGCTGCTACCGGCATTGCATACGGCGTGGCAGCACAGAGCACAGCTTATCTGCTGGAATTTTTAGATTCCACTGTTACGCTCATTCCTTTGCAGAAGAATGCTGTACATGTAACCGCCGATTTTTCTGGAAATTGGGACGCCTGTATACAAGTAAAAATGAAAATTCGCATCATACATCTTTTACAGGCACTCTTTCAAACATTTTTCCAATTAAAATCGGCTGTAGATACAAATATTTAAATTTGAACATTTTTTCCAGAAAGGAATGTAAAAAATGAGCGAGAATAAAATGAGCGAAATCATCCGCGCTTCTGTGGAGGGCCTTAAGTCTTCCTTTGATGCCAATACAATTATAGGCGAAGCGATTACCACAGCAAACGGTACGGTTGTAATCCCTGTTTCCAAGCTATCTGTTGGTTTTGCCTCTGGAGGAATTGATTATATGGGAAAAAAAGCCGCTGTCACCAGCAGCAACAATTTTGGCGGCGGCGGTGGATCGGGGCTTTCAGTTGTACCGGTTGCCTTTTTGATTATTTCTCCAACAGGTAGTGTAGAACTTTTAAATATCAACGATACTAAAGAACCAGCAGATCCGGTTTCACAAATTATTAATGCCATAGAGCGGTCTCCAGAATTGATTGAAAAATTTAAAGAAGTTTTCTCCAAAAATAAATAAATTCCCTCCTGACACCAGATTTTTGCTTGGATAACCAGCTTCTCTTTTTCCGATGCTATTCATAGAAGAAATTGAGGAGTTTGTAAAATGAAACGATTTATTTATATATTGATGTCTGTTTGTCTTGGCGCTGTTTTACTCATCGGATCATGCGCAGCCGCCGCTGTTCCCTCTGTTGGAGCGCAAAGCGCGGTTTTAATGGAAGCAGAGTCTGGGGAAATTCTTATCAATCATAATGGCAGCCAGCGGCTTCCCATGGCAAGTACTACTAAAATCATGACTGCATTAGTAGCAATAGAGCATACAAAAAAATTGGAACGAGAAGTAAAAGTTTCAGAAGAAGCAGCTGGTATTGAAGGATCCTCTATTTATCTTTCTGCCGGCGAAAAGCTGACTATGGAGCAACTTCTTTATGCTTTAATGTTGGAAAGCGCCAACGATGCTGCAGCAGCTATCGCCTGCGAAGTTGCGGGCAGTGTGGAGGAATTTGCCACACTGATGAATGAAAAAGCAGAAGAACTGGAGCTTACAAATACACATTTTACCAATCCACACGGATTGGACAACGAGGAACATTATACAACTGCAGAAGATTTGGCCAAGCTTGCTTCTGCAGCGCTGCATAACGAGACCTTTAAAAAAATTGTCTCCACTTACAAAAACAAGATACCTTTAAACGGGAGTGAAGGCACCCGTGTACTGGTAAATCATAATCGTCTATTGCAAAGTTATGACGGCGCAATCGGCGTAAAAACTGGTTTTACAAAACGCAGCGGCCGCTGTCTGGTTTCTGCCGCCCAGAGAGACGGGGTAACTTTAGTAGCAGTGACACTGAATGATCCGGATGACTGGAAAGACCACAAAACTATGTTGGACTATGGTTTTTCCACGTACGAAAACTATACGCTTGCCGAAGAGGGTTCGCTTACCTTCAGTATTCCCTGCACGGGAGGGCAAAAGGATTATATAACAATTTCTAATAAAGATGCACTCTCTGTTTCTCTTCCTAAATCAGGAGGCGCAATTACAACAAAATTAGAAGCAGAGCAATTTTTATATGCCCCAGTGAAAAAAGGCGATATGGTTGGATATGCAGTATTTTTGCGGGATGGTAAGGAAATTGGCAGAGTAGCTATGTACGCAGATTTGGCGTGTCCTACAGTAAAACTGCAAAAAGGGATCTTTCACTTTTTCAAATAAGGGATTGGATATGGAAAAAATCAGACTTCAAAAATATTTTACAGATTGCGGCGTCCTTTCCCGGCGGAGGGCGGAAGTAGAAATCGCTGCCGGCACTGTTACAATAAATGGGACGGTCGCATCCATCGGCGATAAAATTACTCCCGGTGCAGACCAAGTTTGCTGGAAGGGACAACCTGTCAAAAATAAAGCCCAGAACACTGGGCATACATACATTATGCTGCATAAACCACCAGGATATGTTACCACTATGGCAGACGAGCAAGGACGCCCGTGCGTGTTGGATCTGCTGGCAGATGTACCAAATCGAGTGTATCCGGTAGGCAGGCTGGATATGTACTCTGAAGGGCTGCTGCTCTTTACAGATGATGGTGCCTTGGCAAACAAACTCACCCATCCATCTCATTCTATCCCCAAAATATATATGGTTAAGGTAAAGGGCGTTTTGGATCATACGGATATGAAACGTCTGACAGCCCCTATGGAGTTAGATGGGTACATGCTACGGCCTATTGAAGCACGTCTGTGCAAAGCAGGAGAACGGGACAAAGGCGGCAATTTGTATTCCCTGCTGAAAATTACGCTGTACGAAGGACGTAACCGGCAAATCCGTCGCATGTGCGATGCAGCACAGCTAACGGTGCTGCGGCTGCGACGGATTGCAGTAGGTGCACTATTCCTATCTGATTTGCCTCGTGGCAAATGGAGGCATCTTACAAATACAGAAGTACAATATCTTCAAAATGCATAAAACGGAGTATCTATGTTTGTTGTAAAACCCATCGCAGAAAAAGAAGAACAAAAAAAGATTTGTGATATGCTTTCTGTTCCCTATAAGGCGAACGCTTTGTCCTACTATACGGCAAATCTTGCTCCAGATAGAGAAACTGTCACCGAAATGATTGGTATTTGCCAGTTTACTGTAGGGGATATAGGCCAAATTCTGACGTTAAGCTGCCCAATGGCCTTTATCGAGGATGAAGCAATGATCGTGCTTTGCCGCACAGTCATGTACTTTATGCATCGGATAGGAATAAAAAAAGCAGAAATGCTTCCGGATGCCGGGCCGGAAGAAGTTCTTTCCAAAACGGGATTTTCTTTGCGGGATAATATCTATCAAATGGATTTAGACGTATTTTATAAAGCTCCCTGCAAATATGAAACGGAATAAATAGCGTAAATGAGCATATAAATAAAGGCAGAAAATCATTTCTGCCTTTATTTATATATATTGACAAAATATGTCTGATAAAGTATAATTATATTAATAAAATACGAAGGGAGATTCTCATTATGCCAGTTTTAGTAGCAGAAATTATTGGTATCGTTGTAGCTATTGCAGGCACTGTTTTAGCTTTTATTTTTCTTTTACCGGAGAAAAAGCGCACCAGTCTCAACAAATTTTTCCAGGTAATCGCAGATATTTTTAATTTCAAAATTTTGTTTATTGAAAAGATCCTAAAAGCGCTTTATATTTTTGTAACCCTTTTCTGCGTTGTATGTGGTTTTTTCATGCTTTTCTCCGGAGAACGGCTCTCCTCTTTCTGGGGAGAAGGTTCTTTCAAAAGCTTTGCACTGCAAGGACTGATTTTAATGATCTTCGGTCCTATTGTTGTTCGTGTCACTTATGAATTGCTGATGCTTATCATTCTGCTGGTGCAAAATGTAATTTCTATTAACAAAAAAATTCCCGAACCTGTAAAAGAAGCAGCACCCCAGATTCCTGAAACAAAAATGCTTTACTGTACCCATTGTGGAACGCGGTATGACGCTCTTAAGGGCGGATGTCCTAATGGATGCCAGGACCAGTAAAATACATAAAAAGAACACCGAATTATCGGTGTTCTTTTTTTCATCGCCGCATTAACCACAATTTATTGATCCAGTATAAAAGAACAATTCTTTCTCCATACATAAGCTGAAAAAACAAACGGTCTTTTTTCCCAAGAGATATTTTAACAACATCGGAAAGAGCCATTTTTGTTGCATTGTCTTTACAAATTGTGCAAAGTTTCTTTTTTTTCTCCCTTTGGGATATGTCGGACTGCAGCACGCCTAATGTAGCAAGCTGCAAATTTTTAAAATGAAAATAGGAAATTTTCTCTGTCGCAAAGGGGCCTTGAAATTCGTTTAAATAATCCATACATTCCTTATAAAGCCGTCCTGCAATTTCAAACATATGCGGACGCAGCTTCACACTTAGACTGTCGGTAACATTTCTGCGGTAGCAGTAGAAAGGCTTATCCACATAGGATATTGAAGAGATTTCACGAAAATACAGGAGGTTGAACAACAGATCTTCTCCAAGATCCATAGAGGGGTCAAAAGTTTGCTTTATATATTCCCTTTTATAGAGCTTGTTGCAAGGAGAATTCATCAGCGTGGCGGAATAATTTTTTGAAAAATATGCCGCCATCTCTTCCCCGCTGTGCAGAACTGCATGCGGAAGTATTTCCTGTGTCTTTAGTAGGTCCGATTCTGTAAAAAAAGTGACCCCACAGACAACACAGTCTGTTTTGTCAGTGTCCATGACAGACTGCATCTCTTCTACCATATTCTGTTGCAGCACATCATCACTGTCTACAAAAAGGATACGCTCGCCTTTTGCCAAAGAAAGTCCCTGATTACGTGCAGCGGCCACACCAGCATTTTCCTGACGATAATAAACAATACGCGTATCTGTCGATACAAGTCTGCTGCATATACCGGCAGACTCATCTGTAGATCCATCATCAACTAAAATACATTCTAATTCTGTATAAGTTTGCTGCAAAATACTTTGCACACAGTCTAAAAGATATTTTTCCGTATTATATACAGGAACAATAACACTAACCAACAAAACTTTTCTATCCCCCTTTAAAAAACATGAAGCCGATATCCCAAATATCGCTTACACTCCACAATATCAAATCCGGCAATCTTATTTGCTTTATTATTCATATTGCAAATATGTACTGCTACAGCGCCAGCTGCGTTGCGGCCATCAGTCATACAATACGCTGCCAGCTGCTCTTTGCTGTAATAAACCTTCTCTCCTGTAGCAGAATCAGTAGGAGCATATTTTAACATATTTAAAATACGCGATTCACTTTTAGTTAGATATAAGGGCTTTCCACAAAATAGTACTTCCCCGTTTTTTGTAAGTACTCTTGCAATTTTACTTGTTCCAAAAATATCTCCAAAATGCTCCAACAAGGCTTCTATAATATATTCATACATATCCCGCACTTCTTCATGAAGACAAATAGGCGCATGATCATGATTGTGCAATCCAGCTACATACGCTACCTCATCTAAAAGGTAACGTTCTGTTACCACTGTAAACGGCGCTGGAAGGTATTCGTCATACTGACTCACATCCGCTACCATACATGGAATATTATCAGATAGAAAACGCTTACGAATTTCCGTGCGAAATTTTCGCTGTGTATTGTCAATTATCAAAATCATGATTCATATTTCTCTCCTGTCAGCATATAATTGAATAGTTGTATTAATAGAAAGGCGGAATACATATGTTTGTATGTTCCTTAAAAGCAAGTTCGCTGAAATTTGCAGGTGTAATCGGCATCGCTGTAATCGCTTTGGTAGCTTTGCTGATTCTAATGCCGACAACCAAAGAAGTATCGGCTGGGGCAATTCTGGAGGATAATGGCACTATCAATTTTGAAAAAATCAAAACTAATGAAAACAGATTGGAATTCCTCTCTCAATTTGGATGGGATGCCGGAAAGGAGGCCGTAGAAGAGGTAGAGGTGCGGATTCCAACAGACTTTGATAAAGTTATGAATTCCTATAATGAGGTGCAGAAAGCTCAGGGGCTGGATCTAGCCAAATATAAGGGAAAAACCGCTACACGATATACCTATCAAATCAACAACTACCCCGATTATGAAGGCACTGTATATGCTAACATAATCGTCTATAAAAATCGGGTTATTGGTGGGGATATCTGTTCTTCCGATGTATCCGGTTTCATTCACGGCTTTGCCCTGCCCACTCAAACAGAATAAAGGTTACTTGCGGCGTAGTTCTACAACGGTTACCCCATAATCCCCTTCGCCATATTGTCCGACGCGATAGGACTCCACACGGCTATCTCGCTTCAGATAATTCCACACCGCTTGGCGGAGCGCACCGGTTCCCTTTCCGTGAATAATCATTACACTATATATTCCTGCAACCAAAGCATCGTCTAAATACCGATCCAGCATAAAGCAGGCATCGTCTCCAATCATACCACGTACGTCTAGTTCCGGCTTGAAGGATCTGGCTGCGGCGGCTTTATAGGAGGAGCGCGATGTCTGCTTTCCTTTTTCTCCCACCGTAGGTATGTCATCCAAAAGACGTAGTTGGGATATGTGCATTTTGGTTTTTAAAATTCCCATTTGAATCGTCACATTTCCCTTTTTGTCAGGATCCTCCAAAAGAGTACCTTTGGTTCCCAAACTGCGATGCATTACCGTGTCCCCTTTTTTGAGTGCTCGTGGCAATACGTAATCGTCTTCTTTTTCCTCGGGTGTATTCTTTTCGTGAAATTCCCTCACGCGGGATTTAATATTCTTTTTTGCTGCAGAAATTTTATCTCCAAAATTATCTGCATCTTTTGCTCGTTTTGCATCATCTAGCTGCTTTAATATAAAATCACTGGATGCACGCGCGCTATCCAAGATTTGCCGCGCTTTATCCATAATGCGTGCAGCTTCTTTATCTGCATGCCCCAGTTTTTCCTGCAGCTGTGCTTCCGCATCCTGCTTAAATCGTTCGTACTCAATACGCAGGGCGCGTGCTTTTTCTTTTTCTGCTTCCAATGCAAATCGTTGGGTTTCCATTTTTTCAATAACTGCCTCAAAGCTGCGACTTCCATGATCTACATATTCCCTCGCCCGATCTACAATGTGTCGAGAAATTCCAAGACGCTCCGATATGGCGAAGGCATTGGATTTACCGGGAGTACCAATCATCAACCGATAGGTAGGACGCAGGGTTTCCACATCAAATTCGCAGGAAGCATTGCATACCCCTTCCCGTTCAATGGCAAAAGCCTTGAGTTCGGCATAGTGGGTAGTCGCACCACAAATGGCTCCGATTCCAAGCACTTCCTCCAAAATAGAGGTAGCAAGTGCTGCTCCTTCTACCGGATCTGTTCCAGAGCCAAGCTCGTCAAATAAAATGAGAGATTGACTGGTCATATGCTCTAAAATAGATACAATTCCCACCATATGAGAAGAAAAAGTGGAAAGAGATTGCTCGATGGACTGTTCGTCTCCAATGTCGGCAAAAACGGTATCGAACACACATACACACGCCGTCTCACAGGGAAGCTGCAGTCCCGCCTGGGCCATCGTGGAAAAAAGTCCTAAGGTTTTCAGAGCAACCGTTTTACCCCCTGTATTTGGACCAGTAATTACAAGCATACTGTAATCGTCACCGATCAGAATATCTACCGGAACTGCTCCTGCAATTAAGGGGTGACGACTGCAACGCAGTTCAATCCGTCTTTCCTGGGTAATTACCGGCTCACAGGCGTCCATCCGATATGCCAATTCGCCGCATGCAAAAATAAAGGCAAGCTCTGTAATGTTTTCGTAGTCGCATACAATGGTAAAGGCGTTGTCCGCCACTAATCCGGAAAGCTCCCATAAAATTCGCTCGATTTCGTGCTCCTTTTCACTTTGGAGCTGTCTCAATTCATTGTTTGCCTCCACTACCCGCATTGGCTCAATAAACAGCGTAGCACCAGATGCGGAGGTATCATGGACAAGGCCTTTAATTTCATTTTTATATTCGCTTTTTACTGGAATGACAAATCTGCCGCCACGGGTAGTTACAATGTTTTCCTGCAGATATTTAGAGTAGGTCCCTCCGTTGGTATACTGCTGCATAAGGTCAGCAATACGTGCGTTGGTTCTGCGAATTCTTTGGCAGATTTCTAAAAGCGCGGGGCTGGCATCGTCCGCCACCATTTCCTCGGAAATAATCGCCCGGCTAATTCTCTCTTCCAATGTTTTTATGGGAATTAGGCGCTCAAATATTTCGTCTAAAGCAGTGTCAAACAGCCGATCACTTTTGCTATATTCCAAAAGCGATCTGGACGTCCGCAAAACATTTGCACAGTCCAGAAGCTCCCGCATAGAAAGAACAGCACCCTTTTCCGCCCGTTCGCAGGCGGAATGAATATCTCGTACTGCTCCAAAGGAAGGCGTTCCCTTTTGTCCCTGCAATCGTTTTGCATCTGCAGTGTGCAGTTGACGACGGCGGATTTCATCCATATCACAGGAAGGGACAAGGTCCAACGCCCTCTGTCGGGATCCATCTGTCAGCGCTACATCCGCCAGTTGTCCTCGAATTTTATCAAATTCTAATATTGAAAATATTTTTTCGTTCATTTCACCATACATTTTTATAATAATAAGGATTTATAAAAGCCAAGAGTAGAAAAAGAATGCTCTAGATGATGTAAAAGATATTTTTCCCCCACACCTGCAAACAAACGCAGGTCATCCTGCTCCAAAGCAAAAGACAAAAATCGATTTACCGGAGCCTGTTCTACATATTGCATAGCTGATAAAACGCCGGGCGTAAGAAACAGATAGTATCGGGCTGTTCCGTCGCAATCTGGCGTGGCACTCTCTCCCTCTATCTGTGCTTGGTCTCGGCAAGTACGACATAGAATTCTGCCGTTCATAATATCTAAGTATATATTTTCGCTGGAAGCACATCCACATATAGCACAAGCGTCCAGCTGCGGTTGAAATCCCATTTCGCATGCACATTTAAATTCAAAAGCTGCTTTCAGCTGCTGCAGATTCACATCTTTTTCACTAAGGGCATATAGCGCATTTAGCGTTAGACGCAAAAGAGAAGGGTCTGCACTTCCCTCCACAGAGCAGTCTGCACAAACATCGCACAAATAAGCGGCAAGGGCCATCTTGTCCAAATCGGTACGCAAACCATAAAAGCACTGAGCCAGCTCACTTTCCACAATGTAATAATATTTATCAGACCGACGCAGAGTGAAGGTACTGTAACAGAATGGCTGGCAGGAAACCATGTTTTTACTTTTCAAGCTTTTGACACCCTTGCCCATAATAGACATACGTCCCTGCTCCATAGTAACTAGAGTAATAATTTTATCATATTCTCCTACCTCCGTCTCCCGGACGGTAAGGCCATGCACAGTCAGCTTTTCCATACCGCCGTCTCACTCTAGATTTTTGGGATTATATCCAAAGTTGTGAAGGTTAAAGTCGCTGTCCCGCCACTTTTCCTTCACCTTAACCCAAAGATTTAAATACACCTTCATACCAAAGAAGCTTTCTAAATCCTCTCTGGCCTGGGAGCCAATCCGTTTCAATGTCTGCCCCCCTTTTCCCACAATAATTCCCTTGTGCGATTCCCGCTCACAGAAAATTTCTGCACGTATGGAAATCAGCTTGTCCGTTTCTTTAAACTCTTCGATGACTACCGCTGCGCCGTGGGGAATCTCCTCCGACAAGGAACGAAGCATTTTTTCCCGGATAAACTCTGCGGCAATCTGCCGTTCCGGCTGATCGGTAAGCATGTCCTCTTCAAACATCCAATCGGATTCATACAGAAACTTTTCTGTTTCAAAAAGCACTGCATCCACATTTTTCTCTTTCAAGGCGCTTACTGGTACAAAAGCGTCAAAATTATACAAATCTGCATATTGCTGAATCGTTTCTGCTAACTGCTCGCGGTTATAAAGATCCGTCTTGTTCAAAACCAAAATTGAAGGAAGCTCTGCTTCTTTTATTTGACTGGCTACATTTTGCTCAATCATACCCGGAGCACGGCCTGCATCCGCAATCAATATAACAACATCTGCACTGCCCATAGAGGTGCGCACGCTTTTCATCATATAATTGCCCAACTTTGTTTTAGGCTTGTGAATACCCGGGGTGTCCAAAAAGACAAATTGATTTTCGTCTTTTGTCAAAACGCCCATAATTCGATTTCTAGTGGTTTGAGGCTTACTAGACACAATTACAACTTTTTCGCCAAGAAGTGCGTTCATGAGTGTAGATTTTCCCACGTTTGGTCTGCCAACAATGGCAATAAAGGCTGTTTTTCTCATTCTTTTTTTCCACTTTCTGTACTTTTGTCCGACTGTCGCCCGATTTGCATTTTTTTCAGTACTGCCCGCTGCCTATCCCGCATGTCTGCATCCGCTGCGGTAGAGATTTCATGATCATATCCCAAAAGATGCAAGGTAGAATGGACTGTTAAAAAAGCTGTTTCTCTGCGAAAGCTGTGTCCATATTCCTTTGCCTGCTCCCCTGCACGTTCTAATGAAAGAACAATGTCTCCCAGTGGAATCAATGCTTCTCCCTGCGGTATTTCTTCCGATGCAAAATCGAACATGGGAAAAGACAGTACATCGGTAGGTGTATCCTTCCCGCGATAATCCCGGTTTAGAGCCTGGATGCCTGCGTTGTCTGTAAAAGTGACAGAGACCTCACAGTCGTTGGAAAAATCCTCGCTTTGCAGCGTCTCCAAAATCGCGCTGCGAATGAGGCTTTGTAGGTCGCTGTCTACAGAAATTTTCTTCTGTTCATTATTAAAATAGACTTTCAGCTTCATGCTTTCCCCTTTGCCCTGTCTGCATTCCGATTGACCTTATACGCCCGAACTGCTTTCGCATGTTTTTCCTGGTCATTTTTTTCATAAGCCAAAATGATCTTCTGAACCAAACGATGACGAACCACATCTCTTTCTGAAAATTCATAAATGCCGATATCATCAATATTTTTTAGTATACGAACTGCTTCCGCCAAGCCGGAACGCTGTCCTAAGGGGAGGTCTGTCTGCGTCAGATCCCCAGTAACAACCGCTTTTGATCCGTTGCCAAGACGGGTTAAAAACATTTTCATCTGCTCTGGGGTAGTGTTCTGTGCCTCATCCAAAATAATAAAAGAATCGTCCAGAGTACGCCCCCGCATATAGGCAAGCGGTGCGATTTCAATCGTCATTTTCTCCATCAGGCGGCTGCAGTTTTCCATACCCAGCATGTCATATAGTGCGTCGTATAAAGGGCGCAGATATGGATCAATCTTGCTCTGAAGATCCCCTGGTAAAAAGCCAAGCCGCTCACCCGCCTCCACTGCTGGGCGGGTAAGAATAATCCGCGTAATTTGGTGCGCACGCAAAGCCTTTACCGCCATTGCCACCGCAAGATAGGTCTTTCCTGTGCCTGCTGGGCCAACGCCCATAACAATAGTATTCTTTTGAATCGCCTCTACATATTTGCGCTGTCCCACAGTCTTTGCTTTAATGGGCCTGCCTTTAGCAGTAATGCATACACAGTCATCGGACATTTTGGATAGCTCCTGCCCCTGTCCATCAGAGATCATGCCAATCACATAATCCACCGTTTGTTCTGGTATATCTTCATTGAGAATTGCTACCTTCTTCAAGTAAGCAATCACGGAAGCGGCCATATCTGCAGCCGTATCCTCTCCTTCAATTACGATAGAATCACCTTCTTCTTCCTCACGCACTCGATTGTAAATCCGCACATCAAAGGCATCCTGCACCCGGCGAATATTTTTGTCAAAGCTGCCGAATATACGCAGCGTCACCGCGTTATCCGGTATTTTAATGATTTTCTGAGCCATCTTGTTCCGCTTTCATATTTTCATCTTGATTTTCCTGAATGGTAAGAGGCTGCTGTACTGCTATATTCGCCAGGCAATATAGCCTGCAGTGAATCCGATACACGCCATCCTCATCCAAAGCAGCAGTCGCAGTTTTTTCCAGCAGTTGGGCGTCCGCCAGCGTTTCCTTTAAGCGACCTCTATACTCCTGATATGCAAGGGTCTTCGCCTCTTCCTCTGTGAGGGTTATCTGCTGTATTTCGTATTCCTCATAAACCCCTGTTTTTACCCACAATGGCAAAGCTATACTATCAAATAAATAGATTTGCTTATCAGAGTATATTGTATCATAAAAGTCATAGGAAATTCCACTATTTAGAAAAAGATTTGCCTTAAATTGAAAAAAAGTGAGCGTTTTTTGAGTCGTTTTACGTCCGGTCGGCACCTTTTGTTCCGTCTGCAAAGGAACCTCTACCGTAAAATCTCGTATAACCTTAGCATATACTTCCCCCGCTGCACTTTCGTACCGCAAACCTGTCTCTCCATAACTAATTACGCCGCTAAGCAGCAATTCTCCCTTGCGCACCGTATCTCCAATAGCTATTTGCGGTTTGCCTTCGTATGCTGCAATCTGCTCGATCTGCCCATCCTCAGCAGCGACTACATTATAGCTCAAAGTGCGATCTTCCTCACGGCGATCTGCAAGCGTCTCACGCACCTCCACATGGGCATGAGTGCCGTCCATATTCACAGCAATCCAAGCGATATCCTTGCACTGAAGCAAAAATTGATTGTGCAGCTTGGCGAAATCGATATTTTTGTAAGAATCTCCTACACCGCATCCAAGAGACGCCAGAACTGCGATGATCTCTGCATCTTCCACTTTGTTGTTTCCGCTCACCTCGATGCACCATATCCGGGTACCAGACAGCGCAGTAAGAAACACAAAAATAAACGCGCCCACGGCAATGCCCCATCGTTTTCTATATCGCTGAAAGATTCTTGGTATTCCCGTCAAGCCTCTCAATTCCCAGGTAATTCCTTCAGCTGCAAATGCACCTTCCAGTAGCCTTCTTTTGTAGGAAGGAATAGTAAAATGTAATCCGCCTTCCTGGTCCCGCTCCAAATGCTCATAGGGGATATCCAATCGGGAGAGCAGATTGATTGCCCCTATGGCCCACGTTTTTTCAACAAAAAATCCACGACTTCCAAAAACAAAGGAAAGTAGCTTCACTCTGTATCACCGCCAAATTTAATTTCTGTTATATGTCCTTCTATACTTAAAATATCACCTCGAAAAACGGAAAGGCAGAGACACTGTCCTAAAACAATCACTCGCCCGGATATGGTGTCTACAACAATTTTTGTATTGTCATAATCTACAATTCCGCGGCATCCAGACAGATACAATTCCCTGTCACCGTGAATCTCGATCATAGAGCAGTGTCCCACCGCTGTTTCAAGGCGTGACAGGAACTGCCGGCCTTCTCCACTATTATTTTTTTCTGTTTTCACAATACCTCCGAAAATTTTCGCAATCTGCGGCATATGTTTTAACAGTAAAAGATATGCCGGCTTTTCCTTTTCCATGCAGAAAAGGAGCTTTGCAGGCAAAATTTAAGCCGCAGCGTGCGGCAGGTTGGAGCTTACATATGAAAAAATGGAAATTGCATATTCTGGCATGGGGCTTGCTTTTAGCAGGAGTCCTACTCACCGTTTTTTCCGGTCAGGCCTCTGCGTATGCCCTAGATGGCCTACTTTTATGTGCCGGAAAAGTCATCCCTTCTCTCTTTCCCTACATGGTTGTCTCTTCTCTTTTAGTCTACTCCGGTCTAGCTGCAAAGCTAGGTCGATTGATCCCAGCAGCCTCTTTCTTTTCTCTTCCGGGAGAAGCAAGTTCTTCCTTGCTCTTAGGTGCCGTCTGTGGATTTCCAGTAGGTGCAAAAACGGCGGTAGACTTATATAAAAGCGGTTGTGTCAGCAAAACAGAAGCGGAGGTACTGATTAGCATCTCCAATAATACCGGTCCCTCTTTTGTAGTCGGAATCGTTGGTACCCTTTTCTGGGGAAGCGCTGCCTTCGGCTGGGCGCTATACTGTTTTCAAATCCTTGCAGCCGCAGTAGTAGGACTATTTGTAAATCGTGTTCTTTTTCCCTTTAAATCCTCCGCTCTTTCAAAAAAAACAACAAGCACTTCCAAGCCTTTTTCTCTTCTTTTTTCTACGTCTGTATCAGAAGCTGCTTTTTCCTGTCTGTCCATCTGCGGTTTTGTAGTCTTTTTTTATGTGGTCATTCGCTTTTGTACCGCAGCCTTTGCTGCTACATCCGCTCTTCCATTTTTTCCGGCCCTGCTGGCCTCTCTTTTGGAGTTTACTACAGGCACAGCCCTTGGAGCCGATATAGGCGGATGGGCTGGAGCTTTTCTCTGCGGCTTTGCTGTAGGATGGGCAGGACTGTCCGTTTTCTTTCAGGCATGTTCCTTTGCTCTTCCCGCAGGACTGTCCCTAAAACGTACAGTAGCTGTTAAAACGCTGCAAGGTATACTTACCGGAACCTTATGTGCTTTATATGTAGTTATATTCCCTATTTCACCTACAAAACTGCCTGTAAACGCCTTTCCTGCAAAAGGTTCCCCTGTATTGACAGCTGGATTCTTTTTCATTCTGATTCTTCTCGCTCTTTTTACAAAAACAAAGCGTAAAAATCATAAAATTTGAAAACATCTTGATTTATTATGAAATTTCTCATATAATAGAAGTAATAATACGCTGGAGGGACAAAAGTATGATAGATGAAAAAATATGCGCTTTTTGTGAATTGGCCTGTCCCATTTATGATGCAGATACTATGCTTTGCCAAAAAAAAGGGGTTGTGTCTAAAGCGTATACCTGCAGAAAATTTTCTTATGATCCACTAAAGCATACTCCCCCTCGTATTATGCCGGCACCAGAACTGGAATACGTAGATATCGACACTATATAAAAACCGGAGGAACCGATGATCATCGAAATTGAAGAAACCAAACATAAGCTGACAAACTTCCGAAGCGATATCAAAGAGCTTGGCAGCGCCCTGCGAATTGATGCGCTACGCGAAGAAGCCGCCACGCTGGAAGAGCAAACCTCTGCTCCAGATTTCTGGAACGATCAGGAAAACTCCGGAAAAATTTTACGTCAGGTAAAGCAGCTTAAAGATAAAATCGATCAGTACGATGCCCTATGCGGTAAATTGGAAGATGCTATTACCCTATGCGAGCTTGCAATAGAAGAAAATGATGAGAGTATGAAAGAAGAAATTCTTTCTGAAGCCTCCGCCATTGAAACGCAGGAAGAAAAAATGCGTATTGAGGTGCTTCTTTCTGGTGAATACGATCATAATAACGCAATCGTAAGCTTTCATCCGGGCGCTGGCGGAACAGAAGCCCAAGACTGGGCACAAATGTTATATCGTATGTATACCCGATGGGGTGAATCGCACGGATACAATGTAAAATTAGTGGACTGGCTCGACGGTGATGAAGCTGGCATCAAATCGGCTACGATTGTGATAGAGGGATTGAATGCATATGGCTATTTAAAAAGCGAAAACGGTGTACACAGGCTGGTGCGGGTTTCTCCTTTTGACGGATCTGGCCGTCGCCACACGTCCTTTGCTTCTGTGGAAGTCCTTCCGGAATTTGAAGACGACAACAGTATCGAATTAAACGATGAAGACCTGGAAATCACCGCGCATCGTTCCAGCGGCGCTGGGGGACAGCACATCAACAAAACAGATTCAGCAATCCGTATCGTTCATATTCCGACCGGCATTGTTGTAGGATGTCAGACAGAACGCAGCCAGCTGCAAAATAAAGAAACAGCGCTGAAAATGCTGAAATCCAAACTGATGGAAATCAAAGAACGGGAAAAGCTGGAACGTATTGAGGATATCCAGGGAAATAAAACCAACATTGAATGGGGCAATCAGATTCGTTCCTATGTGTTTATGCCCTATACCCTTGCCAAGGACACCAGAACAGGATATGAAAATGGCAATATTCAAAGTGTAATGGATGGAAATTTAGATGGATTTATCAATGCATATTTGAAAATGAACGCCGCCAAATAATTGTAATAAAACTGGTCAAATCTAACGATTTAACCAGTTTTTTATTTTTGATCCGAAATTTACCACATATAAACGGATGGAATACTGTGGATACTAATATTGAAAAAAGTGGAGGCCAAAAGCCTCTTTTCCAGAAGGGAGAACAAAAATATGTCTAAACCGGATACCAAAAAAATGGATGCAGCAAAATTTGTAGTTTGTGGGATGGTGATTGGAAGCGCCGTAGGTACAGCAGTGTCTGTCATGATGAAAGGTAAGCATAAGCCCCAGGGCCTGCGGGAAAAAGCCGCCGCTGCAATGGACACAGTTGGCGTGATCATGCAAAACATGGCCGACTTTACAAGATAAAACAAACAAAAAAACGCTGCAAGTCACCTTGCAGCGTTTTTTTATTCAATGATCAAATGAGCCGGCAAGCCGTCCACATATTTTTGTGTACATTCTCCTTGAATCAGCGGAAAAATATATGTAAGGCATGTCTTGGTTACGTTATTTCCCTCCGGTGTAATCATTTCTCTAGGAACACTGCGCACAGCATTTGCAATACCGGCAATTTCTCTGGGTACAAAAGAGATTGCATACTCCCCTACAGTTCGCTCCATTGCCATCATACATCCGGTCCTACCAGACACTGCTGCTTCCACAGCACTTTTACCCACACCGATGGATTCTTGAATATCTGTCGCCGACTGCATATGTCCGCTGCAGCGCTGGCTTATATTCAATTCCACAGAACGCACCTTGCATCCAATTTTTTCTTTTACGGCCATTTCTAAAGCCTTCCCTGTTCCAGACAAATACTGGTGACCAAATGCATCTGTAACGCCGCTTTGGGCGCTTTCTCCTGCATAATGACCTTCTTTATCCCGTACACCTTCTGAAACTGCTATCACCACATTGGGGTGCACAGTAAGTGCCAGACGGATATCCTCTAAAAAAGTATCCATTGAAAAAGGCACTTCCGGCAGATAAATATAATCCGGCGCAGGCTGACCGGTAAGAGCAGGCAGCCCGGCGCTTGCGGTAAGCCATCCTGCGTCACGTCCCATAATTTCCACAATAGTCACAGCGGGAACTGTGTAAACGGCGCAGTCGAGAATGATTTCAGAAACGGTTGCGGCAATATATTTTGCAGCCGATCCAAATCCTGGTGTATGATCTGTTCCTGCCAAATCGTTATCAATTGTTTTGGGTACCCCCATTACACACATATCATATTCAGCATCCTGCAGATATGCAGTCAGCTTTGCCACCGTATCCATAGAATCGTTTCCGCCGATATAGAAAAAATAACGAATATCATATTTTTGAAAAAGCTGAATCAAATTTTCAAAAAATGCTTTGTCTTCGCCGGGGTTCGGCAGTTTTTTTCTGCAAGATCCCAGTGCAGCCGCAGGCGTCTGACACAAAAGCTCCAGCTTGTCCGTATCTGTCTGCCCATTTGCATCCTGAAAAAGTCTGCTAAGGTCTACAAGCCGTTCCTCTAAAAAACCCTCGATTCCATTTTTCATTCCATATAGTTGGGTAATTGTTCCCGCATTTTCCAGTGCGCCTTGTATAACGCCTGAAAGCGTCGCATTGATCGCCGCAGTAGGTCCGCCGGACTGTCCCACCAAAGCAGCACCTCGCAGTATTTTCATAGCAAACTCCATTCCGTATTTAGATTCTGCAAATATTCTACCATGCCTTCCCCAATTCGTCAACATATATCTTTTATCCACAGATACATTCGACAGCATATGCAGTTCCCCTAGTAGTACAATAAAAGACGAGAAACGGAGGGATCAACTTGGATACAAAAAACGCTGCTGTTAAATTAGAATCTGTAAACAATATGCTTCGGGCCGCAATCACAGGCGAGATTGATCATCACTGCGCAAAAAATATACGCCAGGAAATCGACGCCGCGCTTTTGTCTGCATCGCCGGACAAGCTGATCATTGACATGAGCGATGTAACCTTTATGGACAGTTCCGGCCTGGGCCTGATTTTAGGGCGCTATACCAAGGCAGAAGAAGTCGGTACTGCATTTGCCGTACAAGGCGCACATGGGAGAGTGCGTCAAATGTTTGATATGGCAGGTCTTGATCGGATCATTACCTTTGAAGGAGATGTAAAAAAATGAAAAAATCCGCAAACACACTGAAACTACAATTTGATTCACTATCACAAAATGAATCTCTTGCCCGCTCATTGGCGGCAGCATTTGTGATGCAGCTCAATCCAACTGTTGCAGAGCTTGCCGATATCAAATGTGCTGTTTCAGAAGCGGTCACAAACTGCACCGTCCACGCATATCGAGATGCAGTAGGACCCGTTTATATGGCGATGCATGCCTATGAAAACAGAAAAATCAAAATTGAAATTCGAGATGCAGGATGCGGAATCCCCGATGTAGAAACTGCTATGCAGCCTCTATACACAACGGATGCGGAAAACGAGCGCAGCGGTATGGGATTTACTGTAATGGACAGCTTTATGGATGGACTTACTGTGCGAAGCCGACCAGGCAAAGGAACAAAAGTAACAATGATAAAAAAATTATCTGCACTTCCCCGTTAGTACTAGATACATAAAAACGGGAGGTGAAGCCTTTGAGTCAATACAGCGATAATACCTGCTATATAGAAAAATCACAAAAGGGAGATGAGGCGGCAACAGAAGAACTGATCCGGACAAATTATCCACTGGCGGCGTCTATTGCACGACGTTTTTCGGGACGCGGAGTAGAAACAGAGGATTTAATACAAATAGCGTTGATGGGAATGCTAAAAGCAATTCGTACCTTCGACATCTCCAGAGGCACCGCTTTCTCTACTTATGCTGTCCCTCTGATTATTGGAGAAATTCGCAAATTTTTGCGGGATGATGGGCTGATTAAGGTAAGTAGAATTAACAAGAAAAATTGTGCAATTCTCATGCGCTGCAGAGAAAAATTTATAAATGAGCATGACCGGGAGCCTCACACAGAAGAACTGGCTACAATGTCCGGTCTGTCCGAAGAAGAAGTACTACAAGCATTAAATTCCGGACGGCCCGTAGCTTCTTTATCCGAACCGGTAAACGATGAGGGAGATCTGACTGTCGAAAGTATGATGGAAGACACTTCCTGCTCCATAGAAAAAGCGTTTGATCGCATTGCGCTGTCGGAAGCATTGCGGCATCTTCCAGAGCAATGGCGCAAAATTATTATGCTGCGGTATTACAAAGATTTATCTCAACAGCAAACCGCGGATATTCTTGGGCTGACCCAAGTAAAGGTGTCTAGAGAAGAAAAAAAGATTATTGCAGAGCTCCGGCGGCAAATTGTTTAAATAAAAAAGAGAGGATATATCCTCTCTTTTTTATACAAGAATTCCCACAGAAATGTAGGAGTAAAAAGAGCTGTACAGGCTACCATAATAAGTAGAAGAAGTTCCAATACAACAAAACGCTATGGAGTGAAAAATATGTTTTTTAAAAAAATATTCTTGGGCATATGTGCATCTACAATACTATGCTGTAATGTTCTTGCAGCGCCAAGTAGCGCGTATACCTACTGTGAACCCTGCGCCTACTGTGGTAAAATGTGTTATTACCCCTATGTATCAAATGTATCTGCTGGAATAGATGACATGCCGATTCCCTGTACCATTCATAAAAACTGTACCATTACAAAGCGAGAACTGTATTATGTTACTACTGAAGCAGAAAACGGATGCGGCTGTTCAGAATACCTCCTGCATCATAATATTGGCGTATATCATTCGGAATATACTACGCACAGTGCATACGGGCGCATACACACGCCTCTGCAATAAAAATAAGTCCCCCCGCGATAAACACGGGGGGATGTACTTATTTTTAGGTTCTATCCTAAGCTGTATTTCTATTCTGGTGCATCATCTTTGCATGCGGTAATATTCACCTCGCCATAAACATAAGCTTTTGAGGCCCCAAGCTCGACAAAATCACTTGTGATTTGTCGTATCGTGATCTGATCTCCCGCTTCTAATTTTTGATCGTTTAAAAGAAGAACTGTGTCAGAAATAAATGTAGTATTTTTGGATTTATCATTCACATATACCACGCTGGATTTTGTAAAATTGTCACCTACAATATAATGCCGTCCATCAATGTAAACGATATTTTGAATTTGTATTTCCTCGTAGCCCATATGCATATCTGCAGGGGTGTATTCTATACCGCCATATGCCAGCATATCCCCATACAGCATATCATACTGCAGCATCCGAAGTGCATTCAGATAATCCCCACTGGCAGAATATTTCTGGTGCAGCTTAGTTAAAAGTCCATTTTCTATTTTCAGCGTATCCAACACTAGGGCAGACAGCTGATACGATTCGATATTGCGTACATTCCGCTCAGAAGAATAATTTGTCCAAATCACATATTCACTTATATATTTGCTGTCAATAGATAAATCCTCTACACTATATTCCAAGCTGGGCTGATGGTCACCGTACAGAACCAACACACAGTCCTCATCCAGTGCAGACAGCGCATCAATCAATTCTCCTATAAATCGGTCCATCTCCCATAATTGGTAAGCATAATATTCAAACTGATGCCGCAGAGCCTGATTTTCAATCCCATCTATTAGGATCAGTTTTTCTCCTTCGACCGGCTCTGTTGGGTATTTTCCGTGCCCCTGCACGCTGACAGCAAAAACAAAATCCTGTCCCTCTGTAGATTCCATTGCATCTATAATCTGCTCTGTCAAACATTCATCCTTTGCCCAACCAAGAGGATTCACTGCATATCCGTTCATGTACTCCAACGGAGTAAATGTATGAAACCCTAAATTCCGGTACGCAGTATGCCGGCTGTAAAAAGTGCCGGTATTATTATGAAATCCATGAGCGGTATATCCAAGCTCCCGCAGATTATAGCAAATGCTTTCACAGCTTTTTTCCTGCAGAATCGTCTTATATGGATACTCTCCTGTTCCAAACTCATCCAGATTCATTCCCGTAAGCACCTCAAATTCTGTATTGGCTGTACCAGCCCCTACAGCAGGCACGTGCAACTGGCCGCTGCTGCATGTTCTCTTTAGTTTTGTAAAATTTGGGACAGGATTGGCAGCAAATGTAAAATCAGAAAATAAATTGATATCCATAAAAGACTCTAATTGAATCACAATGATGTTCGGTTTGTTTTCCGGCTCCGAATTTTCTTCACTACCGATAGAAGAAAGAATTTCCTCAATGGTATACGCAGAATAATCTTCTGGTTCCGGAATTCCTCTGTCAAATATGCTTCGTGAAAAACAATAGGTAAAGCCATAAGTATCATAAGCTTCGTTTAAGTCTGTTGGAATGCTGCTAAACGCAGTAAAGAAGATAATCATTGCGGCGCTCGCTGCAGCAATGCTCGCAAATACTACTGCAGTACGGATGATATGTACGGGAGACTTAGGACTTTTGATAAAGAGAATTACCATTCCAGCAATAACACCTAAAATTGCCGCACCACACAAAATAAGCTGCAACACTGTCAAATAAATGTTTACGATGGAAATTCCTGTACGCAATATGGAAAAATCCACTGCCTCCAACGGTGTGATTCTTGTATACAAAAGAATGCAGTTGATAATTCCCAATCCCACAAAAACAAGGGCGACTACTGCCTGCGCAAAAATACGCTTAGGTATGAAATATGTAAAAGAAAGAAAGGCCGCTATCATCAGCCAATTCATCAAAAAGTACACTGGCTCGTGGATCAAAAATAGGATTCCGCCAAAAAAACGATGTCTGCTCAGCGACTCGATCAGCAACAGCATGCCAAAAGATCCAGTGAGACTGAACCATAGGGGATTATTCCATATTTTTTGCCAAAGTACAGCACAGATTTTATCATTTTTTGTTTTCATACATTTTACCGGATTTATTTTTATTTAATACGTTTTTTCTTTGAAAGAAATCCCATTCCAACTACCATTAAAATCGGAAAAATGACTCCAGCTAAAATTCCCACGCGCAATCCCATTTGCTCCGCATCCAGAGACAACTGTGCTCCTATATGCCGAATGAACGGCAAATTCTCAGCAAAGTCTGATACAACGCCTGTAAGCCACGGGCCAAGTGAGCAGCCAATGTCACCACCCACAGCCATCATAGCAAACATAGATGCTCCCGCGCCAGGATATTTGTCGGCACACAGCGCAAGCATTCCCGGCCACATCAAACTGACGCCCAATCCAGTTACACCACATGCCAATAAAGAAACAAAGGGAAAAGGGGCAAATACAGCCGCCAGATAGCATACTACTGTAAGTGCAGCACAGGCTGTAAGCGCTCTGGAAACTTTTAATTTATGTCCCCAAATGCCGTAAGCCGTTCTGCCGATTCCCATCATAACGGCAAACATACACGGCCCAAGCAAATCACCTACAATTTTGGTAATCCCAAGACCACGTTCAGCAAATAAGGACGCCCACTGCGCCATTACCTGCTCCGCTGCTCCTGCAAAAATCATAAGCAAAAATGCTATGATAAAAACCGGATCCTGAAGCATAGAAAGCGCACCGTGTTCTCCATCGTGCACAGTCATCTCCACCATAGGCACTTTAGCAAAAAATACACTATTAAAAATAGGGATCAGCGCCCATAACAGAGGGAGAAAAAACCAGAGTTCGCTACCAATCACCCGTAAAAGCGCAGTAGTCACCAAAATAACGAAGGCCTGCCCCCATGAATAAAAGGAATGCATTAAAGCCATAGGAGAACCGCCAGCAGTTTCATCTTTTGGAAGCGCCTCCATAAGAGGGCTAAGCACTACCTCTGCCAGCCCACTTCCAGCTGAATATATGATTACAGAGACCATTACTGCAACTTCCGGTACAAGAATCCCTGGCAAAAAGGAAAGAAGAATCAGTCCCACAGCGCAGGTCGCTTGACTCCACACAGACAAAACCCGAAAGCTGGTTTTTTCTATAAATTTAACGGAAAGCAGATCAATGCCAATTTGTATCAAAAACGTCACAAGTGTAATAGCGGCAATATATGTAAGAGAAAAATGATAGGTATCCTGAAATATTACAAACAATAAAGGGGCGAGATTGACTACAATCGCCTGGGTAACATATCCCGTATAACAAGCGACTCGTGTCTTCTTAAAGTTTTGCGGCATAATAGGGTCTCCAATAAATAAATTTTAGTGTAATAAAACAGTGGCAATAACAGATACACCCCCGCCCACCATCAAAAGAGCTAAGACAATAGCTACTGCTCGTACAATAAATTTTTTGGATTTTTCCGACATAGTAATTTCCCTTCCATTATAGGATCAGCTAAATGTCCTATGCCGGCACAAAACGCGAATTTCTTTGTACCGGCTTTGTTTGCTTTTATTCTATAACAATTTGCATCTCCCCTAAATCGGGCACCAAAAGAGGGGATCCTACAGCAGGAATTTTAATTTTTCTGCACTTGGGTGCATCCGAAAAACGTTCCAGTTGCTGCCCATAGTACACACCATTTATCAGCTGTTTTTTGCGCAATTGATATAAGATCACGCCTGTGGACGTACGGGTTGTTTTCTCTGGAATCAAAGACGACTTTATCAAAATCCCCTTCCCTGCATCCGATACAATAAGCAGATCCATAGGCTCTTTCTCATAAACTGCGGCAATTAGTGGAGCAGTATCAGAATAAGCGCTGGTTAGCCGTTTGCGATTGGACTTAGTCGCGTAAGCAGACAGAGGGACACGTACACCCTTTCCATTTTCAAAAATAAAGATTATATGATCCTCCCCGCTGCAGGAAGCATTAATAATCTTCATCAGCATTGGACGCTCATTTTCTTCAAAATCCAGCTTTCCAGGAAGAAAGTCGCCCAAAACAGATGCCTTTACCGGATCAAAATCCGCCAGTCTTCCTTTGTATACCCGGCGCTGGTCAGTGAATACCAGAAACTCATCTCTATTTTCACAGTCCTCACTCCAAAGAATTTCGTCACCATCCTTGAGACGCTGCTCATCGTTGCCTCGCAGCGATTGACGGGTAATCTTTTTAAAATATCCGTCTCTAGTTAAAACAACCCGGCAGGTATAGTTTTCTACTGTATCGATTATGGCCGGCTCCTCCAATGTATCCGCATAAATCAGCTGCGTTTTACGAGGCTTGCCGTATTTCTTTTTCACTTCTGCTAATTGGACGGATATAAGCGCTTTCATTTTGATTTCATCCGCCAAAGTTTCCTCGATATCCTTTATCTCTTCCTGCAGACTCTCGATTTCGTGTACCCGATTGATCAAATATTCATGGTTTAAATGGCGCAGCTTGATCTCAGCCACATATTCCGCCTGCACCTGGTCAATGGCAAATCCGTCCATAAGCCGCGGTACCACATCTGATTCCTTTTCTGTTTCTCGAATAATGCGGATCGCTTTGTCGATATCCAGCAAAATTTTGCTTAGCGCTTTCAGCAAGTGGAGGCGGTCCTTTTTCTTCTGCAGTTCAAAGCGAAGCTCTCTGCCTACACATCCCATCCGAAAACGAATCCATTCTTGGAGAATTGCAATGATTCCAAGCTGTCGGGGTGAAGCATCAATCAGCACATTGAAGTTGCAGGCAAATTCATCCTGCAGGGGTGTCAGCTTATACAGCTTTGCCATTACTGCCTCCGGGTCCACACCGCGCCGTAAATCCAGCGTCAGCTTGAACCCATTCAGGTCTATTTCATCCCGCACGTCAGTAACTTCTTTGAGCTTGCCTTCTTTGATCAAATCTACAATTTTTTTAATGATCAGCTCAATAGATGTTGAATAAGGAATTTGCAAAATATCTATGCAGTTATTGTCCTTATCATACCCATATCGAGCACGTAAGCGGACGCTTCCTCTGCCCGATTCATAAATTGATTTCATCTGCGCACGGTCGTATATCAGCATACCACCGCCTGAAAAGTCTGGCGCTTTGATCAAGTCTAATATTTTATCTACAGAAAGTTCTGGATTTTTTAGCAAAGCAATGGTTCCGTCACATACTTCCGCCAAATTAAAGGAGCATATGTTGGAAGCCATACCTACGGCAATTCCCATATTGGGAGATACCAGAATATTAGGGAATGTGGTGGGAAGCAGGGTTGGCTCTGTAGTTGTGTTGTCATAATTGGGAACCATATCAACAGCGTTTTTATCGATTCCCGTAAAAATCTCACTGCAGATTTTGTCCAACCGTACTTCCGTATAACGGGAGGCTGCATAGGCCATATCCCGGCTGTACTGTTTTCCGAAAGATCCTTTGGAATCCACAAAAGGATGCAGCAGTGCTTCATTTCCTCTGGTAAGACGTACCATAGTCTCATAAATAGATGCATCTCCATGAGGATTGAGACGCATAGTTTGCCCTACCACATTGGCACTTTTTGTACGAGGACCACTGAGCAGTCCCATTTTGTACATGGTATAAAGGAGTTTCCTGTGGGACGGCTTAAATCCGTCAATTTCCGGAATGGCTCTGGAAATAATTACGCTCATTACATAGGGCATGTAGTTTGTTTCAATCGTCTCCGTTATGGGTTGATTCACAATATCCGCATGCACCACCGGCGCTGCTTCCACTTTCTTCTTTCTTGCCATGAATTACGTCCGTCCTTTTATAACTTCACATCCGGCAGCCCGGATAATACGATTATACAGTGCAAGGTATTCATCGGTTTTAGGAGGCAGCGGTGCATATATAACGGGCACTTGCATATTGTCCGCCTCTCGAAGAACGTGGAACAAATTATGCATCTGCCCGGCAGGATCCTCTTTTTTTCCTAAATCCATTACCTTCCTGCCCGCAAAGCGCTCCATATCTTCCGTATAAGAGAGCACGCCGCAGTTTTGTTCTTGTTGGTTTACAAATTCTACAAAACCTGCTGTATCCTCTACAAGGACCAGTTTGGTTTTTGGCGCATAGTGCCGGTATTTCATTCCGGGAGATTGGGGCGTATCTCCTGCAGCATCAGGATCCAGTACCGCCGGCGCAACCATAACCTCTTTTACAAAAGCCGCCAATTCCCTTGGAAGCACCTCGCCGGGCCGCAGCAGCGTGCATCCCTTCTCTGTCAGTCGGATAACGGTAGATTCTACACCAATAGAGCATTCTCCGCCGTCTAGAATCATATCCACTCTGCCGGAAAGGTCTGCCATCACATGGGCGGCAGTAGTAGGAGAGGGTGCCCCGGAAAGATTTGCGCTAGGTGCGGCAATCGGCACGCCTGCAGCCTGAATCAAGCGACGCGCGGCGGAATGAGCCGGACAACGCACCGCTACAGTATTCAATCCCCCTGTAACGGAGTCAGGCACCAGCGTTTTTTTATCTAAAATAATCGTAAGGGGGCCAGGCATAAAATGCTCGGCCAGCCGATAATAAGCCGGCGTCGTAACAGCAAACGCCTCTGCGTCCCGCGGATCTGCCACGTGTACAATCAGAGGATTGTCCGATGGACGTCCTTTTGCAGCAAAAATCTTTTCTGCAGCAGTGGGATCTAGAGCATTTGCCCCAAGGCCGTACACCGTTTCTGTAGGAAAAGCCACCAAGCCTCCATTACGCAAAAGCTGACCAGCCCGCTGAAAAATTTGCTCGTCACCTTCTCCGGTAAGAACGATTTGTTCAGTTTTCATCTGCACCGGATCCTTTCAGCCGTTGGGCAGCATCTGCAGTAGCCAGAGCATCAATCATTTGATCCAAGTTCCCATCAACAAAGCTATCCAAAGTATATAAGGTCAGTCCAATTCGGTGATCGGATATACGCCCCTGGGGGAAATTATACGTGCGGATCCGTTCGCTGCGGTCTCCCGTCCCCACTTGTCCCCGCCGCTCACCAGCAATTTGTTCCGCCTGTTTTTGCTGCTCTATATCATACAGTTTGGTACGCAAAAGTTTCAATGCCTTGTCTCGGTTTTTGAACTGACTGCGCTCCTCCTGGCATTCTACCACAATCCCCGTAGGTTTGTGAATCATACGTACTGCAGACTCTGTTTTATTTATGTGCTGTCCACCGGCGCCGCTGGATTTACAGGTTTCCACAATTAAATCGGCTGGGTTAATCTCTACCTCAACCTCCTGTGCCTCACACAAAACGGCAACTGTAGCTGTAGAAGTATGAATGCGGCCAGAGGATTCAGTCTCTGGAACCCGCTGCACTCGGTGCACACCGGATTCATATTTTAACCGTGAATAGGCGCCTTCTCCAGATACCATAAAGGAAATTTCTTTATATCCGCCAAGACCTGTTTCGTTTTGTGATAAAATTTCTGTTTTGAATCGATGACTTTCCGCGTACATAGTATACATTCTAAAAAGCACTCCTGCAAAGAGAGCCGCTTCTTCCCCTCCGGCACCCGCTCGGATCTCAACGATGACATTTTTGTCATCGTTGGGATCTTTCGGAAGCAGGAGAATCTTTAATTCTTCTTCTGTACGTGCAATTTGGTCCCGCAGAGTATGATACTCCTCTTGAGCCAAAGCGCGCAGTTCCTCATCCGGTTCCGTCTCCATCAGTTCGGCAGCGTCAGTATAGTCCTGGGTAAATTTTTCGTATAAATTATACTTTTCCACCACTGGCTGCAGAGACTTATACTCCCGCATTCGTTTTGTATACAGTTCCATATCCGCCATGGTCTCCGGCTTTGCGAGCTCCGCTTCTATTTGGAGAAACCGGTCTTTTACTTCCTTGAGTTTATCAATCATATATCCTCATTTACAAAATGCCAGAAAGGCTCTGTATGTCTCATACAGATCCAGTTTGGAAATCACTTCAAAGGGCGCATGCATGGACAATACCGGCACACCCAAATCTACTGTATCGATATTTTCATTGGCAATATATTTGGCAACCGTACCTCCGCCGCCTTCATCAATCTTGCCAAGTTCCGCCGTCTGCCACAATACATTATCCCGAACAAACATATCGCGAATTTTTCCTATATATTCGGCCCCGGCATCATTTGTCGAGTATTTACCGCCGCTGCCGGTATATTTGGACAGTACCACCCCGCTGTTGATCATGGCGGCATTACGCTTTTCAAATACTTCGCTGTATAGCGGGTCATATGCAGCGTTTACATCGGCTGACAAACACATGGAATTACTTCTTGTCAGTGCAGCGTTTGCGCCCAGTGCCCTGCACAGTTCTCCAATCAAGTCTGTTAAAAGTGCGCTTTGCATACCGGTTGCCCCATCGCTACCGGTTTCTTCCTTGTCTGCAAGAACGCATATGACTGTATGGACGCTGTCATCGCTGTCAATCAGCGCGGTTAGCGCGGGGTAAGCACACACCTTATCGTCGTGACCGTACGCACCGATCATGCACCGATCCAGCCCGATGTCTACCGGCCTTCCTGCCGGTACAGCACATAGCTCCGCTGTCATAAAATCGCTTTCCACAATTCCATACTTTTCGTTGAGGATTCGCATCATATTCAGCTTGACTCTATCCTCTCCCGCCGCAGGAGCGCCATCGTCATCCAGCAGAGGAGACGCGCCGATTAAAAGATTCAGCCCTTCCCCTGCAAAAGCTTTATCCAAAGGCTTTGCACCTTGTGTTTTTCCAAGATGGGGCAGCAAATCTGTAATTACAAATACAGGGTCTCCCGCATCCTCACCAATGTTGACTTCTACTGTTTCTCCTCCCTGCTTAGTGACCACACCATGCAGCGCCAGCGGGATAGTAGGCCAATGATATTTACGAATACCACCGTAATAGTGTGTTTTTAAATATCCCATGCCCTCCTCTTCAAAAAGCGGATGCTGTTTTAAATCCAAACGGGGAGAATCAATATGCGCCGCGCTGATACGCACGCCGCTGCTAATGTCCTCACTGCCGATACGAAAGGCAAACAATGCTTTTCCACGGTTGTTAAGATAATACTTACCGCCTGGTACAACGGTGTCCCCCAACCGATAGGGCGCATATCCTGCTCGCTCCAACATGGTCACTGAAATCTGTACCGCCTCCCGCTCCGTTTTAGCCCGGAAGAGATATTCGCTGTACCCGGCTGCGTATTCCCCCGCACGCTCTACATCTACTTCATTCATTGTTTCGAATACGCTTTTTTTCTTATACAGAAGCTGCTCTCTTAAAGCCTCCACTTTCGTCTTTTCATTTGCCATTTTCATGACTCCCTTCTCAATCATTAAGATTCATAATATAGTCTTTTATATACATCAATTGCGTTGTTTACTTTTTTTACATAGTTCTTTGTTTCTTCAAAGGGGATGTGAGAAAGTTTTCCATCTTTGTTTGTATATTGTTCATCCTCCAGCCATTCGTCCACATTTCCGTGCCCAGCGTTGTATGCGGCAAACACCTCGTCCCAACTATTATAGCGCAGATACAGGTACGATAAATAGTATGTCCCATATTTTATATTTGTGGCCGGATCATATAGCATGCCTGCCTCCAGACTTTCTTTTGTCATGGTCATCAACCAGTTGAACGTATCCGGCATAATTTGCATCAGTCCAACAGCACCCGCATCAGACACGGCCCCAGATGAAAAAGAACTCTCCGTTTTAATGACAGCATACACCACCGCCTCCGGCACACCATACTGTCTAGCATATTGCTCTACATATTCACTATAGTCCCTAGGATAATTTGCCCGATCCACTTTATCCCAGATAAATTGAAATAAAAATCCGGTCAAAACAGACAACAGCAATATAGAAATAATGACCGCACTTCTCACCAGCGCTTTTTTATATTTCACTGCACCCTACCTCTTTCTGCCTAGTCCAGCAAAGAAAACTGCTGTGCTAGCCTTACCACCTGTGCTTCTACATCAGAAGCATCGTCGTTGCGGATCACACCATCGCATCGGAGTGCCAATTCAGTGTTAGACAATTGTGCATCCAACCTGCGCCTTGCCTGCTGTTCCGTAATTTCATCCCGTGCACAAATACGCTGTACCAACACTGCTTCTGGAGCATACACATAAAATATCAGGTCACACAGTTTATCGAATCCGCTTTCAAATAAAACCGGCGCATCAATCAAAATCGTCCTGAATCCAGCGTCTTTCAGAGAGGCAATTTGCTTCTGTGTCTCTTCTTTTATGTACTTATGGGTAATAGCATTCAATTGTTGCAGGCGCGTTTCATTTCCCGGCGCAAAGACGATCTTTGCAAGAGCGCGTTTATTTAAATCCCCTGCCGCATCCAGCACTCCATCGCCAAACGCCTTTTTAATTGCAGACAAACATGGGGTGGGATTTTCGCGGCATCCCATCACAAGCATTTTGTACACCGCATCGGTATCGACGGAAGGGATTCCAAGCCTTTCAAAAATACTGCAAACATAGCCCTTGCCGCTGCCGCTTCTGCCGCACAGCCCCACAATTTTTATTTTTTCGCTCATATTGTGCGTACCGCTTCCCTGCAGCCAGTCTGATCAGAACGGTATGCAGCTTCCATAACCGCCTGCACATGGGCGGCCTCATCAAAAGAGGGAGAAACATATCTGCCGTGATGTACGCCGTCCAAAAAGTTATACATACTTGCAATGTGACCCCGCAGCCATCCAATAGGCGCTTTTATCCCAGGAAATATGCCGCTAGGTGCTGGATAGCGTCCGCAGCACTCAATTTTAGTGTAACCTTTCTCTGCTGATGGTGCGGTATTGTCGTAGAACCAAAGAAAATTAGGCTGCATTAAATCAAACCGTATACTGCCGCGCTCTCCGTAAATTTCAAAACGATGGTCGTCGTTGGTACCACACATAATCTTACCTACAGAAATGGTACCGCATGCCCCACAGGAAAGTTTTGCGGTTAAATAAAAAGCCTCATCAGCATTGGTGGACCACATCATTCCATCCATTCCCAGGCGGCTTGGATACGCGATTTGGCTCATACCAGACACTTGTACGAAAGGACCGCAAAGGTATTGAATCAAATCTATTGTATGCGATCCCAGATCGAACAAAACACCTCCGCCACAGATATCCCGGTTTTGTTTCCAGCCTGCATTCTTATCTGGATCGGCAGCACTGCTGTGCAAAAATGCCCCCTGAAAGCTAAGAATCCGGCCTAGTCGCCCAGCGTCCACCAATTCCTTGGCACGCATAACCGGCAACATAAAGCGTGTATTGAAAACTACCGCGTAGGTTTTACCGAATTTTTTTGCAAGACTGGCAATTTCAAATGCCTCATCCGCAGTAACACACAGAGGTTTCTCACAATAGATATGTTTGCCTGCCCGAATTGCCTTTTTCAATGTATCATAATGGAATATGTTTGGGGTGCAGATATCTATTACATCAATAGTGGGATCTGCGATCATCTCCTCCGGAGATGTATAGACCTGACCAAGGTCGTATCGCTCACAGGCAGCTAATGCATTTTGAGAATGCGCCGTACAAACACCGGTAATTTTTGCAGAAAACGGCAGCGGAGCATAAAAATACTTTAAATTTTCAACAGACCAAGCATGCGCATGTCCCATGCTTCCAAAACCGATCAATCCGATATTCATATAAAATCCTTTTATAAAAATGCTAAAAATAAATTAAATTTCCATACAAAGATTAGTTTAGCATAATTTTACCAATTATTCAATGACTTTTCCGTGAATTATCCGCAATTTTCCCCGTAAGCAACGCCTATGCATCCATAAAAATCACACTGCCAGTAGCCGACACAACGCCGCGTGAATTTGTTTGACAAACAACGGATTTTTTGTTATAATTATTTGTATAAAAATGATTTTGCGGAGGAACGAGATGAAGCATTTTTTTTCGGCATTATATGGCAATGAAAAAACAAAAAATCTCATAGGCCGCGACATTTTTGAAAAAAAACAGCATCATGCATATATTTTAGAAGGTCCTACGGGCAGCGGGAAGCATATATTGGCTCGCGAAATTGCCAAAGCGCTTTTGTGTCTGCGAGAAGACGCACACACACTTCCCTGCAACATCTGTCCCCACTGTAAAAAAATCGATGCGCAGTCCCATACAGATATTGCATATGTAAACAGCGGCGACAAGGCTTCTCTGGCCGTAGAGACAGTGCGGGAAACGCTTGCAACGCTTTCCTATGCGCCTGATGAAGGAGAGTATAAAATATATATTTTTGAAGATGCGGAAAAAATGACTGTACAAGCGCAGAATGCATTACTGCTTTCATTAGAGGAACCGCCGCCGTATGCTGTTTTTATCTTGCTGGCCACGGATGCGTCAGTACTACTGGAAACGATTCGCAGTCGTACTGCGATATTCTCCATGCAGCAATTTACCAGTGATACAGTCTTCACATATTTGGAACAAACAGGAATACAAGGAACAAAAGCGCGGCTCCGCGAGGCCGCCGATGCATCCGGAGGGATCATCGGCATGGCAAAATCTTTTCTTTTTGGAGAAGATGGTTCGGCAGGCCTCTGCACCGCTGCAGATGAGTGGATCTGTACATTGTGTACCAAAACAGTCACAGAAGCGCTGATCTATTGTTCCCAAATGAAATTTTCGCGGGTAGAATACGACATGTTTTTAATTTATGCAATGGCTGCTCTGCGAGACAGGATTGCGATAAAGCTGGGTGAAAAAGAACTCTTGTTTTACCATCAGATGGACCAAATACAAGATGCCCCTGGAAATACGCTGGCAAGACTGAATGCTCTATATGACGCCTTATATGATGCAAGAGAAGAAATCATGCGGAGTAATGCATCACCCTACCCTGTTTTATGTACTTTGACAGAAAGACATTTTCGTCAAAATTGACTAAACAATAATGGAGAAAAACATGGAAGAAAATAAAAAAAATATAGAGGATGCCCCTGTAGAAACGCAGGAGACACCTGCATTTGCAGAGGTTGTGGGCGTAAAATTTAAAAGCGCAGGTAAAGTATACTACTTTTCTCCCGAAGGTATGCAGTTTTCTATTGGGGATAAAGTGATCGTGCGGACCACTCGTGGCGTGGAACTCGGATTTATTGCGCAGGAAAACAAAACCGTTACCCAATCGGAAATCGTTGCTCCTTTATGTCCCGTTTTACGGCAGGCAGCTTTGGAGGATATTCAGCGGTGGGAATCCAATAAACAGCTGGAAAAAACGGCGTTTGAAACCTGTGTAAAGCTGATATCCAAGCATAAGCTGGATATGAAGCTAATTGAAGCAGAATATACCTTCGATAATAGTAAACTTTTGTTTTACTTTTCAGCAGACGGTAGAGTGGATTTCCGAGATCTGGTCAAAGAACTGGCCTCTGTTTTCCATACGCGCATTGAACTGCGGCAGATTGGGATACGAGATGAGGCGAAGATGATGGGAGGCCTTGGCGTGTGCGGCAGACCGTTCTGCTGTTCTACTTTTTTATCCGATTTCGCGCAGGTTTCTATAAAAATGGCGAAGGAACAAAATTTAAGTCTAAATTCTTCAAAAATTTCTGGCGCTTGCGGACGTCTTATGTGCTGTTTGCGCTTTGAAAGTGAAGCCTACGAAGCAGAGCTTCAAGCGACTCCGCCAGTCGACAGCAAAGTAAAAACGCCGGATGGTATCGGCTTTGTAACAGAAATTTCTCCCCTCACCGGGATGTGCAAAGTTTCTATTCATGACAAGGGAGTAGATATTATAAAATCTTTTCATCGCGACAAATTGACTGTAATTGGAAAACGCAGCCGCGGCGACAAAGGAAAACGCAATGAGGAAGGCGCCCCGGATACCGCTGAAAAGGATAGTTAATGATAAAAACACCTTGAAAAAAATTTGTAAAACCCCTTTGCATAGAAGATATTTTGTGGTATACTGTACCCACGGTGTAAACTGTAAATGAAATTTAATGGAGGTAGCAACAATGGCATATACAATCTCTGATGATTGCATTTCCTGCGGCGCATGTGCTGCTGAATGTCCTGTAGAAGCAATTTCTGAGGGCGATGGAAAGTATGTAATCGATGCTGACAAGTGTCTCGACTGCGGCGCCTGCGCAGGTGCTTGCCCTGTGGACGCTCCCAAGGCTGAGTAAGAACATACTGTAAGGAGCGGAGCATATGCTCCGCTCCTTTTCATTATAAATTTCTATAATTCAGAAAGGACTTTTGCATGGAATCCCGCATCCTTCCGCTGCCAGACGAGCGTCTGGATAAAATCAATGAAAATTTGTCTCTTCTGCAGTTAAAAGATGGACTGACCTTCGGTACAGATGCATATCTCCTCGCTGCTTTTACAAGACCACAGCGTACCCCCGGGGCCGACTTTGGAAGCGGTACCGGTGTTGCGGCTTTTCTGTGTCTTGCAAAAAATAAATTTCCTCACATGCATGCTTTTGAAGCACAGCCGCGCTTTGCCAACCTCATTGAAAAAAATGCAAAACTGAATGCGCTCTCCCAAAAAATCACTGTCCATACAAAAGATATACGCTGTGCAACGCCGCAAGATACTGGCGGATGGCTCTCCGGTATTATTTCTAACCCTCCCTATATGAAAGGGGAATCTGGATTTGAAAACGTATCTGATGCAAAAAATATCGCCCGTCGGGAAGTGCTTGGCACGATTGAGAATTTTTGCCGCAGTGCTTCTTCCCTGCTGAAGCATGGCGGTCTTTTCACTGTTGTATACCGTCCTTGCCGTCTTGCAGACCTTTTTTATGCTATGCGCAGTAACAGTTTGGAGCCTAAACGAATCGTTTTCGTGCATTCGGACACCGTATCGGCACCCAGCCTTGCATTGGTAGAAGCAAAAAAAGGCGCGGCTTCTTCTCTTTTGTGGGCAAGACCACTGATCATTTATAACGCGGGAACCAGAATCTATACAGAAGATATGGACAAAGTATATGAAACCTGCTCCATGGATTTCTTATTTGAAAGAAAATAAAAGTTCAGTAAGCAAAGAAAGGTATCGTCAAGGTATGGATACAGAAAAAAATAAGGTTTTAGGAGGCACACTGTATTTAGTGGCAACTCCTATCGGAAATCTTTCCGATATAACGGAACGAGCGCTGAAGGTGCTTTCCCAGGTGAATTTTGTTGCTGCGGAGGATACCCGAAACACTGGAGTCCTTTTAGCCCGGTTCGGTATATCCAAGCCTCTCGTCAGCTATTTTGAGCACAATAAACGCCAGCGTGGAGAAATCATTGTAAACCGCCTTCTGCAAGGAGAATCCTGCGCACTGGTAACCGATGCGGGTATGCCCGCTATAAGTGATCCCGGAGAAGATTTGGTTGCGCTGTGCGCCCAAAAGGGAGTCCCTGTTACAGCGATACCCGGCTGCTGTGCCGCTGTTACCGCGCTTGTGCTGTCTGCGCTGCCTACAGGCCGTTTTGTATTTGAAGGATTTCTTACCACCAGTAAAAGCGACCGGTACCGCCGGTTGGAGGAACTGGCAGCAGAACGCCGCACCATGCTCTTTTATGAAGCTCCTCACAAGCTGCGGCGGACGCTTTCGGATATGGAACGTTTTTTTGGTGGAAAGCGCCGAATCACCTTGTGCCGTGAATTGACAAAGCTGAATGAAGAAACGATACATACCACCCTTAGCGGCGCAGTAGAAAAATATGAAGAAAAAGATCCCAAAGGAGAATATGTTCTGGTACTGGAAGGTGCCCCGGCCTGCGAGGAAGATACAAAGATATCATATCCGGCAGATCCTGCAATGCACGTGCAGACGTACATAAATATGGGGATGCGCAATATGGATGCCATCAAGGCAGCAGCTAAGGAAAGAGGCGTCCCTAAAGCGGAACTGTATAAAGCGCTAATCGATGCAAAAGAGGAATAAAATACCTTTCTGCTATTGAAATTCCTTTATAATTTGGGTATAATAATAGAAATACCGAATAAGGAGAAATGCGGCATGCTGTTTACAAAGCGAATGCCTTCGGGCATGATAGTGAAATAAAATATAACAAACATCGTGCTGCTATTTTGGGATAAATCTATTCAATAGGACAGCGCCGCTGTCCTATTTTTATTTATAAGGAGACTTTGGAAATGGAAAAAGAAAAGTTTTATATAACTACAGCTATCGCCTACGCATCGCGAAAACCGCATTTTGGAAACACCTATGAAGTCATTATGACCGACTGTATAGCTCGTTACAAACGGCAGAGGGGATATGATGTGTTCTTTATGACAGGCACAGACGAACATGGTCAAAAGGTAGAAAATCTGGCCAAAGAAGCTGGAATATCCCCTCAAAAATACGTAGATCAGGTCTCCGGACAAATTAAAGAAATTTGGGATCTAATGGGAGCCAGTTACGATCACTTTATCCGTACCACCGATACATCCCATGAAAAAGCCGTACAGCATATTTTTAAGAAGCTGTACGACCAGGAGGATATCTATAAAGGAGAATATGAGGGCTGGTACTGTACGCCAGATGAGGCTTTTTTCACAGATACGCAGGTTACCGACGGCAAATGTCCCGATTGCGGGCGTCCTGTCCAGCGCGCAAAGGAAGAAGCCTATTTCTTTAAAATGAGCAAATATGCCGACCGTCTGATCCGACATATTGAAGAGAATCCGGAATTTATTGAACCGGAGTCCCGGCGTAAGGAAATGCTTAACAACTTTTTATATGCGGGACTGCAAGACTTGTGCGTTTCCCGGACTTCTTTTAAATGGGGGGTCCCCGTCACCTTTGACGACAAACATGTAATTTACGTTTGGATTGATGCACTCTCCAATTATATTACCGGTCTTGGATTTGATCCAGATCAGCCGACCGGTGAAAAATATAAAAAATATTGGCCCGCCGATGTGCACATTATTGGTAAGGATATTCTCCGGTTTCATACAATTTATTGGCCAATTCTTCTTATGGCACTAGGAGAACCTCTGCCTAAGAAAGTATTCGGGCATCCTTGGTTCAATGTAGGACAGGATAAAATGAGTAAATCCAGAGGCAACGTATTTTATGCCGACGATATGGCCAGACATTTTGGTGTAGACGGTGTGCGGTATTACGCCCTTTCTGAAATGCCCTATGCCAACGATGGCTCTATCACCTACGAAAATGTAATTACTCGCTACAACAACGATTTGGCTAACAATTTGGGAAATCTAGTGAGCAGAACCATTGCCATGGCAAAAAAATATTTTGGCGGCATGGTTCCACAGCCCTCTATTGAGGCTGATCCGGATCAGGAGCTCAAAGATACGGTATTACAAGCAATCCGCCAGTTTCAAGAGCAAATGGACAGTTATCACATTGCAGATGCTATGGAAACGGTATTTTCTATGCTGCGCCGGGCTAACAAATATATCGATGAAACAACGCCCTGGGCCCTTGCCAAAGATCCCGACGCAAAGGAACGACTAGGCACTGTCCTCTACAACCTTCTGGAGTCTATTCGGATAGCTGCAGTACTACTTACTCCTGCAATGCCTACAACCTGCGATTCCATCTTCCAGCAGCTTGCTACCAGCAAAAAAGATTACGATTCTCTGTCCGCATTCGGCGCACTGGAAGCAGGAAAATCGTTGGGAGAAGCATCCATGCTCTTTTCTCGCATTGACGAAAAGAAAATGCTGGAGGAGCTTGCAGCCGAGGCTGCTGCAAAAGCGCCCATTTTGCAGGAAAAGCCGGAAGGTATGGCACAAATTGGTATTGATGACTTTATGTCCGTGGAACTGCGCAGTGCTCAAATCGTTGCCTGTGAAAAGGTTGCAAAAGCGAAAAAGCTTCTAAAACTGGAACTGGATCTTGGATATGAAAAGCGTCAGGTCGTATCTGGTATCGCCGCATTCTATACGCCGGAAGACCTAATCGGCAAAAAAATTATTGTAGTTGCCAACTTGAAGCCTGCAAAGCTGTGCGGCATTGAATCCAACGGTATGATCCTCGCGTCAGGCGAAGAACAGATTCGCGTTGTTTTCTTGGCTGAAGATACTCCCCTTGGCGAACGCATTCGATAAAATATACCGGGGAAGGCAGCCTCCTTCCCCTTTTTATAAAGGACAACATATGAAACTTTTCGATGCACATACCCACTATTACGATAAAAAATTTGCAGAAAAATACCCGGGAGGCACACAGGGAGCCATTGCCGATTCTCTTGCCGCCGGGGTTTGCGGATTTTTATGCGCAGGCACAAATCCGGACACTGCCCAAGCTTCCATTACTCTTGCTAAGCAGTATAAAAATATGTATGCCAGTGCAGGACTTCATCCTCAGGATACGGCAGACTATTCCATAGCACAGCTCCCAACCGTCCTATCTGCGGTGGAGTCCTTGCTCACGCATCCCAAAACAGTAGCTGTAGGAGAGATTGGCTTGGACTACCATTGGGATCCGGACCGCAGAGTACAAAAAGAAGCCTTTGACGCGCAGCTTTCCATAGCCGCTTCAATGGGCCTTCCCGCAATTATCCACGACCGAGACGCGCATGGAGATACCATGGATATGCTCCGCGCTCACAAGGATGCAACCGGTATGATTCACAGTTACAGCGGCAGCGCGGAGATGGCGTTAGAATATGTACGAATGGGCTGGTATATCTCCTTTAGCGGTCCGCTCACATATAAAAATGCACAAAAGCTGCGTGCCACCTGTAAAGTTGTTCCTCCCGACAGACTGCTCGTTGAAACAGACTGTCCTTATCTCCCCCCTGTTCCCCATCGGGGAAAAATCAACACATCCGCTTTGATGATCTATACGCTGGAAACTATGGCAGAATGTGTGGGCATTTCTATCCAGGAGATGGCTGCGCAAACTGTCGAAAATACCTGTCGTTTATTTCATATCGCTCTTTTATGAATTTTCTGTAAAAGCCCTTGCATATTTAGGTATGGACAGGTATAATAGAAATATATACCAATTTGATTATAAAAAGAAAGGCCCCTTTTGCAAAGGGGAACGTGTGACGTACAATGAATTTGTCCCCTGCACTTTTAGACGAAGCCGCTGCAGGAGCTGGCAGCGGTCAATGGATTGGAACAATCATAATGATTGTCGCAATGGTTGCGATTTTCTACTTTTTCCTATACAGACCTCAGAAAAAGCAGGAGAAAGCCGCTGCAGAAATGAAAAATTCTCTTGAAGTAGGCGATGAAGTCACCACAATCGGTGGAATTATTGGAGAGATTGTTTCTATCAAAGACGAAACCTGTGTCATTGAAACCACGCGGGATAAAACAAAAATCCGCATTTTGAAAAGTGCCATTAGCAAAGTGGATGTAAAAGCTTCTGAAAAAGAGGCATAAAAGTTTGTCCTCCGGAATATTCTTGTATAAAAGAATTCCGGAGGATATTTTTATGACTGCTTCCAACGAAAAAGCCGCCGGGGCCGGAAAGCTTCTGCGGGGGGCCGCCCGCGGGTTAATTTGGTCCGTTATCGTCGCTGCTGTGCTGCTGATTTTCTTTTCCTTGTTGTGCTACATGATGCCCGATCCAGATAAACATCTGAGCGCATTTGGACTTGCCGCTTTGTATATTTCCGCCTTGATTGGCGGCATTGCTGCTGGAAAACGCAGTGGCATTGTAGGCGGACTGGTATCCGGACTGCTGCTCACCGCAGTGATTTTGATAGGGTCGGCATTTAAAGAAAGTGGTACAGATACCTACTCCCCGGTAGTTGCTTCTCTGCTTTATGTATTTGTTCCCCTCGCCGGAGGTGCCGGCGGATTTTTCGCAGGACTTTCTGGAAGAAATCAGAAGCGAAAAAAAGTGCATGCACCCAAAAGAAAGAAAAGATAAGAAAAGCCTCCGATACGGAGGCTTTTCTTATTTAGACGGTATAAAGTTTCCAACCAGATATCGTTTCATATATACCACATCAGCAGAAGTTATCATTCCATCTCCATCTATATCTCCTGCACCCCTTTCAGGAATATTCTGCGCAGACATTCGGACGATCTGCACCGCATCTGCTGGAGAAACGTCTCCATCTCCGTCAATATCACCAATAAGAGTATAATCCGCCTGCAGCGTTATATCCTTCTCTGGAATAGTGACAGTAGTATTGCTGTTAGCAGTATCTGAAACTGTGTCAATATCACCGCTCCATCCTGCAAACCGGTATCCCCAACCATTTGACGTATAAAAATCGGACGTTACCAAGGGAAGTTCCAGTCCAGGAGCGTATACAAAAGATTCTCCGTTGATTGTTAAAGTGCACGACACTACGTACACAGTAACCTCCATAGGATAATTGGAATTTCCTGTATCATATGTATAGGTAAAAATCTGATCCGTATTTGGAATCGTCACGACCCCTGTTTGTGGATTCCACTCTCCTACGGAAACATGAATCACTTTATCAAAGCTGCTTGGAGAAATGAGCTTTCCAAGATTGACGGATTTTCTGCCATCCTCAGAAGAATCAATCGTAAGTCTTCGAGTATGTCCAGAAATATCTACAGCAGCCAACGCCGTATTGTTGCTCACATCTAATTCTGTCAGGTGGTTACCAGCACAGCTCAGACTTGTCAGCGCCGTGTTGCTATTCACATTCAATTCTGTTAACTGATTATTGTCGCAGTACAAGTCAATCAGAGCTGTATTATTGCTCACATCCAATTTTGTAAGACAGTTATTGTAGCAGTGCAACGTTGTCAGTGCAAAATTCTTGCCCACGTTTAATTCTACTATCTGGTTATAACCGATGTACAATTCGTTCAATGACGTACTACTGCTCATATCTAGTTTGGTCAGCAGGTTATCTTCACAACTCAAGGTCATCAATGCTACATTACAATCCACATTCAATTCTGTCAACCCGTTATAACTGCATTCTAAATAGGTCAGTGCCGGACATCCCTTCATATCCAATTTGGTCAGTTGGTTATAACTACAGTCTAAATCGTCCAGCGCTATACACTCCCTCACATCCAGCTCTGTCAGATTGTTATTATAACAATGCAAAATGGTAAGCGCTGTACATTCACTAACCTCCAGTTCCATAAGCTGATTGCTGTAGCATTGTAACATCGTTAGTGCCATGTTGCCATTCACGTTCAATTTTGTTAGCTGATTTCTGGAGCAGTCTAAATAATCTAATGCCGTATAGCCATCTACATCCAGTTCCATAAGCCAGTTATCGTAGCATTGCAAAATTGTTAGCTCGGTGCAACCACTTACATTTAAATTTCTTAACTCGTTGTTGCTACAATCTAAATAATCCAGCACTGTACAGCTACTTACATCCAGTTCTGTAAGCTGGTTGTATTCGCAGCGCAAAGTCGTCAACACCGTATTGTTGCTTAGGTCCAATTCGGTCAATACATTTCTAGAACATATCAGTTCAAGCAAAGCGGTAAAAAACTCTACCCCACGCAAAGATTCAATTTTGTATCCAGAAACATATATATATGTAATTTCTGCTTCTTCCTGGGAAAAATATCCGTCGTTTGCACCAGTACGTTCCAATAGGTAGTTTCTGAAAAGCACATCCGGAAAATTATTCTCACAAATATGCAATTGATCATCTGCATTTATACATGCCGGTATACCATTGAATATACCAAGATTTTGCCCCTCGCATGCCGCAGACGCGCCCAGCTCATGATCCGACACGCTCTGATCCAAAGCCGCATGGCCCGTGCCAAATGTACCCAATAGAATACATAATACTAACGTCAGGGCCAGGCCCTGTTTTCCGATATGTCTCACGTTTACATCCTCTGTCCTTTTAGTTCTATTGATCTCTGATTAAATCGTAGCTATTATACCATAAATTCTCCCTGTTTGTCAAAACTTCCATATTTTCCCGCTTGTTTTTTTCGACATAAAAACATATAATAATACAAAACATTTGTTCGGAGGTGTTGTTTTGGAACGGGTTATTCTGCATTCTGATTTGAATAACTTTTATGCTTCCGTAGAATGCTTGCAGCAGCCTAGTCTGCGAAATAAACCGGTGGCAGTAGCAGGAGACAGAGAGGCACGGCACGGTATCGTACTAGCAAAAAATGAAGCGGCCAAACGATGCGGCGTAAAAACAGGCCATCCTCTTTGGATGGCCAAACAAAAGTGTAGGGATATTGTTTTTATACCTCCACACCATGATGAATATATAAAATATTCCAAGGCAGTCTGGGAAATTTACAGACAGTATACCGATCAGGTAGAAAGCTTTGGAGTGGATGAATGCTGGCTAGACGTATCCGGCAGCACATCTTTGTTTGGAAGCGGCCCAGCTATTGCAGACACGATTCGACGCCGTATCAAGCTGGAACTGGGTTTAACGGTAAGTGTCGGCGTATCTTACAATAAAATCTTTGCAAAGCTTGGTTCGGATCTAAAAAAACCAGACGCTACTACAGTAATCCGGCAGGATAATTTCAAAGACATCGTCTGGCCTCTTTCCGTGGAAGAGCTGCTGTATGTAGGCGCCTCTACACGCAATCGTCTGCGCCGCTGTGGTATCGAAACCATAGGTGCCTTAGCACAGACAGATCCTGTCTTTTTAAAATCTCTTTTGGGAAAACACGGACAAACACTGTGGCTGTTTGCAAATGGTTTAGACACATCTCCCGTAAGCAATATCGGTGCAAAATCCATGATCAAATCCATCAGCAACAGCACCACGACAAATCGGGATCTCCTCTCAGACCAAGACATCCGGATCGTTCTTCATACGCTCTGCGAAAGTGTATCTGCCCGAATGCGGGAATACGGTTTTATCTGCAAAACTGTTCAGGTGGGTATCCGCGATAATTCCTTACATTGGATTGAACGGCAAGGTTCCCTGTCTATCCCCAACCGCACTTCCGCTTCCCTCTTCCAAAAAGCCTACGCTCTAGTAAAGTCCAATCAAACCGGCAGGCCAATCCGCAGTTTAAGTGTACGGGCGTGCGATCTGCAACTTCCACAGACGGAGCAGATGTCTTTCCTGTCAGATATTTCCGCTGTGCAAAAGCAAGAGCAGTTGGAAGAAACAGTAGATACGCTTCGCCGGCGCTTTGGCCAGTTTTCTCTGCGTCGGGGAATCATGTTTTCCGACACTGCTCTTTCCAAATTTGACCTGCGTCAAAATCCTATCAGCATCGCCGGCGACATTTTTACAGGGGAAATTTCACAAGTTTAAAACTCTACGCGGCTTGATTTTTACGTGCCTGCAGTACTACCTTCACATTTTTCAAAAGCCGCATATTGCAGATACAGTTTAAAAGGAAATATGCCGCCGCAACAATGGCAGAAATAACAATGCCATGTACCACAAAGGAACCGTAACCGCCCACATGAAGCGTAATATTTTCATTGATCAAAACAATACCGATAAACAATAGCCCATTGACAAAGATATTCTTATATCCTGCAATCACCTTCCGCTTTAAAATATGACGGCTTGCAAAAATAAGCATGTCATTCATCCGATACAAAAGCGCTATAATTGTGCCCGCTAAAACACCGTAAATTCCAAAAAATTGAACAAGAACCAGCGACGCTATCAGATTAATAATCGCTTCGGCCAGACTGCGTCCTTGGGTTTTTCGGGCATTTCCTGTAACAGTAATCAGACGGGATGCAACTGCGCGAGTACCGGACATAATATTGATCACCGAAAACAGAAGCGGGACATATGGAATAATATAATTTGTGTCTGTAATATCTCTTGTATACAAGGCGACAAAGGGAATGGCCAAAATATAGGCAATACTGAAGATAATAAATACGACCATGGTATAAATGGTATCGTACGTTTCATAGAGGAGCAAAAATTTTTTATGATCTTTGTAGTGATTTTGCCCAAGAAGGAATCCCAGGCCGCCGTTCGCCGTATTGACTAAGGTATTTAATGCAGAGAATACCAAATTATATACGCCGTACACACTGGAAAGGAGAAGACCGCAAAAAGTGGAAATAATAAATACATCCGTATTATAAAAGATAGCTGTAGAGACCTCATGAATGATAAAAGCTCCACGCTGCTCTAACAAATTTTTGTCCGCATTCTTTTTATATACAATCCATGGGTATTTCTTCTTACAATAAGAATAGGTCACGATAACCTTTACAATCACCATTACAAAATTAGCAATCTGGACACTGATCACATTGAAGCCAATAGAAATGAGCACTATTTTGGCAACGGAAGTCAATACATATCCCAAAAGCTCTACATTTTCCGTTACATACTTATGGGCGTCCGCATCTAAAAGTTGGTTATATACCGCACAGAAATAATAGGAAATACAACCTGTTAGACCTTGGATGAAAACTACCCAAAAAATCGTCATCTTATCGATTTCAGAAGAGACACACCAAGGATATATTACGGCAAATAAAATCACTGCCCCCAAATACAGGACAGTCACCTCTCGGAAATACCGCCGCGCAGCCGAAATCACGCTGCTTGCAGTATCTCTGTCGCCATCATCCAAGGGACGATATAGGGCGTTTACTGCCGCATTGCCGATGCCTGCTTCCAAAAGTGCAATATATGTATAAATTTGTGTAACTGTCGTCAGAAGCCCGTTGACTTCTGATCCAAATGATTTGATCAGAAGCTGCGGGACGATCATTCCAAACGCCAGAACGATCAATTTAGAACCAAATCCAAATGCAACATTTTTGACAACTGATTTTCCGCCGCGCATATCCCCGCTCCTTTTGAAAAATACAAAAATCAGTATACCATGAATTGAAAATATTGTCAATGAAATAAAAAAAGACTGACAGGGGGGACACGATCTTATCTTACCCGCCGAAGAAAACAAGACTATCGGAATACGAGGACAACGGCACGCAGGGCACTTAAAACAAAATCATAAGGTGTTATATATGAACCTACTGACCAGTGGTAAACTGAACGGATACCTCCCTGAAAAGCAGGCTGAGGATATGTTTTTCCGGCTTAAAAACTATAGTTCAGATAGTCATCATTATACTTGATACCAAATTCCTTTCGATAGCAGGCATATCTCTTCATCGTCAGTAAAAAGTCAATTAAATTTCTAACCACTAAATGGCTTATGGGCTCCCCTTCAAAAAGGCTGTAAACCGAAATGTCCAATTCTAAAATGTTGACATCCGGACCTGTCCTTAACAGAAGTCCGCATTCGTTCATTGAGATTGTTGATTTGTTCCGCATCCTTGACTTTTAAAAACGGGGGGTTGTACTTATCTTCTTCTGTCTGAATTGTTTTTTAGATATAACAGATAATATCGATTATTCTATCCAAAGAATCCTCTTTAACAACAAAACGTATTTTTTGAAAAATATTGTAACGCTTCGCTGACTGCAATTTAGTTAGCGAAGCGCTGACTGCAATTTAGTTAGCGAAGCGC
>CAOKAC010000009.1 GCA_948466345.1 uncultured Clostridia bacterium | reverse complement strand
GATAAAGATGGCGAACCTGACATCAACATCGACACAGATAAAGACGGCGAACCTGACATTAACATCGACATTGATAAAGATGGAAATCCTGATATCAACATTGACACTGATGGAGATGGTAAGGCCGATATTAACATCGATACGGATGGAGACGGTAAGGCCGATATCAATATCGACACCGATGGAGATGGAAAAGCTGATATAAACATCGATACGGACGGTGATGGTATAGCGGATAAAAATGTGGTTACGGATAAAGAACCGGACGACACGAACAAGCCGGGCATTGACGCGGATAAAGACAACGAACAGGATAACACAGATGATACTACTAAACCAGTTGTCAATACCGACAAGACGGATAAGACCCCATCTGTACCGCAGACAGGAGACACCTTTAACAGTATTATTTTGGCATTCATTTTGAGCCTTACAGCAGTATTTGCTCTGTTAATTGTCCGTCGCCGGTCTAATAAAAAGTCCTGTGAAAGCAAAAACTAAATAATGAATTTAAGGAGCATTGCAAAATAGGTGGGCAACCGTCTATGGCGCAATGCCCCTTATTCTTTTAGATAGTCCCGATAATATAATAGCAATTGATTTGAATAAAGTCCGATTAAAAATAGAAAATATATAATTGGTGAGCTGTTTTAAGGCGGAAAGGACGATACTTTGATCTATACAGTTACCTTCAATCCAGCGATAGATTATGTTATAAAAATCGATGAGCTTGCGTATGGCATGACGAACCGTTCCAATAGTGAAGAAATATATTTTGGCGGAAAAGGAATTAATGTGTCCATAGTGCTTGCAAACCTTGGCATTGAAAATACAGCCCTTGGATTTATAGCAGGATTTACAGGAGACGCGCTAGCGAACGCAGTTGACTCCATGGGAATAAAAACGGATTTCATAAAGCTTCGTCAGGGATATACAAGAATCAATATAAAGCTAAAGGGCAAGGATGAAACAGAAATTAATGCACAAGGACCCCAAATATCCGATAGAGAAGTTGATGCATTGTATAAAAAGCTTGATGCGCTAAAATGCAATGATATGTTGGTTCTCGCGGGGAGTGTACCAAGGACACTTCCACAGAGTATATATGAAAAAATACTCGCCAGACTTTCTAAAACAGGCACAAAATGTATTGTGGATGCCACAGGAAAACTTTTAATAAACGTACTTAAGTATAAACCGTTTCTGATTAAACCGAACAAAGACGAACTTGAACAGATTTGTGGTATGAAATTGGATACAGATGAAAAAATAATAGGCGCGGCATGGGAACTCAGGCATGCTGGCGCTGAAAATGTGTTGGTCTCTCTTGGGGATAAGGGGGCATTGCTCATTGACGCATTTGGAAAGGTACACAGAAGAAAAGCATTCAGTGGAAAAGTAATAAATACGGTGGGGGCAGGAGATTCGATGATTGCTGGATTTATTGCAGGAATGAGCAAAGGATATGAATATGCATTGTTACTTGGGGCGGCAGCTGGAAGCGCAACCGCATTTTCAGGCGGTCTTGCGACAAAAGCGCACATAATGAAAATGCTATAATATTTTAACTATTTCTAGAGGGAGGTTCCTATATATGCATAGTGTTGATTTAGGGAATTTTAATACAATACAGCCTGATGAAAAGTCAACAGCAAGAGGCGGGCAAAGCTGTGGCTATGATAGAATTGAGATGCTGCACATATGTTAAAAGGAATTGGCGTTTCCGACGGAATTGGCATTGGAAAGGTAATAAAATATATAGGGGCGCCTGTGGTATATGCAGATACCGTTATAACCGATACTGCAACAGAAAGAAATCGATTTAGAAAAGCCGTTGGTCAGTTTGTGCAAAGGAACGAAGAATGGGCCGGACGAGTGGATACATCTGGCGCTGATGGAAAAATTCTTCGCAGTCATATCGCGGTATTGAACGATCCTTGGGTACTCTCTCAGATAAATATGGAAATAGACGGGGGAAGGTGTGCGGAAAGAGCCGTGGAAATGGTATTTGCCCACCTCATCGCTAGGCTTTCATCCGTAGAAGATAAACATATGCGTCAACGAGCAGAAGACATTGCTGATATAAAAAGGCAGATTTTACAAAATCTTTTAGGAAGGGAAGATTTTGATTTGAAAGACCTTCCGTCAGATACGGTACTCATTTTAGAAGCGCTTACGCCTGCAATAATGGCAGAAATAGATGTGAGAAATATTGCAGCAATTGTGGCAGAAAAGGGTGGAATGGCTTCACATTCAGCAATTATTTCTCGCGCGCTAAAAATCCCCACGGTGCTAAACGTAGCCAATGCGTTAAAAGAAATTGACGCTGGAACCAAGATAATAGTTGACGGTGGAACAGGAGAGATATATACAAGTTTTGACAACAATCTAAAGCACAAATTTTTCAGAACAAGGGAAATCCGTGCGAGAAAAGAAGCAATGGCCGAGATGTTCAAAGAAAAGAAAACAGTAACAGCTGACGGTATAAAAAAAGAATTGCTTGCTAATATAGGTTTGCCGAAAGAGGTTGCCGCTGCTGTCGCTGGAGATGCCGAAGGGATAGGACTTTTCAGAACAGAATTTCTATTTATAAATAGAGATATACTGCCTGCCGAGGAGGAGCAATTTGAAGCCTATAAAGCAGTTGCAGCTGGTATGAAGGATAAGCGGGTCATTATTCGTACGCTGGATGTGGGTGGCGACAAAAATATTCCGTGTTTAAAACTGAAGAAAGAAGAAAATCCACTTTTGGGATTTCGCGCCATAAGGTATTGCCTTGAAGACAGGGAACTGTATAGAACACAACTTCGAGCGCTCCTGCGTGCGTCGGCTTATGGAAATGTTGCAATCATGATTCCAATGATTACGAGAGTTGATGAAATTTTAAAAGTTCGGGCAATGATTCAGGAAACAAAAAAGGAATTGGATGAAAAGCATGTCCCATATAAAAAGGATATCGAAGTAGGTATTATGATTGAAACACCAGCAGCATGTCTAACAGCGGACTTGCTTGCGGAGCACGTTGATTTCTTCAGTATCGGTACGAATGACCTTACCGGTTATATTCTGGCTGCTGACAGAGGCAATGCTGATGTAAACTTCTTGTACTCCATATTTGATCCGGCAGTTATAAGGGGGATAAAGTATATTATAGCTTGTGCAAAAAAGCGGGGCATTTCATGCGGAATGTGCGGAGAAGCTGCAGCTGATGTAAGACTTATACCGCTTCTTGTGGCATTTGGACTGGATGTGTTTAGTGTGGATCCATCAAATATTTTATCTGTTCGGGCAGGACTTTCCAAACTAAATCAGTCCAAATGTAATGCTATAGCAAAAGCGGTATTGGAAAAAAAGACTGAACAGGATATACGGATATACCTTACGTCAAAGGCAAAACATATATTTCAATTTGATCATGAAGAAACCTAAATTTTCTAAAAATATTAAAAATAAAGCGGTCATTTATTGACCGCTTTATTTTGTAAGATAAGCATGTCAAAGCAAGACGGACTGGTACCGCCGGCGAGCTGCGACTGGTGCGTTTTGTGTAGGACATAACCCATATGTCACGGACTTCGCACGTTTAATATATCCTTTGTGGGTAAGCACGCTGGAAAGAGGCTGTAATACAAAAATGTTTTTATGGGGAAAATGTCACATGTTTTTTGGACAAGTCGTTGTACAACGATGAATACTTAAACGATATCGTAAAAAGAGAAAAAGATGAAATTCTGAATACTGTTTTGGAGGAATCGACTGCAAAGAATGAGTCTTGGCATCCAATCCCTTCGAGGACAATATGAAAAATCTATCTAATTTCTATTCTCATCTGCTTCTAGCGCAACAAATGCTGTTTGCATATATGCTTGAAAAATTTGCAGGAAATTATGGCGTGAAGGAAGCATATTAGAACTTTGTAATTGGAGAAGTATTACAGATGCAGCCTCGTTTCATGTGTCAAAATCTTCATAAACACAAAGAAAGGTATAATCATAACAATGACAGAAAATGTGCGTGTGCGTTGTTTGATAAATCCCAGATGGGATATCGGCAGCAAGTCTTACATAGGCGATACTGCTGATTACAAGGAGGGAACACTGATTGGACTATCCTCTGAAGTCTATGACGGCAGCATGACAGCTGTGGGTGTTGTAGTACTGGATACGGACAGCAGTCTGCAGACAGTTCCTGTACAATTTATAACAAAAATTACAGAATAAAAAAGGAGAATAACACGATGGCAATCAGTACAAGCGGTATTTATTTGAAAGCGAAAGGCGCAGGTTCTGCGGCCTATGAAACTCTGGTAGATATTAAAGCATTTCCGGATATGGGTGCGGCGCCGCAGACCATTGAAACGACAACACTTTCCGATACTGCACAGAAATTTATTATGGGTGTAAAAACAACTGTTCCCATGGAATTTACTGCAAACTATGATCCTGCAGACTATGATAAATTGATCGCACTTACCGGTGAACAGGATTTTGCCCTGTATTTCGGTGAGGATGGCGCAAACGGTATCTTTGAGTGGAAAGGCGAACTGACGGTTTGGGTAGTTGGCGCGGGCGCCAACGCTGCTGTTGATATGAAAATCAGTATCGTTCCCACTGGAGAGATTACAAAAAAAGCTGAGTAAGTTAATAAGATTGGTTTTGAAAAAAGAAGATCGGGGGCAACAATGCCCCCGATTCGAAAAATGAATTGAAAAGAGGAAATAAAAAATGAGGATTAATGGAAAAACATATAAAATGCCGGAACTTAGCTTTAATGCGATGTGTCAGTTGGAAGACATGGGAATCTCTATGGCAGATTTCGACAAAAAGCCAATGGCCGCGATCCGCGGATTTTTGGCTTTAGCTATTGGCGATACAGAAACTGCTGGCATGGAACTGGAAGCACACATCGTAAATGGCGGTGATTTTACAGAAATCGTGGAAGATATTGCAAAGGCGGTGCAGGATAGCGGTTTTTTTCAGGCGCTCTCGACGAAACAGATACAGCAGAGGACAGGGAGCGGCCCCAAAGCAGAATAACCTCTATTAAAGATGCAATTTACAATGTTTGGCTTGTCCAGGCGCTTACGATTGGGGTTGATTATCAAACTTTTTGGAATCTGACGCCCAAAAAGCTTGCCCCGTTTGTTGAGGCTTTCAAACAGCGTCAGGAACATACCGCGCAGGAATACCGCGCCAAAGCAAATTTCTCTGCATGGCTGCAGGGGATATATATTGCCCGGGCAATAGCAGTGAACTTTTCTAAAAATGCCTCCTATTTTGATCAACCCATAGCGCTTACACAGCAGTTGGTGGAAGAAGAAAAGGGAAAAGCAGATGCAATTAAATTTGCATGCTGGGCCAAAGCCTTTAATCAGCAATTTCAAAATAAAAAGCCGGAGGAACGCGGATAAAACTTTGCCAATATACACTTTGCGGTGGAAGGCGCGCGACTTTCGGCTTTCCTTTTTATAAAAATAAAAGCTGCGCACATACCGTGCGCAGCCACCACTCATGTCAATGCAAAGTAAATATATTTGTTTCGTCCATAGGATATGGTCAGCATTTTTGCATTTTCCCTTGCTCCGTGAAAATAAATATAAAAGTCAACGCTGCCATCCCCACCCATTGTTACATCATATACATATGGAATATCTAAATTGTATTTTCTCTCTATTTCATATTCCGAGTAGGCATAATCCTCTTCTATAATCTGTCCATTATTACAAAGCAATTCAAAATCAGCATTGTAAAGACTTAACCGCGCCCCGCTTTTTAGATTGTCAACAGTCAAATTCATTTTTATCACAATATCGTCTGCATGGCCGACTACCTCTATAACCTTTATTTGTAGGTCTGCCTTGCTTGCAGGAACTGAAACATATTCACCTATCGCAATCGGCTGATCCGGCGTGTGTCCGTCAACGGATTCCTCTTCCGTGGTCTCTTCTGTTTCTTTTTCAATATCTTCTTCTGTAACTTGTTCTGTGTTTCCTATCGTTTGCCTTGTACTGCCGGAAAAGATTTCGCAGCTACACAGCCACAGACAGGATACAACAAGCAGGAACAAAAGAATTTTTTTCATAATTATATCTCCTAATTATGCTGCATGATGCAAAATGGTATGGATGGTATAATTTTACAATTTTATTTTATCATATTGGAATTATTTTGTCAATTATAAAAGAATAAAAGTGAATTTTATACTTATTTGAATTTCTGAATCAAAATAAAACCAAAAAACTTATGCAACAAGTAAGAGATGGATGCAATTTAGAAAGCCAAATAGAACAGCTTGTTCCAGTTAGGTGAAATACTATATAGGTTTTGTGCTAGCAAAACCAAACTTACGCATTGGGTAAGTTTGGCGTACAATTTAACAATAAACCAATAACATAGAAAATTTAGTTTCCAAGCAAATATATCAGTAGTGTTTCAAAGGTATAAATTTTTATTTGAAAACTTACGCAATAGGTAATAAGTTGTAAAATGCAAATTATAAGGCGGGGATTTCAATCCGGAACGCCTCATTCCATATAGGATCAAAGATGCCCAAGGGAGGGGTTCGTATGATCGGACAGTTGCCTTGGCCACCTTTGGCCAAAATATACTTCAATTTCTCTTTTTACGTATTGCGTAAGTTTGCATAGAAAGGAGGAGATAAAAAGAAAAGCTGCACATGTTGTGCAGCTTAAGGTAGGAGATTATTTTAATCCATATTGTTTTTTGGCATAAAGTTTAACGTCTTTTCCACCAAAGCCTAGGGAAGCAGATCCATCTCCTAAACATTCCCATCTATAAATGGCCATATAATTATCAGTTCCCTTGTACCCTGATTCCATGGACAAAGAACCATCACTTCCTATTATTTTTTTAACTTCATTGTATGTCATACCTATTTCAATTTGATTATACTTTTCCAAGGTTAACAAACCAGTATTATCAGGTATATTACTGGTATCAGGTATGTTGCTGGTATCAGGTATGTTGCTGGTATCAGGGGCGTTTGTTGAATCTGTATTGATAGACGGAATATCCAATGTAAAATAAATATAATTATTGGTGTCATAACCGTCTAAAAATCGGAAATTAATCGTTTTAGTTTTTTTTGATGCAACAACAGAACAATATCCTTCAGATTGGCTTCCAGGAACAATTGCTTTTTCTAATAAATATTCATTATCCTTACTAGATAGAAGATCTAGAGGGTTTAACATGAATATTGATGTGGTAACATTATCAATTAATGCCTCTACTGTTTCACCATCTTTTACATAATAATCTCTGTTAGATATATTTTCGATTTCAAATTTTACCCCAACTATTATTTGACTATCCATTAATTCTGATATAGATAAAAAATCAGTTGCAACTATATTAGTAGCAGTTATTTTTAGAGATTTACCTTCATAAGGGATGTTTAATTCTGATATGTTATTTGTATTTAACTTGGTATCTAATTTTGATGAAGAGTTGGGATTACAACTGGAGCAAAAAAGGAAACAGGTGATACATAAAAGAAAAAGGAAAAACTGTCGAAAAAATTTGTACATTTTATTGTCTCCCTCCATAGAATATAATTTAAATAGGTACTATTCATATAATAAACTTTAAGCAGAAAAAAATCAAGTATAAAAAGGAGAAATTATAATGACAGAATTCACAGAAAGATTGAAAAATGATGATTCTGAAAAATTATTAAATATTATATCTACATGGATACCATTGTTAGTAGAAAAATTTAAACTTAGTTTGGATTTTGATATATTTAACAGTCAGATACTCCAGGCTATGTTGGAATGGAATTTACCAATTTTAACAGAAGATTTGTCTATAAATTTATCTGAATCCATTAATACGCAGGAGGAATATGCTCAGTCATTTTTAGGATGGGATGTACCAAGAAAAATGGATCAACTAAGTGATATGTTAACAGAAGCTTTTATGAACAATCAGGAAAGCTTATTGTCACTTATTGCATGGGACATTCCAGCTCGATTTGAAATTTTATGTACGAATATAAATGAACGGATGCTTGTGGCGAACCAAGAGTTGTTGAGGTCATCAACCAACGAAGTGATATTTATGTTAAGGGATTGCTGTAATATTTTATGTGAAATAATAAATATGAATTTTCCTCAATATACAAATAGTTTAATAAATTCAATAGGAACACATATAAAAACAATTGAGGCAGCAATAGGTTCACAGTCAGAAAATATCGATTCATCATTATTTAATTATTTGTTTGATATGAAAATAGCTATGAATTTAGGAATGGACCTAATACTAGAAAAACAAGAAGAAATTAAAAAAGTTATAGAAAATATTTCAATAATCGCTTTAGAGATTTTTATGTCACTTTTTGAAATCTTTTGTTCAATCGTTGATATTTTGAATGTAGCTAAGGGTATTTGGATTGCAACTTTTGGTACTTGGTCTGAAGCTATTATTATAAAAATAACGTTAAATACACTTGACGATGAAATATCAGATAATAAAAAAGAATCAAAAATTAAAGAAATTGCAAAAACAGTTTTAACTATAATAGAAGTGATAGCAAAAGCTGTTGCTGCAAGCAAAGGATTGCCGGCATTGGCCGAAGGAGGTATTCCCGGATACGGGGAACTGTTCGTAGCTAGAGAAGCGGGACCGGAGTTTGTAGGATCATTCGGAAGCCGGAACGTGGTTATGAACAACGACCAGATTGTAGCGGCAGTATCGGGAGGCGTGTACGACGCGGTGCGCCGTGCAAACGCGGAGCAGACCCAGCAGCCCATCTACCTGAACGTAGAGGCAAAGGTGCGGGAAAATGTGCTCTTTGATATGATGGAAACGGTAAAAGCAGAGCGAGGCGTCCGCCTTGCTTCAGGAGGTGTTTGGTAATGTTTAAAATCGACAATACAGAGTTTGACGTGGGCGTCACAGCCCTGTCCAGAAAGTTTTCTGCGCAGGAGCGGGAAACGGCCCGCAGCACCACTACGGGTACGGCGATTCGGTCGGTAATCGGTTCTTTTTATAACTATTCGGTACAGCTGCAGACTTCCGCGCTGCATCCGGAGCAGTACGATGCGCTGTATGAAATTCTCACATCGCCGGATGAGTTTCATATTTTTGAAATGCCTTACGGGCAAACCACCTATACATTTATCGGGTACATAACCAGCGTGTCGGATACCCTAGGCTTTATACGGGACGGTGAAAATTACTGGTTTGACCTGTCCTTTGAGATTGTACCGCAGTCTGCCAAAAGGAGGTAAGGCCAATGGGTGCTAAAATCATTTATAAAAACTATGCGCTCATTGATAAAAAAAGTACCAGAATTTCGAGCGATAATATAAGTCCATTTGCCCGGCTGGAAGACTTGCAGGACGACAGCATCCCCCGGCGGCTGGCTTCTTTTGAAGAACAGTACATGAGCAGCGATGTGGGATATCCGTTTTACTGTCTGGGAGACGATATAACGGAAAGCGTAGGCTATATCAGTGAGGACATGTGTGACAGCACCGGTGAATTTAGGTATTATCCTGTTCTTACAATTCGTATGTTTGACATGGAGGAAGGAAGGGCAAGATTTCCGATTACATCTGACGGAATCACTTTGTTTTTTTCGCCTATAGAAGAGGAGTATGCTGCCGAGGTAGAGCTTGTCTGGCATTTGGCGACTGCTCCGGGGGAGGAAGAGAAAACGGTTACGGAGACGTTTTATCCGGACAGCAACGTATTTTTCTGTAAAAAGAAGGTAGAGGGATATGTGCAGCTTGATATTGTCTTTAAAAGCTGGTCGTTTGGCCACAGATGGGCACGGCTATGCCGGATCGATTACGGCCACGAGGAAGTATATGAAGGGGACGCTGTTCTTTCTGCTTCTGTAACGGAAAATGTAAATTTGGTGGCGGATCAGCTGCAGGTCAATACCAGCAGCGTGGTGCTTTGGGCGGATCCGGAGGCAACCTTTCAGGAACAGCAGGATTTTGAAATCTGGTATGGCGGAGAGCGGATTGCAAAACACCATGTAACGGATTTAAAAATACAGGGGCAGCGCATTTCCATAACCGGCAACGATATTCTGTCCAAGCTGGACAAGTCTAAAATAAAGCCTATATCTTCTGTGAACAAGACATTGACCGATTGGATAAAAAGGATTTTATCCGATGGAGAGGACGCAGGACAATCTTCCGTTGCTTTGGATCCGGAGTCTGACGCATCTATGTTGGATATGCAGATTATGGGTGCTTTTGAAAAAGAGATGACGAAAAGAGAAGCGCTTACCGTATTGTGTCTTGCCGCCGGGGCGTATGTGGATACCAGCCGTTCCGATGGAATTTTGATTAAATCTACAAAGGACGCTTTGGAGGCACCCCCAGTAGATCCAACTGACCGAGGGATGAGCAGGCCGAAAATCATTCCGGAGGTGCAGGTATTCAGCGGCGACAGTACGGAACTGCGGGAGCCGTATCGTACTTTGACGATCAAGTATAAGGCGGATGATGAGGAAGCGGAGACACATTCCTTGAGAAATACGGCGTATTCCGGCAGCGCGGCGGAACTGGTGCTGGATACGAGCGCCATGCGTGTAACCGGAGTGGGCGCGGATACGGCGTACAAGCATTTTAACACATTGCGGGATCTATACGCTAAATATTATTTCCATTCGGAGTTTTACAATGCCAAAGCCGTTATGGACAACAATATTCATACCGGCGACCGGATTTTGATTAATGGAAAAGATGTATTTCTTGTACAGCGAACGCTCCATCTGGAAGGCGACAAGCTCGTTGCAGATGGAACATACAAATTGGCGGAAGGCAGGTGAGATACAATGGCAAGTGGATATTTTGAAGGAATAGGTCATTCCCATTTATATTGTGTATGGGATTCGGAGGTCAACAATGAGAAAAACACCAGTGATGTGGCGCTGACAGTATATTATCGATACAGCTTAACTATGGCAGTGTTTGCGGGAGAAATAACAGTAGACCTTGCGGAGTTTGGTGAGCCACATACGGTAAAGACCCCGGCTTTTTCGGACAACTTGGGCGGTAACTCTGGTACCAAGAACAAATATTTGACCCGATGGGAATGGAAGGGAATTCCGCACGGTCTTGATGGTACAAGAACGGTAAAGCTGTCTGCCGTATGGCGTGTGGGAGAAAATACAATGAAAGCGGAAGGGGAGGTAATTTTGGACCCGGTTCCCCAGATCCCGCCTGTATTGGAGCACAGGCAAGTGGCAGAAGTGGATCAGAACACAGTAACTCTTACTATGGAAGCCAGCCATGCCCTTGGGATCCAGGAATATATATTTACCGTAAACAATATAGAAAAAAGGGTCAAAGAAGGGGTTGCAACTTTTCAAGATTTGCAGCCCAATACGCAGTATGCAGCAACATTTCGGGCGATAGCCGCAAACGGTATTGCCACCCGCACAGTGACAGAAATTTTTACAACAAAGCCGATATATGTAAAGTCTATTTCGGCGTGGGGAGACAGTCCTTTGCAGAAAGGCTCGACGACACAGCTGCGTGTGCAGATATTTCCGGAAACGGCCAGCATTCATGAAGTATCGTATACCAGCAGCAACCCCAAGGTAGCTACTGTTTCACGAAGTGGAATGGTGCGTGCCTGTTCCGCAGGAACATGCCGTATCAATATTTGTGCGGCAGACGGCGGCGGAGCAGAGACATTTGTAATCATAAATGTAGAAGAAGATATAAAATGTGTATACGTCATCAACCCGCAAATATATCTTCCTGTAAATGGAACAAGCAATATTATTTATTCTGTATATCCGGAAACGGCCAGCCACAAAAGCCTAGTCTTTAAAAGCCACAATACGGAGGTAGCTGAGGTAACGGACGATGGCGTGGTGACTGGAGTCGGTGTTGGGCAAGCGACCATTATAATTCATTCATATGGGGCGTCTGAAACTACAAATTATATTTGTAAAGTACAGGTAGAAGAAGAGGGAACATCGGCGTGGAATGAGATGTTTTCTTTGCCCCAGGGATGCCGATGGGATTATCGGATTCCCGCCGCAGTTCAAACCAATCTTTGCTACGTATGGAATCGCTTTGCAGAGGTTTTTGGAGAAGAAAGTCTGGAACCATTGGAGGATATTGATTTTTCTAGAGGGTATAGTACCAATATACGGGAACTTAAGATAAAAATTAATGCCTTGGAGCGTAACATTGACAAAATCAACCAAATAATGGACTGGATCAATCCGTACTATGTAGAGCATAAGGAATTTCATGAAACTACTCCGTTACGTGAGGACATCAATCGATGGATTCAGTTTTGCGCGGCTATGAAGTCGTTTATTGATGAGGGTGAGTACGATTTTTGGACTTTGGCTCTTGCAGGAGAACCTTTGGCGATACGTGTTAATAATGAATTACAGCATTTATGTATAAAAAGGAGAGGAGAAACAAAATGGCTATAAAAGTGAAAGAATTGTCCCAAGATGGAGCGCGGGCGATTTTGCAGTTGGATACAAGAGGAATAAGCGCGCTGGTAGGGGATGCAGAACGAACAAATTGGAATAGTAAGGCAGATCCCGCCACAGTTCTGCAGTTTGTGACAAATCAGTCGTCCAATATAACGGCTTTGAGAGAGCTCCATCAAGCGTCAGATGAGCCGAATGTGATTTTGAAAAGCGGAGAGAAAGTGTATACGTTGGTTCGCAGGGAAACAAAGGCTGATGCAGGCTACGATTATGTTTTTGATGGCGGAGCAGAAACGGAGTATATAGTACGATATACACCGTCAACAAACAGCTATACGATTCGGACACGTGCGCTGGTCAACAATACGAATATTGCCCAGAACGGCAGTCTGCCGCCGTCCAGCACATTGGTGAAGCAAACACTGGAAGCACATACAGAAAGCAAAGATGTACATATTACCGCAGCAGAGCGGACGCTTTGGAACAGCAACGCAAAATCTGCTACAGTTCTGCAGTTTGTGACAAATCAGTCGTCCAATATAACAGCTTTGCGGGCGCTCCATCAGGCATCGGGAGAGCCGAATGTGATTTTGAAAAGCGGAGAGAAAGTGTATACGTTGGTTCGCAGAGAGGAAAAATGTGAGGAGGGCTATAAATATGTTTTTAATGGCGGAGCAGAAACGGAGTATGTAGTACAATATATACCATTAACAAACAGTTATACGCTTCAGACACGTGCACTTATCAACAATACGAATATTGCCCAGAACGGCAGTCTGCCGCCGTCAAGCGCGTTGGTAAAGCAGGCGCTGGAAGCACATACAGGAAGTCAAAATACTTTTTACGGTACCTGTACTACTTCTACTTCTACTTATACCAAAACGGTAAATGTGGGCAGTGGGTTCACTCTAAGAACTGGAGTCATGGTGACGGTATATTTTCGAAATGCAGCAACAGACAGCATAGATGAGAGATTATATTTGAACATCAATAATTCGGGAACATATCCGATTCAATATAATAACAGCATTTATTGGAACCAGGACTTGATTCCAGGACAGGCGCGGGCTTTATTTATATTTGACGGATCTGCATGGCAGTTGCTCAACCCTGTTCCCAAAAAAGAAAGCACCCTGTTTGTTTTGTCTTTTAGTACACGTTTTGTCGGAAAAGCCTTTACGATAACAGGCAGAGGATTTAGTGGATACTCCAATGTAGTACCACAGGAGGCAGAGGTTACTGTTGGTATCGTAACAACAGGACAGACTTATACTGTAACCTGTGATGGTTATACAAAGACCTTTACACCAACGGAAACAAATGGGCAATATCGGGGATATTTCAATATTTTGTCTCTTAACAGCTGGTCAGAGATTGCGCAGGCATCTTCCAATGGTATAGCGTCTAAATATTGGAGTGTGGGAGACACAATAAATATCACTTGTAGTGACGGTCAAATTCTTACCCTGCAGATTTACGATTTTCGCCATGACGATTTGGCAAGCGGAACGGGAAAAGCTGGTATTACCTTTGGACTGAAAAATCTTATGAGCAGTTATCGTCAGATGAATACGTCTGATACGAACGAAGGAGGATTTACAGGAGCGAACCTATACAACTGGATGAAACAGGGTTTATGGAATATGCTGCCTGCCGACCTGCGTGCTGTTATCAAACCGGTAAAAAAGCAAACTTCGTCTGGCGCTGCAAGCCATACAATGCGCACGGACGTTGTATCCTTGTTTCTGTTTTCCCAGCTGGAGTGTATGGGTAGTGTTTCACTTTCTGTTCCTGGAGAAGGATACAAGTATCCAATTTTCACGGACAACAACAGCCGCAAAAAATTCTTGTCTAATGGGGCGGAATGTCCCAGCCATTGGTGGACCCGTTCTCCTCAGACTGGAAATTCTTCCAATTTTGTATATATTAGTTCATACGGCGATGCTAATACGTTCAGAGCGTCTGGATATCATGGCGTATGTTTTGGATTTTGCGTTTAAATTAAGAAAAGGAGAAAAAAGTTATGTATCATACATGGATAGATGGAAAAGAAAAGATGGCGCAGCGGCTCCAGTGGGTAAAGCTGCAGGATAACGGTGTGTTTGTATGCTGCGATGAAAGTGAGGGTCAAGGCGTTATTTTGGACGGAGAGATTTATCATGTGGATGGCCGTCCTCAAATTGATCGCCCCACAGTAATGCTGATTTGGCAGGAGGATACAAAGAAACTGATGAATACGGCGTTTCTTACCTTCGTGGCTCTTGCACAGGCACAGATTTTGGATGATGTTGCTGTGATGGAGCACGCAGAATTATTTGCAGATTGGAATCACTCTGTACACTATAAAAAAGGCGATATCTGTGCCTTTGGGCAGAGTCTGTATCGCTGTATTCAAGAGCACACATCTCAGCTTGACTGGACGCCGGAGATCTCTGCGTCACTTTGGACATGTGTAGGTGACTGTGGAGAAGAGTGGCCGACATGGGCACAGCCTGTGGGTGCACACGATGTGTATATGTTGGGAGATAAGGTATGTCATTTGGACAAGCACTGGATTTCGGATGTGGATAACAATGTATGGGAGCCTGGCATACATGGCTGGAACGAGGTGCCGCAATGACTTGGGATATTGTTGTAGGCTTTTTGTCTCTGGCAACTGCAGGCATAGCTATCGGAAAGGTTATTTATGAACTTTCCAGAACCCTGACAAAGCTTAATTACTCTGTGGAAAACTTGAATTGCACTCTGACGAATCTGACCAGTCAGAATAAGCAGGAGCATGAAGCGTTTCACAAAAATATTGCTGATCTGAAAGATGCCATGCAAATGCAGAATATGCGCATTATCAAGCTAGAGGACACACACGGACAGTGTGTTTAACCTGGAAAAGCAAAAAAGAAGGCATATTGCCTTCTTTTTTGCTTGGGTATAAATGCAGAGTAATATTTTTTCAATTGGGATTTTGTCTACATTTTGATTGCGCTTTTTGTAATCCTGTGGTACAATAAATACATATTTATTGGAGCTTTTTGAAAGGGTTCTGTCATGGACGAAAGAAGAAATTACGAGCCCCAGCCTATCCCCAGCAGAGAAGAGCTGAAGGCGATAAACTCCGAAACAAAAGAACAGACGCCAATGTCGGAAGAAAAATCTCCTTGGGAGATAAAATTTGCAGAGATTTTGCTGGAGGACCGAGGAATGTCTGGTGTGAAAGCGTTTCCGTCGTGTCAGAAAATACAGGCTGCTCCAGATAAAAAACGAACGCTGTTTTATGAAATGCGGCAAATTGCCCGCCGGGATCTGTCCTACCTAGGTAACCCTTCAAAAGTTTTCTATGAGCAAGCCCGGATGATGGAGCAATTCACAGACGATTACCCCGGAGCGGCGCCGTTCTCCTTTTATTTTCCATATTATCAGCTGATGGGGTACGGACAGCTTCGCACATATTTCACTTGGCGTACACGGGTGCGTGTGGGAGATATACAAGGTACGTCGGTTTCTTATGCTTTTGTGTATATATACGAACTGCTGGCCTGCATCGGATCAACATCCCCTGAGGAGAGCATGCAGAAGCTTTTGGATTTTTGGCGTGTATATCGGAAGATAGATAAAACCATTGATAAATATGTACTTCAATGGATCAAGGATTTTTACGTATATTATCCAATGGAACAGACTTTTGCCGCATTTGCAGCACAGCAGAATTTGAAAAAATATTATCCAAAGGTGTTTGCTTATACATCTGAAAAAGAAGATAGCTTGGACGTGTATGCGGACTTATCCAAATATGATATTCGCAAATCTATTTTTTATACAGATGAAACCAAATCGCTGATCCATGACTGCTTTTATTTTCTTCTTTCCTATTTGCGAAAGCTGTGCAGAGAAAAAAAGAAAATTTTTGAGGACTTTATATTTTATTCTATGCATAAGGATTCAGATTGGAAACCTTTTGCAGGCGCTTTGTTTTATCCATATCTGGAACAGGAAGATCGTGCCGTGGAACTGTCCCCGCGGGAGACGTACATTTGTACAAAGAATCGGTGGACATACCGTTCAGTATTGCTGAAGGATGAGGGAAAATGCCTAGTCGGATATATTATAAAAGAAATGGAGGCTGCCTTGCGTACTGCGCTGCATTTTCGGTACAAGCTTCGTAGCTCTCCAGATATGTGCAGCCCTAAAATATTGAAACGGCTGCAAAGCGTGGGAATTTCCTTACCAGAGAAGATCACAGAGGGAGTGCGAGCCTTTCTGGCACTCCGGAACCGAACAGAGGTGCGTGTAGATACGGCTGCAGTCAGCCGTATCCGTCGGGAGGCGTTGGAAACTCAGGACAAGCTGATTGTTCCAGAGGAAGAGGAAGAAATTGCTGCAGTGGAGACTCCTGTGATTATAGCACCTGCACCGCTGGTAGAGGAAAATCCTTGGCGGCAGCTTGTTTCCGGCTTGACAGAGCCGGAGACGGCGGCACTGCAGGCTGTATTGAAAGGGAAATGCGTGAAGGATGTAGCCAGAGACAGCAAAATTATGCTGGAGGTTTTGCTGGACGGGATCAACGGAAAGGCCATGGATATTATAGGAGATACGATTCTGGAGATAGACGACACAGTGATTGTATATGATGAACATAAAGAAAAACTGATGGAAGTGGTGGAAAACTGATGGAGACGCGGGTACCGAAACGAATTGCAAGTACAATTATAAATGCCCTGAAAGGGGGCGTTGTGCCTAGAGTTGGATTAGAATATATTACCGTAGGCCGTGCACGAGAAATCGATGCGATTTTGCACGATATTGATATAATTGCAGATGGGGGCGCGACCTTCCGTTTTATTGTTGGAAAATACGGCAGCGGCAAAAGCTTTCTTTTGCAGACCATTCGCAATTATGCTACGGCGCGGGGCTTTGTGGTGGTAGATGCGGACCTTTCGCCAGAACGTCGGTTTGCCGGTACAAAAGGGCAGGGATTGGCTACCTATAAAGAGTTGATCCGTAACATGTCGGTTAAGTCTAAGCCGGATGGCGGCGCGCTGCCTTTGATTCTGGAAAAATGGATTTCCGGGATTCAGACACAGGTTGCTATGGAATGCGATACCAATGATCCTGCCTTTGACAGCTTGGTAGAAAAGCGAATCTATGGGGTGACGGGAGAACTTGAAGGTATGGTCAGCGGCTTTGAATTTGCTAAGGCAGTGGCCGCTTACTGGCGGGCATACAAGGCAGACGATGTCGTTGCTAAATCCAATGTGCTTAAGTGGTTTCGCGGAGAGTATACTTCCAAAAAGGAAGCCAGAGAAGAATTGGCTATTAATTATATCGTTACTGATGAGACTTGGTATGACTTTTTAAAGGTATTTGCCGCATTTATGGTGCGGGCAGGATATGCAGGAATTCTTGTAATGGTAGATGAACTGGTCAATATTTTTAAAATTCCCAATTCTATTACCCGGCAAAATAACTATGAAAAAATGCTGACCATGTATAACGATACGCTTCAGGGAAAAGCCAGGCATATTGGCTTTTTGATGGGCTGCACACCCCAGTGTGTAGAGGATCGGTACAAGGGGATTTTCAGTTATGAAGCGCTGCGTTCCCGTTTGTCTGAGGGACACTTTGCATCGGAGGATATGCGGGATTTATCCGCACCCATTATCCGTCTTTCCATGCTCACTCAGGAAGAAATGTATGTTTTAGTGGAAAAGCTACGAGATATACATGCTGGCTTGTATGATTATGCACCGGCGCTGACCCATGAAGATCTTCTCTACTTTTTGAATGTGGAATATAACCGTGTGGGTGCCGACACCCATATTACGCCTAGAGAGATTATCCGCGACTTTGTAGAACTGGTCAATATTCTGCATCAAAACCCAGATAAAACCATTGCCGAAATTTTGGGCGGCAACAGCTTTGCGCTGGCCAAGGGCGGTCTGTCAGATGAAGAGATACACAGCGATTTTGTGGGGTTTGAAATATAATGGATGCATTTGCACGGCTTGCGCCGTTTATACAGGATTACATTTATAACAACCATTGGAAAGAACTACGTGGAATCCAGGTAGCCGCCTGCGATGTGATTTTTGATACAGATGCTAATTTGTTGCTTTCCTCCGGTACAGCATCAGGGAAGACAGAAGCGGCTTTTCTGCCGGTACTGACAGAATTGTACAATTGTCCGTCTGCTTCAGTAGGAGTACTCTACATCAGTCCCCTAAAGGCTTTGATCAACGACCAGTTTAAACGATTGGAGCAGCTTATTTTGGAATCGGATATTCCTGTGTGCAAATGGCATGGAGATGCTTCCCAGGCAAAGAAAAATTCGCTTGTGAAGCACCCTGCGGGAATTTTACAGATTACGCCGGAATCTCTGGAGAGTCTCCTGATAAACAAACGAGGATCTTGTTTAAAGCTATTTTCCGACCTTCGATATGTAATCATTGATGAGGTACACCATTTTATGCGGGACTGCCGAGGCGTACAGGTGCTGTGTCTGCTGGAACGGCTGCAGCGGATTACAGGAAATATTCCCAGAAGAATTGGTCTAAGTGCTACGTTAGGTGACTTGACCCTTGCAAAAAAGTGGCTGAATACAGGAAGCGGCCGTGACTGCATCGCTCCGGTGAGCGAGACAGAAAAGCGGAGCATTCGTCTCTTTGTCAACCGTTTTGTCCGGCAGGGAGAGACAACCAGCGAGATAGGAGATGCGGGAGACCGGGAGCATTTTGAATATTTGTTTCGGATGACTCTGGATAAAAAAACGATTATCTTTACCAACTCCAGAGAGGAAACAGAATTTGTAGTGGCAAATTTGCGTCAGATTGCCGCTAAAAATAAGGCGCCGGATGTGTACCGGGTGCATCATGGAAATGTGTCTGCTATGCTTCGGGAGCAAACGGAGGATGAAATGAAGTCCTCAGAGGAGAAAATCGTTACAGGTGCTACGGTGACGTTGGAGTTGGGAATGGATATCGGGTCTCTGGATCAGGTAGTGCAGGTGGGGGCGCCTATCAATGTTTCCAGCTTTGCTCAGCGCCTTGGACGATGCGGCAGGCGCGGACAGATTCCGCAGCTGCTTTTTACCTTTACAGAGGACGTACAGACTACAGCGACGGATTTTCTAGGCCCTATCAATTGGGCCTTTATTCGGCTGATCGCTATCATTGAACTATATACAAAAGAACGGTGGATTGAGCCAATCGAACCTCATCTGCATCCGTATTCGCTGCTGTACCATCAAACGATGAGTTATTTGAAAAGCAGCGGCGAGACGTCCCCGGCTGCATTGGCACAGGCAATGCTCTCTATGGAAAGTTTTTCTCATATATCGAAGGAGGATTATAGAATTCTTTTGCACCATCTTATTGAAATAGAGCAACTGCAGGAGACAGAACGCGGCGGTCTGATTATCGGGCGTGCCGGGGAAAAGGTGGTAAATCATCATCAGTTTTATACGGTCTTTATTGTTCCGGAGTATTATCTGGTAAAGGACGAAAATCGTGCCATTGGCACAGTGGACAAAATTTATCCTGTAGGGACGCGCTTTTCCCTTGCCGGCATCACATGGGAAACGGTAGATGTGAATGTAAAAGCAAAGGTATTGTTTGTCCAGCGGGTACCGGGTGTATCCCTTGTAGACTGGGATGTGGATTTTAAGTCGGAGCTGCATACGCATTTGGTCCAAAAAATCCGGTATGTTTTAAAAGAAAACGAAAGTTATCCGTACTTGAGCGACAGCTGCGTAGAACGGTTAGGAGAAATTCGGTATCTTGCCAGAGGCGCGGGCTTGCTGGACAAAATCGTTACGCCTCTGTCGGAACAAAAATTTGCCATTTTCCCATGGGTAGGAACCCGGCAGTTGTTTGCGCTCCATTATGCGTTGCTGGCTCGGGGTGTCCAGAGCAAAATGCCATGGGAAACCTGTATATACTTAGAAGTATATTATAAAGGCGATGCGGCCGAGTTGGAGGCCCTTATAGGGGAGATTTTCCATTGGGACGTGGATCCGGCTAATTTCCCGCTGCCGGCTAAGGTACAGATACAAAATAAATATAATGAGTTTATCCCTCAATCTCTGCTGCGCAAGCAGTTTGTAGAAGATTTTCTGGATTTTGAGGGTCTAAAGGCCACATTTATTTGATACTATTCTGCTTCTTGTGCGCTCCCCCTTATTGGGGGAGCTTTTTTTATAAAAATATTTTCTTATTCTATGAAACATTTTGCTGCTTTGAATTGTTTATTTATATGAGAAGCCTTTCAAAACATTGTAAAATAAGGAGGTGGTAACCATGTGCGATGAGGAATATCAAACCTATGTGTGTCAATTTACCGATGTTGTTTACCGCACAGCACTGAACGCTACCAAGTCTTATCATGACGCACAGGATATTTTGCAGAATACTTTTTTTAAACTGCTACAGACGGACATGTTGTTTCAGGATGAAAATCATATCCGACGATGGCTGATCCGTGTAGCGCTCAATGAAAGCAGAAATCTGAAAAAGTCATATTGGAAAAGAATGGTGGAACCTGTAGAGGATTTATCTGATCGTGCAAGTGTTTCGGGGGAACCCAACAATGATTTATATGAACGGGTGATGACCATTCCCCCCAAATATAGGATGATTATTCATCTGTTTTATTATGAAGACTATTCTATTTTAGAAATAGCAAATTTGCTGCATGTCAATGCAGCTACGATACGTACGCGGCTTTGCCGCGGACGTAAAATACTAAAAAAACTAATTTTGGAGGACATATAAATGGATATCAAAGAGCTTTATAAGGATACAATGAATGCGGTGCATACTCCAAAGGATCTTTTTCAAGACATAAAAACGCAATCTTTCAAGCAGAAGGATATCACTCCTATGAAAAAACAAAAGCACAAGTCTCTTTTTTTACGATATGCTACCGGGACGGCTGTATTCGCGCTTATTATGACAGTCGTGTTTCATACTAACTTTATCGCATATGCGGCAGAAGAATTGAAAAGCCTTTGGATCGAAATAACGAAAAACAGCTATCGGCTTACATCTGTATTGACACCTAAAGGATTGGATGTTTCTGATTTTACATTAGCAGACAGAAATCAGGAATACGAAGTTTATGAAAAATTGTTTCCTACTGTTTCCGATATTGCAAAACGATATGATGTAAATTTATTACAAAGCGATTGGGCATATGAATGGGAAGAACCTTATACTGTTTTGACTGCTTGCGGAGAAGAAAACAATATCAATAGTATCAGAATCTTTTGCCCGTATTATATAATGGGGGATCTCCCTGTAGAGAGGGATGCTATGAAAAATCCTCGTTTTTCTGATTTGGTTTATGATCCTTTATATGGCAGTGAACAGGAAGCATTCGATTTTTACAAAAATTATACCTATCAAACCCCGATTTATTATTGTGCGTATATATATGAGTCCGATGAATACAGCGATTATAAAAGCGGCGGTCTGTACGACGTGGAAGGCATTAAAATTTTAACATATACATCTGACAAGAATGGGGTTGAAGCAGTGATTGCGACATATCCGTTCCTTTCTAAGGCAAATATGGAATTTGATGAATTGAACCCGGTGACGAGCGCACATTTTATTTATGACGGTATTGAGTATATGCTGAAAGGACGGGTTCAGCCAGAACAAATGAAGAAAATTATTGATTCATTATATATAAAATAGCCCATGTCCTTTTTTGTGGACAGAAGGATCAAAGCACATCCACCCAAAAGGGGGATGTGCTTTTTTTGTCGGAACTATCTTCTTAAAAAGTTTCAGCGGGCTGCAGGTCATATTGTCACACTTGTCCGAGTATATATTACTAAACTTGATCCGGCATAAAGCGCACGGATGAGGCAAAAAGGAAAGGACTTATGACTTATGGAAAAAGGGAAGGACTTTAATGAAGAGGCAGCATTGGCGTATCTGCCAGGCAGACTGACGGAAGCCGCACGAAAATCAGCCGCCCTGTATCATGGAATGATCAGTGAAATTCGATTGCGGGTAGGCTGCCCTATGTTTTTAAGCATTGGAGGCAAAAATATTTCCTGCGGTATTTCTCCAACAGCTGATGAGCTTTCTATGATTATCCGATCATTGTGCGGCAATTCTCTCTACTGCCATAGTGAGACAATTAAAGAGGGATATATTTGTACGGAGGGCGGTATTCGTGTAGGAGTGTGTGGCCGTGCTGTGACAGAGGGAGGGAAAATCCTATCGGTGACCGATATTTCGTCTGTGGCAATCCGTATTCCCCATCGGGTACCGGGCGCTGCTGATGGGATATGCCGTCTTATATTGGAAGAAGGATTTCGAGGCGCTATTTTATATTCCCCGCCTGGGATAGGAAAAACAACGGCTTTACGGGAAATCGCCGCACGTCTGGGGGCGAAACCTTATAATATCCGCATCGCAGTTATTGACACACGCTTTGAAATTTGCGGGTCTCTTGGCGGAGACGTAACCTATGACGCGCTGTCGGGATATCCGCGGGCCAAGGGGATGGAGACAGCTGTTCGCACACTCTCGCCACAACTCATTTTGTGCGATGAAATTGGTAGTGAGGAGGATGCACAGGCAATTTATACAAGCTTTGGCGCTGGCGTGCCAACTGTAGTAACTGCTCATGCCGGCAGTTTGGAAGAGCTTTGTGTCCGTCCATTTATGCGTACGCTGATCGATTCCGGTGCTTTTACATATGCAGTCGGCCTCTCACGCACGCAGTCCGGATTTACTTTGGATATAAACCGAATCGGCGCAGGAGAGACGGCGATATGCTGAAGCTGGCGGGGGCGGCGCTGGTATTTATTGCAGCATCTCTATATGGTCGGGGAATGTGTGAGAAGATGAAGCGGAGGCTTGCAATCGTAACGGCGCTGGACGACTTGGTTTGCTATATCGGAGGGAGTATAGAAAACTTCCGGATGCCTCTGGGGCGTATCTTTGATGATTATCATAACACAGTCTTGGAAGAAATCGGCTTTTTAAATACGCTGCGCCGCGATGGGCTGGCGCCAGCAGTATCCGCTATAGAAAAAGAACTTCCGCCGGAGATTTATGATCAGCTATGCTCTTTTGCGGGGACAATCGGCGGAGGCTCTGCACCCGAGGAAACAAAACTGTGTGATTTTACAAAGGAGAGGCTGCGAAAAATCGGTGAGGATATGCGCATGCAGCTTCCTCAACGGCTTAAAATGTACAGGCTTTTGCCGCTGCTTGCGGCGGCTTCCGTACTGCTGCTGATTGTATAATAGCAGCATTCTCTAGGGCAGCGCCCTCTACTGAAAATGTATTGAAAAGCAGGTAGATTATGGATGTTTCACTGATACTTAAAACGGTTGGTGTGGGAATTTTGGTAGCCGTAGCCAATCAGATTCTGCAGCGTGCCGGACGGGATGAACAGGCGATGCTTGTGACTGTAGTCGGTATTGTCGTAGTACTGCTGATGTTGGTGGGAGAAATCGGTACCTTGTTTGAAACAGTGCAGACCGTGTTTGGATTGTGATGGCGGATATATTGCGACTGAGCGGAATCTGCGTGTTAGGACTATGCGCAGCGCTGCTTTTGCGGGAAAAGAATACGGTTTTTGCACTGCTTTGTGCGGCAGCAGCAGTGGTTGCTGTTGCTTTATATATTTTAGAAGGCAGCGCGCTTACGGCGGTACAAACAATTACAGATGCCGCAGAGCAAACGGCTTTTTCCGGTTATGCAATGATTCTGTTAAAGGCGCTGGGAATCGCATATATCTCTGCCTTTACAGCGGAACTATGTAAAAGCGCAGGGGAAGGAATGCTGGCTTCGGCAGCGGTGCTTGCAGGAAAAGGGGAACTGATTCTTTTAAGCTTGCCTTTAATTTCAAGACTGCTGGAGATTGCGGCAGAGCTTTTGTAAAATAGGACAGGGACAGGATGTATGAAAAGAAAAAGACAAATTTTTGTATTGCTGCTTTTGCCGCTTCTGCTTTTTATATTTACAATATCCGGTGCAGCAAAGGACATGCCATATCAGTTTCACTTCGATGAGAGACCGGAAGAAGCGGCAGACGGCGCTTATGAAGCATATATTGACAAGCTGCCTCCAGAAATCCGACAGCAGGTTGGAGAAGCAGGGGACGCACAGGGCGCGATGGAGAAATATAATGTATCCTATTTTTTGTCACTTATCAAAAGCGCCTTTAGTGATGCGCTTTTGCCTGGATTTAAAACGCTGTCTGTTCTGATGGGAATGGTGATTCTATCTTCCGTATTTCGGATGCTTTCCAAAACTGTAAAAAACGGTTCCCTTGAGACAGTGTTTTCTTTGTGTTGTCTCTTGTGTATGGCGCTGACCTTATATGAAGTACAAAAGTCTGTTTTTGCATTAGTGCAGTCCATGCTGGATATGCTCAGCAGTACCATGCTGATGATGGTTCCGGTGATGGAAGCAGTTTATCTTACAAGCGGCAACGTAACCGGAGCGGCTGTTTCTGGAACGGGCATTAATCTAATGATTACATTTATTCAGACTTTATATGCAAATGTACTTGCTCCTTGCGTAAGCGTATGTTTCCTTTTATCTATTACATCTGCCGTATCCGGAAACCGAGGCGTATCTTTTATGGCGGGAGCGCTGCGGGGGATCGTAACCGGCGCGCTGGTGCTGATGATGACGCTTATGACTTTCGTTTTATCAATGCAGAGCGGAATAGCCAGCGCCGCGGATACTTTTGCCGCTAAAACGGTCAAGTTTGCGCTTGGAAGCTATCTTCCCATCATCGGCGGAACGGTGGCGGACTCTTTTTCCATGGTTTCCGGCAGCCTTGGAGTGATTAAGCAGATGGCGGGTGTTACAGGAATCGTTGTAATTGTAATTGTGGTGCTTGCTCCTCTTGCGGGCTTACTGGTAAACAGGGTAGCGCTTGGGATGACTGGCGCTGTGGCGGGCGTGCTTGGCTGTGATAGAGAGCAAGCGCTGTTTCGAGAGACAGGAAGTTTGTGTACTTTACTGCTAGCCATAACCATAGCGGCAGCGGTAATGTATATATTCGCCTTATCTCTGTTCTGCAGGACATCCCTGGCATATGGATAAAGTAGGGAGTGTGTAAATGGCAAATTATCTCTTATCTGTAGTGGCTGCGTCTATTTTTGTTGCGGTGCTCTGTGCAGCGGCGCCGGAGGAAGAAGGCATGGGCAAATTTGTGGGTTTTGCCGGCGCTTTGATCGTAGCGCTGATTGCATTATCTCCCCTAACCGGTGGGCTTGACGAATGGATGGACAGCCTTGAAACCCAGTGGAATCTGGATGAACAGCAATCCCCCGCAGAATACCAGGAGCAAAGCGCACAGTATCTGGCCTATAATATTGCATTGACTATGGCAGAGCTCTACTCATTGGATATTGGAGATATATCCGTTGCTGTATATCCGGAAGACAATTCGGAGTCCTTTGCGGCAGAAAAGGTACATGTTACACTGCCGGCCAGTATAAAAATAGATGCGAAGAAAGCCTCGGATACTTTATCCAAGCTATTTTCCTGCACGGTAGTGGTGCAGAATGAATAAAGGGGGTAACATGAAGTTGATGGAGCTTGCAAAGAAATGGTGGTTGATTGGAGCAGCGGTGCTGGGAATCGCGCTTATTTTGCTTCCTCGCTTTCTTCCTGTTGGAGAGGGAAAAGAGAATGCATCATCAGCCCCTAAATCGAGCGATCCCTCCTATTACAGCACAATTTTAGAGGAGAAAATCAAGGCTCTAATCCTGCGTATAGAAGGGATTGATGATGCTGCGGTACTGCTTACTATGGATGGGAGCAGCGAGTTTGTATATGCACAAAATACGTCTGTATCGGCTGATGGAAGGACGGGAGACTACCTGGTAGTGCAGGAGGACGGAGGTGATAAAACGGTACTGATAAATGAGATATATCCACAAATTCGCGGCGTAGCTATTGTATGCACTAACGGTGACAATGTACAGATCCAGAAAAAGGTGACAGAGCTCATCAGCGCTTCTCTTGGAATTTCTTCCGGCAGAATTACAGTTGCTGGGTAGGAATAGAGCGCATATAGACTGAATATGTATAATATGAATTTAAATCGGAGGTCGGTATATGAAACTGAAAGAATTAGGTGAAAAGACGTTAGAAATGATCAAAAAGCTAAATCGAAAGGCGGTTATTTCCGCCGGCGCAGTGGTGATCATTGGGGTAGCGGTGCTGCTCAATTTTCTGTTGCTGCCCACAGATGCCGCTAAGGATAAGAAAAAAGTGGATCCTGCAGTGGATCTGTCCGATGTGGCTGGCGCAATTGCAAATGGAGATTCCAAAGGCGCATCGAATGACAATGCAAATGCAAAAGACAAGTTTGCACAGATGAATCTGGAGAGACGTCAGGCAAGAGATGAGGCCATGGAAGTTTTGAACGCGGTTGCTGAAAGCGATACGGCAGTAGATGCAATGAAGGAAGAGGCAATCAACGAGATTCAGAAAATTGCAAAAGACATTGAGTGTGAAGCAAATATTGAAAGCCTTATTAAAGCTAAGGGCTTTGAAGAATGTGTGGCGGTTGTAAGCGGAGAAACTGCCCAGGTAATTGTAAAAACACAGGGACTTATGGAAAATGAAGTAGCGCAGATTAGTGAGATTGTTTATGAGCAGGCAAATGTGGTTCCAGATAATTTAACAATTATTGAATCCAAGTAAAGCATTATGGATCAAGTGTTATTGTAGAAGGGGAGCGGTACCGCTCCCTTTTCTGCCCAGCAGAGGGAAATTTATCATTTACAAACGAGCGGATTTATGGTACAATTATTTTATCTCTATGAATATAGTAGCTGCTTTGCAGTGGCGTGGCTGCTGCCGCAGCTTTCGTTGTAGATTGCACTTTATGCAATCATAAATCATGGCATTACAGAAAGGTGCTGCAAAATCATGGATATTGAAAAAACCTATTGCAATCCGATTCCATTGCCGGACTACCCAATCGGCAGGAATTGTTATATAGAAGGCAAAACCCGCATGGACTATCGTGAGACTGCCGATCCTACCGTGCTGTATGAAAATGAAAAATGGTATTTGTATCCATCCTGTGGAATGGTGTACTGGTCAGAAGATTTCGTTACTTGGAAGCATCAAAAGATGGAACCGTATGACTGCGGATATGCGCCTACTGTTGTGAAACACAATGGCAGGTTTTATCTTCTGGCAAGCTCGTCTGTTTTATATGAGAGCGAAAGTCCCCTAGGTCCTTTTCAGGCACTGGGTCCAATGTTGGATATGGAAGGCCATGCTATTTATGTAGATGACCCTATGTTGTTTTCAGATACGGACGGTAGTTTATATCTGTATTGCGGATGCGGTGGCGCCATTAGTGGGGCAAGACTAGATCCGGGCAACCCGGTACAGCTGATCTCTCCTTTAGAAGTGATGTTTTCAATGAATACAGCGGAGCATTCTTGGGAGAGGATGGGAGACTGGAACGAAGACGGTTCCTATAGCTGGACGGAAGGCGCTTGGATGTATAAGCGGGGTGACACCTACTACCTTACCTACTGTGGTCCAGGAACGGAGTGGATTACCTATGCCATGGGAGCATACAAGGGGAAATCTCCCCTAGGCCCATGGGAGTATATGGAAACAAGTCCCTTCATGACCAATCGGTCAGGACTTGTGCGGGGCCCTGGACATGGCTGTATTGTAGATGGCCCAGGCGGTACGACATGGGCGTTTTATACCTGCTGTATGTGCTATGCGGGGGAGTATGAACGCCGCATCGGATATGATCCAATTGGCTTTAACGAAAACGGGGATATTATTGCAACGGCATCTTCGGAGATTCCGCAGTGGGCGCCGGGAATCCAGACGCAGCCTTATAGCGGAAACAGCGCGGGACTTGTCCCGGTAACCCAGCACAAAAAGGCTGCCGCTACTTCCAGTGCGCCGGGAAGAGATCCTATATATGCGGTGGACGACAGTATGCTGTCCTGGTGGCAGCCTGCAAAGGGAGACCAAAATCCTGCCTTGACAGTACAGGTATCTCTTTCTGATACGCCGCTTGATATATACAGTGCAAGAATTATCTGGCGGGATGTAGGACTGGATATCAAAAGAGGGATACTGGCAGGCGCTTTTGGATATAAAATTGAGGCGGAAGATGAAAAGGGCGGATGGGTTTGCGTGCTGGATCGTTCAGAAAGTAGTGAAGATCTGATTATCGACTACCGGCCGCTGCGCCATATGAAAACAAAGCGGGTTCGTCTTGTGATCTGCAAGTGGCCGCAGGGTATTGCACCAGGTCTTGTAAACTTTACTGTTTTTGGACGCTGGGAAGAAAATCAATCTTAACAGAGGTGAACGATTTTGGCTTACACCTTCAAGGGCGGAGTCTGGCCCGATGATCATAAATATACAAAAAATATTCCTATAGAAGAGATTGCGCCTGTAGCAAAAGTTTCTGTTTCTCTCAGTCAGCATGTGGGAATCATGTGCAAGCCTGTTGTAAAGGTGGGTGAGCAGGTCCGCGTGGGACAAATGATCGGCGATGTTCCAGGGGGATTAGGGTGCCCCGTTCATGCTAGTGTTTCCGGAACGGTTGTCCAAATAGAGGAAGTCACAGCCCAGCGAGGTGGCACTTCTTACAATATCGTAATTGAAAACGATGGCCAGAATATGTTGGATGATACGGTACAGCCCTTTGGAAAAAAACTTTCAGAAGCAACTTCTGAAGAGATCATTGCTGCAGTGCGGTCTGCAGGAATCACAGGAATGGGTGCGGCGGCCTTTCCCGCTTATGCAAAACTTGCGGCAGCGGCAGGAAGAGCAGACACTTTGATTGTAAATTGTATTGAAAGTGAGCCGTTTGCCTGTGCCAGTCATAGACTTGTATTGGAAAATCCGGCAGCAATCATTCACGGATTGAAAATAATCATGGTTGCCTTAGGAATCCAGCGGGCATGGATTGCAGTGGAAGGCATCCAAAAAGAAGAACGGGCAGCGCTGCAGTCATTGATTGGAGATGCAAAGCTGATTGAGATAAAAAAAGTTACATCTAAGTATCCGGCAGGATCAGAAAAGCAGCTTGTCTATGCCCTGACAAAAAAAGAGATACCAGGCGGCAGAACGCCTCTAGACGTTGGAATCGTAGTTTTTAATGCACAGACCTGTGCTGCAGTGTATGAGGCTCTAGCAAAGGGAATGCCTTTAGTGCGCCGAATTGTCACTGTAGACGGAGACTGTATCCAAACGCCGAAAAATCTTTTGGTACCGATTGGGACGCCTATCTCAGACTTGATCGAATGCTGTGGCGGTCTTTGTGCACAGCCGAAAAAAATCATTTGCGGCGGTCCCATGATGGGACAAGCCCAGTGGGATGCGGATGCTCCGATAAACAAAACGACCGCAGCTGTTTTGGTACTTAGCGAATATTTTGACTACGAATCCAAACTCCCTCCGGTGTGTATCCGATGTGGCCGTTGCGTGCGCGCATGTCCAATGAAGCTGATGCCCTTGAAAATTGCGTCTGCTATAGAAATCGGACGAGTAGATGAGGCTGCTGCTTTTGGCGCGACAGATTGTATTGAATGCGGAACATGTTCGTATATATGTCCGGGTGGCGTACCTGTAACGCAGCTTGCTGTACGGGCAAAAATGGCAGTGCTGGAACAGCGCAGAAACGATGCAAGGCATGAAGGATAGGAACAAGCGCGATGAATGAAATAAATCAAAAGAATAAATCTGTGGCAAAAGACACGGTATATACACTTCCAAGTCTGCTGTGTGTGTCTCCTGCGCCGCACATAAAAAGCTTAGATACTACAAGGGCATTGATGTTAGATGTGATCATCGCTTTGGTGCCTGCATTTTTGTGGGGTATATTTACCTTTGGTTTGCGTGCGCTTATAGTGGTATTGATCAGTGTTGCATCCAGCGTCCTGTTTGAGGCAGTTTTTCAAAAAATTGCAAAACGCACGCTGATGATTACGGATTTGTCAGCTGTAGTAACAGGGCTGATTTTAGGACTTAGCTTGCCTTCCAAGGTATCTTTTTGGATTCCTGTTGTTGGCGCCTTTTTTGCAATTGTTGTTGCAAAAGGACTTTTTGGGGGTATTGGTAAAAATTTAGTCAATCCCGCTTTAGCTGGAAGGGTATTTCTTGCATTGTGCTGGCCGGAGGAAATGACACGCTTTGCAGTGGGCAAAACAGATATAATTTCCCGTGCAACGCCACTTGTTTCCCTAAAGGAGCGTGTCCTTCCTTCCAATTCTTTATTTGACTATGTGTTGGGGGATTATGTCGGTGCCATTGGCGAAATTTCTGCTGTGGCCCTTGCCATTGGTTTGGTTTATTTGCTTATCCGTAAGGTAATTACCTGGCATATTCCAGTCGCTTTTCTTGGGACTGCTGCCGCTTTATTTTTCTTTTTCCCGCGTATTGAAGGAGAAAATGGAAATTTTGCGTTGTTTAGTATATTTACAGGCGGGTTGTTATTTTGTGCCTTTATTGCGGCAAATGATTATTCGACCACACCGGTTACCAATGGCGGTCGGCTGATTTTTGGTGCCGGCTGCGGACTGATTACAGTATTTATCCGGTATTTCGGTGCATATCCTGAGGGCGCAGCGTATGCGGTGCTAATTATGAATTTGTTTGTACCGCTGATGGAACGTGTTACTGTACCGGTGCGTTTTGGAAAGGCGACCGAGGTAAAGAAATAAGGCATTACGACCCTAAAAACCTTTGAAAGGTTGGAGTGTTACATGAAAGAAAAAGATCGCGGCAATTTGGGAAATAAACAGCCGAAACGGTTGACGGAAGCGGATATCAACTCTCCGGAATTTGATCCGGATGAGTTTGCACCTGCTCCAAGTAGGAACGCAGCCGCCGGTGTGTCAAATATGAAAAACTCTCTTTTTTTTGTGATATTATGTGCGGTATGTGCGCTGGTCCTAGCTCTTACTAATGTATTTACCGTGTTTGCAGCAGAAAAGGGACAAAAGGATATCCGCAGAGATGCAGTTTTGACACTCTTTCCCGGATGTGACCGGGCAGAGTTGTATGATATGGTAGAGGATTTTCCCGTATATGTGGCCTACTATAAAGGAAAGCTCGCGGGCTACGCTGTATATGTTGCAGATAAGGGATATATTGGCTCTATTGAGATGCTTGTGGCGTTCGACGCGGATAACAAGGTATCTCAAGTGCAGATTTTGTCTCATAAGGAATCGGAAGGCCTTGGCAGCAAAATCGAGGGAAACAAATTTCTTTCTCAATTTGTAGGTATGCCGGATGAGAATATAAGTATAGATTTAATATCCGGAGCAACCGTATCCAGCCTTTCTGTAAAAGATAGTGTGGCGCAGGTGTTGAAATTGGAACTGGATTTCCTGGCTATTGCTGAAGATTTAGATGTTGAAACCATTTCTGCTGCGGAAATGGAAGATGATCTGCAAAAGGAAGAGACAGCAGAAACGACTGCAGCGACTGAGACGACAAAAGTGCCTTCCATAACCACACGTCCAGGGGACGATACCGCGTTTGGGGGAAATAATGTTGGCGGAGCCAATGCCAATACCGGCGATGCAAACAATGGTTCTGCCCAAGGAGAAGACGACACAACTGTTTATGAGACAGAGACAGAAGAACCAGGCGAGACGACTGCAGAGGAAACTACTACAGATACACAAGCGCCTTCACAACCTCCGGCTGTTACAAATGCGCCGCCTGTGACGACTCCACCACCCGTGACAACATCACCTGAAACAAAGCCGCCAGCAGAAAGTACAACAGTGCCAGAGGAAACCACAGGAGACGTCGACACTACCGCCCCCTCTGAAGAAACTACCGGAGGCGGGAATTGGCCCGGCTGGGGTTGATAAAAAATCTGTGATGCTTATGGGAGCGATATATGTTACTAAAGACGAAATTAAAAAGCAGCGATACGTTATCGATGCTGCAAATGCTTGCTTTGTGTCCAGCCCTTGCAGTGACAACTACGATTTCCTGTTCCGTGGCTATTGCCAGCGCTTTATTGATATCTCTTACGTTGTCTGCCGTACTGATATCTGTTTTGCGTAAAATCATTCCTACAAAACTGCGAATGCCTGTTTATTTACTCATCTCCAGCTTCTCTGTTTCCGTTGTATATTTAATTATGCGCGCTATTTTTCCCGTCGTAGTGACAGCGCTGGGAATTTATTTGCCGGTTTTGGCTGTCAGCTGCGTTATGGTTATGCGTATGGAAACTTTTTCTGCGCTGAACCTGCCTGGTCCGGCTGCTGTAGATGGATTGATTGCCGGAGTGGAGTTCGGTGCGATCATGCTGGGATCCGGCTTCATTCGGGAATTGTTTGGTACAGGCCGCTTGTTAGCGGATCCGTTGGGTCATGGGGGATGGCAGGTCTTTCCTGCCGCGCCAGTTTCTTTTCTGTCACATCCTGCCGGTGCGTTGCTGCTGATTGCGGTATGGGCGGCAGTATTTCAGTATATACAGATACGCAGCGAGAAAAAGGCTGCTGCAAATCCGGAAACTGTGTAGGAGGATGTAATGGAATACGTATTGTTATTGCTGACCGCAATTTTTACAGACAATTTTGTCTTTTCAAAGTTTTTGGGAATCGAGCAGTCCTTTATTTCATCTGAAAAACCTTCTTCTGCAGTCAGAGGCGGCGGACTAGTAACAGCCGTATCGCTTGTAGGGGGCGGATTGACCTATTTGCTGTATATTTTTGTTCTTTCTCCGCTGAAAATTTCTTTTTTAACACTTCCTATCGGCGTTCTTTTGATTACAACTGTTGTAGCAGGGGTGGAAGCTGCTGTTAAAAACAGCATATTTGCAGAAATATTGCGGGCACAAATCCCGATGCTTACCACAAATGCTGTCATTATAGGAGCTGTATTTTTGGCGATAGAGCAGAATTTGAATATCGGTGCCGCATTCCTTCTTTTCTTAGGTGCGGGAATAGGATACACTCTGGCCGCCCTTGTTTTTGCAAGCATTCGAGAAAAGATTTCTCATTGTGCGCCGCCTGCCGCTTTTGCAGGCATTCCCATAATGATTACGGCAGCCGCCTTGGCAGTAATGGCGTTCTCCGGTTTTGCCGGACTCCATTTCTAACACGAAACAGCCAAGATAAGGGAAGAAGGGATTATCTAAATGTTTATCGGAATACTTTTGGCTGTAATTATATTTGCAGTGATCGGCTTAATTACCGCTGCTTTACAGGAAAAAGCGCAGGCGGATGATACTGTGCGCAGGGAAGTACTGCGGGAAAAGATATTGGATTGCCTGCCCGGAAAGAATTGCGGTGCTTGCGGATATCCGGACTGTCCTTCAGCAGCAATGGCTGTTGCAAGGGGAATTGCTGCACCGGATGTCTGCTTGGCTGGCGGCATCGGGACGGCGCAGGCGGTGGGCGTGGTTATGGGAACAGACTCAACCCATGGAATCCGTATGCGCGCCCAGGTTATGTGTTCGGGAGGGGGCGTTTCTACCCGAAAAAAGTATATATATGAAAGTGGCGCTGAAGATTGTGCCGCCGCCGCTCGTCTTGGCGGTGGAGAAAAAAGCTGTAGATATGCATGTGTGGGACTTGGAAGCTGCGTAAAAAGCTGTCCTTTTGATGCCATTGAAATCATTGGAGATGTAGCTGTGGTACAGTATCAGAAATGTACCGGCTGCGGGATTTGCGTAAAAAGTTGTCCCAAGCGTATTATACATTTGATTCCATATGATTGTTATCACTGGGTCGGTTGCTCTTCTCATGAAGAAGCACGCCACAGACAATATAATTGTGGAGCGGGCTGTACTGGATGCGGTGCGTGCGAAAAAGTTTGCCCCCGCGGAGCAATACAGGTACGGGGAAAACTAGCTTCTATCGATTACAGTCTCTGTGCGGGATGCGGTCAATGCTATGATATATGTCCAACAGGCGTTATTTGGAAGTCGGATATTGAGGGCGCGGACGGATTGATATTACGGCGTGGTGAAATACATAATTATGCAATGCGAGGATAAAAGAAAGGCCCTAGAAGTCCAGGGCCTTTCTTTTATTTTTGTATTATTGCTGGCAAAATTGTCGCATCCATATCTTTTTCGTAGAGTAGGGAGACGGTATCCTGGATATTATACAGAATTATTTCTTCACTTTCTGCTGCCGAAAGCTTAAACCATAGATCGGCATTTGTGTCTAACTTTATATAATAGTAAGTGGTTCCTTCTACGACCGCACTTCGCATTTCCGTAATAATGCCAGAAATGTGTTCTTTTTCATTTTCTATATCGGGGACTTCCGTGTCGTCGGAGATAATGCTGTTTTGGCGCAGCAATTCGTAATAGTTTTGCTCACACTCGGCAAGTGAGGTACCGTTGCTTACAATTTGATACTGCTGGACATTTACCATTGCATACATCTTCACCAAATTGGAGTCGTCCTTCAGCGCCATAAAATAGGTGGGCTGTCCTTCAATATTCAGGAGCAGAGGGAAGGTAGCGTTGTAGCTGAACTGCTGAACAGACCCTTCGGCGGAGCTCATGGCAGAATATTCTTCCGCCCCCGCTACACTATAATATTTTGCTTCTTTGGTACGTTGATTTACCAGAATAAACCCTGTATTGGACTCATCTCCACCAACGGAAGTAATACCAGTATATACCCATACATCGTCGTTTTGTGCAATATAGTTGTATCCGTCTGTTGTGACCGTACAGCCTTTTTGGCCAAAAATAGAGTTCCAATATCCATTTTTATATTCACCATAATAATCATACTGGTCAATAATCAGACCAGCGCTGAATACTCGATCCACCCAAGTAGGAACGTCCTCGATATCATAGTAGCTGCATTCGCCTGTAACGGCGTTCATCAGTACGGCGCCGGTAATATCTGCGCCGCCGAAAAGGCCAATAGTTTTTTTCATAACAGAAGCTACCCAGTAAGGCGTTCCGTCTTCATCTATTTCAAAATTGATATCGGAAAACATGATACAAGGAAATTTAAAACGCAAATGGCGCTCTACATTTCGGTTGAAAGGTTCAGAAGGCGTGTATTTCATTCCTTCTTCCAGGCGTATCACAGATACTTCCTGCGTCACCATATCTGTCACGATATAAGCGGGGATTCCTTTGTCACGATTGTTCATCCATTTGAAAAAGTCGCCATAGTTTAAATATGTTACCCGCACAGGAGCGTTTTTATAATTGATTTGTGCTGAGGAGGCGTCTACTTCAAACTGACTGACCAAATCGCTCAGTTCTCCCAGCTTTCTTGCTGCAAGGGTGTTGGCTGAGGTTTCATCCAGCATGGGAATTTGATCATAGGATATTTCTGCGACGTCTTTTGAAAAATCGCTTTCCTGTATATGGATCAGGGAACTGTAGGCCTTAGTATTGAAGATGACAGCAGAAAGAATACTGCCGATCAGACAAATGGCCAAGCATACACCAATCAGGATCACAGGTATACGTATATTTTTCCAAAGAAAAGAAAACAAGCTGTGGGGTGTTCCCGACTCCTGCGGCTTATTTTTACAGGTAAGCAGTGTCAGAACACTGAAGACAATTAAGATTAGAAACGCAAAGGTCCAAAATTCGCTGGACTGGACGTTGATAGGTGGCAGAACAATATAAAAATATATTGCGGCAGCCGCGAGCGTGATCAGAATATTGATGCAGATCCGTAATGGAACAGAAAAACTTTTTTTCATAATATCACATTGCCTTTCTTTGGAATGGTACTATATCAGAATAGCACAAATTATATGGAAAATCAATATGTTGGTGTCGTATAAAATTATATCCGATTATGGCATCAGTCATACGAAAAAAGTGCGTATATATTGCATATTGGGATTTTTTCTGCTATAATAAAATTGGTTACGACAATTTCCGATAAAATTAAATAGAAAATCTATAGGAAGCTTGCAGGAAATGGATAGGAACTACAAAAACATTGGACTGTAAGTGGATAGAACTTTGGAGAAACGCATGTTTTTGCGTGCCGAAGGGGCAAAACGTGGTAGACGTTAATCTCTCAGGCAAAAGGACAAAGTATTTCACGAAAAGGAAATATACCTTTAGCAGACTGCGCTCGAAAGAGAACAGGCTGTTTTTTTATCGTACATTTGCAGCCGTTTGATTTTATCATATTATTTTAGGGAGATGGATATGGATAAATTTGTTGAAATAATCGCTAACATAAATGGAATCGTAAACGATTTTGTATGGGTCAAAATAGGACTGGTACTGCTTTTGGGTACAGGGATTCTTTTGACCTGCTGTACGAAATTTTTTCAGCTTTCCCATATCAGTCACTGGTGGAAAAACACAATTGGAAGTGTGTTCAAACGAGGAAGTGCTGCTACGAAAAAAACGGATAAGCAAACAATTTCACAGTTTCAGGCGCTGTGTACTGCGCTTGCTGCCACTATTGGCACCGGCAATATTGCCGGTGTTTCCGCCGCTATTGTGATCGGTGGGCCCGGAGCAGTCTTTTGGATGTGGATCGCTGCGTTTTTTGGAATGATGACAAACTTTTCAGAAAATGTACTGGGCATATATTACCGCCGCCGCAACAGTAAGGGAGAGTGGTCCGGCGGTGCTATGTACTATCTGGAAGATGGACTGGGCAAAAAAATTCACAGCAAAACTTTTGGAAAAATCCTCGGAATCCTCTTTTCCATTTGCGTTCTTTTGGCGTCCTTTGGAATTGGCAATATGGGTCAGGTCAATAAAATTACTTTAAATATGCAGTCTGCTTTCTTTTCTGGAGTGCATGCGCCAAAGATTGGAGATATTTCCATTATAAATATTGCAATTGGTATTGCACTGATGATCGTAGCGGCGCTGATTATTATAGGCGGAATCCAACGGATTGCAGCAGTAGCGGAACGCATCGTCCCCTTTATGGCGGTTTTATATGTGGTGGGCGCTTTAATTGTAGTTGGTACACATTTTGGGCAGATAGGCGCTATGTTTGCGTCTATCTTCAAATTTGCGTTGGGAATAAAAGCGGTAGGCGGCGCTGCCGTGGGCATTGCGCTGAAAGAAGTTATTACGCAAGGCTGCAAGCGCGGGGTATTTTCCAATGAGTCGGGGCTTGGTTCTTCCGTTATGGTTCATTCTGCTTCTAATGTTAAAGAACCGGTTAAGCAAGGCATGTGGGGCATTTTTGAGGTATTTTTTGATACCTTTGTGGTGTGCACTATTACTGCAATTGTTGTTTTATCCTCTGGTTATATCAATCTGGACACAGGACTTGCGGCAGAGAGTGTGAACGATGCGACTTTGGTTGCATCCGCATTTGGAAACGTATTTGGAAAAGGCGGAGAGATTTTTATCGCGTTGGCTATGCTTTTGTTTGCTTTTACAACGGTACTTGGCTGGTCTCAGTATGGCACAAAAGCCATCGAGTATCTTTTTGGTGAAAAAGTTGTTCCTGTCTACAAAGTGATTTTTGTTTTAATGATCATTTCCGGTGCGGTAATGACTTCCACCCTTGCATGGGATATTTCAGATACCTTTAACGGTATGATGATGATTCCGAACCTGATTGGTGTGCTGGCTTTGTTCCCGATGGTAATGCGGATTACTAAAAATTATGTAGAGCGAAAAATACGTGGGAAGAAGATAGAGCCGATGCTTTCTTATGACAGCCGTATTCAAAAGGAAATGGCGGATGCGCTTTCCACCGAAGAAGAATAACAAAGAAAAACACCCGCAACAGCGGGTGTTTTTTCAAAAAGGGCTACGTTGTTAGTCCTGGGGTTCCTGCTTGGACTTGTTTTCGCCCTGTGTCTGAGGAGCTCTGTTCTTGTTCTGGTTTTTGCTCTGATTCTTCTGCTGATTTTTGTTCTGGTTTTCAGGAGTCTGATTCTGGTTGTTCATAATAAATACTTGCCTTTCTTTTATTAAAATTGGCTCCCACTGCATTCCAATTTGAATGGAATCCAACTGGGGTACGTGTAAAGTATTTCCCAAAAGAAGATATTTTATTCATGCAGCAGCGTTGTCATATTGAAAAGCATTTTTGCCGTGTCTTCTTTGGTGAGATTGGCTGTGGGATCAGCTATACCGCCGGATACAGGATAAATACCTAATTCCCACAGCGCATCAATAGATGCAGCCGCCCAGGTGGGGATTTCATCACTACAGTTTATCTTTGCAGTGGCGGAATATCCCAAAATATTATTTAATATTACGGACGCCTGTGCTTTCGTAATTGGTTCATTTGGTTTAAAATATAGCTCACTTCCGCTGGGAACGCCGTTGATTATACCAAGCCGATGGGCGCTGAATACATATCCTTTATATTCTGCAGGAATATCTGCATCATCTGCAAAGCCTGTACTGGTCACTTCGGGGATATTTGCCGCGCCAAGCACGTTCATAGCGGTGACAAGAAAATCCAAGCGGGTTACTTCGCTGGAGGGTTCAAAATATATTTCGCCGTCTTCTTCAGCAAAGTCCATATGACCGCTGTTTGTCATTACAATGGCCGCTGCTTGACAACTGCTGTCGTCCATATCAGAGAAGGAGAGAGAAGTGTTTTTTCTGTCTACATCAATATTGACCATGCATTCTTCTGAATATGCACCATAGCTGTCTCGCACACGATATACAAAAGAATCGGTACCATGAACCTTTTCATAAGGGGAATAGGTGAAATCTCCTGTATTCTGATTAAAGGAAAGTGTACCATTTTCGGGATAGGAAACTACCTCGTAAGATATTGTGTCCCCGTCTGGATCGCTGGCAATCATGTTTCCTGCGCAGGTCATATTTGAGAAGGTTTTGATGGCGGCACCTTGGGTACAGGCCGGTGCGTTGTTATTTTTGTCGGACATTTTTATCACGCAATTCATATCATAAGAACGATCGAAGGTGAAGCGAAAGCTGGTAGACTGCACTCCCTCGGCTGCCTCAAAGCGCAGCTTATCCATATCTCCTGCAGCTATCACCTGATTGGGAGCAGCGGCTGCATCGTTAAAATACAGTGTGCCGTCTGCTGCGGGGGGAAGAGAAAGAATGGTTACGGATTGAAATGTGTCGCTGTATACGGTGTCGCTAAATTTTTCCTGAGAAAAGACGACGCTTTCTCCTGCAATACCGGATACGATCATTGCCTCCTCACCAGCAAGCACCTCTAATCCGGGGGAGATGGTGGCGGCGGAAGCGACTGTTGTCAGGATAAGACAGAGTGTGAGGATAATCCATGGAATTTGTTTTTTCATATGCTTTTTCCTTTCATATGTTTGGTTGTACATATTCTGTACAGATTTTTCCGGGATATATACTATCTTTGATAAGTTATTAAAAGATTCACGAAAAGTTCATAATATTTTCCTGCCTCATATTGATTTTAAAAGGGTGAAAGTGTATAATAAAATAGTATAGTGACAAGAAAAAAGTTATATAAAGTTATATTTTGTACGTGACAGTGACAAGCAGTATTGTTTTGTCCTGCGGAAAGGACGGATTGTTATGCTCGATATCAGAATAGAAAAAGCAGCGGTTAAAAAATCCAAACCTGCAGACGACAGTCTTGGATTTGGACGGCACTTTACTGACCATATGTTTATAATGGATTATGATGCAGGCCAGGGCTGGCATGATGCACGCATTGTGCCCTATGGTCCTATTTCATTGGATCCTTCTGCGATGGTTTTTCATTATGCGCAAGAGCTTTTTGAGGGGTTGAAAGCATATCGTCGGTCGGATGATGGTATACAGCTGTTCCGCCCAGATAAAAATATTGCTCGTATGAATAGCACCTGCCGAAGAATGTGTGTGCCAGAGGTTCCGGCAGAAGATGCCTTGCAAGCAATTAAAACGCTTGTAGATATAGAACGCGACTGGGTGCCTCATAGCCAGGGAACGTCTCTTTACATACGTCCCTTTATCTTTGCAACGGAACCGCAGCTTGGCGTGCATCCTTCGAAGAAGTATTCTTTTGTGATTATTTTGTCTCCGGTAGGATCTTACTACGCCGGAGGTCTCGCTCCTGTTAAAATTCGTGTGGAGCGCAAGTATGTGCGCTGCGTAAAAGGCGGTACAGGTGAGGCAAAGGTAGGAGGCAACTATGCAGCGTCTCTTCTGGGACAGCAGGAAGCAGAAGAAAATGGATATGCACAGGTTCTCTGGTTGGATGGTATTGAGCGCAAATATATTGATGAAGTTGGCGCTATGAATGTGTTTTTTGTCATAGACGGCAAAGTTGTAACGCCTTCTTTGGCTGATGGAAATATTCTTCCTGGTGTGACGCGTGCATCCTGTATTGAACTGCTAAAAAAATGGGGGTATACAGTTGAGGAGAGAAAGGTTTCCATTGACGAGATCAGAGAGGCTTATGAAAATGGTACCTTGAACGAGTCCTTTGGAACAGGGACTGCCGCCGTTATTTCTCCTGTAGGGGAATACAACGACGAAGGCTACAGCATTCGGATCAATGACGGCAAAATCGGACCGATTTCCCAGAAGCTGTATGATAACCTGACTGCGATGCAGTGGGGAAAAGCAGCGGATGAAATGGGTTGGATTGTACCGGTTGAGTAATAGTGCTGTCAGTGCAGGCATATATTTGTTATAAATCGATTATTTGAAGAATAGGAATGTAGAGAAATGGAAACGAAACGCAATCAAAAATATTTTGCAGCCAAGGGAATCAACCCAGTATTGATTGTCGGCTTAGTGATCGCTTTAGTCGGAATCGTTTTGCTGTTTGGCGGCAACACACGCCCGATTGGAATTGTTATTATTTTAGTGGGTGTGGCAGTAGCTGTATTTGGTTCCGGTGCAAAAGCGGGAGAATATGACATCGACAATCAGATTTACGGGGTTACAAAAGAAATGCCGGAACAGGCGATGATCAAATATGAAGTTTATGAAAAACACTTTATTACGATCATTAAACCCGTTTTTTTAAAGGGATTTGATTTTAGTCCAAAAGAAATTTACTGCAAAAAAGGTTCTGACCATATTTACAGAACCAATATGTTTAATGCTGCACAGCTGTATTTTACCAAAACAAAAATCTATGTGCATGGAAAACATATTACGTTGACAGATGCTTCCGAAGAAGCGAACTATGAGTTCGGAGGCGCTTTCCCCTACGAGGATGTAAAAGAAGCCTATATAGAAGAGAAAAAATTCAATGCAGCAGGCAAGGAAATTTCTGTTTACTATTTTGGACTCAAACTGAAAAATGGCGAGGATGCTTTCAAGTTTACTGTTGAATATGGTGCGGATGTGGATAAAGCCCGTGACGATATCAACCATGTGATTGAAAAGATGACAGAAAAAGCGGAAGAGCGGGAAAGAATTAAAGCTTCTAAGCGTGCAGCACTTCGTGCTGAAGCGGAAAAAGAAGCTGCAAAGACAGACACCAAAAAGGCTGCCGAAAAGCAGGAAGAAACAGCTGCGCCTGTGAAAGAGCAGGAAGTTGATGATGCCGTGCCTGCAGAAGAAGCATCTGTTGCAGAAGAAAAAACAGAAGAATAAGCAAAAAAGAGAAATCCCCACTGAAATGAACTTTCAGTGGGGATTTCTAATTAAGAAACAATAAAATTTTATTCGATCTTTTCCATGCCGCAGGGGAAGGCTTGCGTACTGGATTGATTTTCTAAATGTACACTTTTGTAGAAACGATATCCGCCTGCAAAGTTATAACAGTCGTAGCCGTTTTGTGTTAGAATGCGACAGGCGATATAGCTGCGCAATCCCGATTGACACATCGCATATATCGGTTTGGTTTGATCCAATTCATGCATCCGCTTACGCAAACTGTCTAAAGGAATATGTGTTTCAAATCCTTCGGCATGTCCTCTCTTATACTCTCCATCTGTTCTGGTATCTAGCAGGATTATGCTCCCATCATGAGGAAGACTTTCTATATCCTCGTAATAAAATTGCTTTATTTTTCCAAAAATTACGTTTTCTGCAATAAAACCAGCCATGTTTACAGGATCTTTTGCGGAAGAGTAAGGGGGCGCATATGCCAAATCCAGCTCACCTAAGGCGCTTACCTGCATATTTGCCTGTATCGCGGTAGCCAATACATCGATACGCTTGTCGACACCATCGCCTCCAATGATTTGCGCCCCTAGGATCCGCTGACTTTCCTTTTCAAAAAGTACTTTCATAGTCATTACCTCTCCGCCTGGATAGTAAGATGCGTGGGAAGCAGGGGAGAGAATAACTTTTTCATAATGAATATTTGCAGCCCTTGCAGTTCTTTCGTTAATTCCTGTAGATGCTGCCGTCATATCAAATACTTTTAATACTGAGGATGCTGCCGTGCCTGCATACCTGCTGTCTAATCCGCAAATTACGTCTGCAGCGATGCGTCCCTGCTTATTTGCAGGGCCCGCTAGAGAAACAATTGTCTTTGCTCCAGTAACCTGGTGGGTGACCTCTACCGCATCTCCGACCGCATAGATGTCTGGATCAGATGTCTGCATCTGGTCATTCACCGCAATGCTTTCTTTTTGGCCTAAAGCAAGCTCCGCATCCTTTGCAAGCTTGCTGTCGGGAACAACACCAATTGCCAAAACTACAATATCTGTTTGTATCGGCTCTGTGTTTTCTATATTTACAATCAATTTCTGATCTGTCGTTGAAAATCCTGCAACAGATTTGCCAAGCAGGAGTCGAATCCCTTTGTCTTTCATGTGAGCATGCAAAAAACTAGCCATGTCGTTATCAAACTGCCCTAATATTTGAGTCTGTTTTTCAACAAGCGTAACGTCTATTCCCAACCCCTGGAGGTTTTCAGCCATTTCTACTCCGATGAATCCACCGCCTACGATAACGGCTGTTTTGCAGCCGCTGGTCGCAGCCGCTTTTTGAATGCGAAAGGTATCCTCTACTGTACGCAGTGTATATACTTTTTCGTTGTGAATGCCAGTAAGCTGTGGCCGAATGGGTTTGGCTCCAGGAGAGAGAATCAGTTTATCGTAACTTTCTGTGTATGTTTTTCCAGTACAAAGCTCTTGTACAGTGATATGTTTTGAACCTCTGTTGATTGCCAGAACCTCATGACTAACCCTTGCTTCAATTTGAAAACGATTCCAAAAGCTCTCCGGAGTTTGCAGTGTAAGAGCATCGGCATCTTGAATTGTGCCACCAATATAATAGGGTAGACCGCAGTTTGCATAAGAGATAAATCCGGAACGCTCCAACAGCACAATCTGTGCTGTTTCGTCCAGTCGCCTGATTCTAGCTGCAGCAGTAGCGCCTCCGGCAACGCCGCCGACAATAACTACTTTCATTTATTTTTCCACCTTCCCGTGATAATGTATGATGCCGCCAATATTTTTTATATTGCAGTATCCCATTTGCTTCAGTGCGGCAGCAGCTTGTTGACTTCTGGACCCGCTATGACAGTATACAAATATAGGGGTGTCTTTTTCAAATATTTTCTCTTTAATTCGTGCTAACTCTGACAGCGGCAAATTGCGGCTGCCTGGAATGTGCCCGTCAGCAAATTCTTCCGGTGTGCGCACATCCAGTAGAATTGCCCCTTGTGTTTTATGATAATCTTCAAATCCCGCATCGATTGTAGGCTCGGAAAACAATCCGAAATTTTTCATACATACCTCCAGTTATAGATCTTTTACTATAAGATATCACAATGTTTCCCATTTTGTTTGTGAGCAAGTCACATTGAAAGAAAAAACCATCGGCATTGCCGATGGTTTTTTATACAAGTTCCGGAATCGGATGTGTACGGATAAACTGGAGAATTGCCAGATATCCGTCGCGGGAAATATGAATCCCATCTTCTACGCCGTATTCGGCACGCAGATATCCATTTTCATCTTTTAGAATCGCTTGCGTGTCCAAATAATATACACTACATTCTTGTGCTAGTTCGCGGATCCAAGCATTACCGGTATCGATCATATCTTGGGTAATGGAGGCATAATTTTCATGAACACTCTGTGCGCGGGGATAAATAGACTGCAAAATAATTTTTGTGTTTGGACTTTGCTCTAATATTCCTTGGAGCAGCGATGCATAAACTGCTTTAAAATTGGTTTCTTCCATAAAGCTGATCCCGTTCATACCTAGGGTGATAACCATGATTTCTGGCTTTTTGATCCCAGCAGCTTCCATGATTGTCATTTCTGTATTGGTTTCCGGATAAAGAATTTTTGCAGTAAGGACATATGCAAGGGTCAGCGTTCCGCAAGTCGGGGTCCATACTTGCATGGTATCTTTTCCACCGGAGAGTACTTCTCGATTGCGCAGATGATGGGTAGTGGAGTCGCCTACAAAAACAATTTTGTCCTGATAGGCTTCTCCTGCGTCTTCTCGTTCCTCAAGCTCTCCAAAGACAGGGGCTGCCGGAGTGGTATCTGCTGTTGTATCCTCAGGCTCAACATTTGTTGGTTCAGTTTGTTCGATTTCTTCAGTAGCAGTAGAAACATCACCTTTGACATTGTCATCATCAGCACAGCTTGAACAGCCAATTGCCAAAACTGCTGCTAAAAAAATAGAAGTAATACATTTAAAATACTGTTTCATAATTTCCTACTATAATAATTTTATTTTACAAATTAATGAAATACTGGTTTATACGTGTCTTTTTCGTTGCTCGTTCCTTTGGTTCTTCGCATTCTGAAAGAATATAAAACGGCAAACAGAATATAGCCTGCAATAAACAGAAGGATAGACAGCAGGAGCACGACACCATTTTTGTATAAGCCACCACACAGGATGACAGCTATAACATATAGAGTGGCGGCTGTAAGGAAGTGAAGCAGAATACGCAACGAAAAAGAGAAGCGATCCAAGCGCAGAATTTGATTGGTGCAGCTAAAAAATAAAGAAAATACAAAGAATAAAAGAATCCATTGAAATGTTGGTATGAAAGCCTTGTCCGCGTTGGAAAGCAGTGTGCCAATACCATAGATGATCAGTGTAATGATTGTAAAAATGACGCACCCATTTTTAAATACTTGCGAAAAAGTATTTCCCCGTTTCATATATTTCTCCCCCGATTATTCTTATTTACAGGATACCATGAAACAGTCACAGATGCAAGATGAGATTTGCACAAAAATCAGTTGGGGTGCTGTTTATTTACAGACCAGCGGGTGCTGACACGTTCTCCGTCTTCCGTGGATACGCTTGGCGCGCGATTCCTGTATAAAAATTTTGTAAGTGCATACATATCGATCCAAATTTGATTCCAGCCATCCTTTTGCGCAGGATCAAAGATAATTTGCAGCCCGTAATGAAGGTGGGGTGTGTTAATATTATTGGTATTTTCTTTGGCGGAATAACCAGTCATTCCCAGATATCCAATCACTTCTCCCGCATCAACCTGTTTGCCTTCGTACATATCGTTGTAGGGATGTCCTTTTCGTAAATGCGCATAGTAATAGTATCGCTTCCCATCATAAGAACGAATTCCAATACGCCATCCACCATACTGGTTCCAGCCGCAGGCCTCCACATATCCGCCTTCTACAGCGACAATTGGTGTACCTACGCTGCCCATTAGATCATGGCCTAAATGGTTTCTTTTATATCCGTAGGAGCGGGCAACGCCAAAATCGTCGGAATGCGCGTAGCTGTATCCCTGCGCAATGGGAGAATATGCGATCAATCCGTATTTTTCTTCTTTGCCGATGTTGTCTCCTTCTGCGGTATATTCAGTGTATTCGCCTACCATGCCCCCAAGCACCGCTTCATAAGCATTGGAATAATAGGTATATAATTTTTCATTGTTTGTAATTTTTGCTGGATCCTCTCCCTTTTGAAGGCTCTCACCGATTTCTATTAAATCAGTCTTTTTATAGTGCTCAAAATTTCCGCCATACTTTACGGCAAGACATGCTAATAGAGTCGAAAACGAGCAGGGAGTGCCGCTTTCGTACCCGGTAATGCAAAAATCCAGCGCATCTCCCATGGCTGTCTCACTAACGTCAAAGTCGATCCATTTTATATAATCCTGTGCGCTGACCGCCGGGACTGCCGCTGTCAGCAGTACAGCAGACAGCAGACATGCAATTGCTTTCTTAAACATGATAAAACTTCCTTTTTGCAATATTTTCGCCACTATCAAAAGTATTCCAAAGTAGCTCGATAATATAAGCGACACTCTTTTCCTAAACTGGATAGAGCATGTATATTTATAATGAATATTCATTGACTTTTCTTGGCTTTTTCTGTATAATAAAATGTGTATACTTATGGACAAAAATGAAAATTGAGGGTGTCTGGTATGAATAGACGTGAAAGCAGAATTTGCGCTTTTGAATTGCTTTTTGAAACAGATTTTCAAAAAGAAGCAATAGATTGGACCCAAATCTATGAGAGCGCTATGCGTAATCGGGGATTAGGAAATCATGTGTTTGTTAAAGCGTTGTACAGTACAGCGGTAGAGCATCAGGAAGAAATTGATAGGCTAATTGAAGCCAGTGCGGAAAACTGGCGTCTTTCCAGAATGTCGGCAGTGACGAGGGCTGTGCTGCGGATGTGCGTTGGAGAGTTGCTTTATGCAGATGTCCCAGCAAAGGTGGCGATTAATGAAGCAGTGGAAATCTCTAAGCTGTATAATGATGATAAATCTACCGCTTTCGTCAACGGAATATTGAATCAAATCGCAAAAGATCAGGGCTTTTTCCAGACGCAGGACAGCAATGTGCAAGAATAATGCAATGATTCTTGGAATTGATACCAGCAATTATACGACTTCGGCAGCTTTGTGTACACTGGACGGAGAAATTGTGGCAAACATAAAAAAGCTGCTTCCGGTAGTAAAGGGGAACAGGGGGCTGCGCCAAAGTGAGGCGCTCTTTCATCATACAGTACAGTTGCCGCAGGTTTTAGAGGAAATTCAGACAGTGCTTGCCGGCAGAAAGCTCCTTGCTGTAGGGTATTCTAAAACGCCCCGCGATGAGGCGGAATCCTATATGCCATGCTTTTTAGCAGGACAGGCTGCAGCAAGCGCGGCAACCTGCGCCGCAAATATCCCTTTGTATGGTTTTTCACATCAGAGCGGTCATGTAATGGCGGCTCTGTATGGGGCTGGAAAAATGGAACATATACGTCTGCCTTTTGCAGCCTTCCACGTGTCCGGCGGAACAACGGAAATTTTGTTGGTACATCCCGACAAGAATACAATTTTTTCTATAGAAAAAATTGGCGGTACGTTGGATCTCAACGCTGGGCAGATAATTGATCGGGCAGGAGTGATGATGGGAATGTCCTTTCCCGCTGGTCCTGCTATGGAACAGGCTGCAGCGCCGTTTATGGATCAGATAAAACCCTGTAAACCATCTGTCAAAGGATTATATTGCAATTTATCCGGCCTGGAAAACAAGGCTTGCGAAATGTTTGAGAAAAGTGGAAATGTGGGAGCCTGTGCAGCATTTGTGCTGCAATCTGTGCAGCAAACACTACTGATACTGACAAAGCACCTGTTGAAGATATATCCAGGGCTTCCAATTGTATATGCCGGCGGCGTAATGAGCTGCAGTTATATACGAGAGGCGCTGTCTGCTTGGGGTAGCTTTGCCGCACCGGCATTTTCATCGGACAACGCGGCAGGCACGGCACTGCTGGCGTTGCATAAATATAAAGAAAGGTATGGGCGATGGGATGGATGTGAGTGATATGCGGTTTCCAAGTCCATTGACTGTTACAGAGCTCAATCAATTTATAAAGGATTTGATTGATGTAAACCCGCCTTTGTCGGACATCTATATCAAAGGTGAAATCTCTAATTTTAAAGCCCATTCTTCCGGACATTTTTACTTTACATTAAAAGATGCAGACAGCGCACTAAAAAGCGTTATGTTCCGGTCCAGCGCGCAAAAGATGGAATTCATGCCGGAAAATGGTATGAAGGTGATCGCCCATGGAAGAATTTCTGCATTCGTACGGGACGGGGCATATCAGCTTTATGCGGATTCCATGGAGCCGGACGGCGTTGGCGCTTTATATATTGCTTTTGAGCAGCTCAAGCGCAAATTGGAGAGCGAAGGGCTTTTTGCAGACGAGAGAAAAAAGCCATTGCCCAAAATACCTTCTGTAGTAGGTATCGTGACATCTCCCACCGGTGCCGCAGTACGGGATATCATCCATATTTGCCGGCGGCGGTTTCCCTATGCAAAGCTGGTGCTGTATCCAGCGCTGGTGCAGGGACCGGATGCGCCTGCAAGTGTAGCGGCGGGAATTGCATATTTTAATGATACAAACTCTGCAGATGTGCTGATTGTAGGACGTGGCGGCGGATCGGTGGAGGATTTGTGGGCGTTCAATACGGAGCTTGTGGCTAGAGCCACTGCCGCGTCACAAATTCCGCTTATCTCTGCGGTAGGCCATGAAACTGACTTTACAATCTGCGATTTTGTGGCAGACCGGCGTGCACCTACCCCGTCCGCAGCGGCGGAGATTGCTGTCCCGGATACAGCGGAATTGAAGCAGAAATTTTTAAATATTATTTCCAGAGAACAGGCGGTACTTGGGCGGACGTTGGAGGGATATCGCCAGCGGCTTCTTCGCAGCAGTACCTCTCGCGCTCTTCTTTCTCCCATGAATACTATTGAGGATAGGCGGATGGCGGTACTTTCTTTGATACAGCGTATAGACCCGGCGATCCAACGTGAACTAGAAAAGAAACAGGGAGAATTGGCGACTGCAAGCGGAAAGCTAAGCGCGTTGAATCCTATGGCTGTTCTTACCAGAGGTTTTTGTGCAGCTTTCAATGAGGAAGGTAAGATTATCAAATCTGTCCACCATATTAGAATAGGTGATGAGCTTTCAATTCAAATGGCGGACGGAGAGACAAAAGCAAAGATACATTCTGTACGGCCATTAGAAAAAAAGATGTAAGGAGACCAGTGTGGACATGGATCAAGAAAAATTACAGCAGATGACTTTTGAAACTGCCCTTGCAAGACTGGAAGAAATTGTTGGTTCCTTGGAAAGCGGGACAGCGGCATTAGACGATTCGTTAGCCCTTTTTGAAGAGGGTGTTGCCTTAGTGCGGCTTTGTAACGGAAAACTGGACGGAGCACAGCAGCGAATCAAGATAGTAACAGAAGAGGGAGGCGCTATGGTGGAAAAAACTTTTGATGCGCCATCACCTTGAGGAGAATCCTATGAAAACATTGGAACAAAGACTTACCTGGTGTGCCTCCTTTGTGGAAGAAGCGTTGGAGAGACAGCTGTCTGCAAATATACTGTTAATGGAAAGTCCTATGACCCAGGCGATGCGGTATGCTGTTCTTAGAGGAGGCAAGCGTATTCGAGCTTTTCTTACGATAGAATTTTGCTGCATGTTTGGCGGCATTCCGGAGGATGCGGCAGACTATGCCTGTGCAATGGAAATGGTCCATGGATATTCTTTAGTACACGATGATTTACCTTGTATGGACAATGACGACATGCGCAGAGGAAGGCCATCCTGCCATAAAAAGTTTGGGGAGACAGTAGCCCTTCTTGCTGGCGATGCTTTGCTGACACAAGCGTTTTATTGTATTGGCAACCATGGTACAAAAGAGTCGTATAACGCTAATTCGTTGGCTGTGCAGGCACTTTCTCGATGCGCCGGAGCACTAGGCATGTGTGCTGGACAGCAGATGGATTTGGCTAAGGACATTCAGGATTATGATGCTTTAAAAATGCTGCACCGATTGAAAACGAGCGCGTTAATGGAAGCTGCATGCCTTTTGGGATACTATGCTGCAAAAGGCATACCGAATCCAGATACAGAAAAAAAGCTGGAGATATATGCGCAAAACGTGGGTTTAGCCTTTCAGATTGTAGATGATTTGTTAGACGTAAACAGCACAGCGGAAGAACTTGGTAAACCCGTTGGAAGCGATGTCAAAAACGGAAAGTGCACCGTATTGAAGTTTTTGTCGCAGGAAGAGGCGTTTGAAGAGGCTCGGCGCCTCAGCCAGGAATCATCGGCTTTGTTTGCAGGTTATGAAAACAGCGACAGTATTTGTCAACTGCCTATGTATTTGTTGAATCGGAAAAAATGAGATTAGATCAATATTTGGCGCAGAAGGGACTTGCAAAGAGCAGAAGCTTTGCAAAAGCGTTGATCGCGGACGGATATGTAAAAGTAGGGGGACAGGTGATTCAAAAACCGGCTTTTGAGGTTGATGATAAAGAGATAGTTGTGGTAACTGGAGTCCCTTATACATATGTAAGCCGGGGGGGCATGAAGTTGGAAGCAGCATTGGAGCACTTTCAGGTAAACCCTGCCGGAATGTGTGCTTTGGATATCGGTGCATCCAGCGGTGGTTTTACAGATTGTTTGCTTCGTCGGGGCGCACGCAGGGTATACGCTGTGGATAGCGGGGTAGGACAGTTGGCCCCCTCTCTTGCAGAGGATCCTCGTGTAGTCAGCATGGAGCAGTGCAATGCTCGTACACTGCAAGCTGCCGATATTGGGGAGACTTGTGACATATGTGTCATGGATGTTTCTTTTATTTCTCAAAAATTGATTTTACCATCTCTTGTTCCTCTTATAAAAACGAATGGCATATTGATCAGTCTAATTAAACCGCAATTTGAATGTGGCCAAAGCGGCCTTTCTAAAAATGGAATCGTAAAAGACTGGCGTTTCCATCGGGATGCGATATGCGGCGTTGCTGCATGCGCGGCGGCACTTGCATTGGCTCCGACAGGGCTGATCTCCTCTCCTGTTCAAGGAGGCGATGGAAATCGAGAATTTCTCCTTTATTGCAGACAGGGTGGGGAAATCCATGTAGATGAACAAAAAATTTTGGAGGTTTGCCGGCCATGAAAAAGATATTCCTGTTGCCAAATCCCAAGAAGAATATACCAGTAGGTGTGGTTGAAGCGCTGCGGGAAAAAATCTGTAGTTGGGGACCCGCAGCTGAGATTGTTCCACTGCCGGAGACCGGTGCTGATCTGCAGGCCTATGCGGGGGCGGACTTGCTTGTAGTGCTTGGAGGGGACGGAACGATTATTGACGTTTCCAGAGTAACCGCCAGCATGCATGTTCCCATTGTAGGCGTGAATTTTGGCCATGTGGGGTATATGGCAGGAATTGAGGCGGCAGACACAGACAGTCTTCTGCAGGTAATCCGGGGGGATTTTGAAATTCAGCGGCGGATGATGTTGGATGTCGCTGTTATTCGAGATGGTCAAACGATGTCTTCTACCCATCCTGCCCTAAACGATGTAGTACTTTCTAATGGACCCATTCCAAGGCTCCTATATTTTGATGTATATTGCAGTGGCAGGTTTTCCCAATCTCTGCGGTCAGATGGGATTGTGATTGCGACACCCACTGGTTCCAGCGCATATTCCATGTCTGCCGGAGGTCCAGTGCTGGATCCAATGCTGTCCTGCATATGTGCAACGCCGATTTGTTGCCACAATTTGAACAGCAGGCCGATTATTTATGGGGATAATGCTATTTTAGAAATTCGAAATATGCGTTGCAGGAATAACTCCATTTATTTATCTGTAGATGGAAAAGAGGTATTGGAAATTTTAGACGGAGATGTGATCCGTATTGAAAAGAGTGCACATACAGTCCCCCTCGTCTGGCCAGGAAAAAAGAATTTTGTAGAGATTTTAAATTCCAAGCTGTCAGGTAGTTAATAATGAGTAAAATGCATATTGTGTAAGTCCTAATTTGACTTCGTGTTTATGGTAAAATTCAGTAGGTAGTATTTATATACATATTGAAATAACTTTAGAGGTACGGTAGTATTAAAATGGACAGTTTAATTGAGAATATTGATAAACTCCATACAACAGTGTTGGGTGTGGACCGTATAAAAAAGAACTTACAGATTGAAACGTATGATATCGTTCAATGGTGCAGAATACAAACCCTAGACAAAAATGCAAAAATTAAAAGGTTAGGAAAAAATGGGTATATTACGGTAAGCAATTGCAGAATAACCGTGAATGCACATAGCTATACAATTATTACCGCACATAAAATTAAGGAATGATCTATAAACACAAAAGCGAATTGGGAGTTGTGCAAAAAGCGGAATGGAGATTTCTATGAAAACGAACCGGCAAAATAAAATTTTGGAAATAATAGAGATGGGAGAAATTGAGACCCAAGAGGAATTGATTGATGCATTGCAGCGGGAGGGTTTCAATGTCACCCAGGCCACTGTTTCCAGAGACATTCGAGAAATGAAGCTGCAAAAGATCATGACAGACAGCGGGCGATATAAGTATATCGTCCAAAAGCCGCAGGGCAGTGTGAATGGACATTTTGCATACAGTCACACGCTGGTTGCGTCCATCATCAGCGCTGACTATGCGATGAACCTGGTTGTAGTGAAAACGTATCCGGGCATGGCGCAGGCGGTTGCGGCGGGATTAGATGCTATGCATATCCCTTCTGTACTAGGCTGCGTTGCCGGAGACGATACCTTATTTTTAGCTGTTCGCAGTGGTTCCGGCGCGGCGCAGGTTGCGGCGGATATTCGAAAGATGATAGAGAAATAATTGTTTTTTATTATGAAAGGCATGTTACTATAGTGAAGGAGATGCAACAAAATGCTGCGCGCTCTGTCCATTGAAAACATTGCCGTTGCAAAAACACTGGATATTGAGTTTGGCAGCGGTTTTACAGTGCTGACCGGCGAAACCGGCGCCGGAAAGTCTATTATTATAGATAGTATTTCACTGCTTCTAGGTGCAAAAGGGCAGCGAGATCTGATCCGTCACGGCGAAACCGGCGCTTCTGTGACAGCTATTTTTTCCGATTTAGGAGATGAAGGCGGGGAGTTGTCCTCTATTGATATATACCCGGATGAGAACGGAGAGCTTACACTAAAAAGAACGCTGTCTATTGATGGAAGGAATGGGGCAAAGATCAATGGAAAAAGTGTATCTCTGTCCCAACTGCGAAGGTGTACAGAAAGGCTTTTAGCCCTTCATGGGCAGGAAGAAACAGCTTCTTTGTATGATCCGCATGTATATGTGCGTATTTTGGACGATTACGGGGAAAGCCAAGGGTTACTTCAAATCTACAGTGCAGTTTATTCTGAAATGGTCAATAAGCGCAATGAAATTGCACAGTTACGTCAGTCTATGGAAGAACGCTCTATGATGATTGATATTTTAAAGTATCAGATATCTGAAATAGACAAAGCGCGTATTGCGGATGCAGGAGAAGAGGAAAAATTGGAAAAACTGCGGGAGAAACTGCGGGGACGAGAGCAGATTGCAAAGAATGCAAATCTTGTCCACCGGGCACTTGCGCCTTCAGATAAGGGAGCTTCTGCAGCGTACCTGCTGGAACGGGCTTCTACTGCGCTCCAGCAGTTGGACGGTATTATGGACGGTGCAAGCGAAGCCGCTGCACTACTTATGGAATATCGAATCGAACTGATAGATATTGCGGAACGGGCAAGAGATGTTATCGATTTGGATGAGTTGGACGGAGAGGATCCGGAGCGTCAGCTTGATCGGATAGAAGGCCGTCTAAGTCTTATATCCCGCCTAAAAAAGAAATATGGCGGCAGTCTGGAGGACGTAATTTCTTTTCGGGAAAATGCAGCGAAAAAGCTATCTGATATCGAGATGGGTGAAAGCTGGCTGGAGGAGCTTGAGTGTGAATACAAACGTCTTGCCAAAAAGGGAAAGGAAGCAGCTGAAGCGTTAAGCGCCCATCGGCGGAAAGCGGCGATGCGTCTAGGAGATGACGTGATGGATACCCTTCGTTTTTTGGACATGCCAAAGGTTCGATTTTATGTGGATATCCGTCCTATGCGTGAGAACGGGAAGGAAAAATTTACTGCACTGGGAATAGACGAAGTTGATTTTACTGTGGTTACCAATCCAGGAGACGCACCCCAGTCTTTGTCAAAAACGGCTTCCGGGGGGGAAATGTCCAGAATAATGTTGGCCCTTAAGAGCGCCCAGGCGAAAAAGGTAGGAGCGGGAACGGTAATTTTTGATGAGATTGATACGGGGGTGTCTGGTGGAACTGCAGAGAGAATCGGCATAAAACTACGTGAACTGTCTAAGGGGGCACAAGTTATCTGTGTAACCCACGCAGCGCAAGTTGCGGCTCATGCCCATCAGCATCTACTGATTGAAAAAAAAGAAGTGGACTGCAGAGCCGAGAGCGACGTTCGTCCGCTTGGCAAAGAAGAGCGGGTGGCGGAACTAGCCCGGATCATCGGGGGCATAGAAGTGACTGAAAATCAATATACAGCAGCCAGGGAACTGCTGAAAAATATTTGACGACTAATAAAATAAGAGAGGAGCTGGCACTGCTTCAGGCGGTGCCGTGTGAGAAAAATGAGCTTATATCAGGAATTTGTAGACAGGGGAATGCTTGCCCAGGTGACAGACCCGGAACGGGTACGCGATTTGCTGGATAACCAGAAAATTACTTTCTATATAGGATTTGACCCAACAGCAGATAGTCTGCACATCGGCCATTTTATCCAGATGAAGGTGATGGCGCATATGCAGCGGGCAGGGCATCGTCCAATTGCAATTTTCGGCGGCGGGACGGCGATGATCGGGGATCCTTCCGGCAAAAACGATATGCGTCGAATGATGACAAAAGAAGAAATCGCTGCTAATATAGACAACTTTAAAAAGCAGATGGGCAAATTTATCGATACCAGCGAAGGAAAAGCTGTTTTTGTGAACAACGGCGATTGGCTTCTGGATCTGAATTACGTAGATTTTCTTCGGGAAGTAGGGCCGCACTTTACTGTAAACAGGATGCTTGGGGCTGAGTGTTATAAATCCAGAATGGAAACGGGGCTTACTTTCCTTGAATTTAACTATATGATTATGCAGGCATATGATTTTTATCGGCTGAATCAGGATTATGACTGCGTTCTGGAAACGGGCGGCGATGACCAGTGGTCCAATATTATCGCCGGTGTGGAATTAATCCGCCGCAAGACTGGTAAAGAAGCCTTTGGTCTCACCTTCAAACTTTTGCTTACCAGCGAGGGTAAAAAAATGGGTAAGACGGAGAAAGGTGCATTATGGCTGGATCCGGAAAAGGTATCTCCTTATGAATTTTTCCAGTATTGGAGAAACATTGATGATGCAGACGTGATCAGCTGCATGAAAATGCTCACTTTTATGGAGCTTTCCGAAATTGCCGAATATGAAAAGCTGGAAGGCGCTCAACTGAATACTGCAAAGGAAAGACTGGCTTGGGAAGTAACCAATTTGATCCATGGAAAGGAGGAAGCGGACAAGGCCCTGTCCGCAGCAAAAGCTGTGTTTGCAGCAGGCGGAATGGCAGAGAATATGCCTACGACGACACTCACCGGCGCGGATTTTACTGATGGAATCATTCTCGTGTCCGATATGCTGGTACGGGCAAAGCTAGCCCCTTCTAAGGCAGAAGCCAAGCGCCTAATCTCCGGAGGGGGGATTTTTGTAGGTGACATTAAGGCGGAGGGCTTTACTGCTTTTGTGCAGGCAGACGAGATACCAGAGGACGGTTTGATTGTAAGGAAGGGCAAAAAAACCTTCCACCGGTTTATAAAGGCATAAAAAACATAATGTATCAATATCTATTATTTGACGCAGACAATACGCTCCTCGATTTTGATCTTGCGGAGCAGGAAGCGTTGCACCGTACGTTAATCCATACCCCGCTTGGATACAGTAATGCTATTTTTCAGATGTATCATACTATAAACGATCTCATGTGGAAGCAATTGGAGCGGGGAGAGACTACCCGCGAACGTTTACGAACAGAACGCTTTGTACAGTTATATAAAACACTTGGGTACTCTTTAGATTCCAGTGGTGCAGAGGCAGTGGCATCGACTTTCCTAGAGCATATGTCAGAGCAGAGTATGCTGGTTGACGGCGCATTGGAAACGGTAGCCGTACTAGCAAAAAAATATGCACTGTATATTGTGACGAATGCGACTGCATGGGTACAGAAAAAACGGATGGCTCGTACACCGCTTGCCCCTTATTTTCAGAAAGTTTATATTTCTCATGATATGGGCTGTGCTAAGCCGGAGCGGCTTTTCTTTGACAAAGTTCTTGCGGATATTGGAGACAACCGCAGAGAGGCGTATCTTGTAATTGGGGATTCACTATCTTCCGATATTGCAGGCGCCAGAGGAGCAGGACTAGACAGCTGCTATTTTGATCCTAAAGGGATAGGTTGCGGGAGTGCGTCTCCTAAATGGACAATTCATACTTTGCCGCAGCTGCTGGACATATTATAATGGGGGGCTTTATGAATTCTGTTGCAAGCATAAAAAAAAAGCTGGATGAAATCGGTGTTTCCTATTTGGAAGATGAGCCAATGGCCGCACATACTACTTTCCGGATCGGCGGACCTGCATTATTGTATATTCGTCCCTGCAGTGCGGAATCCCTTGTAGCGGTCATACAGTTACTGCAGGATACCGATATGCCTGTGACCGTTGTTGGAAAAGGCAGTAATCTTTTAGTTTCCGATGCAGGGTATCCCGGCGTAATTCTTTCTACAGAATTCATTACAGAAATCTCTGTTTGCGAAAATGTGGTGACCTGCGCTGCCGGCGCAAGTGTGACTGCGGCCGCAGCAGCGGCAAGAGACCATGGACTTTCTGGAATGGAATTTTTGTATGGCATACCCGGATCCGCTGCTGGTGCTGTATTTATGAATGCAGGCGCTTATGGCGGTCAAATTGCGGATATTTTGTTGTCCAGTACTTATTATGATATGGAAGCCGGTGCTGTTTCTACTCTTGCGGCAGTGGACCATGTTTTTGATTATCGAAATAGTATTTATCGGCAGAAAAAAAAATGGATCATTCTAGCCGCATCCTTTGCACTGCAGCCCGGAAAAGAGCAGCAAATCCGTAGTGTAATGGAAGATTTTATGCAGCGGCGCAGAACGAAACAGCCGCTGGAATATCCATCGGCCGGCAGTGTATTTAAACGCTATCCCGGCAAGTATACAGGACAAATGATTGATGAATGCGGACTCAAGGGCAGAAGCGTTGGCGGAGCCCAGGTGTCGGAAAAGCATGCTGGATTCATTGTCAATAAGGGCGGCGCTACGGCAGATGATGTGTTGCGGTTGATCGATGTGATCCGTGAAGCGGTACTGCAGAAATTTGGTGTGGAAATCGAATGTGAAATGATTTATTTAACATAATGGAAAGCTATAGTAGAATAACAAAAGAAGCGATTCTGAACACGCTTCCAAAGAAAAAATGCTGCCAGCGCATCCGGCAGGATGCACTGGCTTATGCAGATATTTGTGATAGATTTGTATGTGCAAAAAAGATTACATCTGCAAAGACACATTTTCGATGTGATGCATGTCGTGCGAATTTTATAGCAGGGCTTTTTATAGCATTTGGTTCCATAACAGATCCGGACAAGCAGTATCATTTGGAGCTTTCTTTTGAAACATCTGAGGAGCAGAATGCAGCCGCGAAAATTCTGTCAGATGGCGGAGTCTTTATGAAGCATGGACGGCGAGGAAAACGATATTTACTGTATTTAAAAAGTAGTAGCGAGATTGAAGATTTTTTGGCCCTCACTGGAGCAACTTCCGCTGCATTCGATTTAATGAATGCTAAAATTGTGCGAGAAGTACGTGGCAATGCCAATCGACAAATGAACTGCGATATGGCGAATATCAGCAAATCATTGGCAGCGGCACAGCAATATACAACTGTGATTGAAGAAATTTTTCATAAGGGACTAGAAAATCATCTTCCACAGGAATTGCAGGAAACGGCTAGGTTGCGCTGCGAAACCCCTCAAGCCTCTATGGCGGAATTAGGAAAACTTCACAATCCTCCTATATCGAAATCAGGAGTTAAACACAGACTGGATAAAATTTTGCAGTTTTATAAAGGAATTACAGAATAAAGTAAAGGAGCCTGCGGCGATGGCAGATTTTGTGCATCTGCACTTACACAGTGAATATAGTCTGCTGGATGGTGCTTGCCGCATTGCAGACATTCCGGCAATGGTGCGTGCCGCTGGACATACGGCTTGTGCAATCACAGACCACGGAGTGATGTATGGCGTTGTAGATTTCTATAAGGCGTGTGTCAAGGAAGGTGTCAAGCCAATAATCGGTTGCGAGGTATATGTGGCGCCGGGATCACGTTTTGACAGAGAGTACGGCAGAGATCATGCCTCGGAGCATTTGGTGCTGCTCTGTGAAAACGAAGTTGGATATAAAAATCTAATTTATATGGTATCCGAAGCTTTTCAGACCGGCTTTTATTCAAAACCAAGAATTGATATGGATTTGCTCCGTGGTCATAGCAACGGGCTTATTGCATTGTCTGCGTGTTTGGGCGGACGGATTCCACGTCTGATTTCTGCCGGAAATTATGAAGATGCAAAGGCATATGCCATAGAGATGCAGAAACTGTTTGGTCCAGACAGATTTTATCTGGAGATACAGGATCACGGACTGTCGGAACAAAAGATTGTCAATGAAGCGTTGTTCCAAATGAGTGAACAACTGGGAATCGGATTGGTTGCTACCAATGATGTCCACTATCTGCGGCGCAGTGACAGCGACGCGCAGGCAATTTTAATGTGTATTCAAACCAATAGCAGTATTGAAGATGGCAAGCCTATCGGATTTGAAACAGATGAATTTTATTATAAAGAGACTTGGGAAATGGAGCGTCTGTTTGCCGACCATCCGGAGGCGCTCTCCAATACGGTAAAGATTGCTGATATGTGTCAGCTCGATTTTCAATTTGATAGAACCTATTTTCCATCGTATCCTTGTCCTGATGGCGAACCGCCTGGTGTATATCTGAAAAGACTTGCGTTGAAAGGGCTGGAACATCGTATACAGAATGGGACCGTCATCCTTGAAAAGATACCCCGAGAGATGTATATGCAGCGGTTGGAATATGAACTTCCTATTATTGATGGAATGGGCTACAGTGAATATTATCTCATCGTGTGGGATTTTGTTGACTGGGCAAAATCTAAAGGAATTCCTGTAGGTCCGGGAAGAGGTAGCGGTGCCGGAAGTGTAATAGCTTATCTTATCGGCATTACCGATGTGGATCCCATTCGTTTTGACCTGCTTTTTGAGCGTTTTTTAAATCCCGAACGTGTCAGTATGCCTGACTTCGACATCGATTTTTGTTATGATAGACGAGACGAGGTCATTCAATATGTTCGGGACAAGTATGGGGACGATCATGTCGCGCAAATCATTACCTTTGGTACAATGGCCGCTCGTGCTGTTGTTCGTGATGTAGGCCGTGCTCTTGGCATACCATACGGAGAAGTGGATGTTGTAGCCAGACAGATTCCCCACACATTGAATATGACGCTTGCACGTGCTCTAGAAGGAAAAGAGCTTTCCGAAATGTACGAGAGTGATCCCAATGTACGGCGTCTTATTGACGTGGGACGTGCGTTGGAGGGGATGCCCCGCCATGCTTCTACCCACGCGGCGGGTGTGGTTATTACAGAGAATCCTTTGACGGATCACGTTCCGCTTGCGGTCAACAACGGAGTTTGTGTCACCCAGTATAATATGGATACAGTAGCGGAATTAGGTTTGCTGAAATTTGACTTTTTGGCCCTGCGGTATTTAACGATTATCGCGGCGGCGGAAAAAGAGATTGCTCGGCAGTGTCCAGGTTTTACAATGGCAACGATTCCTCTGGACGATAAGGCTGTGTATGCGATGCTTTCCAAAGGAAATACAGACGGCGTTTTTCAGTTGGAATCCGGCGGTATGCGCCAGATGCTCACACAACTGGCTCCAGAAAACATTGACGATATTATTGCCGCGATTGCTTTATACCGTCCTGGCCCTATGGACTCAATCCCTCGGTATATTGAAGCGCGTCATGGCAAAAAGCCGGAGATGCTCATTCCTCAGTTGGAACCAATTCTTGCCTCTACCTATGGCTGCATTGTATATCAGGAGCAGGTAATGCGTATTTTTCAGGACGTGGCAGGTTATTCGTTGGGCCATGCGGACATCGTACGCAGGGCAATATCCAAAAAGAAAACAGACGTGCTTCTCAGTGAAAAAGAGGCGTTTGTATACGGTGCAAGAGAACGGGGTGTCTCTGAAGAGAAGGCAGAAAAACTATTTGACGATATTGCAGCATTTGCAAATTATGCTTTCAATAAAAGTCACGCGGCTGCATATGCCGTAGTTTCTTATCAGACGGCGTATTTAAAAGCGCATTATCTAAAAGAATTCAATTGCGCCCTGCTTACATCTGTACAGGGAAGTCAAGGAAAAATCGCAGAATACATTGGCGAGTGCAAACGGCGTGGGATTGCTGTATTGCCACCGGATGTTAACGCCAGTATGACGGATTTTCATGCGGATGAGGCAGGAATCCGATTTGGCCTTGGTGCGCTGAAAAACGTGGGCCGCGGTTTTATCGATACCATTATTGCAGAACGGGAGAGAGGCGGCCCCTTTTTAGACTTTGATGATTTTCTGACAAGAAGTCAGAAACTTGGAATCAATAAACGGCAAATGGAAGCGCTTATTAAATCCGGCGCGTTAGATGTCCTTGGACCTAAAAGAAGCCAGATGCTTGCGGTATATGAACACTTGCTGGAGCGCGGCACATCTTCCGGCTTGGAAGGACAGTTGGATTTGTTTTCCGCCGCTCCTATGGGAGAGTCGGTGGCCCCTAAAACGGTATTTCCAGATCTTCCAGAACTGTCTGCTGCAGAAAAACTGCATTTGGAGCGTGAAAGCAGCGGTATGTATCTTTCCGGTCATATTCTAGACGATTACACCAATCATATGAACGCGCTGCAATGCGCCAATACTACCGGAATTATCAATACTTTTACTCAAGATACAGAGGGAGTGCCGCAGTACAGGGAAAAGGATACAGTGATTCTCGCAGGAGTCATTCTTTCACGTACGAATAAAACTACCCGTAGTGGTGACGCAATGGCGTTTATTACGCTAGAGGATCTTACAGGAGAGATTGAACTAATCGTATTTCCTGCGCCCTTATCCGCACATACCCATTTACTCACTACAGGAAGTATCATTGCAGTGCGTGGAACGATTTCTGTACGGGAAGAAGAGAATCCCAAAGTTCTTGTGAATAACGTAATGGCATTGGAGAAAAATGGAGGCGATACGCCTTTGTTTATGCCTAAAGATACAAAAAAAGTTAAAGAACGATGTACCACAGCAAATGGAAGTATGCAGAAACTTTATATCAAGGTGCCTTCTCAATCATCGGAAGCTTTTCGACGGGTTGCTGCATTTTTAAGCATATTTCGTGGAAATATACCAGTTACCTTTTACGACAATGAGGCAAAAACTGCATTTCGCGGTGTAAATTTCGGCGCGTCTGTTAATGATTTCACTTTAAAGGAATTGCGTGAAATTTTAGGAGATGCAGCCGTGGTAGTAAAATAAGGCGTATATTTTTTAAATTTCACAACACGTTCATAAATAAATTGTATACTTTGTGGTATAACTTAGAAAAAATAGAATGCCATGTATATAGGATTATGATAACAAAGGACTTAATGAGAAGGGAGCGAGATCAGTATGGCTGATAATCAATTGCCGCAAAATGCACCTGCACATGCGCCTTTGCCGGAGGGCATGCCGCTGGACGGCAAAGGGTCCCGCAGTATTTGGAAAACGATTGGAAAGGTCTCTTTGCGCGCACTGACATATATTATGAATACTCTTTTGACGATTCTTTTGATTGGTGCGGTCTGCGGTATCATCGTGGGAACTGTGTTCTGTATTTATATCAAGAATTATGTGGATCCTCAAATTGATTCTTCGCTTCTTGTCGGCGCCAGATCAGACAACACAACCCGTATGTATTACATGGATTTTGAAACGGAAGATGATCGTATCAGTGAAGATGGAACCCCTGTAGAATTGGAAAGCGAACGACTGTACAGTTCTGACAACAGTATTTGGGTTTCTTATGAACAAATGCCGAAGGATCTGATCAATGCCTTTACTTCCGTGGAGGACCATCGTTTTTTTGACCACAATGGCGTAGACTGGCTGCGTACGGGAAAAGCGGTGGTGACGTATTTCTTTGGAGCAGGAGACTTTGGAGGATCTACGATTACCCAGCAGCTTGTAAAAAACCTAACAGGTGATAAAGAAAACTCCATACAGCGAAAAGTGCAGGAAATCTTCCGAGCTCTCAATCTGGAGAAGGAAATGAGCAAGGAAGAAATTTTGGAAATGTATTTAAATATCGTTTTCCTTGGTAATAACTGTTATGGTGTGCAGGCTGCCGCTAATACGTATTATGGTAAGGATGTGAGTGAACTGTCGCTCGTTGAATGTGCCTCTCTGGCTGCGATTGTCAAGAACCCTACGAAATATGAGCCATTGCGGCACGATGTAGTGATGTATGAAGACGATAAAGGAGGGGAAAAGGAAGACGGAAACCGTGCACGCCGTAATACTGTTCTTTATACGATGCACCAATATGGAAAAATCAATCAGGCGCAATTTGATGAAGCTGTTGAAACAGATCTTGTCCTGTATAAGGCCGATGAAAACGAAAACGGATCAAATACAACCGGCCATATCAATTCCTGGTATACGGATGCTGTGATTGCAGACGTGCGGGATGCATTAATGGAGAAGTATGGTTACTCCAGCTATACAGCCAGTCTGGCGATCTACACAGGTGGGCTGCAAATATATACATGTATGGATCCAAAGGTACAGAATGTGCTGGAGGAGGTCTATGTAAATGACGAGCAGCATTTCCCTTATGCTACCAGCGGCCTTCAGCCGGAGTCGTCTATGATTGTTCTGGATCCCTATACAGGAGATGTGCTGGGCCTTGTAGGCGGCCGAGGGGAGAAAACGCAAAACCGGATTTTGAACCGTGCGACACAGGCGAAACGTCCTGTAGGATCCAGTATTAAACCGCTTTCTGTATACGCGCCAGCTGTGGATTTGGAAGTGATCACGATGGGCTCAATCTATGACGATGTGCCGCTGAAATATACAGATGCCGGCGTACCTTGGCCGCGTAACCTGCCGAATGTATATGGTGGACTTACAACAGTACAAGATGCGGTACGCCGTTCTGTCAACACCATTGCCGTGCGTGTACTGGAGGATATTACGGTAGATTATTCTTTTGACTTTTTGAAAAATACCCTCCATATGGATAATGTGATTGAATCTTATACTACTGGGAGTGGTCAGGTTGTCAGCGACAAGGATTTGGCGCCGCTGGCGCTTGGGCAGTTCTCCTATGGCATTACATTGTGGGAGCTGACCGCTGGGTACGATATATTTCCAAACGAAGGAGTTTATTCAAAGTCCAGATTGTGGTATAAAGTGCTGGATAGTGATGGCAATGTTGTTTTAGAAAATAAACCGGACTATGAAATTGCTATCAGTGAGGAAGCCGCTTCCATTATGACCAACATATTGCAGGGAGTTGTTACCAGCGGAACAGGGCGGGCAGTTACCGTGGATCAGTATGTAAATGTAGCTGGTAAAACCGGTACTACTACAGCAGATTTTGACCGGACATTCGTTGGTTATACGCCTTATTATCTGGGCGGCGTATGGGTCGGATATGATATGAACCAGGCCCTCTCAGATTTTGGTACCAATCCTGCTGTACAGATATGGGATAAAGTGATGACTATGCTTCATGAGGATATCTTTGCAAGGGTACGTGCCGGTGAAGAAACACTGAAAAATTTTGAATTGTCTGATCGTCTTGTAGAGTGTACCTATTGTCGATATTCAGGCCTCCTGACTGCTAGCGGCTGCTGGGGAGAAAAAGGGTATTTCACAAAAGATACTGTTCCGACAGAATATTGTTATGGACATAGCTAAGCGGTAAGCATATCTAAAAAAATCACCTCATATATATTTTTGAGGTGATTTTTTATGTTTTCAACTTTCAAAAGAGATGCTGGTATTTGGATAAGACAAATTCGTGAAAATCCTATAAAAATGCTGCTTGTACCATGTGTGCTTTTGCTTTCTGCATTTTTATTCCGGATTTTTTCGGGCGGCACGAGTAATTTATACAATTTATTGATTTGTAAAGGATTTTTTCCAGGCGCATTTGGGTATATGTTGGGACATATTCTGCGTATATTCTGTGCTGGATTGATGCTTGCCGGTGTTTTGTTTTGCAGAGGCCTTTTTGAACTGCGACTGAAAGCTTTTGCATGTACGGCACTTATTTGCCTTGTGTTACTTATTGAATATCGGATCATTTTTATTTCTGTCAGTCCGATTCTGGCTCTGCTGCTGTGTGCAGCATCTCTTGCAGCCGCGGTACTTTGTATGTTACTTTTTCTTAAAACCTGCTGTCCCGGCGCGTTTCCTTCTTTGCTTTTTTTGTTTTTTCAACTCATCTTTTTTATCCAGCTTATCTCCTTATGTGCGGCGATTTAGTCGTTTGCTATAATTTGGATTGCGCACAGTGTAAATTCTCGTGTAAGCGATGCAAATTTGTTTACAGTAGTCACGAGGCGATATTGCAATATGTTACAAATCATTGAATTTTGCTAATTGGCTTGACAAATTATACGTGGTGGGCTATACTGAACATAGGAACTACATTGGAGGTTTATCATGAAAAAATGTAAAATTCTTTGTATGCTGCTTGCAGTTGTTTTGGTGGTGCCCATTTTTGCAAGCTGTACTAGCGGAAAAGCTGTTGCAAAAGATGTTTCGCTGAAATTTGTTATTCCTGCTACTGAAGAGGGAGCGGAAGACGATGTACGCTTTATGAAAGCCGGATTGACCGTGGAGGGAACGATAGATAATCCTCCTAAGGTTTTGCAGGCTGTTGAAGAAGCGCTTCAGGAATATGAGGTGCCTTATAAGCTGACTGCCGACGGCGCGTCAATCGGTGAAGTGTTTGGCTTGGCACAGAAGGATTCTTCTGACGCAGAAAAAGGATACTTTCAGTATTGGGAATGTACTATCAACGGTGAAGACTCTGCGGAAGGCCGTCAGAGCGTGACGAATGTTTATGATGGTGATGAAATTGTCTTTACTTGGAGAGAAGACAGCAGAGACAGACGGGACACGACTGCTGCTGAAAGCACAGACCCAAGTGCGGATACCACAGGTGCGATTCCTTCCAATACAACTGCAGAAACTACAGAAGAATAATCAGTTAATTATCCCCTGGTAAAGCCAGGGGATAATTTTATTTTTATCCATGTCATAAAACCCGTCCGCCCCTCATACTATGTACAAAGAGTTTTGAGCGGAGGATTTATATGACAAGTACAAACATATACCAGGATATAGCGACCAGAACCGGCGGGGATATCTATATCGGCGTTGTGGGTCCGGTACGCTGTGGAAAATCTACTTTTATCAAGCGCTTTATGGAAACTTCGGTAGTCCCTAATATTAAAGGGGAATATGATCGAAAACGGACGATGGATGAATTACCCCAAAGCGCAGGCGGCAAGACGGTTATGACAACAGAACCCAAGTTTGTGCCGGATGAGGCAGTGCCTGTATCTTTTGGAGACGGAGCAACTATGCGGGTAAAGATGATTGACTGTGTGGGATATCTTGTTCCTGAGGCGCTCGGTACAACAGAAAATGGGGAAGTTCGTATGGTCAAAACCCCTTGGTCTGAAGAACAGGTTCCTTTTGAAGAGGCTGCTGAAGTTGGCACACGCAAAGTGATCTGCGATCATTCAACTGTGGGGATGCTCGTAACTTGCGATGGAAGTTTTGGCGATATTTCCCGGGAAAATTATGTGCAGGCAGAGGAACGTATCGCAAAGGAGCTTCAGGAGCTTGGTAAACCTTTTGCTATAATATTAAACTCTTCCAAACCAGAGTCTGAGCAGGCTGAGGCCCTGGCCATGGAATTGGAAGCGAAATATAACGCGCCAGTTGCTCTCATTAACTGTCTTGCGTTGGATGCAGAAGACGTTGGCCATATTTTAGAAATGCTGCTGTATGAATTTCCAATTCGAGAAATCAATTTGCAACTGCCTGGTTGGGTGTCTGCCTTACCAAAGGAACATAAGCTGACAGAGGTAATTATTAACAGCCTTTCTGATATTATTGAAGATATCAAAAATTTGAACGACGTCACCACCTTTGCAGACAAATTGGCCGATTTGGTTTCAAATGAAATAGAAGCGCGTTATGAAAGCAGCGGGGCGGCAACACAGATTACATCCACGGATCTTGGAACGGGCGTGGCGACCGTAGCATTAAGCTTCCCACAGTCAATGTATTACAACATCATTTGCGACCTTACCGGCATATGCGTACGAAATGAAAAGGAATTGATTTCCGTAATGCTATCCTTGTCAGATGCAAAACGCGAATTGGATAAATATTCTAAGGCAATTGAAGAAATGGAAACAGCAGGGTATGGTATAGTGCTGCCTGGAGTAGAAGGACTAAAATTAGAGGAACCGGAAATCATACGGCAGTCGGGGGCATATGGCGTGAAGCTAAAGGCATCCGCTCCCAGTATTCATATGATTAAAGCAACGATAGAAACGGAGATTAATCCCATTGTTGGATCGGAAGAACAGTCTGAGGAGATGATTCGGCATCTTATGTCTGAGTTCGAGGAAGATCCACAAAAAATTTGGGAATCCAATATATTTGGAAAAAGCTTATATCAACTAGTAGATGATGGATTACATACAAAACTGGCGCATTTGTCAGAGGAGTCTAGAGACAAACTCTCAGACACGTTGTCTAGAATTGTCAATGAGGGCAGCAGTGGATTAATTTGCATTATACTGTAAATCAAAAAAGTCACCTGAGAAATCAGGTGACTTTTTTGTTATGTATGCACAATTGATTTTTCACCCAATTTATGATACAGTTGAAATACTTTTAAAAAAAAAGGGGGGCATATGGAACAGTTTGCCATAGAAAAATGGTTGTATCTATATTTGGATGCTGTAAGAGCTGCGTTTGGAGAGCGGATTTGGTTTATTGGGCTACAGGGAAGCTGGGGTAGGGGAGAAGCTACTTCTGCAAGTGATATAGATATGGTACTGATTTTAGATTCGGTGGATTACACAGATTTAAAGAAATACAGCGAGATTTTAGATGACCTTCCATATAGAAATAAAGCCTGCGGTTTTGTTTCAGGATATGCTGAATTGCAAAATTGGGATAAATCCGATTTATTTCAATTCTGTAATGATACTATTTCAGTTTATGGTTCCTTGGAGAAGCTCCTGGAAAGCATTAACAGAGAAGATATAATACGTGCTGTAAAGATGGGTGTATGCAATATTTACCATGGTTGTGTACACAATACGGTTCATGAAAAACGCGTCGATATTTTATCGGGACTTTATAAATCTGCGGCTTTTACGCTTCGTGGAATCGCATATTTGGAAAAGGGAATTTTTGCAAAAAAACAGAAGGACTTGCTGCCCCTTCTTGGTCCGAAGGAACAGAAAATTGTACAGCAAGGGGCAGTTTTACGGCAGGAAAAGCACGTTTCAAATGATTTGTTTCACTCCTCTGCTGCGTTGCTTATGCAGTGGGCTTCTCATTGGATTTCTAAAAAAGTATAAAAAAGGATCCTTCGGGATCCCTTTTTTACATCTGTTTTCTAATTCGTTCTAAAGCTCCTTTTTCCAATCGGGAAACCTGAGCTTGTGAAATACCAATTTCTGAAGCAATTTCAATTTGGGTTTTTCCTTTATAAAAACGCATATTGATAATAGCGCGTTCACGTTCATTCAATGTTTTCAAAGCCTCTCGAAGGGCGATGTCTTCCAGCCAGGATTCATCTGTATTATTCGTATCACTTAGCTGATCCATAACATAAATAGAATCCCCACCGTCGTTATATACAGGATCATATAAGGACATGGGCTCTACAATCGCTTCAATCGCGTTGGTTACAGCCTCTGGTTCTTCGCCAAGAAGTTTGGCAATTTGTTCTATGGTGGGTTCGTTACAGTCGTTTCGTTGCAGCTGCTCTCTGGCTTGAAGCGCACGGTACGCTAAATCACGCACCGAACGGCTTACACGAATTGTATTATTATCCCGAAGGTAGCGCCGTACTTCTCCAATAATCATAGGAACAGCATAGGTAGAGAATTTCACACAAAGCTCTGTATTAAAATTATCAATAGCCTTTATGAGACCAATACATCCAACCTGAAATAAGTCATCTAAGTTCTCTCTGCGGTTAGTAAAACGCTGGATAATGCTGAGCACCAACCGCAGATTCCCGTCAATAAGCTTTTGCCTGGCTTTTTCATCCCCATTTTTACTACGAATAAGCAGGTCATGTTTTTCTTCATCATTTAATGTTTTTAATTTAGCGGTATTTACTCCGCAAATTTCCACTTTATTATAATACATCCATTTCGCCTCGCGCATTTTGATACTTAAAGTATTGCCATGGAAAGGACGCTTATACAGCGAAGCGATTTCCTCATATTACCTATTATTTTAATATTTCAGGCATTTCTTCCAACATATTTTCAATATAAATTCCATAACCTTCTGTAGAATCGCTGACGAGCACATGTGTTACGGCGCCAACCAAAAGCCCATCTTGGATAATAGGACTGCCGCTCATTCCCTGTACGATGCCACCAGTTTTTTCTATAAGTCTTGGGTCTGTTATTTTGATAGTAAAGTTTTTGGTTTGGGTATCGTTGTTTTCTGGGATAATGATTTGAACTGTATATTCTTCAATAGTATTATCATCCAGTGTGCAGTGTATGACAGCGTCTCCATCATGAATTTTGTCTTTAGTTCCAATATCAATCAGCGTACCGGTTTCCTTTAAATGGGAGATGTCAGAAAATACGCCAAACACACCACATTCTGTATTGTTTGTTACGGTTCCTGTCTTTCCGGAAGAAAAAAATCCATGCAGTTCACCAGGCGCACCAGGCACACCTTTATTTATTCCAGAAATAGAGATATCGGTTACGATTCCACGATCAATTTTGAGAAGCTCTCCGTTGCTGCTGCAAATACCGTGACCAAGGCCGCCAAACCCGCCTGTATCTTCTATAATATACGTTACTGTACCAATGCCGGCAGTGCTGTCCTTCATCCAAATACCAATTCGGTATTTATTTGTACTTTCCGACAAAACTGGGGTAATAGATACTTCGAACTCTTCATCTCCTCTGCGGCATGTGAAGGAAAGTGGCTTACCCTCACTGTCTTCTACCGCTTTGGCAACAGCTTCCGCCGTACCGATATCTTTTCCATTAATTTTCAATATAATATCGTTTTCCTTGATCCCGGCGTCCTTTGCAGGCAGCTTGCTTCCACCTGCACTGTCTACTTCGCTGATGCCGCTGACGATCAGCGTTCCTGTATAAAATTTTACTCCAAAGGGCATACCTCCAAGAAATACCTGTGTAATATCTTCAGCTCCATATGCATGGGTACACAAAGGAGCCAGAAGAATAATTACAGCCAGCAGCGCTGTGATTATTCTTTTTTGTTTTCTTATTTTCATTTATATAAATCCGCCTTTGTTTTTATTTACTGTTTGCACATCCATAATTAATGTGTACCGTCGCTGGTTCAATATGAATTGCAAAATTAACGGTAACTGCAAATCTTACCCAGTTTTTATTGACAAAATTTTGCTATGCGGCTATAATAAAAAGGGAAAACGCGAATTTGGAACAGAGATTGCGGCAAGATTTCGTTTGCCGCTAAAACGGAAAGGAAATGGAAAATTTATGCTGACTGCGGTCGTTGGAATTAACTGGGGCGATGAAGGAAAAGGAAGAATTGTAGATCTTCTCAGTGAGGATCAGGATATCGTTGTTCGATATCAAGGTGGAAATAATGCAGGCCACACGGTTATCAATGAAAAAGGCGAATTTATTTTAAATTTACTTCCTTCCGGCATTTTACGGGAAAATGTTGTCTGTGTGATGGGAAATGGAATGGCAATTGATTTGCAGCATCTGCACAATGAAATAGAGCGGCTGCGGGAGAAAGGGATTCACATTGGACCCGATAATTTAAAAATCAGCGATAGAGCAGTTGTTACTATGCCTTACCATGTGGATTTGGACTGCTATGAGGAAGAGCGGCTAGGAAAAAACAGTTATGGCTCCACGCGGCGAGGGATTGCGCCGGTATACAGCGATAAATATGCAAAGAAAGCTGTACGAACCGGAGATTTACTGCATGAAAAATATTTGCAGAAGGTGCTTCCTGATATTCTTGCATATAAAAATTTAATTATTGAAAAAGCGTATAATAAGCCGGGTACAGAGCTGGAAGCTGCCATGGAATATCTCCGTATGTATGGTGAAGAATTCAGGGAGTATATCTGTGATACGGGAGCGTATCTGTATGAGGCCAACAAAGCAGGAAAGCGAATTATGTTTGAGGCCCAACTGGGTGCATTGCGGGATATTGATTATGGAATTTATCCGTTCACTTCTTCATCGAATACAATTGCTGCTTACGCGCCAATCGGCGCAGGCGTTCCAGGATTAAAGCTGGATACAGTTGTTGGTATTATGAAGGCATATTCTACCTGCGTAGGAGCCGGTCCGTTTACGGTAGAAATGGACGGTGATGAGGCACAGGCGCTGCGTACGGCAGGTGGGGAATTTGGTGCGGCTACAGGCCGTCCCAGACGTGTAGGTGCCTTTGATGTGGTCGCATCAAAATATGGGATTTTGGCGCAGGGAAGCGATAAATTGGCACTTACAAAATTGGATGTGCTTTCTTACATGAAAAAAATTCCGGTTTGCGTTGCCTACTCCTATAATGGTGAATGGATTCGTAATTTCCCGGTAGGGGAAGCGCTGGATTTGGCGCAGCCCGTGTTTGAATATTTAGATGGTTGGTGCGAAGATATTAGTGGGTGCCGTTCTTTCCAAGAACTTCCTGATAACGCAAAAAAATATATAGAATATATTGAAGAAAAAGTAGAACAAAGAATGTGGCTGATTTCCGTAGGTGCAGAGAGAGACGCCTATTTTATGCGATAATTGAGATTTTGCTTTTATGAAAACAGTATGTGCGCCAGTATATGGCGGCATACTGTTTTTATCTCAAAAAAATGAATAATTTTTAGGAAACATATTGACAAAGACGAGATTTTTTAGTATACTATTATCTGCAGGCGACGTGATGCAAGCGTGCTGGAATGGATACGCGAGAGTGGCGGAACTGGCAGACGCGCACGTTTGAGGGGCGTGTGGTTTTACCGTACGGGTTCAAGTCCCGTCTCTCGCACCAACAGCAAGTTGCCTGGCAAAAAATACATATGCGGATATGGCGGAATTGGCAGACGCGCTAGATTCAGGTTCTAGTCGGGGCAACTCGGTG
>CAOKAC010000008.1 GCA_948466345.1 uncultured Clostridia bacterium | reverse complement strand
ACCATTTGGAAAAGGACACCACATACGCATACGGCGCCGACGGGCTCCTGTGGTCCGTATGCGATGGGGAGTACCGATTCTACCACTACGACTACCGGGGCAGTGTGGTTGCGGTTACAGACATGGACGGCAACATTACCGATACCGTCAAGTATGACGCATACGGCAGTACAGTGGAGCGTACCGGTGACAGCAACCTGATCTTCGGCTACAACGGGCAGTTAAATATCCACTAAAATACTTTAAGTTCAATGGAATCAGCAAGAAAAGTGTCGTATTTGTCTTGTATAATTTTTTCTATTTTATCAAGCATTTCATCCTTTGTTGCTGTATCTTCAAATGCAACAGTAGGACTTTCATAATAACCGTCTAAGGCACACAACCCTATATCATCGTTAATACCAAAAATCTTTTCTCTTACTACTATTTTTGCCTTTTTCATAAGCACTCCTTAAATAGTACAATTTTATTTTTCCTAGTTATAGTAACATATTTGTCGTAAAATCGTAATACCCCCACTTATACTAATTTTATGACTTTTTAGAAAAGAAACATAAGAGAAACGAAAAACCTTGTAATCATTGAGATTACAAGGTTTTAGTTGGTTGCGGGGGTGGGATTTGAACCTCACGACCTCCGGGTTATGAGCCCGACGAGCTACCAGACTGCTCTACCCCGCGATATAAAATAATTTGTCTAAGAGTCCTGTCGCTGGTGCCGGAAACCGGAATCGAACCGGTACGCGACTTTCGTCGCATTGGATTTTAAGTCCAAGGCGTCTACCTATTCCGCCATTCCGGCACGCCGGTATACGCATTGGTCCGCTGCACACTACAGGACCGTTGCAGTTCTGAAAGGATGCCCGACAGAAGCCTCCTCGTTTTGGACTTCATTATTATAGCACCGATGGGAGCATATGTCAATAGGGTTTCCCAAAGTTTTTATCGACAGCCGGGTTCGACACCGTTTTTACCTTTCCACACGTTACGCACCCAAATGCTCCCATCGCGCATCCCTTTACAGTTCCCCGGATTTTCCCTGGAGCAGGGCGGCAGCGCGGCAAAGCATTTCTTCCTCATCCGGTCCATCGCAAATAATCTTCACCTGAGACTCACTGCCGATACCCGCCGAAATAAGGCTTACTAAACTTTTTCCATCCGCCACACGCTCGCCCACCTCTAATCGGATGTGGGAATCATACCGAGACATGCGGTTTGCAAAGGTCATGGCCGGCCGAAGGTGCAGCCCCTGTGGATTTCTCATTGTCACATTTTCAAAAACCATATGAATCTTCCTTAAAATATAAGAATCGAATGCAGGTGTAAAAACGCAAATCTTCGCATTCCTTCACACCGTGTTTTCAAGAAACGGATTTTTGTTGTATTACCGCAGCCTTTGGAGGAGAAACGCTCTTTCCATCACGCTCCGGCGTGTGTACTTTTCCCAGTGCGCCAAGCAGAAACATACCGATAATCGTACCGGCAGTCACAGACAGCAGGGCATACATCCATCCCGTCATAGAGCCAAAAGTCAGCATCCCCCCGCCGACAGAAGCGGCGGAACACGCAAATGCTGCAGTCAGTGCGCCGGTAACCGCGCTTCCTATAACACATCCGGGAAGAATCCGTACTGGTGCAGCAGCAGCGTAAGGAATGCCGCCCTGGATAATTCCGCCTATTCCAAGGAAAAAGTTTACCGGTCCGATTTGCCGTTGGGGCATAGGAAAGCGCCCACGAAAGACGACACAGGCCAATGCAATAGCCAATGGCGCCGTAATGGTCGCCGCTGCCAATGCAGCAAGGGCATTCGGGTTGCCGACGGCATAGGCAAACGCATGTGCAGCCTGGGTAAGGGGACCACCCATATCCACCGCGGCGCACATCCCAAGCAGCGCACCAAGCAGAATACCGCTGGCGTCCGCCGCAATACCAATCAGCCAATACGCACCGTCGTACAATGCTGCCGCTAAGGGATTCACCCCGCAAACAGCGGTTCCGGCAAGAAGTGCACCCAAAAAGGTATACATAAAACCGGACACACCGTCCGGCAGTCTGGAAAATACCTTTTGCAAAAGTCTTACCAGCACACCGGCAGAAAGTCCCGCCAGCAACGCGCCGAACAAACCGGAGGAAATTCCGCCTTCAATTGTATACAAAGTGGTACCGGCCACCGCTAGGAGGCCGCCGGTAAAGCCGGGTACAAAGGCCCATTTCCCTGCCATAGCCTGAGCGATGGATGCCGATAAAACGGGTAGAGCCAGGGAAAGCAGCATCGTCCCCACTGTGTAGAAAAGCGCTGATGCCGGCGTAGAGTATCCAAAAGACTCCGTATAAGACGCACCCGTAAAAAGATCAATGAAAAAACCGATAAGCCGTAAAAGACCGCCTGCAGCGTAAAAGGGAAGTACGTGGACCGCACCCGCCTGTAAAAATTGGGAAAGGGAGGGCAGCACAAAAGCACGTTTTTCTTTTTTGGCTCGCTCTCCTCCGTTTTTTTGCCGGGGTGTATTATGATGGTATACAGAGGCCGTGTCGGAGAGCGCCCGACGGAGCATTTTCTCACCGGAGCGAATTCCGTCACCTAAACTACCCCGCACCACATGCTTCCCGTCAAAACGGGCCATATCTACAGGCGCGTCCGACACAATGACAACCGCCTCTGCCTGCTCGATTTCTCTCGGCGTGAACGTGTTTTCTACGCCCTCTCTACCATGTGTCTCCACTTTTATAGAGGCGCCAACCTGCACTGCAGCGGAATGCAGCGCTTGTGTTGCCATATAGACATATCCGTTGTCCTGCATGGCTTCTCCTGCACTCTGGGACACCACTGCCAAAACCCGGTAAAAATCTTGGGGACTAAAGGCCTGCTCCGCGCCAAATTCCACATTCTGCACATTTGTCCAATCCGGGGGGAACTTACGGGGGCTGGGCATAGGAATTTTATGGGGTTCCATCCGGCGCCCGTTCTCTTCTTCCTCTAAAATTGCCAGAAACGCTTCCGGACTTTCTGCCCGGATTAGTGCCCGTGCTACAGATTTGTTCATCAGCATGGTGATCAGGCGGGATAAAACAGCAAGATGCTCGCTGCCCTGTCCAGGGGCGGCGATTAAAAAGATTAGTTGTACCGGACCGCCGTCCGGAGCACCCCATTGTATGCCCTCCTGAAGCGTTATAGCACACAGACCCGTCCGCCGTACCGCACTGCCCTGGGCATGCGGAATGGCGGTAGCGCCGCCTACTGCAGTCGTGCCTTCCTCCTCACGAACCAGCACCTGTTCATAGTAAGCGGCGGCATTTTTCAAATTCCCGCATCGGTCATGAAGCTCCACCAGCGTGTCCAAAACGCTTTTCTTGTCGGATGCACCGCATCCAATTAAAATACCCTCCGGTTTTAAAAAGTCCCGAATTTCCATATATCCTCCCCCTTGCCGCCGGAATGATTTTCAATTGGTATTGTGCCCCTATTTTAAAGAAAAAATCCATTGAAGCGGTGGACTTTTTATGCTATACTAAAGTATTCCATTTTATTATATATCAATCTTGGGAGCAATTCGCTTATGATTAAAAATATACTTCCGCAAACCACCTTGACGCTTTCTGATTTTCATTACAATCTGCCGCCGGAACAGATTGCACAAACACCTGTAACTCCACGTGATGCCTCTCGCCTTCTCGTAATGGATCGGAAAAGCGGTGCACTGCAACACCGGATTTTTCGGGATATTCTGGAATATATCCGTCCGCAGGATGTGTTGGTAATCAACGACACCCGCGTAATTCCTGCCAGAATCGTAGGACGGCGAGCTTATAAATCAACGAACGCCGGGCTGGAAAAAACGGACAGCACCGCGCCAGTCGAACTGCTGCTGCTGCGGCAGACGGAAAAAGACGTATGGCAGGCCCTGGCGGGTCCAGGCAAACGAGCCAAAATAGGAGATATTCTGGATTTTGGCGGAGGGGTTCTGCAGGCTACGGTAGAAGATATCGTAGAGGGCGGACAGCGGATCGTGCGCCTGTCCTGCGAGACAGCTACGGTATATGAGGCCTTACATCAGCTTGGATCCATGCCTCTGCCCCCTTATATCACAGAAAAGTTGGAGGATCCCGGACGATATCAGACGGTATACTCACGTGTGGAAGGCTCTGCCGCCGCGCCTACTGCGGGGCTGCACTTTACAAAGCATCTGCTGGATCAGCTGAGACTACAGGGAACAGCCATTGTGCCAGTGCTGCTGCACGTGGGACTTGGGACCTTTCGGCCAGTAAAAGAAGAACATATTCAAGATCACGCCATGCATGCAGAATATATTTCTGTCTCCAAGGAAAGCGCCGAACGGATCAATGCACGGCGGGCTGCCGGCGGCAGGGTTATTGCTGTGGGAACCACCTCCTGTCGTACACTGGAAAGTGCAGCTGGGGAAGACGGCATTTTACATCCTTATACCGGGGAGACCGGGATCTATATTTATCCTGGATACCGATTTAAAATCGTGGATGGGCTGATCACCAATTTTCACCTTCCGGAAAGCACGCTATTAATGCTGGTATCCGCCTTCGCCGGGCGGGAGAAGGTTTTAAACGCATATAATACTGCGGTGGCAGAGCAGTATCGATTTTTCAGCTTTGGAGATGCAATGCTGATTTTATAACATAGGAGCCGCTTATGGAACACAAACAAAAAATTGTAGGGATTCTCGGCCCCACTGCCTCCGGCAAAACAGCTCTCGCCATTGCCCTAGCCCGCGCACTTTCAGGGGAAGTGATTTCTAATGACTCCATGCAAGTATACAAAGGTATGTCTATTGGCACGGCAGCGCCTACCCCGGAGGAAATGGGGGAAATACCCCACCATATGATCGGCGTTGTATCCCCGGCGGCAGACTTTTCCTGCGCGGATTACGCCGACATGGCGGCACCCATTGCAGACGAGATTCTTTCCAGGGGCAAACTTCCTGTATTCTGTGGGGGGACAGGGCTGTATCTGGACGCAGTTTTATACGAATCGGGCCTGTCCGACAGCACAAAAAATCCAATGGTGCGTGCTGCCTTTGAAGCGGTGGCTATAGAAAAGGGAGCAGACGCTCTCCATCAATTGCTGGCAGCAGTGGATCCTCCATCCGCAGCCGCAATTCATCCCAACAATGTGCGTCGGGTGATCCGCGCTCTGGAAATATATGAAACTACCGGCGTTCCCAAATCGCAATTTCAGGGACTAACCCCCGATACAGAAGCAAACTACGCATGCACCCGGGTGGTGCTTTCCTTTTCTTCCAGGCCCCTGTTATATGAGCGGATTGACCGGCGTGTTGACGATATGCTCGCGTCAGGGCTGCTAAAGGAAGTAAAAACGCTGTACGAGGCGGAGCTTCTCCAGGGAAACACTCCCGCCGCACAGGCCATCGGATACAAGGAATTTTTGCCTTACTTTGCAGGGGAATGCATGCTGGAGGAAGCGGTAGACGCCGTTCGCAGAAACACACGCCGATACGCCAAGCGGCAGATCACCTGGATGCGGCGGTATCCGGACGCGCTGGTTATTCAGGCAGACACAGATGGACGTATGCGCCCTACAGAAGCGTTAGTGGAAGAGATATGCGAAAGGCTTGCATAATTTGCGCTTTCGCGGGGACTGCTATACAATGAAGCAACAAAGAGAGGGAAATCCTATGATCACCTACGAACAGCTGCGGCACAATGCGGAAATCAAAACCTATATTGAAGGAGCGGACGCGGCGCTGGCGGCCCTTGGTTATACAGAGCACAGCTTCGCACATGTAACCAAGGTAAGTCAAATCGCCAGCTATATTCTAACCAAAATGAACGCGGATTCCCATGCGGTAGAACTGGCAAAGATTGCGGCGTATCTCCACGATATCGGCAATCTGGTAAACCGGGTGGATCACTCCCAAAGCGGCGCGGTAATGGCCTTTCGGATTCTGCGAAGCATGGATATGGATGCGGCGGACGTAGCTACTATCGTTTCAGCTATCGGAAATCATGACGAAGGTACCGGCGTACCCATCAACGACATTTCGGCAGCGCTCATTTTGGCAGACAAATCGGACGTGCGGCGCAGCCGGGTTCGCAACACGGATATCGCCAGCTTTGACATACACGACAGGGTAAATTATTCAGTGACGGATGCCAACCTGGAAATCAGCGATGACAAAACGGAAATTACGCTGATGCTGACCATTGATACGGAGTATGGCAGTGTGATGGACTACTTTGAAATTTTTCTGGGGCGGATGGTTCTCTGCCGCAAAGCGGCAGAAAAGCTGGGGCTGCGGTTTCGGCTGCGGATCAACGGCCAGTCTCTGCTATAAAAAAGGATGCAGATGCATCCTTTTTTGTTCTGCCAAATAAGTAAAAAAGAGGGGCATAGCCCCTCTTTTTTACTGTGTAATGTGATATACAAGCTTTCCTGCCGCATGTTGTGCCGCCGGCACATCAAATACGCCAAAGCCGTCCTCTTCCCGGACAGGAATCGCTTCTGCCCCCAGGGCAACAGATTTGGATCCGCCAAAAATACGTACCTGGAAACCGCTTTCCTCTCCCATACCGGGAATGGTGGGATCAGAGGGTTTTGAGTTCTCATCCTTATCGCGACCTGCAAAGCTGCCCTCTCTAGGATAAATCACCAGATCAAACCCGTCCGCCGTACTGTTTTCCATGGCGATCACTGTAGTGGCCATTTTACCTTCCTTATAATCATAGGTATAGCCGTCGTCCTCGCACAAGGTAAAGGATGCGTCTGCGCCGGGATATACCTGAACGCAGTATTCCTCCGGTGTCTTTTCATGGAGATACTTCTGGTAAGGCATAGTGCACAGCACACTGCCTGCCTTTACCATCAGCGCACCGCCGCGTCCCTGCGGGATCTTATACTGGATCACCTGGCCGCCTTCGTAAACATCGCCTGTAAAGTAGTCTACCCACTTGCCCGCAGGCAGAGTGACGTTCATATCGAATACTGCTACCAGCAAGCTGTCGCCAAACATGTACGTATTTGCCACCTGGTCGTATTCCGGGTTGTCCGGATACATCAGGGGCAGAGCGCGGGCCAGAGGCATAGAAGTTTTTGCGGCAAGATGTGCCATAGAATAAATATAGGGGAACAGTGCACTGCGCAGATGGGAGTAGTATCGCACCGCTTCCAGCACTTCGTCCCGCATAAACCAGGGAAGGTTCCAGTTACGCCATCCTAACTGCTGAGTCCAGGGAGACAGGAATCCATAATGGATTCCCTCCAAAGAGGTGATATCCATATCGCAGGTCACGTTGGAATGGCCGGACAGGCCGTAGTTGAGCATTGCCACCACGGTATCAAATCCGCCACCAGTATCCCCCGCCCAAGATGCCGCATACTGCTGAGTACCCGCATAAACACACGGAGTGTAAATCATGGCACGGCGGCCGGTATGGTTTGCAAAGCCTTCCTGCATCTGTTTAACATATAAAACAGGGTACACATTATGAACTTCGTCGTCGAAATATTTGCCGCCCCATAGTCGGTCAGGGTGATCGTTCACCTGGAACGCGCCGTCCAGCTTGAAGGCCTCCGCACCGTTGTCGCAGAATTTTTTCAGATGCTCAAACCAAGGCTGATCCCGAACAGTAAGTCCATCCATATACATAGGGCAGGCCAAGTGCTCGTCCAGAATAGACGCTCCTTCAAAGGTGTATTCTTTGCCCTCCTTTTTCATTCGTTCACCACACTGCCGCTCTTCCTCAAAGAGCAGGTCATAGTTCTGACACAGCCAAAGACTGAGACGGAAGCCCATTTCCCGTAAAGAATAGAAGAAGGTTTCCGGGCCGCTTTGATCGTCCGGCAGCCAGCCAGGGATATAGAACCGGTCGTCATCGAATTTTTTACCTACGCTGGTGTCATAATGTCGGCTCATCCACTGGGGCTCCAGTCCCACCATATCGCAAGAAATATCCTCCCGGCGGAAGTGGAGGCAGTCGTACAGCATTTCTCTGGCGTTGGTCTGCTCGTTCAGCACAAAGGTATAGCCGTAAGCAAATTTCGGCAGCATTACCGGGGTTCCGGCGATTTTGCCGTGGAGTGCCAAAATATCTGCCAGACGACCGGACGCAGGCAGAAACAGATAGAAATCAATCATGCCTTTGTGGGCGGTGATTTTCACCTGATCCGGCTGATCCTTATCCATATCGAAAATAGACGCATATGTACAGTTTAAAAGCATGCCCCAACCGTTCATTGACATGATATAGGGAATGGGTCCATAGGAAGCAATATTTCGAATATCCAAGCGGGAAACGGAGTCCCGGCGGGAAATGCTTTTTCTGGATTCGTCTCCCAGCCCGTACAGGCGTTCGTTTTTATGCAGGTCAATCTGCAGGGTAAAGCCCTTGTTTGCATAGGGCTTATCTTCATATCCTCCGAAATGGAACACAAGCGGTTCTTTTGTGCCCGTCACCTGCAGCGTGCCGTCCGGCATAGCGGTAAGGGAAAAACCGCCCTCTGAAACAGTGTTGTCGGACTGGGCCGCACCGGTATCCACCTCTTTTTCCTTTAAAATGTTGTACCGGGTGAGCAGTGTTTGAGCATAGGTTCCATCTGCAGACACACGGACATGGAAAATTCCTTTGTCTACACTGGTAATTGCATATTCTCTTCCGGGATGCTTCTGATCTTTTACAATAAACATGGTTTTTTCAGCTTACGCTGTCCTCCTGTAATTTTGACTGTTTTTCTGTCAGCGCGGTCCGAATGGCACGGGCCAGCTGGTCGGCGCAGGATGTTTGCTTATGGCCGCAGGTGTTGCCCGCAAGAATGTCGGCTACTTTCCGGGCATCCATCCCCTGGGTGAGCTTGCCTACGGCTTTCAGGTTGCCGTTGCAGCCGCCGGTAAACTGCACGTTTTTAATGGTGCCGTCCTCCTCCATTTCAAAGGAAACCTGCGACGCGCACACGCCTTTTAATTTGTAGGTGTATTGCATTTTTAAAACATTCCTTTCTATTCTCCATTATTTTGAGGCGGCAGACCTTCAATAGACAAATATATCGCCGCATCCTTGCCGCTTATGGTAAGGGTTTCTTCCGGCGTCTCCTCGTCAGGATCCGCGTTTTCGTCCTTCGTAGTATATTGATAGGTATCAATATATCCTACGTTGTTTACGGACAGCTTGCCTTTGGTATCAGCCTGAATGGTAAACACCGCTTCACGGGGGATATAGTCCAAAGTGAGACTTCCATGAGTCATCCCAATTTCGCCGGTATAGGCAGATAATCCTGCCGCCTGCACATCTCCCTGCATTAAATCCATCGTAAGCATCCGGACGGTGGTGTCATCTAAGCGGACGGTACAAGGCCGCGTACCTGTTGCGGTGATATGCAGAGCAGAACCGGTCGTCACGTTTTTCATTGCAACCGCTCCCTCCTCCATAGAGAAAAGATAATCGGTATCTGTTCCCATATTCTGCACGGTAATGTTTCCTGTCACGCTTTGGATTTCCAGACACTTTACATAATCTTCATCTGTCAGATAAATATTGATGGCTTTATCCTCCGCTTTAGGATTAAGTCGGAGAATATACCGCATCCCTTTGAAGGTAAATCCGCTTTCCCAAAACCGCATGATAGAAGACACGGAGGGGGATTCCTTAAAGCTGATTAAGGATTTACTTCCCGAAAAAGAATATAAATTTTCATTGAAAGACAGGATTTCCATATAGGATTCTTCCGACCCGCCAATCACACGAATCTGTGCGTCTACCACGTCCAGCTTGATTTTATCGATTTTTCTGCCGTCAAAGTCATAGCGATATCCCTTGCCGTCTCCAAGAGTAGAGGCAAACAGCGGATCCCCGGCGGCGCTGCTGACCCCAGCGCCCACAAGACAGGTGATCAGCCCTACTCCCACCAGAACAGCGGCTACAATCAGCATCAGTTTGGATCTTCTCTTCATCGTTTATTGCACTCCTCTCTCCAGCGGTTGATCATAGGCTGTACCTGCCGCAGAAGGTGCCGAGTAAAAAGAAGCTCCTGCCGCAGGACATAGGGAAGCCCCCGCACAGCAAGATAATATGTGAGAACGCCCAACGCCAAAAATACGCCCGCGCAGATTATCCCCAATCCGATTTCGTATATGCCGATGCCCACAGAAGTCGTGCAGATTTGAATGATTCCATATATCACGCCTACAAGGAAACAGGCAGTGCCTACTACCACTTCGCCGCCGATCATCAAAAAGCTGGCGCCAATGAGCGCGCACACCGTTAAAAAGCATAAAACAAATATAAACAGCATCATTGCGGCAAAGCAAAGGGACAGGGGAAGGGTCACAAGCAGCAAAACCCCAAAAAATACTTTTCCACGGGGGGTGAGGGGCACAAACCCACGTTTTCCCACCTCTTCCTCCCACAGGGGGACTTCCTCTGTGCCGGGCACAGGCACCCCGATTTTCGTGTGCTCCATAGCATCCTGCGGACTTTTCACCGCAGCGGATTCGGCTGCGCGGATTGGCTGCATGCCTGTTTTGGTATGTTCAAGCTTGTCGGTTCCAATCGGCTGGCGGGTTTCCACATCGGTAGGACAAATCGGACCTGTGCGGATCACTTTTGTATGGGCATCTGTATTTTGCGCAGTAAGCCGCGCATTCTTTTCTCGAATCAGCGCCGCCAGACTGTCGGAAAGCGGCATAAAATCATCTTTGGTTCCATAGCCGGAAATTTCCCGCAGGTCCTCCTCCGTAAGGGTGTGCAGGAGGTCCTTCACATATGTATTGGCAGTTTGTCCGTCAATTCCCCGCGCCGTCAGAGACTGAACGAGCTGCGCGGAGAAGGTATCTATATTCATAAAAGTCTCCTTTCCGCCGCACAAAGCTACTTACAGCTTTATGCCTGGCACCAAATAGAAATGAAATTCGACTGTGTTTCCTTTGGAAACAAAACGGAATGGGCCTCCATTTTAAAAAGAAATTGGACGTGAAATGAATGATACAAAAGTTTCATTGATGTGACTTTCACGCTAGCCCTCCTTTGCGTAAAACCCGCGGCGATACCCTTCATTTTTATGCCGAAAGCGGGACAGGTATGCCTGCCGGTAAAATATACTGCTATCTCTGGATTTTTTCATCTGTATATGGTATACTCTATCCAGCGGGCAGGATTTACAGAATCTGCCGGTGTATTATTTATTCTAACAAAAAGCAGGATGCATTGCAATATGAGAATGCGAAAAAAACCGCGGGGACGGGAAAGACTTTCCGTTTTATCCGCATTAACAGTCTCCCGGCCGGCCCCAGGCGGGCGTGTGGACTTTTCTTTTGAAGAAAAACTGCCTCTTCGGCTGGAAATCGGATGCGGCAAGGGAGATTTTATCCGCGCTCTCTCCCGGCGGGAGGATGGCTTTAATTATCTTGCCATGGAACGCTGTGCTGACGTGGCGGTGATCGCCATGGAAAAATATGCCCTGGACCGGGGCCTTGGCAGGCCCTATCCCCACGGGGGATGGGAGGCGCCCGACGGCGCCGTATACAAGGATACGCCTTGGGATATCCCCCTTGCCATGCGTGGGAATGTGCGTTTTATGCCTATGGAGGCGGGTGGACTTACCGATTACTTTGACGGCGGTATCTTTGAATCCATCTATGCCAATTTCAGCGATCCATGGCCCAAAACGGGCCACGCACGGCGCCGGCTCACCCATCCGGATTTTTTAAATCGGTATTTATATCTGCTTCAGCCCGGCGGATATTTCCGGTTCAAAACAGACAATGCCGCTCTGTTTGCCTATTCCCTGGAAATGCTGGAAGCGTCTCCCTTTACGGTAACTTTTGTGACCCATGATCTTCACAACAGTGAGCGGGCCGGGGAAAACATCATGACAGAGTATGAAAAAAACTTTACCAGTAAGGGATTCCCCATTCATATGGTAGAAGCAAGAAAATAAGGGGAACGGCGGCAGAACCCTATTAAAGTATGCATATTTCTTTCCCTCTTTCTCGTACATTATAATACAGTAAATGGACAGGAATGGATGAAATATGGGAATCGGAGAACTTTTGCTTATCGCGTGCAGCCTTGCAATGGACGCCTTTGCCGTATCTGTTTGCAGGGGGCTGGCTATGAGAAGCATCAACGTGAAAAGTGCATGCACGGCGGGCCTTTGGTTTGGCTCCTTTCAAGCGCTGATGCCCTTGATCGGGTGGTTTTTGGGAGCGCAGTTTATTGATTACATTGAAGCGTTCGACCACTGGATCGCCTTTGGCTTGCTTTTTCTCATCGGCGGAAATATGATTCTGGAAGGGATCCGGGAAGGAGATAACTGCGCCGTTCCACAGGGGATGCTGCTGCCAGCCCTTGCTACCAGCATTGATGCGCTGGCAATGGGCGTAGCCTTCTCTATGATTGCCCAAGACAGCTTGAACATTTGGTCTTCTGTACTGGTAATTGGCCTTATCACATTTATATTGTGCGTGGTGGGCGTGCTGATAGGCAGTTATTTTGGAACTCGGTTTCTTCGGGGCGCAAAAATTGCCGGCGGGGCGGTTTTGGTTCTCATCGGTGGAAAAATCGTGTTGGATCACTTGCATATATTTCTATAAATTTTGCATATACCCGACTTGTAAGCGGATCAGAAAGGCATAATCAGTAACATGAAGCGTGTTTTAACCATTCAGGATATTTCTTGCGTAGGCAAATGCTCCCTTGGAGTGGCATTGCCGATTATCAGCGCAGCGGGGGCAGAGGCGGCAGTGCTGCCTACAGCGGTGCTTTCCGCACATACAGCCTTTACGCATGTGTACAAACGGGATCTTTCTGAGGATATGGAAAAAATATTCGCCGCCTGGCAGATGGAGGGCATCACCTTTGACTGCGTATATACCGGCTATCTTGCAGGCGGCGAACAAATCGAAACCGTATCCGCTTTCCTGGACCGGCAGTCCAAATCCAAAGCGGACAGCACTGTTTTTGTAGACCCTGTTATGGGTGATTTCGGCAGGCTGTACGCGGGATTTCACGATACCTTTCCGGAGCAGATGGCGCGGCTATGCGCCCGCTCCGATGTAATTGTGCCCAATCTGACAGAGGCCTGCGCTCTGTTGGACGCGCCCTATCGGGAAGACTATACCGGAGAGCAGCTTGTCGAGCTGCTCCGCTGTTTATGCAGCGCGGGAGCGAAATGTGCGGTTCTCACCGGCGTATCTCCCGCCGGAGGGGCGGACAAGCTTGGTATTCTGAAATATGACAGCCGGGACGGCACTGTGTTTTCCTATTTTGGAGAACATATCCGTACAGAGCACCCCCTGCACGGGACAGGAGATATATTCGCTTCGGCCTGCGTGGGTGCACTGGCCGCCGGCATGTCCTTAGATGATGCCCTGGCACTTTCGGTAGAATTTACCGCTCGCTGCGCGGCCTGCTGGGCGAAAGCGGCGGATCGGCGCTGGTATGGAGTGGACTTTGAAACGGCGCTGCCTTATTATATAGAGCACATCCAGGCATATAAAGATAAAATTTAATAGTTTATTTATAGCTTGCCTGTAACAATATGCTACAATATTTATATTATCCCGGTGTACGCACCGGAGACTGCGGCCGGGCCACCGGCAAGGAGTAGTGGATCGATGATAGAGGTGGAACATCTTGTAAAATCCTATGGGACAAACCTTGCCCTGGACGATGTAAGCTTTTCCGTGGGTGAGCGGGAGATTCTGGGACTGCTTGGCCCCAACGGAGCGGGGAAATCCACGGCAATGAACATTATGACCGGATACCTGTCCGCCAATGCGGGGACTGTGCGTATAGACGGCAAGGATATTTTGGAAGAACCGGGAGAGGCAAAAAAGCGGATTGGCTTTTTGCCGGAGACCCCCCCTCTTTATGGAGATATGCGGGTGGAGGAATATCTGCGATTCGTTTACGATTTAAAGCAGTGTACCTATAATCGGGAGGCCCATATAGAGGAAATCTGCCGGGTGACCCGAATTTCCGACGCACGCCGGCGGATTGTCAAAAATCTGTCCACCGGATATCGGCAGCGCTTAGGGATCGCCCAGGCGTTGATCGGCAATCCGGGTGTGTTGGTATTGGACGAGCCCACCGTAGGGCTGGATCCTAAGCAGATTATTGAGGTGCGCAATTTAATTCGTACCCTAGGCCGGGAACATACGGTGATTCTGTCCTCTCATATTTTATCGGAAGTGCAGGCGGTCTGTGACCGGGTGGTAATCTTGGACCAGGGCAAGGTGCTCTGCGACGAGAGGACAGACAGCATCAGCCGTACCATTCAGCAAAACGCCCGAATCCGGGTGAGCATATGCGGCCCCGGACGGGAGGTCGTGGAGACGCTGCGGGGTCTGCCGAACGTAATCAGCGCCGCAGCCACCGGGGATCGGGAAAAGGACAGCTTTTCTTATTTTGTTGAATCTGCGCCTGGGACAGATGTGCGCAAGGATGTCTTTTTTGCCATGGCACAGCAGAACTGGCCTGTAGTGGGTATGGAAGAGGAGGGCTATTCCCTGGAAGACGTATTCCTGAAACTAACCGATGCAGGGAATATCACCGGGAAAAAGCGCAAAAAGTAAACGGAAAGGCATGGTAAGTTTGTATGTTTGCAATTTATAAGCGTGAGATGCGCACCTATTTTACAACGCCGGCCGGCTACATTTTTATGGCAATTTTCCTTTGCGCCGCCGGATTTATTTTCAGCTTAACTACACTGCAGGAACAGTCTACAGATGTATCCCTGTATTTTCAGGTTTTAATGATCGCCTATATTGTGCTGATTCCTCTGCTGACGATGCGTTCCTTCGCAGAGGAAAAGCGAAACAAAACAGAACAGCTGCTGCTCACCGCACCGGTGAGCCTGTGGAGTCTGGTGCTGGCCAAATTTTTGGCGGCGTTTACCCTGTTTCTAGGCACAGTGGCCGTATCCTCTCTGTTTTTCGTAACCCTTGGAATGTACGGGGATCCCAACTGGGGCCGTATCCTTGGCTGTACGATAGGAATGATTCTCATTGGCGTCTGCTTTATCGCCATTGGTATGTTTCTTTCCTCTCTGACAGATAATCAGTTTACCGCCGCCGTCACTACCATCGGTGTTTTGTGTGGTCTTGTAGTGTTGGCAATGCTCAACGGTATTTTGGACAGCTATGTGCTGCGGCTGGTACTGGACTGGATTTCCATCTACAGCCGGTATACCAACTTTACCATGGGAATTTTTGATTTTTCCAGCGCGGTGTATTATCTGTCCATGTGCGGGGTGTTCCTGTTTCTTACGGTGCGGGTATATGAAAAGCGCCGGTTTTCGTGATTTAAGGAGTGTGCACATGAAGAACTATATTAACTTTAAAGCCGTACTGTTCACACCCAAAGCATCGGAAGATACTTTGCAATATCTGGATATAGATTGTGAGGGATGCTGACATGAATATAAAGAAGCTGCAAAAAGCAAAGCTGCGCAGGCAAAGAAGAAATCAGTATACTGTCATATCCTCCATAATCACAGCGCTGATGCTTGCCCTTGCAATCGTTTTTAACATTGCTTTTTTCGCCTTGGCAAATCACTTTACCTGGTACGCAGATATGACAAAAAATCAGGTATACTCCCTGTCCGATGCTACTAGTCAGCTGCTTGCAGACGTAGAGGACGAAACAAATATATACTTTACCGTGGAACCGGACAAAATCAGCGACGCCAGCCCGTTTCTGTTTTATGTATATCAGACGGCGCTCCAGCTGGAATCCAAATTTGACAATATCCATGTTGAATGTGTGGACATCGTTAAAAATCCTGGTTTTTTCAAAACCTTCTACACCACAGCGGCACAAGATATTAAAACTACCTCTGTTGTGGTGGAATGCGGAACGGAATTTCGTCTATTTAATCTGGAAGCATTCTTCGTATACGATGAAAACTACGAAAAAATCTGGGGATACCAGGCAGAGCATAAATTTGTTTCCGCAATTCTTTCTATGACCTCCGCGCAAATGCCCGTAGTCCATATGACAACTCAACATGGAGAAACCGTGGGCGATGACGCCGCCGCTCTGGTGGAGCTTTTCACCGACGCGGGCTATGAAGTGAAAAACATCGACCTTGCAAAAGAGGAGATAGATGAAGACGCCCGGATCGTGATTATCAACAATCCGGTGTATGATTTTGCTGGTATGGAAGCAGATGATGCAGCCGCCAACGAAATTGACAAGCTGGACCATTTTTTGGACAACTACGGATGTCTGATGGTGTTTACCTCTCCCACAAATGCGGGCAAGCTTACCAATCTCAGTGAGCTGCTCAGCGAATGGGGAATTGGATTTAATCCCGACACCTATGTGAAGGACACCGCTCACGCGATTTCCACAGACGGAAGAGCCATTGTGGCAAACTATGCAGACAAGGACAGCCTAGGCGCATCCCTTTATTTGGATCTTTTTGAACTGGATGAAATGCCCAAGACCATTCTGCGAAACGCCATGCCTCTGGAAATCCTGTGGGAAAAGGATCCCTCCCTGGAAGGATCAAAGGTTGTGTCTCCCGTGCTGTTCTCCCATGATACCGCACAGAAGATCCAAAACGGGGACGCCGTCTCCTCCGGTATCCAGCCTTTGATGACCATCTCTCGGGAAAGCCGTGTGGAAAACAACGAATATTATTATTCTTATGTGCTGGTCAGCGGCAGCGCAGACTATACGGATCCTGCGTATTTACTGTCCAACACCTATGCCAACAGCGATATTCTGTATAATACCATGCGGCTCACCGGCAGGGACCGGATTCTGGCGGATATAGAAATGAAAGTGCTGGACGATACCAGTATGGATATTACCACCGCGCAGGCAAACCGGTGGACGGTGGCTCTGACAGTTACCCTGCCGGTACTGATCGGCATAGTAGGACTGGCAGTGCATATTAGGAGACGAAACGGATGAAACGGCAGAAAATACTGATTATTGTACTGCTTTCCCTGTTTGTACTCCTGCTTGCAGGATACTTCTTCGTGATTCGTCCTCTGACGGAGCCGGAGGAAGTTGAAACAGAGGCTCCCGAAACGGAAGCAGGGGAGGCCCTTGGCAGTGGAGACCGTTTTTTCCTGTTTGGGTCCCTGTCCCGCAGCGATATTGCACAGATAGAAGTGGAAAACGAATACGGTACCTTTGCCTTTTATCAGGCGGAGCAAAACAAATTCAAAATAAAGGGGTACGATGCAGTCCCCTATAGCGAAAACCTGTTTGCCGCCCTTGTAAACGTATCCTCCTACACCCTTTCCAAAACCAAGGTGGGCAGCAATCTATCCAACGAAAAAATTGCGGAATACGGGCTGGATCAACCGGTGGCTCGGTGGACGGTAACCGCTAACGGGGGAGATAAATTTACTGTGCTGGTGGGAGACCGGCTGCTTACCGGTGGTGGCTATTACTGTATGTTGGAGGGACGACGCAGCGTCTATGTCCTTGGAACAGAAGTGGCGGACACTGTGCTCGTTCCCATTGAACGCTATGTAACCCCTGTGCTCACCACTGGTATTTCCCAGGAGAATTACTATCAGGTAAACCATTTCACCGTATACAGGGACGGGGATATGCTGCTGCGCATTCGTCTGAAGGATAAAAAAGACCAAAACAATCCAGAGGCCCTTGCGGAAAACATTATGGATTACCCCACCTCCTATTACCCCAATTCCAACATGTACTATGAAATCATTTTTGCGTATTTGGAGCTGCGGGCAAAATCCTGCTATAAGCTGGGCGCTGCGGCGGAAGATTTCGCGGCGGTAGGGCTGGATCAGCCTGCCCACGAAATCGCCTTTGAATATGAAGGGCAAACCTTCCGCTTGTCTTTTTCCGCCCGCACAGAGGACGATACCTATTATGTATGCTCCAGCCTGTACCCCAACGTGATTGGTGTTTGCAATGCAGAGGATCATGCCTATCTGGAATATTCTCTTATTGACTGGATTGATCCCTATGTGTATCAGGAATACATCACCAACATTCGGCAGTTGTCCGTTTCTACGGATACTGTACAAGCCAGCTTCCGTCTGACGCACGATAAGGACGCAAGCGACAAGCCGATTTTGCATGTTACGGTAAACGAGAAAGAAGGGCTGCGGGAAGATTATATTCCCTCATTCCGAGAATTCTATAAATCGCTTTTGGCAGTTTCCATTCAGGATTACTACAGCGCGGACACATACGCTACCATGACACCAGCGGAAATGGAGGCTTATGCCGCCGATCCTGCTAACGCGTATATGACCTTTACAGCCAAAACCCTATCTGGTGCGGAAACGGTGTATCGGTTTTATCCGTATTCCACCCGGCATTCCCTGGTGACTGTGGACGGAGTAGGAGAATTTTACGTACTGACGGATCTTGTCAAAAAAATCGAAAATGATACTTTGCGGATTTTGAACGGAGAAGAGGTTACTGCTTTTGAAAAAAGCTGATGTTAACGACAAAAAGGATAGGGTTATATGCCCTATCCTTTTTTGATACTAGTACCGATGGGAAAGATCGTCTACAATCGCATTCCTCACAGCATGTAAAAATCCCCGAAAGAATGTTCGGGGATTTTTATATTTAATTCCTATTACTCGTTTGCATCGTTTTCCGATTTATCAGGCGTGTTGCTTACCTCGCCGCGCCGTTTTTCTTCTTCCAACCGGCGGGCCTCTTCTCTGCGCCGTTCATTTTCCTTGATCTGTAAAGCCCTCGCCTCGTTTTCTGCTTCACTGCGGCGCCGTTTCTCCGCATACATTTCTTCCAGCTCTTCCACAGTTACATTCGGATCTTCCATAATCCGGCGGAACTGCTCGCCGTTCATAATCTCATTCTTAACCAGATACTTTGCGATGAAATGCAGTTTATCAATATTTTCAGAAAGCAGACGTTTTGCTTCATTATAGGATTCGGTGATAATCTTTTCAATCTGCTCGTCGATTTTTGCAGCAATCGCTTCGGAGAAATCTCGATTCTGCGAGAAGTCTCTGCCCAGGAATACTTCCGTATCGCTGTGGCCGCTGCCAAACAGAATCGGTCCCAGTTCGCTCATACCAAGCTGCATAACCATCTTTCTGGCAATCTGGGTTGCACGCTGGATATCGTTGGATGCGCCGCCGGAGAAGTCGTCAAAAATCAACTGTTCTGCTACACGGCCGCCCAGCAGCATGGAGATTTTTTGCTTAAGTTCATTACGATACACGCTGTATTTGTCTTCGGCCGGCAGGTTCAGGGTATATCCAAGAGCATTTCCGCTTGGGATAATGGAAACCTGATGCACAGGATCGATCAGCGGCAACACATGAGACAGCACCGCATGGCCTGCTTCGTGGTAAGCCGTTTTCAACTTCTCTGACTCCTTGATACGCATGGAACGCTTTTGGGGACCTGCCACGATTTTTGTAAAGGCGTCTTCCAATTCGTCCATACCAATGAGAGATTTGTTTTTCCGTGCGGCAAGGAGCGCCGCTTCATTGAGCAGATTTGCAAGATCCGCACCAGTAAAGCCGGATGTGCTCTTTGCAATCACAGACAGATCCACACTGGCTTCCAGCGGTTTGTTGCGGGCGTGCACATGGAGAATTTCTTCCCGTCCATGGATATCCGGCTGGTGGACAGTAATCTGCCGGTCAAAACGACCGGGACGCAGGAGCGCCGGGTCTAAAACGTCGGGGCGGTTGGTTGCCGCAATGACGATAATCCCTTCGGTGGAGCCAAAGCCGTCCATCTCTACCAGCAGCTGGTTCAATGTCTGTTCCCGTTCATCGTGGCCGCCGCCAAGTCCGGTTCCGCGCTGCCGGCCTACTGCGTCAATCTCATCAATAAACACAATAGACGCGGGATTTTTGCGGGCAGTCTCAAACAAATCCCGCACACGGGAAGCGCCCACTCCCACATACATCTCCACAAAGTCTGAACCGGAGATAGAATAGAAGGGAACGCCGGCCTCTCCGGCAACTGCTTTTGCCAGCAGGGTTTTACCTGTTCCAGGAGGGCCCATCAGCAATACGCCATGGGGAATTTTCGCACCTAACTTGGTAAACTTCTGGGGATCCTTCAAAAACTCAACAATTTCTTCCAGCTCCGCTTTTTCTTCATCAGCGCCGGCAACATCGCGGAAGTACACCTTGACCTTGTCTCCGGTACGCATTTTTGCTTTTCCAAAGTTTCCGATTTTACTGCCCTTACCGCCGGTGGCCTGACTCATCATATACCACCACAGCACAATAAAGATAATGGCAATGATCAGATACGGCAGAAAGCTGACCCACCAAGGCACAATGGTAGCCGGCTGCAGGTCATATTTTGTGATGATCCCTGCCTCATACTGTTCGTCAATCAGATCTTTCATATCCAGCAGGAACACGTTTACATCCGCCAGTCTGTATTTCACTACAGACTGCTTATCCCCATCGCCCTGCGCCCGTATGATCATTTTCAGGGTAGCGTTATTATAATCAATGGAGAACTGTTCCACCTGTTCGTCTTCGAAATAGTCTACGATATCGCCGTAGGTAAGATCTGCCTTGTCGCCGCCTCCATACAGCAAAGCGATCACCACGATTACTACCGCGATCAGGGCCACATACCAAACTGCGACCTTTAAGCCGTTTTTCTTCATGAAAAGTCAATCCTTTCTTTGTGTCTGCAAAATGTTGCCGCATTGATAGAAAGAAATCCCGGGACGCTTAGTTTGTATAAATTTCCGGTTTCAATATCCCTACATAAGGCAGGGAGCGATATTTCTCTCCAAAGTCCAGCCCGTATCCCACCACAAATGCATCAGGAATCTCCCTGCCTACATAATCGGGGGTATAATCTACTTCTCTGCGGGAAGGTTTATCCAACAGCGCCACAGTGCGTACGCTCCGCGCGCCGTTTATACGCAGATAAGAGACCAGATAAGACAGCGTTTTCCCGCTGTCGATAATATCTTCAATAATGAGTATGTCTTTCTCGCTGAGATCCTGTCGGTGCAAATCCAAGAGGATATTGATTCTTCCGCTGGTGACCGTTCCATGTCCATAGGAAGAAACCTTCATACAGTCTATCTCACAGGGGATGGAAAGTTTTTTCATTAAATCCCCCATAAAAACAAGGCTCCCTTTCAGTATGCACAGGAGAAGCAGGTTTTTATCCTTATAATCCTGATCAATTTGGGCAGCAATGCGAGAAACGATTTCATCCAGCTCCTGCTCACTGATCAGAACCTGTTCCACATCTTGATCCCACACGTCATGATGCACTCTCATATCTGCAACCTTTCTGTTTTTATTTTTCGCCGGCATACCAAACGCCGATATAAACAGAGTCAGCGGCGGATGCGCCTGCACAGCCATCGCGGGGACGCAGGCCGGGTACCCAAAGAATTCCCTCCTTGTCACACAAAAGGGGATAAGAATCCCGCAAATGGGAAGGAACTTTCATAGCGCCAAAAAGTTTTTTTATTTTTTTGTGCATGCCGCCGGTAAAATATACATCGCCGGCCCTTCTGGCACGGATATATAGACTATTGTTTATTTTATCAAAATCCAGCGTACCGTATATTGCTAAATTGTAAATATTTTGGTCGGGAGGAACAATCTCTGCCCGCTCTTTTGACACTTTAACCAAAAAAGGGCCAAATAAAACAGCATCTCCCACAGAAAGGGGAATCACATCGGATACGGCTGCCTGGGTAAAGGTCGGATCCGGGCCTATCCAGATTCGCTCGCCCTGAAAAAACAGCGCCGCACGGCCCGGCAGGCTGGTGCGGCCCGGACGACCGCTGCGAATCAGCGCCATACAGTGGGTAAGGTGCACCGCACCCAGTGTTTTCTCATATCCCGCATACCGGCGATACATGGCAAGGATACATCGGGAAAGCAGCGCGCTGGGCGCGGAAGACGCGCTGTCCGCCAAAAGAGAGCCGTCCGGGGATAACAAGCCCACGGCGGCATTCTCTAAATAGACAAGATCCCCGCGCAGCAGGCCGCTCATACGCAAGGCGGCAGTCTCACACTGAGGATTGATCTGCAGCATCGCGGGAACCAGCTTCTCCCGGATGTAATTTCTAGTATAAGCGGTGTCGCTGTTGGTTGCATCCGTCACATAGGATATCCGCTCCGCCTTTGCAAAGTCCCGCACTTCTTTTGCCGTGCAGCACAAAAGGGGACGAATAACAGATCCGTCCCGCAGGGGAGCTATCCCGCAAAGTCCACTAGCGCCGCATCCTCTGGCCAAATGAAACAACACGGTTTCCAAATGGTCGGTGGCATTGTGGGCTGTCGCGATAAGGGCATCGGGCAGACCGCTGCAAACTTCTTCTAAAAAAGCGTAGCGCTCCTTCCTGGCACATTCTTCCAGCCCTAATCCCGTTTCTTTTGCCATGGCGGGAATATCCAGGCGACGGCTGTAAAAGGGAATCTGCAGCTCTGTGCATAAACGACGGCAAAACGCTTCATCCGCGTCTGCAGCCGCTCCCCGGATCCCGTGATGCAAATGCGCAGCCGCAAGACGGATCCCCCGCCCTGGCAGATACCAATGCAGGAAATGCAGCAGCACCACAGAATCCGCGCCGCCGGACAAGGCACACAGTATGGTGCCACAGTCCTCCAACGCAGGAAGGATCCCTGTATCACCCAGACTTTTTTCAATTTTCTCAAACAGTTTCACATTGCAGCTCCTTCGATGCTCAGCCGTAAACCTTCAAGGCATATTCCAGAGCCACGCCGCCGCCTAAGGTAACCACAGTGGCCATAGCTGCATATTCCAGCATTTCGGGAACTTGCGTTATGTACTCGGACTGGACTCCGTCTCCCAGCGCCAGACAAATCAGAAACAGCTGCAGGATCACAGCGCTGAAGCACAGCTTCAGCAGCATCCATATTTTTTGCTCCGTCAGCTTCATGGCTCCTCCTATATTATGTACTGCCTATATTATACAGGAAACAGACATAAGAGGCAAGCGGTAATTCCTGCAAGCACGGGAAATCGCTGCAATTATTTTATTTGGTATATTTTTACAAAGATGGAAATTCATGGTGGGCAGCATGGACTTCTAAAAAGAACCCTATTGACCTTTTTTTTGACGTGTGTTACAATAAATTGTACATTTGGGTATTTTTGGTATTTTATAGAAAGGAGCCTCGGCACATGTCCTCTTTGCAATCGTTTTGGCAACGCCTTTTGAAAATGCATCAGGAAAATGGATTTGGCATGACAGACCTGTTTGCCATGCTTGCATGCGCTTTTGTGTGTGCCTCTTTTACTGGTGCGGCAGCCGGGGATTTCACCAGCCTTGCCTGGATGCGACAAATGTCTCTGCTCCTTTTCTGGGGCACGTTTTTTACCGCCCTGTTCTTTTTGTGGGCGGGCTTTTTACTTACAAAAACTACACGGATCATCAGCTGGTGTCTCTTTGTGTCCGCTCTCTTATACAGCCTTTTGCTGGTAGGCACCCTTTCGGGGGACCTGTTCTTCAATATCGGCGTAGGCGCAGTCCTTTTGCTTATTGCAAAATATGTCGCCGGCGAAAACCGTCTGGGGCTGGAAGGCGCCTCCTTCTCCTGGCGGGCCTCCCTGTATGTGACGGCGGCTGTTTTTCTCCTGTTCTGCCTGTTTGTCGGGTTCTGCACCATAGCAAAATACAAGGCCTTTGCCCACGGCACCTTTGATTTCGGAATCTTTTGTCAGATGTTTGAACAGATGGCCAAAACGGGCCTGCCCTATACCACTGTGGAACGAAGCCAATATCTCTCCCATTTCGCCGTGCATTTTTCCCCCATTTATTACCTGCTGCTACCGGGGTATATGCTACTGCGCAGCCCCGCATATCTTCTTTTGGCCCAAGCGGTAGTTGTGGGGCTAGGCATGTTTCCTCTGCGGCGTATCTGCCGCACACTGGGTTTGAGCCCGCTGTGCGCTACCGGCGCGGCGGTATTGTATGCGTTGTATCCCACGATGGCAAACGGCTGTTTTTACGATTTTCATGAAAATAAAATTTTATCGGTACTGCTGCTCTATATGATCTCCTTTATACTGGAACGGCGTCGCCTGCCGGCGGCAGTGTTTGCACTGCTGGTACTTTGCGTCAAGGAAGACGCCTTCATCTATGTGGCGGCAGTGGCTCTTTGGATGCTTCTCTCCCGCCGTGACCGGTGGTTTGCCGCCGGCATGATTGGTGCGTCTCTCGTATGGTTTGTATTTGCCTGCTCCATGATTCGACTGTCCGGTGGTGAAATCATGTCTGACCGGTTTGCAAATTTCTCTTCTTCTGTGGGAGGAGGAAGCCTGTTGGACGCTGTACGCACCTGTTTTTATAATATTGGGTATCTCATTCGGGAGGTTTTCTCCGGGGCCGAGACGGAAGTCTACCAGGAACTTACCTATTCCGGCCAAAAGTTGGAGTTTGTGCTGTGGCTATGCGCGCCTCTGCTGTTTACTCCCTTTGCGGGAAAACGGTCTGTCCAGTTGGTATTGCTGATTCCTCTGCTAGTCGTCAACCTTATGCCGGACTGGATGTATCAGTTTAACATTGATTTTCAATATACCTACGGCACCGCTGCCTTACTTCTTGTATCGGCGATGCTTACCGTGTCCGGGTGGGGTCCTGCGGGACGGCGGCTTTTCTTCTGCAGCGCCCTGTCGCTGGGATTGGTATTTTCCGTATCCGCCGTATATCCCAAGGCGCAGCGAAACATCACCCGCTACTATGCAAACAAATCCGAATACGATGCCACCGCAGACGCGCTGAAAAAAATCCCCGCAGACGCTTCTGTAACGGCGTATGGATACATGATGCCCCATCTATATTTCGTAGACGATCTCCATTCCTGCCCAGACTACTACGCCCCGCTGGAACAAACGGAATATTATGTGCTGGATACCCGTTACGCAAGTGATACGCATACGAAAAAAATGCGCATGGCTATGGCAGACGACTACACTTTGGTGACGGAAGCCGGGTATGTACAAATTTACCGGCTTACAGAACCCGCAGGGTAATGGAGATTTATATGACAAAGAAAAATATTCACGATGCGCACCGCCAACGGATGCGTGCAAAACTGCTGAAGCATGGCGGAGATGTATTCGAACCCCACGAACTTTTGGAAATGCTGCTGTATTCCTCCATAACGCAGAAAAACACAAATCCTGCCGCACACGCGCTAATCAAGAACCAGAGCTGTCTGCAGCTTTTGGAAAGCGATACGGAGCAAATGCAGCAGGCCGACGGAATCGGTCCGGCCAGTGCAATGCTGATAAAAACGTCGGGAATCTTTTCCCGACGGGCAATGCTGGAGGCGTTTTCCAAAGAACCGCTGGAAAACACCTTTCGGCAGAGCATGTATTTATATATGTGGTACAGAGGAAAACCGGCTTCTACCGTAACGGCGCTGCTACTGGATGCGGACCGCCGGGTGATTGACAATGTAATTTTGTCGCAGGGCAGGTACATCCGGCCGGAGTCTTATGGCGACCTGATCCTTTCCTATGCCAAACAGCATGAAGCCAGTGGGGTTATCCTGGCGCACAACCATGCAAATAATGTACGGGAGCCTTCCATTGAAGATATCTTTCTGACCGGACAGATTCGAAGAATTTTAGAAAACTCTCCCTACACATTTTACGGGCACTATATTGTAACCAGTACCGATTGCTTTTCCTGTCCGGATGTATAAGCCGTGGCGATGCAGTCGGAGTATTCTACCATAACATCATAACGAGGAAAGATATATGCGAGAAAAACAAGCATACTTAGAATGCGCGCAGGCGGTAAACACCCACGGTGTAAAGGGCGGCGTGCGACTTGCCAGCCGGTGTGATTCACCGTCCGTTCTGGCATCCCTGAAAACAATGTATCTGCGGGAGGGAGACGAATATCGGGCAATGTCTGTCGTCCACGCCAGCGTTCAAAAAAATATGGTGCTGGCAACCTTTGCTGGGATCGATACCCTAGAGGGGGCAGTAGCCCTGCGGGACAAGGTATTTTATGCAAAGCGGGAGGATCTTCCCCTGTCGGAGGGAGCGCATTTTGTCGCGGATCTGCTGGGACTTCCGGTAATCGATACGGATAGCGGAGAACCGTGCGGCGTACTGGAGGATGTGACGTTTCCCGGAGCGCATCCCGTATATGTAGTGCGGGATGGGGAACATTCCTTCATGATTCCCGCCGTACCCGCCTTTATTTTGGAGATTTCCTTTGGACAGGAAAAGCCAGAGGGAATCTATGTGCGGCTGATTGAAGGGATGCGTGAGGGATGATGCGGTTCGATATTTTGACCCTGTTTCCAGCCATGGTAGAATCGGTTTTATCGGAAAGTATCATCGGCAGGGCGCAGAAAAACGGCATTTTAGAGGTACACGCCCATAATATCCGGGATTATTCGGAAAACAAGCACCGGCGCGTGGACGATACCCCATACGGCGGCGGCAGGGGCATGCTGATGGCAGCGCCGCCGGTGTGGAACTGCTGGCAGGCGGTGCAGGCATCTGCAACGGCAGGAGAGCAGGTTCGCACCATATATTTGTCGCCCAGAGGCAAAACCTTCTCCCAAAAGGACGCACAACGGCTGGCTGAATATGACCGGCTGATTCTTTTGTGCGGCCATTATGAAGGAATTGACCAGCGCGCGGTAGACGCTGTAGCCGATGAAGAAATCTCCATCGGCGATTATGTGCTCACTGGCGGGGAGCTGCCTGCGTGTATCCTGGCGGACAGTATTGGCCGGTTGATCGATGGCGTTCTGCCGGAGGCGGAATGTCATGAGAAAGAGAGTTTTGAAAAGGAGCTTCTGGAATATCCACAGTATACGAGGCCAGAGGTGTTCCGGGGGGAGCGGGTGCCAGAGGTGCTCCTCAGCGGCCATCATGAAAACATTGACAAGTGGCGGCTGGAACAGGCGGAGGAAATAACCCGTCAGCGCAGGCCAGACTTATATGAAAAGTATTTGAAAGACTACAAATGAGTGGATGTATCCTTTTAATCATAAGACATGCCCGCCCCCTCTCAGGGGCGGGCAAAATATCCTGACTATCCCAAAACCTTTTCTGCAAGCTCCAGCGCCTCGGCAACCACGTGATGCATGTCATAATACTTATATCTGCCCAGCCGGCCGCCGAAAAGCACTTTATCCTCCTGATCTGCCAGCGCCTTGTATTTCTCGTATAGGGCGTTGTTTTTTTCGTCATTCATAGGATAGTAAGGCGCATCGCCCGGCTTCCACGCAGCGGGATATTCCCGGGTGATCACCGTGCGGGGGCCTGTACCGAATGCAAAGTGCTTGTGCTCAATGATACGGGTATAGGGAACCTCATATTCCGTATAGTTCACCACTGCGTTGCCCTGATAATTCTCCATGTCCAGCACCTGGTTTTCAAAACGCAGGCTCCGGTATTCCAGCATTCCGTAGCGGTAATCATAAAATTGATCAATCATTCCGGTGAACACAGTTGTTTTGGCCAGCGCAGAAAGCCCCTCTCTGTCTGCAAAATAATCGCAGTCCAGACGTACGTCTGCTCCTTCCAGCATACGCTGAATCATCTTGGTATACCCCTCCTGCGGGATCCCCTGAAAGCTGTCGTTGAAATAGTTGTTATCATAGGTAAAGCGCACCGGCAGGCGGCGGATAATAAACGCTGGCAGCTCTGTGGCCCGACGGCCCCACTGCTTTTCCGTATATCCTTTTACCAGCGTTTCATAAATATCCCGACCAACCAGAGAAAGGGCCTGCTCCTCCAAATTTTGTGGCTCGCCGATTCCGGCCGCAGCGATTTGCTCGTCGATTTTCGAACGCGCTTCTGTAGGAGTGGTTACGCCCCACAGACTGTTGAAGGTATTCATATTAAAGGGCAGGTTGTATATTTTTCCTTTATACATAGCTACCGGGCTGTTTGTATACCGGTTAAAGTCGGCAAATCGATTTACATACTCCCACACCTGGCGATTGCTGGTGTGGAAAATATGTGCGCCATACATATGCGTCTCCACCCCGGCAATTTCTTTTGTATACAAATTGCCTCCTATGTGCTCTCGCCGGTCGATTACCAGACATGTTTTTCCCCTGTCCATCGCTTCTCTGGCAAAAACTGCCCCAAACAGACCCGCACCGACAATCAGATAATCATACATAAGTAAAACCCCTTTTTTTGGTTCCATTTTCTACCTCTATTGTATCATGAAGAAGTCCAAAGTACAAGATGTAGTTTGTCGCTCGATAAAAGGAGATTTGATGGGGCAAAATTTCAGAAAACCCTTGACAAATATGCCATCTTCTATGTATAATAAGGATTGCCTATGCGTCTGTGGACGAGTCGTCCAAACAAATATTAGGAAATAATAAAAATTTCGATACAATCGTAAGGAGGTGCAACAATGCTCCGGACATATCAACCCAAAAAACGTCAGAGAAAAAAGGAACACGGTTTTCGTAAAAGAATGAAAACTGCCGACGGCAGAAAAGTTTTGAAAAGACGCCGTGCGAAAGGCAGAGCAAGACTGACGCACTAAAACGGGGCGTACCTCGCCTGTACTATGAGAAATTGCGGGATATTCCCGCCCGCCTCCGCCGCGGTTCCGGCCCCCGGACCCATCGGAGGCGTTCTTTCGTTTTTGTGTCTTTGCAGTATTTTGTAGAACCCAGGAGGTCAGATGTGAAGCAGATCGCAATTTGCGAAAATCATCTTTACCAAAAAGCATACGCTCGCGGCAGGCGCGCCGCGGCAAGAACAATTTGCGTGTATATCCTGGGGGATAAAAAAGCCCGCGCACTGCGGGCGGCCCATCCCATGAAGCAAACGGTCAACCGCGTGGGCATTTCTGCCTCAAAAAAAATCGGAGGCGCCGTGGCCCGCAACCGTGCTAAACGGATTATTCGCGAAGCATACAGACTGACAGACGCACAAATAGGTGTAAAAAAAGGCTATCTTGTGGTAATCACTGCAAGACATGCAGCCACGGCTTCTAAAATGCAGGACGTCTTGCGTGATTTGCAGTACTGCCTGCGTAAAGTAGATATGCTTGCTTCAGCCAATAAAAGCAAAACCGGCCGGGACGCGGCCCAAAATCACCATGTTTAAAAAAATGTTTCAGGCGCCGGTACGCCTGTATCAAAAATTTCTTTCGCCCCTATTTCCAGCCCGCTGCCGCTTTACGCCTACCTGTTCACAGTACTGTCTCCTTGCTATCGAGGAATGGGGCGTGATCCGGGGGATCGCATTGTCTCTTTGGCGGATCCTCCGCTGCAATCCTTGGGGACGGGGTGGAGATGATCCGGTTCCGAAACGAAAAGCCGGGAAGAGAAAGAAAAACAAGCCGACTCTGTAAAACCTCGAAAGGTATCTGATACATGAGCTTTTTTGATTATCTAATCGTTCCGTTTGGGTACGTCATGCAGTTTTGCTGCTGGATCTTCCCAAACTATTTGGCAGCACTCGCCGTGTTTACCGTCCTGATCCAGCTGCTTCTTTGCCTTATATTCGGGATCAAGACGCAAAAGAATTCCCTGAAGCAGGCGGCTCTAGCGCCGAAGGTCGCGGCCCTGCGAAAAAAATACGCAGGCAGAACAGACCAGGCTACCCGTTTGAAAATGCAGGAAGAAACCCAAAAAATGTATCAGGAAAACGGCTTCAACCCTATGGGCGGCTGTCTTCCCATGCTGATTCAGCTTCCTATCATTCTGGCGCTGTATCAGGTTATTGTCAATCCCCTGCGTTATATCTGCGGCATTTTCCGCTTTGATGGAAGCAAAATCGCCACTATTGTAGAGAACTTTAAAAACGCAGGTATTCAAATATCCTCGGATATGCGGACGCAGCAGTACGACATTATCCGGTATATATTAGAGCATAAGGATGAAACCGAGCATGTCAAAACCCTTTTGGAGGGACAGGATCCTTCCGTACTGCCTACCTTCTCTATCGGCGGGTTCGATATGTCTCAAACACCCGAATTTACTTCCATCCTGGTTTTGGTTCCGGTTCTGATCTTTGTAGTCATGATTGTGAGCCAGATTATCACACGCCGTTTTACATATCAGGATCCCGCGGTGAAGGAGCAGCAGAATAGTCTTTCCATGAAGATTATGATGTACACCACCCCGCTGATCTCCGTATATGTATCCTTCTATATGCCTGCGGCAGTAGGTATATACTGGATTTACCGCTCCATTGCGGCTACCCTGCAGCAAATGGTCCTTCATAAGCTTATGCCGCCTCCCACCTTTACGGAAGAAGATTATAAAGCGGCGGAACGAGAACTGAACGGTTCTTCTAAAAAGAAAAAGAAATCCGGCGGCGCACTGCCTACCGGCGGCGAGAAAAAAAGGTCCCTGCACCACATTGATGATGAAGATGAAGGCAAGACCGCTTCGATAGAAAAACAAGCGCCTGCTGCAAAAGAGCAGACACAGGAAAAAGAAGAGACAAAAAAAGAGCTGCCCCCGGCGGTACCTTCGGGCGCTCCTGTCATGAAAGAAGATAAGGGCACAAAGCATTACAAAAAGAAATAAAAAGCTACGGGCTATGCCCGATGCAGTCAAATTATATTACTATTTTAAGCCAACCGGGGGACTTTTTGCCGGTCTCCCATTGCGGAATGGAGATTTATATGGCTGAGGAAATCATTATTACCGGCAAGACCTTTGAAGAGGCGATGGCCCAGGCCCAGTCGGAATACAGCGGGGAAAACGTGCAATATGAGATATTGGAAATGCCGAAAAAGGGAATCTTTGGAATTGGTGCTTCCCCCGCAAAAATTAAGGTAATCATCTCTGACCCGGTGGAGGAGGATACAGATCTCACCGGCATTGTAGCGTCTATCAAAGGGCTGAAGGTTACCACCAACAAAGGCGGAGACGGCAGCACTCCTGCTCCGGCAACAGCTCCGGTACAAAAGAAGCCGGAACAAAAAAAGGAAAAGCCCAAAGCAGTCGCTCCTGCAAAACCTGTAAAGGCTGAGGAAAAAGAAGAGAAGCCGGCTTCCACACCGAAAAAAGCAGAACAACCTTCTGTAGCAAAAGAACCAAAGGTAATTGAAATTACAGAAGAAGAACGGCAGTGCGCGCTAACCTTTCTTACCACGCTGCTCACCGATATGGGCGTAGATGCAAAGGCAGCGTTTGTAGGCAGTGAGTCTTCCGGCATCGGCGGAAACACCTATCCCCGGATGGAAATTACGGGCGAGGGCGCCGGGGTACTGATCGGCCATCATGGCGAAACGCTGGACGCGATCCAGTATCTGGTGAATTTGTGCACCCACCGAAAAGGAGGCGGATCCTCTAAGGATTTCGTCAAAATTATTGTAGACATTGAAAATTATCGGCGCAAGAGAGAGGATACCTTACGCAGCTTGGCGCGGCGTACCGCTGCCAAAGCACAAAAGTATCGCAGAAACATTGTGTTGGAACCCATGAATCCCTTTGAGCGGCGGATCATTCACTCAGAGATTCAGGATATTGAAAATGTTTCTACCCACTCCGTTGGTCGGGACGAAAACCGAAAAATCGTAGTTTGCTACGAAGGGGCGGACAAGGTAGACCGCCGCCGGCGCGGTCCTCGTCCATCTCCTGCTGCATCGGTAGCGGCGGAAAGCGGCACGGAAGAATAAAAAAGAGGGGTTAGCTATAGCTAGCCCCTCTTTTTTATGGATCTCTATGGCCGCGGGTAGGGAAGGCGGAGGTAGCACCTCCGCCTTCCTCTCAAACGGATCGCTGTGCGATCCAAAAAAGCTTTTTTGGTACTTTTTTGACAGGACAAAATACCATCCTTCCCCTGCTTCGGTGAGCAGCATTCCCCTCGTGGGAAATACTCAACCCTCTATATTTGGCAGCTTACTTCGCAGATATTGTCCGGTATAGGATCCCGCGCACTGCGCTACCTCCTCCGGCGTACCGCAGCAGACGATATTTCCGCCTCCGTCTCCTCCCTCTGGGCCCAAATCGATAATATAATCCGCTGTTTTAATAATGTCCAGATTGTGCTCAATTACAAGCACCGTATTGCCCGCATCCACCAACCGCTGGAGCACGCTGATCAGCTTCTCCACATCGGCGGTATGCAGACCGGTAGTAGGCTCGTCCAGCACATATATCGTGCGGCCTGTGCTGCGTTTGGAAAGCTCCGCGGAAAGCTTGACACGCTGTGCCTCGCCGCCGGATAGGGTTGTGGAGGACTGGCCGATTTTCACATATCCCAGTCCCACGTCGCACAAAGTCTTCAACCGGACGGAAATACGGGGCAGATCTGCAAAAAATTGAGCCCCTTCTTCCGCCGTCATTTCCAGCACGTCGGCAATACTCTTGCCCTTGTACTTGGCCTCTAAGGTTTCCTTATTATACCGTTTACCGTGGCACACGTCGCAGGTGACGTATACATCCGGCAAAAAATGCATCTCAATTTTTTTGACTCCGTCTCCCTCGCACGCCTCGCAGCGGCCGCCGCGAACATTGAAGGAAAACCGGCCTGCCTTATATCCCCGCAGATTGGCCGCGGGAGTTTTGGCAAACAACTCTCGAATATCGGTAAACAATCCCGTATAAGTGGCAGGGTTGGACCGAGGCGTGCGTCCAATGGGGCTTTGGTCAATATCAATGACCTTGTCCAATGCTTCCATTCCCCGTATCTCCTTGTGTTTTCCGGGAATGGTATTGGCCCGGTTCAAACCAGCCGCAAGGGCGCGGTATAAAATCGTATTTACCAGGGAAGATTTTCCACTGCCAGACACTCCGGTGACACAAACAAAGCATCCCAGAGGAATATCTACCTTAATATTTTTCAGATTGTTTTCCTTTGCTCCTACAACAGTCAGTTTTTTTCCGTTGCCCTTACGGCGCTGCTCCGGTACAGCAATCGTACGCCGGCCAGACAGAAACGCGCCGGTAAGGGATTTTTTGTCGGCCATAATTTGCTTAGGTGTCCCTGCGGCTACTACTTCACCGCCGTGGATACCCGCACCTGGGCCAATATCCAGAATATAATCTGCGTTTTCCATGGTTTCTTCGTCATGTTCTACCACGATTACGCTGTTTCCGATATCCCGCAGCTGTTTCAAAGTTTGAATCAGCTTGCTGTTATCCCGCTGGTGCAGACCAATGCTGGGCTCGTCCAGGATATACAGCACACCTGCCAGAGAGGAGCCAATTTGGGTAGCCAGCCGAATCCGCTGCGCCTCGCCGCCGGACAGGGTGCCGCTGCGCCGGGACAGGGTGAGATAATCCAGTCCTACAGACTGGAGAAATCCCAACCGGCTTTTCAGTTCCTTGACAATCTGCCGGGCAATTTGCTCTTCCATTTCGGAAAATTGCAGGCCCATAGTAAAGGACAACGCATCGGTGACGGAAAGACGGCAGTACTGGTCGATATTCAACCCGCCGATAGTAACGGCAAGGGCCTCCGGATTCAGTCGGCTTCCGCGGCAGGCAGGGCAGTCTTGTTCTTCCATGAACTGCTCATAATATTCATTTTCCGCGCCGCCCTGCTCCATCCGAGAGCTGATCGTGTGCAGGATACCTTCATACTTCACCCGCTGCTGACGGGTATATCCGCCAAATCCACGGACAATGTCGTATGTCTCATCTCCCGTTCCGTGAAGCAGTGCATGGAGTGCCTCATGGGTAAAGGTAGAAAGAGGCTGATCCATGCGAAATCCGTACCGCTTTCCTACCGCTTCTATCAAGGGGCCGGTCCAGGTATCCGGGCCAAGGGATTTAAATCCGTTTACTGCAATACCCCCGTCCAACAAAGACAGTTCCCGATTGGGCAGGATTTTGGGGATAGAGATATTTCTGGTCACTCCGATACCTGCACAGCTTTTGCAGGCGCCAAAGGGATTGTTAAAGGAAAACATCCGCGGTTCTAATTCTCCAAAGCTGATGCCATGTTCTTCACAGGCATAGCTGGTAGAAAACTGCAGTTCTTCTTCCGCTTCCCCCTCTTCTCCAGGCAAAATCACCACGGCAAGAGAGCCGCCGCTTTCCCGCAGGGCTGTTTCCACGCTGTCCGACAGACGGGTACGGATGTCCGGCTTCATTACCAGGCGGTCTACTACGATTTCAATAGTATGCCGCTGATTTTTCTCCAGCTCAAAGTCTTCAGAAAGATCATAAATAATCCCGTCGCAGCGCACTCTGGAAAAACCACTTCTCTTTGCGTCGTCCAGCAGTTTTTCATGGCGTCCTTTTTTCCCCCGGACTACAGGCGAAAGAATCATAAACCGGCTTCCTTCCTGGATAGCCATGATCCGGTCCATAATCTGGTCTGTGGTCTGCTGGCGAATTTCCTTCCCGCAGACAGGACAGTGGGGCACGCCCAGACGGGCGTACAAAAGCCGAAGATAGTCGTAAATCTCCGTGACGGTGCCCACTGTGGAACGGGGGTTTTTAGACGTGGTTTTCTGGTCGATGGAAATAGCGGGGGAAAGTCCCTCCACAGAATCAATATCCGGCTTGTCCATCTGGCCCAGAAACATCCGGGCATAAGAGGACAGACTTTCTACAAACCGCCGATGTCCTTCCGCATAAATGGTGTCAAAAGCAAGGGAGGATTTTCCCGACCCGGACAGGCCGGTAAGCACCACCAGCTTATCGCGGGGAATTTTCACATCGATATTTTTTAAATTATTTACGCGGGCGCCCCGCACGGTAAGATATTTTGGCATAACGATCATCCTTATTTATGATTGCTGGGGTATAACTTTTAAAACTCCTGCAGACTGGGGGGCTACAGTGCTTTTACAGACTCTGCAAGCGCTGCCTTGGTATCTGCCTTACACTAAGTTTGTACAGTCTTTGCAGCCTCCCTCCTCAGAGGGAGGCTTTCCTTCATTCTACAAAATAGAATATGACGACAGTGTGTCATATTTATAGACTTCTTTTGCGCCTTTATTTTCCTGCCTCTTCCCGTTCCTCTTTCGCTCTTCCGGTAAGGCTGCCCGCAAGAATAATTTTCCTTTCATCCTCAGTAAGACTTCCTAGGGAGAATGTATGTTTTGTAAGAGTTTTATCCCCTGTATGGTACAGATATCCCTCGACCGTCTGCGCTCCGCCAGCCACAGCCGCCCGGATGCCGGGCAGTACCAGCCAGTCTCCGCAAAGGATCTCGTCCTCCATTGTGCCGCTGTTTTTGCCCATATCCATTTCGGGACAGGTAAGTGGCAGCATACCCCAGTTGATCAAATTGGAACGATACCGCTTGGTAGCGTAGTCCCGAGCGATATTGGCTGCGCCGCCCAGTACACGCTGACAGGATGCGGCCTGTTCTCTCGCACTTCCATCTCCAGGACGGACAGCACATACCAAGCTGCCTACGCTGATGGAACCGGACAGCGTCCCACAAGCGGCAATAGCGGCCTCCATAGCAGCCTCTGCCTGTACATTCAAAAGTGAAGTATCATATGCTTCTCCAGCATGCTTTTGGGCAATGGCGTGAATCTCGTCTGCACGGCCTACATACTCGGGATCCCGACGGGACAGGGTCAGCCGGGACAGACGGAAGGGATTGGAACGATAGGAAGAGGATTCACCGGAGGGGATCAGCTCGTCGGTAGTAGTCACTTCGTCATCAATAACAGAAGCCACCCCAAGTACCAGATTATCGCCCAGCGCCGGCATTTTCGGCCAGTCCTTGATGTTGGGACCAAATTTCAGTTCGGCATTCTTATCCGCTTTTCCAAAGCCGAACCATACCCGGTTTTCGTAAATAGAGGTGTCAAATTTGTAATCCGGCGTCCGGTATTCCACATCCAGTTCGTCTGCGCCGGTGAGCAGTCCTCCGGCAGCTGCAGTAGCCGCAATGGAGCGGGCATCCATCAGTGCAACAGAAGCAAACTGACCTTCACCAGGCTTGCTTCCTTCCCTGTTGGGGAAGTTTCTGGTAGAGTGGCGGATACTCAGTCCTCCGTTGGCCGGCACGTCTCCTGCTCCAAAGCAAGGCCCACAGAAAGCGGTGCGCAGAGTTGCTCCTGCACGCATCAGTTCAGAGGCGATGCCGGTGTCCAGCATCCGTACAAATGCTGGCTGGCTGGCGGGATATGCAGAAAGAGCAAAGCTGTCCGCACCAATGGATGTACCCCGGAGAATATCTGCCGCAGCGCACAGATTGTCGTAGGTGCCGCCGGCACATCCCGCGATCACACCCTGATCTACCCGCACACGGCCTGTAACCGGATCCACCTTATCGGTGAGCTGCAGGGTGCCGGGAGCAAGGCCCAACTGCTGTTCTCCCTTGATTTCCACCTGACGTAGGATATCGCCTGCATTTTCATTCAACTGACGCACGGTATAGGTGTTGGAAGGATGGAAGGGCAGAGCGATCATCGGCTCTACCTTAGACAAATCTACCAGCACCGCCCCGTCATAATAGGCCATGTCCGCAGGAGCAAGCTGCCGGTATGCATCGGGTCTGCCGTGTACCTGGAAATACCGCTTTGTCTCATCGTCCGTAGTCCAAATAGAGGATAGGCAGGTGGTTTCTGTGGTCATTACATCGATGCCGTTCCGAAATTCAATGGGCAGGTTTGCAATACCGTCTCCCACAAATTCCAGCACCTTGTTTTTTACAAATTTTTTTGAGAATACCGCTCCGATAATGGCCAGGGCCACGTCCTGAGGACCAACGCCCGGGCGGGGTGCACCGGTGAGATGCACAGCAATAACCTCCGGCATGTCCACATCATAGGTACGGTTCAAAATCTGCTTTACCAGTTCAGGACCGCCTTCACCAATGGCCATCGTGCCCAACGCACCGTAGCGGGTATGGCTGTCGCTGCCCAGAATCATTTTCCCACAGCCGCTCATCATCTCCCGCATAAAAGCGTGAATGACCGCCTGATGTGCGGGAACGTAAATTGCGCCGTATTTTTTTGCGGCGGACAGGCCGAACATGTGGTCGTCCTCGTTGATGGTGCCTCCCACCGCGCACAGACTGTTGTGACAGTTGGTGAGCACGTAGGGCAGGGGAAGCTCCTCCAGACCACCGGCACGAGCGGTCATAAGAATGCCTACATATGTAATATCGTGGGATGCCAATGCATCAAAGCGGATTTTGAGATGCTTCTCGTCGCCGCCCACATTGTGGTCCTTTAAAATTGAATAGGCAATTGTCCCCTGCCTGCCTGCTGCCGGGTCCCCTCCCTGGGCAACAAGTTCATTGCCTTTCAGAAATACGCCGTGTTCGATCAATTTTACCATTTGCAATCCTCCAATTATGCCGCGAATGCGGCAAAATACTATCATAAAGCGAATACTACCATTATATACTATAAGCAGTGAAAAATCAACGGTCTGCCCCGACAAAATTCTGCTATGTCAAAAGCTGCCAATTTATTTGGAAGAATCCACAAATCTGAAAAAAAGACTGGAAGATTGTAGACAAAGGATGCGAAAGATGGTATACTGTATAGCGTGAACAAACGCAGCTGCGTTTGTTTTTATGGTATTAAAAATAAACGAAAACCGATCCCGGGGCAGGGAAAGGAAGCAATTCCATGCTGTACACTGCGGATGAGGCTTTGGCGTATGTGAAACAGGAAGACGTGCAGTGTGTCCGTCTTGCTTTTTTTGATGCCTGGGGACAGGAAAAAAGCATCTCTATTTTGCCCTCCCAGCTTGGCAGAGCTATGGACACGGGAATTTGCTTTGACGCTTTTCCGATGTATTCCATACAAGAAAGACTTTTTTTGTTTCCCCTTCCTGAAACTTTACAGATTCTTCCGTGGGGAAATACTCCTAAAATGGCCCGTATGTACTGCAATGTATGCTATGGAGACGGCGCGCCTTTTCCCTCAGACGGACGGTATATCCTGCGCCGGGCGCAGCAGGCAGCCCGTGACATGGGATTGTCTGTTTCTATCGAGACAGAAAGCACCTTTTATCTGCTTTCTTCGGACGAGGGGGGAAATCCCGTCCGGCAGCCCCACGATAACGGCAGATATTTGGACGCCGCGCCATGTGCTGGGGGAGAATCGTTCCGTATGGAAATCTGTCGCATGCTGGAAAAAATGGGGATCCCGCCTTTGTTTGCCTGTCACGGGCAGGGGAGTGGCCAGCATCAAATTGTTTTTGACACGGCCAGTCCCATGGAGGCGGCGGATATGGTTATGACACTGCAATCTGCCGTGCAGGCACAGGCACGACTGCGCAGCCTGCACGCGTTTTTCACGCCCCGTCCCTTGATACATCAGCCATGCAACGATTTTTGTATTCGGCTCTCTCTGGGAAGGAACGGCAAAAAATGGGCGGCTTCTTTTTGGGCAGGGATTTTAAAGCATATTCGGGATATGACTGCCTTTCTGCATCCCACCCATCAGTCTTATGAAAGGCTAGCAGAAATGGGCAGCCGTTGGATCTGCCGGACGGCGGGGACGGACGATGAATTTTTACATACACCAGACCAGACTGCTAATCTTTACATCGCTTTTGGTCTGTTGCTTTTTGCAGGCATGGACGGAATCCGACGGGGACTTTCCCTTCCAGATATGGAAAAGAAGCTTCCCACTCTGCCAAAAAACCTGGAGGAAGCCGTGCGTCTTGCAGGGATCAGTACGTTTCTTCGGGACGTACTGCCTGGTGAAATTATAGATATGTACACTGGGGCGGTGCGCCGTCCTTAGAAAGTAAGATAAAAAATAAGTATAAAAACACCGCTGCGGCGGTATGGAGGAAGTATGACAAAGTATATCTTTGTGACAGGCGGCGTTGTGTCCGGCCTGGGAAAAGGGATCACGGCGGCGTCTCTTGGGCGTCTGCTCAAAATGCGGGGACTGAAGGTAGCGGCGCAGAAGCTGGATCCTTACATAAACATAGACCCCGGAACTATGAGCCCATATCAGCACGGAGAAGTCTTTGTCACAGAAGACGGAGCGGAAACGGACTTGGACCTTGGCCACTATGAACGGTTCATTGACGAGGATTTGAACAAATATTCCAATCTGACAACTGGTAAAGTATACTGGAACGTACTGAACAAGGAACGCCGGGGAGAATATTTGGGGGAAACGGTGCAGATTATCCCCCATATTACCAACGAGATTAAAGAATTTATATACACCGTAGGCAAGAAAACCAACGCAGACGTAGTGATTACGGAAATCGGCGGCACCATTGGAGATATCGAAAGCCAGCCCTTTTTGGAGGCAATCCGCCAGGTAGGCACTGAGGTGGGTCCGGAAAACAGCCTGTATATCCATGTGGTACTGGTTCCTTATATTAAGTCTTCTGGAGAGCATAAGTCCAAGCCTGCCCAGCACTCTGTAAAAGAAATGCAGGCTACCGGCCTTTCTCCTGATATCATTGTTATGCGGGTGGACGAGCCTGTTGACGAGGCAATCCGCCAAAAAATCGCTCTGTTCTGCAACGTAAAACCGGATTGCGTAATTGAAAATACTACCTTGCCGGTACTGTATGAGGCGCCCATTATGCTTGAGAAAAACAACTTTTCTCAGATTGTGTGCCGGGAACTGCATATTGATGCGGACACGCCGGATATGAGCGAATGGCTGGAAATGCTGGACAGCATCAAAAACCGCAGCCGTAGGTGTACCATCGGGCTGGTGGGCAAATATGTAAAGCTCCACGACGCGTATTTATCTGTAGCAGAAGCGCTGCGTCACGCCGGATATGCGCTGGGCAGCCGCATCGACATTAAGTGGATTGATTCGGAGGATATTATGCCCGGCACAGCGGACGATATCCTTGCAGGCTGCGATGGAATTTTGATTCCCGGCGGATTCGGAAACCGGGGCGTGGAGGGCAAAATTCTGGCGTGCGAGTATGCCAGGACCCATAATATTCCTTACCTGGGTATCTGCCTTGGCATGCAGATTGCTGTAATTGAATATGCCCGCAATGTTTTGGGGCTCAGCGATGCCCACTCCGGCGAGTTTGACGAAGACACTCCGCACAAGGTGATCGATTTTATGCCGGATCAAAACGAGAGTATTGCCAAAGGCGGCACCATGCGTCTGGGACGGTATCCCTGTAAGGTGACTCCCGGTACACTGCTGCACCAGTGCTACGGACAGGAGCTGATCGGAGAGCGCCACCGGCACCGCTATGAGTTTAACAATGAGTATAGAAAGGCGCTGGAAGAGGCTGGATTGGTAATATCCGGTACGTCTCCGGACGACCGAATTGTAGAGACGGTAGAAATCCCTGGCAACGACTATTTTATCGGCGTGCAGTTCCATCCGGAATTTAAGTCCCGGCCTAACCGGGCGCACCCGCTGTTTTACGGATTGGTTAAGGCATCCCTAGAGCACGTGGAAAAAAGATAAAATACTATTACAACACCGCCTAAGCAAAATGCTTAGGCGGTGTTTCTACAGAATAATAGACAGAGGGCATGCCTATTTTATTCGTTATCTCCCTCTCCCTGGGCAGCGGACTCTTCCTGCTTTGTTTTTATCTGCATTCGCAACTCTTCCAAAGCATCTGCCAGGGAACCCGCTCCGTCTATAAGCCCGATTTCCACTGCTTCCCGGCCGTCTATGAGAGAACCTACATCTGTAGCTATCTGATCGGTGCGCATCAAAAGCTCCCGGAATTTTTCTTCACTCACTTGGGAATGCTCTGTAATAAATCGCACGATACGATCCTGCATTCGTTCAAAATAATAATATGTCTGGGGGACGCCTACAACCGTGCCGCTCATACGCACCGGATGAATGGTCATGGTAGCAGACGGCACAATAAAGGATTTTTTCGCACAAACAGCCAGCGGTACGCCAATGGAGTGACCGCCGCCAAGAACCAAAGACACCGTAGGTTTGGTCATCCCCGCAATCATCTCCGCAATGGCCAGTCCTGCTTCCACATCACCGCCCATAGTGTTCAACACCAGCAGCAGTCCATCAATTTCATCCGACTGTTCAATGGACACCAGCAGGGGAATGATGTGCTCATACTTGGTGGCCTTTTGCCCCTCTCCCAAAATAAAGTGGCCCTCCACCTGGCCGATAATGGTGAGACAGTGTATCGTTTCCCCGTCTTTTTTGGAAATCACACTGCCGCTTTTCATAATAAAATCCAGCTGCTCATTTTCCGCACTGCCTGCGCTGTCTCCTCCGGCGCTATTCTCCAGATCCTCGCTGTTGTCTGCGCTGTTTTCCTGGAGCCTTCTCATATCTATACCCATGTTAATCTCCATTCCGCCGCACAAAGCTGTAAATAGCTTTGTGCTTGGCACCAAATAATAAAATTCGACAATGTTTCTTTAAGAAACAAAAATGGATTGGATCCCATTTTAAGGAGCATTTGTAAATTCTACGCTTCTCCTCGTCTGTATCAAACTTTGTTCCTTATTGTGCGCAAATTTGAAAAATTCTATACCTGCAGCCGTTGACAAAAAAGCATCTTATGCTATCATAAAATCAGAAAGTAAATTTATACGGAGAATATGCTGGCCATGAACTTACAGGAAATACTAAATCGGGTGGATCACACCCAGCTATCGCCAACCGCCGTGTGGGCGGATATCCAAAAAGCATGTGATGAAGGAATTTTGTACGGCACTGCTTCCGTCTGCATTCCCCCCTCCTTTGTGCGGCAGGCCGCTGTATACGCGGCCGGAAGGATTCCCATCTGTACGGTAATCGGATTTCCAAACGGATATGCCGCAACAGAGTCGAAATGCTTTGAGGCTGCGCAGGCTGTGCAAGCGGGCGCGGCGGAAATCGACATGGTGGTCAATCTAGGTTGGGTGCGGGGCGGCGATGACGACGCGGTGCTACGAGAAATCAACGCAGTGAAAGACGCCTGTGCGGGCAGACTGCTGAAAGTAATCATCGAAACCTGTCTTTTGACTACGGAAGAAAAAATTCGCATGTGCACGGTGGTATCCTCCTCCGGGGCGGACTTTATCAAAACTTCTACGGGATTTTCTACCGGCGGCGCCACCTGTGAAGATATAATTCTGATGAAACAGCATATGAAAAACGGCAAACAAATTAAAGCTGCCGGCGGGATCAGCGGTCCTGCCGATGCGGCAGAAATGATTCGTCTGGGAGCAGACCGAATCGGTACCAGTCGGGTGATCGCCGCACTGGTACAGGCACAGAAAGGAGAAACAAATGCAACCATATCCAACACCACATATTGACGCATCCCCAAAGGATTTTGCTCCCGTTGTATTGATGCCGGGGGATCCTTTGCGGGCAAAATATATTGCAGAAAATTTTCTGACAAACCCTATTCTTATTAACAATGTCCGGGGTGTCCAGGGATATACCGGCTCCTACCAGAGTTGTCCGGTATCCGTAATGGCCAGCGGAATGGGCATGCCCTCCATGGGCATTTACAGCTATGAGCTGTACAATTTTTTCGGCGTTGAAGCTATCATTCGCGTAGGCTCCGCAGGGAGCATGCAGGAAAGCGTCCAGTTACGGGATATCGTCATTGGCCAAGGAGCCTGCACAGACTCTGCCTTCTCTCACACCTTCCAGCTGCCGGGATCCTTTGCGCCCCTAGCCAGCTACCGTTTGCTGGAACATTGTGTAAATGCGGCAAAGGCGGCGGGTCTGCCTTATCATGTGGGCAATCTGCTTTCCAGCGATATTTTTTATCACGATGATCCGGATTCTACGGAACGCTGGAGCAAAATGGGTGTGCTTGCAGTGGAAATGGAAGCGGCGGCGTTGTATATGAACGCTGCCAGAGCAGGCAAGCATGGGCTGGCGTTGTGTACCGTATCCGACCATTTGCTTACAGGCGAAGCCACTACGGCCCAGGAACGGCAGAATTCCTTTATAGATATGATGCGTCTTGCCCTGGACACCGCCGCAGCATTTTTAGGATAGTTCATTCTGTCCTACGTTTCACAAGGAAAACGCCGCAGCAGAGCATAAAAGTCTTCTTGAAAATTTTTTCATACACACAGAAAAGCGGGAAATAATAAAACTATTACAATATCCGAAAGGAGCCCGCTATGGAAAAAGGAAAAAAGAAAACGAAGCCTATTGAAAACGAACAAAATTTGGTAAACGGTCTGGAGGATTTCACCGGACCGGATGAACCCAACGGCCCTGCGTCTGCCCAGATTTATCCATCCAACGAAATGGAGGATGGATTGCGGCCCCGGATGACTACGGCTGACCTTGCAGGGGAAGAATATTCCCGCTATCCGGCAAAAAATACCCAGGATGGCGGAAAAACGCCGGTAGGAGAATGAACGTATTTTGCGGAGGAGAGAGGTATCTCTCCTCCCTTTTTTCGTAAGCAGGAACTTTCCTAGGTGAGGAGCAAAAGTCACACGCTATCTGTTGACAAAAATCCCCGGTAGCCTTATAATATAAGGTATGAATTTATATACGGAGGATGTGTAGTGGGCGAACCTGTTATTATCTCATTTGCAAATCAAAAGGGCGGTGTGGGCAAAACCACTTCCGCTGTGAATATAGCCGCCTGCGTCGCAAGCCTCGGTTTTCGTGTGCTCCTTGCAGACTTGGATCCACAGGGGAACGCTACCAGCGGCGTAGGCCAAAACAAAAAATCCCTGCGCTATTCTATGTATGATGCCCTCCTGGGCGGCTGCGCCCCGGCAGCTGCCGTTGTCCCAACCCGATTCGACGGACTTTGGCTTCTTCCTGCTACTATGGATCTGGCGGGAGCGGAAATTGAACTGCTGGACCGGGAAAAACGAGAGTATTCCCTGCGCAGCGTTCTCTCCGCCGTTCGAGAGGATTTCGACTTTGTTTTTACCGATTGCCCCCCCTCTTTAGGTATGCTTACCGTAAACGCTCTGTCCTGCTCTCACGGTGTGGTTATTCCGATGCAATGCGAATATTATTCGCTGGAAGGCCTTTCCCAATTGATGATTTCCATCAAAAAAGTGAAGCAGTTGTACAATCCCGCTCTTTCCATCACCGGTATCCTCATCACTATGTACAACGGGCGCCTGAATCTTTCTACCCAGGTACTGGCAGAGCTGAAGCGTTACTATGCGGACAAGCTGTTTAAAACCCCCGTGGTACGCAATGTGAAACTTTCTGAAGCCCCCAGCTTTGGACAGCCGATTTTCTATCATGACAAATATTCCAAGGGATCTCTTGCCTATATGGAAATCGCCAAGGAACTCGTGGGGCGCGTTTTATAAAAACTGCGCTTCGTTCACATAAGAGAGATTTTTCCCCGAACGATGCCGCCGGCCGGCGGCAGAATGGAGTAAAGATATGGCAAAAAAACCTGCCCTCGGCAGAGGACTCGATATGATCTTTTCCGACAACACCCCTGCTCCCTCACAGGACAGCGTCGTGGCGCTGCGCCTTTCCCAGGTAGAGCCAAAAAGCGATCAGCCAAGACAGCATTTCGATCCCCAAGCCCTATCCCAGCTGGCTGATTCTATCGCGGCAAACGGGGTGCTCCAACCGATTTTGGTACGGGAAGGGCAAAATGGTCTGTATCAGATTATCGCAGGCGAACGCCGGTGGCGGGCGTCCAAGCTGGCAGGACTGACGGAAATTCCCGCCTTGATTTTAGAGGCAGACGATTTACGTACCGCCCAGCTGGCACTGATCGAAAACCTGCAGCGAGAGGATCTGAATCCTTATGAAGAAGCACAGGCGTATCAAACACTGCTGGCTCAGTTTGATCTCACCCAAGAAGAGGTAGCCGGACGGCTTGGAAAATCCCGCAGCGCCATTGCAAACTCCCTGCGCCTTTTAGACCTGCCGGAATGTATCGCCGCTATGCTGCAGGACGGACGGCTTACTGCCGGGCACTGCCGCGCACTTCTAGGACTGCGGGACAAAACAAGTATTGAAGCCCTGGCGCAGCGAGTCGTGGCCCGCAATCTCTCTGTCCGGGAAACGGAAGCAGCGGTAAAAGCCCAGAATAAACGCCCCTCCTCTCACAAAAAAGAAGAGGGTGTGCAGGTAAACTATGTTTCGGATCTGGAACATAAGGTAACCGGACTTACCGGCCGCTGGTGCCGTATTTCGCCAAAAGGCTCCAGAAAAACCATTTCTATTGAATATACCGACGAAAACGATTTGGAGTCCCTTTTGGAAATCGTATGCGGTAAGAAAATTACGGAAGAATAAACATATATTGAATGAGGAGTTGCACCTATGCTTGACGTAAAATTGATCCGTGAAAACCCGGAAGAGGTAATCCGCCGACTGGCAGCCAAAGGAACAGACGCCGGAGAAGATATTGCCCGAATCCTAGAGCTGGATGCCCTGCGTCGGGAGATTATCGGAGGAAATGAAGCAAAAAAAGCTGAACAGAACCGGGTATCCAAACAGATTCCCCAAATGAAAAAAGAAGGTAAGGATCCGTCCGCTGTTTTTGCCGCCATGAAGGAGCTGTCTGCCCAAATTAAAGAGGGCGATGAAAAGCTGTCACAGGTGGAAACGGAATATAATACGCTGCTTTTGGGTCTGCCCAATCTGCCGGATTCGGATCTGGCGCCCGGCGGCAAAGAAAATAACGAACCGATCCGCTATTTTGGCGATCCCCACTCCTTTGACTTTGAGCCGAAAAACCATGTAGATTTGTGTACCGATTTGGGGCTGATCGACTATAAGCGGGGAACAAAGCTTTCCGGAAACGGATTTTGGATTTATCGGGGAATGGGTGCCCGGCTGGAATGGGCGCTGCTGAATTATTTTATCGATACGCATCTTGCTGATGGATACGAATTGGTTTTGGTTCCTCATATGCTGGGATACGAATGCGGACTGACTGCCGGGCAGTTTCCAAAATTCAAAGACGAGGTGTACTGGCTGGAAAATGCAGAAGATGAGCGGCGGCGCTTTATGCTCCCCACCGCTGAGACGGCTCTGGTCTCCCTGCACCGGGATGAGATTCTCACGGAAGCGGAGCTTCCTAGAAAATATATCTCCTACACTCCCTGTTTCCGCAGAGAGGCAGGTTCCTATCGGACAGACGAACGGGGCATGGTACGGGGACACCAGTTCAATAAGGTGGAAATGGTGCAGTATACCCGACCGGAAGATTCCGATGCGGCTTTTGAAGAACTGGTAGGCAAAGCAGAAGCGCTTGTAAAGGGACTGGGCTTCCACTTCCGTACCGTAAAGCTTGCGGCTGCAGACTGCTCTGCATCTATGGCCCGGACATATGATATTGAAATTCACATTCCCTCCATGGATGGATACAAGGAAGTTTCTTCTGTGTCCAATGCCAGAGATTATCAGGCGCGCCGTGGAAGTATCCGGTTTAAGCGGGACAGCGGCGGTGCTACGGAATTTGTGCACACTCTGAACGGATCCGGACTGGCCACCAGCCGGATTTTACCTGCTATTGTGGAGCAGAATCAAAATGCAGATGGAAGCGTGACTGTTCCTCCGGTACTTCGTAAATATCTGGGCGTGGACGTTTTGAAAAAGAACTAATCGTTTGTACGGAGACTATGTAAATTGGTCTTCCGCATATGTTCATCCCAATGATCAAGGAGGGAATTCCTATGCTGCCGGATGTATTATTATATATCAACTTTTCTTTTAAAAACTCTACCATGTCCCTTGCCGTAATTATTTGGGGTCTTTGCGCCGGTATGCTTGTGGGCGGAATCCTTTCCATATATAACAAGCGGTATTTGGGCGGTGTGGTGCGTGCCCTTCTTGATACGGAAGGTCTGTCTCCGGAGCGTGCAAAAACGCTGGAGGAGCTAGGGCTTTCTTCTAAATGGGGCCGCCGACGTGCTCTCCAGGACAGGAAGGTACTTCGCAAATGCATTGCCGTTGCAAATAGGGACCAATGTCTAATCCCTGCAAAGCCTGGGAAAAAATGGAGCCGCACGCTTCGTCGCTTTTTTACCGGATCGGCAGAGAAAAAGCCTAAGCTAGATATAGACCGTGCGCGGCTGTATGTTCTGGAAGAGAAAAAATACCACGCGCAGGTCCGCTATACAAAAAAGGGAAGCTCTCCTGCTTTCATCCTAGTGGGCGGTATTCTGCTGCTTGTCATCGCCATCCTAGCTACAATTTTTATTCCGGAACTGTTAGAGATGACGGACAATATGATTTCTGCCTGGAAGGACCTGTAAAACCGGTGTAAAAGGAGGCCGTCATGGCTGCTCAATCTAAAGAAACAAAACGCAAAATGAAAACGGGTTTTCAAGCCCGCACCAATTTTATTATTATCGGCGTATCCATTATTATTAGCGCCGCTTTGATTCTTGGTGTTTTATATCTTTTTGGCATCCGTTATGTAAAATACCGCTTTGAAACCGGCTTTTCCGTATCCTTTGTGGGTATTTTAACCGGGGACGGCATGCCCGCTGCTGGTCGTATCTCTTATGGCGGCGATGACGCGGTAAAGGGCCTTACCGCTACCTATAACGGGGAAGACGGTACATTGGAATATTCCAATGGAGATGTATACGAAGGGGAAGTAAAGCATCTGGTCAAACACGGAGACGGCAAGCTGACCCGAGAAAATGGAGATGTGTATGAAGGGTCCTTTTACGAAGACCGGCAGCACGGCCATGGAAAATGCACTTACTCCAACGGAGACGTATACGAAGGGGAATATGAAAATGGAAACAAATCCGGACAGGGAACCTACACCTGGGCGGATGGAAGCACGTATACCGGTACCTTTAAAAATGACTTGAAAGATGGAGAAGGCACCCATACTATGGCGGATGGAGCCTCCTATACAGGTGCTTACGCAAAGGGTGCAAAGGAAGGGCACGGCGTATACACCTATGCCGACGGCAGCGTATACGAAGGAGAATTTCGCGCCGATCAGCGGTGGGGTGATGGAAAGTACACCTGGGCCAACGGAGAAACCTATACCGGGCAGTTTCAAAATAATACGCTGTGGGGGAAGGGCACTTATACCTGGCCGGACGGCAGAACCTATACCGGATATTTTGAAGACGGACTCATCGTTCGGGTTGATAATCCCGCAGGAGATATAAGCACGCCAAAGGAATGAGGCTCTCTATTCTTTGCATATACTGGATTAAAATGAAATTTGGAGTCGTATATGGGTAAAATAACCATTACTATCAATAAAAAAGCGTGGGACCGGTCTTTCGGACACGCAGGCCGCTGCGTTCGCTCCTTTGTCCGGGAGGCACGGCGAGATATAGACGCCATCTGTGACCGAGACCCCGCCGTGAAAAGCAGGGCGGAGGCCGCCCTGCTTTATTCCGGTTTTCATGCGTTGCTGGCATATAGGGCAGCAAATTGTTTGTATCAGAAAAAACAATATACTGCCGCTCGCTTCGTATCCCAAACTGCACGTTTTTTTACCGGTATTGAGATTCACCCCGGCGCAACCATCGGCCATGGGCTTTTTATAGACCACGGCAGCGGCGTAGTCATTGGAGAAACTACCATTATAGGGGACAACTGTACCTTATATCAAGGCGTCACATTGGGCGGTACCGGGAAGGAGTGCGGAAAACGGCATCCAACATTGGGCAACAACGTAATGGTCGGTGCAGGCGCCAAAGTTCTGGGCAACTTCACCGTTGGAGACGGAGCAAAAATTGCAGCCGGCGCCGTGGTGTTGGGACCTGTTCCGGAAAATTGTACCGCTGTAGGTATTCCTGCGCATATTGTACGCAAAGGCGGAAATAAGGTGGATCCCATCGATCTGGATCAGGTGCATATTCCTGATCCCATGGCCCAAGAGCTGTGCGCTGTACGTCATAGCCTGCAGACCTTGGAAAAGCGTCTGGCACAATTGGAAAAGAAGTAATATAAACAGGGAGGGAAAAATATTGCGATACACTTGTGATTTTTGCGGCAGAGGAGGATTGCGGGCTAAAGACCGGTTTTGCGCTTGTTGCGGCGCGCCGCAGCCCACTCGCGCGCCGTCTCCTTCCGTCCGATTTTTTCTTTCCCTTTTATATGCCGTCTTAATTTGGGGTGTGATGTTTCTTGTACAAACAGGAATCAATATGCTGTATATATATATAATACGGGAAAGTCTTCCTTCCTCCGCTTACTTCAGCGATACCGCTTTTTATAATGCATATTGGGACGTGTTTCCAAAATACTATGCCCCAGTGTGCATTGGCTGCGTTTTACTGCTGATCTTGCTTTATACGCTCTTTTATACCTTTCGGGGAAAACGCTTTGAACGAGAAATTTGTCTTACAAAAATGCCTCTTACACCGGCGGCTGGTTCTTTTGTTTTAGGAGCGGCGGCACAGGTTGTTGTGACTGTCTCAATCTTTTTGCTTTCCCTTGTCTTCCCTTATTTAGCCGAATCAGGCACGCAGTCGGGAGATTTTTATTCTCTTACCTTTGGCGGTGGAAGCTTTATACTGGAAGTTCTGTATTTGTCTCTGTTTGTTCCCATTTTGGAGGAAGTTGTTTTTCGTGGGCTTATCTACACACGTCTTCGCAAAGGAATGCCTGTGCTGGCGGCACAGCTGTTGTCTGCTCTGATTTTTGGAGCGGCCCATATGGACTTGATGCAGTTTTTCTATGCCTTTCTGACCGGATTTCTTATGGCGCTTCTCTTTGAAAAATATCAATCTATTTTGCCTTCCCTTTTCTTCCATATGGCCTTTAACGGCTGCAGCTTTTTGTTTCAATATCTTCACGCAGATATTCTTATTTTTGCCCTTTATTTTATTTCAATTTCTATTGTTCTTTTTGCAATATACTTTCTATCCACAAAATCGGAAAGGAATCCTATATGAAGCTTTATAATACACTTACCCGTGAAAAGGAAGCGTTTATTCCCAGAGAGGCCGGCAAAGTGTCCATGTATACCTGCGGTCCTACTGTATACCACTATGCCCATATCGGAAATTTACGTACTTATATTATGGAGGACGTGCTGGAAAAATATTTCCGATACAGCGGGCTGGATGTAAAGCGGGTAATGAACATTACCGATGTGGGGCATCTTACCAGCGATGCCGATACCGGCGAGGATAAAATGCTTAAGGGAGCAAAGCGAGAGAAGAAAACCGTTTTGGAAATCGCTCAGTATTATACGGATGCTTTCTTTTCCGATTGCAAAAAGCTGAATATTCGCCGGCCAGACGTAGTAGAACCTGCGACAAAATGCGTTGGCGAATTTATTAAAGTCATAAAAAAACTGTTGGCAGACGGTCATGCTTATATCGCTGGCGGTAACGTGTATTTTGATACTTCTACCATTGCCCAATATAATGCTTTTCATAACTTTCAGGAAGAGGATCTGCAGGAAGGTGTCCGGGAAGGGGTAGAAAAGGACGATAATAAGAAAAACAAAGCCGATTTTGTGCTTTGGTTTACCAAATCCAAATTTGACGATCAGGAGCTGAAATGGAACAGTCCATGGGGCCTAGGTTATCCTGGATGGCATATTGAATGTTCCTGCATTTCTATGAAGCATTTGGGCGAATACCTGGATATTCACTGCGGCGGCGTAGATAATATTTTTCCCCACCATACCAACGAAATTGCACAAAGTGAAGCGTATATAGGCCATGAATGGTGCAAATACTGGTTTCATGTACTGCATCTCAATACCAACAGCGGAAAAATGAGCAAATCCAGCGGAGAATTTCTCACTGTATCCCTTTTAGAAGAAAAGGGATATGATCCTATGGCCTATCGCTTTTTCTGTCTTCAGTCTCACTACCGGAAATCTTTGATTTTCACCTGGGAAAATTTGGACAACGCCGCTACCGCCTATGATAAGCTTTTACGTAATATTGCAAAGCTGCAGGAGGGATCTGCAGAAGAAGAAAAGCTGGTTTCTTTTAAAAATACTTTTCGGGAGGCTATGGATAACGATTTAAACACAGCCCTTGGAATTACAGCTTTATACGATGTGTTGAAGGCAGATATTAGCGATGGAACCAAGCTTGCACTGATTGAAAATTTTGATCAGGTACTTTCTTTGAATTTGTTGGAGGGCGCTGCAAAGATTCGAGAGACAGATGCCATGCAGAATGCAGATCCTGCGTGGATTTCCGAAATTGAGGAACAAATTGCTTTGCGTGCAGCGGCAAAGAAAGAAAAGGATTTTGCAAAAGCGGATGCAATTCGCGCCGCATTGTTAGAGCAAGGTGTTATTTTAGAAGATACCGCTGAAGGAACCATTTATAAATTAAAATAAATTTTAGTTTAAGAGTGGGAAATGTTTCACGTGAAACATTTCCCACTCTTCCATTTTTGTCCTGTTTATGCTATACTGATATAGGACAACCTAACTATAAATAATTTATATATCTGCAATTGCAGAGAGAATGGAGCCACATATGGGAAAATACAGACAACACCGGGTCGGTGACGCCGCCCGTCAGGAAATATGCGACATTCTGCGAGATGTAAAGGATCCGCGGGTATCCGGTGCATTTATTACCGTTACTTCCGTAGATGTAACACCCGATTTTAAATATGCAAAAGTATTTTACTCCACCTTGTCTGATCATGCAACCCTGGAAGAAAAAAAAGAATTGTCCGCCGGACTGCGAAGTGCAGCCAGCTTTATCCGCAGTCAACTTGCTCAACGGCTCAATCTGCGTATTACTCCAGAGCTTACCTTTATTCTAGATGATTCGCTGCGCCGTGGGGTAGATATCGCAGCAAAAATTAATAATTTGGAATTTCACGATATAGAGGAAACGGAAGAGGAAGAAAAGGCATGACGGCAAAAACAGATTTTTTTTCGAAACTGGACGCTGCAGCCGTCTGTGATTTAATGGAACAATATATCACAGCGCAAAAAAAACTCTTGCTTCTTTGTCATGTAAATCCAGACGGAGATACGGTAGGCTCCGCTTTTGCCATGCAAAAACTTTATACCATATTAGGAGGTTGTGCCCGCTGTGCCTGCATCTCCGACGTCCCAGATTATCTGCATTTTTTGCTACATCAGCAGGATTCCCTAGCATACACCCCCTATATGGAAAATGATTTTGACGTTATATGGACCATTGATGTAGCCTCTCCCATGCAGCTAGGCCAACTATCCTTTTTAGCAAACCACGTTTCCTTATCCATTGACCACCATGAAAATTGCACTCTGTTTTCTCCACATTATTTAAACGCAAAAGCCAGCGCTACAGGAGAATTAATTTTTCATATTTATAGTGAGTGGATACAAAGAAAAAAAATCACTCCAGATCCTGGTATATGCCGCTGTATTTATGCAGCCATTTCTGCAGACACAGGCTCCTTTCAATACAGCAATACTACACCGGAGACCTTTCAAATAGCCGCTGTTCTTCTGAATACCATTCAAAATGATCCAAACGGCGAGGATACAGCGGCCATTGCCCACCGTCTCCATGGCTGCCGCACAATAGAGGAACTGCAGGCACAAAAACTGGTAATAGAACGCCTACAGCTTGCCTGCGATGGAAAGCTGGCGTATACCTGTGTTTCTGCCTCTCTGCCCGAAGAGAACGGCTTGTCTGATTTTGATTTTGGCGGTATGGTGGATATTCCTAGAAGTGTTTCCGGAGTCCTGGTTGGACTTGCAATCAAAGAAAATAAATCCAGTAAAGGTACTTTTAAAATTTCTGCCCGCTCCAACTGCGATATCGATGTAGCGGCCATTTTATCCACTTTTGGCGGCGGTGGTCACAAACGTGCTGCCGGCGCTACAATAACAGCCGAAAATTGTAAAGAAGCGGCTGAAAAAATGATTGCCGCATTTATGCCGGCAATGCAATCTTATCAGAAAGAAAACAAATATGAAACGAAAAGATAAACCAGATCTTGTATCCGGCGTCATTGTAATCGATAAACACGCTGGCGTTACCAGCCATAGAATTGTGCAAATTTTGCGCAAATTATACGATACGCCGCGGGTTGGCCATACCGGAACATTAGACCCCCTTGCCACTGGTGTATTACCGGTTCTTGTGGGCCGCGCAGTAAAGGCCAGTGAATTTCTTTTATCCAGCGATAAGGAATATGAAGCAATCCTTCGTCTAGGTATTACCACCGATACCCAGGATATTACCGGAGAAATCCTTTCTACCAGCAAAAATATTCCAGATGAGGCGGTAGTGCAGGGAATTGTTTGCTCTTTTATAGGGGACATTCAGCAAATACCACCCATGTACAGCGCTATCAAGATTGGCGGAAGAAAATTGTTGGACGCGGCACGGCAGGGAGAAACAATTGAACGGGAAAGCCGCCCTATACATATCGATACACTGACTGCAGAAAAAATCAATGATCAGGAATATAAGCTACGTGTACATTGTTCCAAAGGAACCTATATTCGTACTTTGTGTGCAGATATAGGTGAAAAACTGGGATGCGGCGGTGTAATGGCTGCGCTGCGGCGCACGCGTTCCGGTTTATTTGGCCTTGATCAGGCTTATTCAATAGAAGAGTTGGAAAATGCATCTATGAAAGAGCGTATTTCTATGGTATATCCCTGTGAAAGCTTATTTGCAGACTGCCCTGCGATACATGTAAATGATTTTGAAGCAAAATTAATCCGGGGAGGAACAGAGCTTTATCAAAAAAAATTAAAGACGGATTTTTCTATAGGTACCCGGATCCGTTTTTATCATAAGAATATATTTTTTGCTCTGGGAGAAGTTCGAGAATATGCAGATCGGGGAACAGCCATCAAACCTATTCGACTATTTGTACTTTAACACGATTTCACGCGTATCTTGTAATATTATGTAAAAAACGTATTTACACCCGCAAAAAAAGCCTCTCATAGAGGCTTTTTACTTGTCTCTAATATACTTTTTTTCGCATAGTTTTCCACAGGTTTTGTTGATTCTCTCTTGAAAAATCACCCCATTTATGCTATACTTATTCTATATAGTATTTAATAATAAGGAAGATAAAAACGCCTTTCCAGCGTTTTTATTTCAGAAAGGAGCAGTCTGGATGGAACCATCAAAAGAAGAGCTTTCCATGTTCATGCATTCCATCATTGACCAAATTCGCAAAAACGCTACCATGTCACAGACGGCATTTGATCTATGGTTCTCCGATTTGCACCTTTTGCAGATTGATACGGATAAAATCATTTTAGCTACAGGGGACGAACTTAAAAGAAAATTTCTTGTGGGCAGATGTACCGACCTGATTACAAAAAGTGTATACGATGCGCTGGGATTTGAACCTATTATTGAAATTATCTGCGATGTAGTGCGGGAACGCAATATCTGTATACCCACAGACCGTTTGATTATGGAGCAGGAACAAGACACAAAAGCAGAAGAGAATGAAAGCATAGACTCCATACAAGACCAATCTATAGAAGAGGAAGAGCATCTTCCATCGCAAGGTCTTTGCCCGGAATATACCTTTGAAAACTTTATTGTAGGTTCTTCCAACCAATTTGCCCATGCCTGCAGCGTGGCGGTATCCAATGATCCCGGCGGACATCATAACTATAATCCCTTGTTTATATACGGTCCCAGCGGCCTTGGGAAAACCCATTTGATGTATGCCATCGCGAATCGAGTACAGAAAATGCGGCCCCATATGTCTATCATCTGTACCAAAAGCGAAGATTTTATGAATGAACTCATTGAGTCCATTTCAAAAAAAACTACAGGACGTTTCCGGGACAAATATCGGAAAGCAGATATGCTACTCATTGACGATATTCAGTTTGTATCTGGAAAAACCTCTACACAGGAAGAATTTTTTCATACCTTCAACGCTCTGTATGAAAATCGAAAACAAATTGTTGTTACCAGTGACCGCCCGCCAAGAGAAATGTTTACCCTGGAAGAACGAATCAAAACCCGTTTTGTACAGGGTATGATCGCAGACGTACAGCCGCCGGAATATGAACTGCGGCTGGCAATTCTACGTAAGAAGGCAGAAAAAAACAATTTGAATGTTCCAAACAATGTTCTTGCCTTTCTTGCGGAACGGCTGGATTCCAACATCCGGCAAATTGAAGGGGCGTTAAAAAAAATCGGCGCCGTTTCTTTTCTCAGCGGACGCCCCATAACACTGGAAATGGTGAAATCCTCTATTCCGGAATATTTTCGGGAAAATAAACCGGTTTCTGAAACAGTAGATAATATCTTAGAAGTCACTGCAAGAAAATATGATGTAACCGTAGAACAGATTCTTGGCAAGGGGCGCACAAAAAATATTCGAACCGCTAGAAACGTATCTATGTATGTAATTCGAAAGGTGCTGGATTTATCCTTGCCGGCGATTGGAAAAATGCTGGATCGAGACCATTCCACTGTCCACAGCAATATTCAGGCAATTGAAGCGGAAATTCAAAACAACCACCGGCTGAATAATGAAATTGTGGAAATTATCACAGAAGTCAAAAGCTAGTCCACAGCGTTATCCAAAAGATAAATTTTTGTGGAAAACTATGTGGAAAAGTATTGGGAAAGAAAAATATGCATGCTCGTACGGCAGAGAAGATCACTTTGGAAGAAAAAATGCTCCCCTTGTGGAAAACTTTTTTCTTGTTGCAAGGCCGCATCAGAAAGCGATGTTTTCCACAGAAAAATGCCGAGACAAAAGCCTTTGGAAAAGTCACATGCATCGCTGCTTTAGGCTTTACCTGAAAATCAGACGAAAACCGCCTGGATTTTCCACAGGTTTCCAAGGCTTTTCCAAAGGGCAAAATTGAAACATTGGAAAAATAAAACAAGTATTAATAGGGCTTTCCAGACTTTCCAAAGTTTCCACAGGCCCTACTGTTTCTTCTGTATTTATTTATATTATATATTTATATTTAAACTATTTAGAGAAAAGGAATTTATCCAACATGAAAGTGCAATTTGATAGAGACGCCCTGCTTGGCGCACTCTCACCGGCTGCGTCTGTCGCCCCCGCAAGAAATACTATTGCGGCAATTGAAGGAATTTTATTTGAATGCCCCGGTCCCAGTGAGGGAACCTGCCAGATTACGGCATACGATATGGAAAAAGGGCTGCGTACAACAGTAGAGGCCACCATCCTGCAGGAAGGCAGTTATATTATCAACAGCCAGAATATTCTGCAGATTGTTCGCAGCCTGCCTGCCGGACAGATTCTTATTGAAGTGGATGATAAAAACAGGGTGCATATTACCAGCGGAAGCAGTACCTTTGAAATCAACGCGCTGCCAGGAGAGAATTTCCCGTCTCTGCCGCTTCTGTCCGGAGACCGGAACTATACGATGCCGCAGCATGTTTTGCGCAGCCTTATTTCCAAAACGATTTTTGCTATCTCACAAAACGCGCAAAAACCGATTTTCACCGGTGTATATTTTTCGGTGGAAAGAGGGACGCTGCGCTGTGTAGGTTGTGATGGAAATCGGCTGGGACTTGCCCAGGCACAATTGGAGGGAGATGTACCAGACGCTTCCTTTATTATCCCAGGAAAGATTCTTTTAGAGATTATGCGCATGATCAAGGATACGGAAGAAGAGATCACCGTATCCCTTGCAAGAAAGCATGTCATTTTCGAAATCAACGGATATACTTATTTTTCAAGACTCATTGACGGAGAATATCTCAACTACGGCAGAATTCTGCCGGAAAGCTATGATCGGGTGGCGCATATAGACGCGGCTTCGCTGATCCGTGCAGTCGAGCGTGCTTCTATCGTTACGGAAGATAAACTGGGTGGAAGTAACTCTAAAACGTATATTAAGTTGGAATTTGAAGAGAATGTGCTTAAAATATCATCCTCTTCCGCAGGGGGCAGTGTATATGAAGAGCTGCCTATTCATATGACAGGAGAAACACTGGTAATCGCCTTTAACTGCCGATATTTGCTGGATGCATTAAAGGCGGCAGGAGAAGAGGCTACCGTTTGTCTAAAAATGAACGGGCCGCTGATGGGTATGAGTATCGAAGCAGTAAAATCTGAGGGAGACGAAACAGAAGAAGTACTGATAGAATATACATTGTTTATAATGCCTCTGCGGATGAATGGAAAATAATCTGTACAGATTTCGCAGCATGTGTGATTATGAAAGGAGACAACATGTTTTTGTATCTCGGCGGAGATGTCTCCGTAAAAAAAACCGATATTATCGGTATTTTTGATATCGATAATGTAAATACTCAAAAAACGACAAAAGAGTTTCTCCGTGCTGCGGAAAAAAGCGGAAGGATTCTCCTTGCAGGAGACGATCTTCCAAAATCCTTTCTTCTCACCGGAGAAAAAGGAAAAAAAGAAAACGTGATATTATGCAGACTGTCTGCCCGCAGCGTTTATGGACGGGCCCGTCGGGATGAAGCATACGAATAATTGATGAAAGAGAGAAATAAATATGCCGGAAAATAAGACCACTATGGCGTATGATGCAGATCAGATACAGGTTCTGGAAGGACTGGAAGCAGTCAGAAAGCGGCCTGGTATGTATATTGGAACTACCTCTTCCCAGGGCTTGCACCATTTGGTGTATGAAATTGCAGACAACTCTATAGATGAGGCGATGGCGGGATTTTGTACCCATATTGAGGTAACAATTTTAGAAGACGGCTCCATTTCTGTACAGGACGACGGACGCGGCGTTCCCAGCCAGATTCACCATAAAATGGGTATATCAACCTTAGAAGTAGTGTTTACCGTGTTGCATGCAGGCGGAAAATTCGGCGGGGAAGGATATAAAATTTCCGGGGGACTGCATGGTGTCGGCGCATCGGTTGTAAACGCTCTGTCCGAATGGATGGAGGTTGACAACTGCTATGAGGGAAAGCGATATACCATGCGTTTTGAAAAGGGAGTTACCGTGCGCCCGATTCAATGTGAGGGAGACTGTGGAGAACAGCACGGACTTTATGTCCGGTTTAAACCGGACGGGACGATTTTTGAAAATACTATCTTTGATTATGATATTCTTTTAACAAGAATGCGGGAGCAGTCTTTTTTAAACGCCGGCATTAAAATTACCTTAAAGGATTTGCGTCCCGGACAGGAGGATGAGGAAGGAAATCCAAAATCCGCTGTTCTGCAATATGAAGGAGGTATCTGTTCCTTTGTAGAATATCTCAACGCCAACAAACACGCGGCGCTTCTTCACAAAGATGTCGTCTATATGAAGGCAAAAAAAGACGACGTTACCGCGGAGGTAGCCCTTCAATATAATGACAGCTTCAATGATACAATTGTCACCTTTGCAAATAATATGGCTACTGTAGACGGCGGTACTCATGAGGCCGGATTTAAATCTGGCCTGACAAAGGTAATAAACGATTATGCGAGAAAATGCGGGGCCCTGAAGGAAAGCGATAAAAAATTGTCCGGAGACGACGTACGGGAAGGACTGTGCGCCGTGGTATCTGTAAAACTTCCCGACGCCCAATTTGAAAGCCAGACCAAGGCAAAACTGGGAAATTCGGAATTGCGGGGAATCGTAGACGGAATTGTAACCCAAAAACTTTCCGAATATTTTGAAGAAAATCCGTCTGCAGGAAAGCTGATCGTAGAAAAATGTATGGCGGCCAATCGGGCAAGAGAAGCTGCCAGAAAGGCAAGAGAGCTTACCCGGCGTAAAAATGTGCTGGAGGGAACCACCCTTCCTGGAAAATTGGCAGACTGTCAGGACAGACGGGTGGAATATACAGAAGTATATCTGGTAGAGGGAGATTCTGCGGGAGGAAGCGCTAAAACAGGACGGGACAGCCGATTCCAGGCAATTCTGCCGCTGCGTGGTAAAGTGCTGAATGTCGAAAAATCCCGTTTGGATAAAATATATTCCAATCCATCCTTGATTCCGATTATTCAGGCGCTTGGATGCGGAATCGGAGAAGATTTCGATATATCCAAGCTCCGATACGGAAAAATTATTATTATGGCGGATGCGGACGTAGATGGCTCCCATATTCGTGTGCTGCTGCTCACTTTCTTTTTCCGGCATATGCGACAGCTGATTGAAGAAGGCCACGTATATTTGGCGCAGCCGCCTCTGTATAAAGTATATAAAGGCAAAAGTCAGGAGAGATACGCGTTCTCCGATGAAGAGCGTGACCAAATTATTGCAGAATTTGGCGGTAATGCAGAAGCAGAACGATATAAAGGTCTTGGAGAGATGGACGCCCATCAGCTTTGGGAAACCACCATGGATCCAGAGACACGGACGATTTTGCGGGTAGATATCCATGACGCTATGGCTTGTGATGAGGTATTTTCTCTACTCATGGGAGACAAGGTCGAGCCACGCCGGGATTTTATTGAGAAAAACGCTAAATATGCGGAAAATATCGATATTTAAGCGGAAATATCCGCTTTCAATAAAAGGGGTAGAAAAACGTGCGCGAAGAAAATAATAATATTGAATTTCCCCAGCAGAAGATAAAACCGATTGCCATGGATAAGGAAGTGCGCAAGTCCTTCCTGGAATATTCCATGTCCGTTATTATCAGCCGTGCCCTGCCGGATGTGCGGGACGGTATGAAGCCGGGACAGCGGCGTATCATGTACGCTATGTATGAGGATAACCTTACATACGATAAGCCCTTTAGAAAATCTGCAACTACAGTCGGTAACGTGCTGGGTAGATATCATCCTCATGGAGATGCGGCCGTATACGGGACAATGGTACGTATGGCCCAGGACTTTTCCCTTCGGTATCCTCTGGTACAGGGACACGGAAACTTCGGTTCCGTAGACGGAGACGGCGCGGCTGCATACCGATATACAGAAGCGCGTATGTCCAAGCTTGCCGGGGAATTGATGCGGGATATTGAAAAAGACGTTGTAGATTTTATGCCCAACTTCGATAACCGGAGAAAAGAACCTACCGTTCTTCCCGCCCGGTTTCCAAATTTATTGGTAAACGGGTCTGTTGGAATTGCCGTAGGTATGGCTACCAACATTCCGCCGCACAATATGGGAGAAGTAATAGACGGAACTCTGTATCTTTTGGAAAATCCTGACGCAGATGTTCCTGCTTTGATGCAGTATATCAAGGGTCCGGACTTTCCAACCGCCGCCACTATTTACGGCAACCGGGGAATTTATGAAGCCTATACTACTGGCCGTGGCCGGGTTATGGTACGAGCCAGAGCCAATATTGAAGAAGACAAACACCGGATCATTGTCACGGAGATTCCATATCAGGTAAATAAGTCTATGCTGGTGGAATCCATTGCAGATTTGGTACGGGATAAACGGGTTGAGGGAATCACCGGAATCCGGGACGAATCCGGCCGCCACGGTATGCGGATTGTGATCGAATGCCGGCGGGATGCAAACTGTCAGATTATTTTAAATCAGCTGTATAAGTATACGCAGCTTCAGGATACCTGCGCCATCAATATGCTGGCGCTGCTGAACGGGGAGCCGAAAATACTGAATCTGAAACAGATTCTGGAAGCGTATATCGACCATCAAAAGGGCGTTATCACTCGGCGTACCCAGTTTGATTTAAACCGGGCCCTGAAGGAAGCGCACCTGTATGAAGGATATAAGATCGCCATTGACAATATAGACGAGGTGATTTCTATTATCCGCAGCAGTCCGGATACGCCTACAGCAAAGGAAAATTTGAAAGCACGTTTTGTAGGAGACGGAAGCCAGAACGCGGATATCTCCACAAAAGAGGGACTTTTAGAATTTGCTGGAAGCGAAAATGCGGGCCTTTCCGATGAGCAGGCCCAGGCGATAGTATCTATGCCCCTTGGTAGATTGTCCGGCCTGGAACGGCAGAAAATCGAAGAAAAACTGGCAGATTTGGCTGCTACAATCGGAGAACTACGTGGGATTTTGGCAGACCCGGAGAAAATCAAAGGAATTATCCGGGATGAGCTGACAGAAATTCGCCGGAAGTTTGCAGACGGCCGGCGTACTGAGCTGGTGGAATATCACGATGAAATCCAGTTGGAAGATTTGATCGAGCAGCACAAGTGTATTATCACGATGACAAAAACCGGCTATGTGAAGCGGCAGCCCGCCGACGTATATGGAGCGCAGCGCCGCGGAGGTATGGGCAAAGCCGGTCTCACTATGAAGGAAGAAGATTATACGGAAAAGGTCATTGTGGCGGACAGCCATTCGTATCTGCTGCTGTTTACCAGCCGCGGCAAGGTGTTTGCGAAAAAGGCATATCAGATTCCTGAGGCATCCCGTACGGCTAAAGGTACGAATATTGTCAATTTATTGGATCTGGAACAGGGAGAGGAAGTCACTGCAGTGATTTCTATTGAAGGATTCTCCAGTGAAGAATATCTTGTGATGGTTACCCAGGCTGGCGTTATCAAACGGACTGCGCTCAGCGAATTTGAATATCAGAGAAAAGGTGGAAAAATCGCCATTAGTCTAGATGAAGGCGATAGCCTTATCTTTGTAGACAGAACGATGGGAGATGCGGATATTCTCATTTCTACGGCCCAGGGACAAGGCTCTCGTTTTGCAGAAAGCGATGTGCGAATCGTGGGCAGAACCTCCCGTGGTGTTACCGGTATCCGTCTGCGGGAAGGCGACCGGGTAGTCGGCGCTGTTATCGTGGAAAATGACGAGGCATGGCAAGAAAGTCATCATCTGGTTACCATTACGGAAAAGGGTATTGGAAAAAGAGTACCTTTCTCCAACTTCCGTCGGAAAAATCGTCCCAATATGGGAATCCGCTGCCAGCAGATTACGGAAAAAACCGGGCAGCTGTGCGGCGTAGCAGTCGCAACAGAAGATGAAGATTTAATGCTTATCACCGATACAGGTACGCTAATCCGAATCGCCGTATCGGAAATATCTTTGTTGAAGGGAAGCGGCGCTACCGGCGTGCGGCTGATGCGATTGGCAGAAGATGCAACGCTGGTAAGTTTTGCTGTGGCAGAAAAGGTGGAAGAAGAGGAAGAAGCGCAGGCAGAAGAATCTTCTGTGGAAGATGCCACAGAGGGAGCACCTGCAGCGACAGAGGAATAGTTTATAGTATCTCTCCCTCCGTCAGCTTTGCTGACGGAGGGGTAGTTGTTTATTTTCCCCATTTCTCCTTACCCGGAGAAAATATATAGGAGGTGTTCCTATGAACCAAAAATTTCTGTATATTCTCGCTGTGACACTGGCCGTCATGCTTCTTGCTTCCTGCGGCAGTTCCACTTTTACAGATGAGGAGATTTGCAGCGCTGCAAAAGAGCTGATTGCAGAGAGCGTTGCTATGAATGAGATTTATTTTGGAAAAGGTCTTCCGTTTGTAGATGCAGACAGCGATGCCGCCCGGCATTTTGCCGCTGAAGTGAAAACAGATGCAACCCTGCTTAGCTATCTTCCGGTGGCGGGGGATGCCGGATTTTCCTCTATAGACAGCATCAAGGAAGCAACGAAGAAAGTTTATTCCAAGGACTATTGCGCCTATTTATTTGAAATGGCCTTTACCGGTATTTCCATAGAGGAAGGAACCGCCGCCTATGCCCGGTACATGGAAACGGAAAATGGCATTCTTGCCGTACACAAGGATCTTTCCGTTATAGACGCCAGAACCTATGGCACGGCGGAAAAAGAACAGCAGGTAGAGGTGATTCAAAAAAAAGGGAACACAGCGGTCGTGAAAGCCCAATCTTATTTGCATGGAGAGGCAGACATGTCTGTGGAAATTCAACTGATTTATGAAGACGGCGCGTGGCGTTTGGACAGCCCGACATATTAAAAAAAGAATAAAAAAGGTCTTCCTGTAAAGGAAGACCTTTTTTATTCTTCAAAAATTTCCATAAAGCTGCTGTCCGCCAAATTGACCACAGGAACTTCCTTGGATGCTGCATATTGCACTGTATAAGCCGTTCCGCCCCGTTCTGTATTTTGATAAGAAACGCAGACGGCGCTGTTGTCGATCATCCATCGGTTACGTTTGTGCATGCAGGTGCTGGAATAAGCGTCCTGTATATAATGGATTCCGTTTGCCTCCTCTAACAGATGCTGGTAGCGGCAGATATCAGAAGGATTTTTCCAGCGTGCGGTTTGATCCCGGCAGGGAAGCGCCAAAAATAAGGTGACGCGGGGATTTTGTTCACGGGCCGCCAAAACAGCCTCCGCGGCAATCATATCAAATCCGACGGCGCCGCCGGCAATAAAGTTGCAATAATCCAGGCGGATAAGATTTTGAATGGTACGATGCAGGCGAATGGGAAGGATATGGGTGTGCACACCCAGAATTTGTCGGTGTCCGGTAAAGCATACGCTTTGATTTTTTGAAAATTCCACGGCCAATTCTCCTTTGGTGTTATATGTATTGTACTCTACAGTTACGGATTTGTCAATAAGATGAAATGTAATGATACGGATCGCGTAAGATTTGAGAAGTGTGTACATTTTGTAAGAAAAACGCAGCAGACTTATTTTTTTATCTTTTTTAATTTACGCATGAACGCGTCATTTGCATCGGAAGAATTTGTATTGCCGGATACAGGCCCAACTAAGATTTTACCGGTAGATGGGGAAGGAGAAGGCGATAGATTTTTCTGCGAATAGACACATTCTGCACAGACTCCGTATTGATCAATCAGAATATTTTCGGAAGTGCAGTTGGTATTTTGATTATAAATACAATGAAAGTTTTTGCAGCGCATGGCGGGTAGTCCTTTCGGTAACAAATAAATAAATATATACCCCAATTTTTTATAAATATAGTGGGATATATCCCCCTCATGAATTTATATAAAGGTCATAAAATATAACTAATGGGATATGTCCCATTAAAGGAGAATTTTATGACCTTAAAAAAAGCATTAGCAAATAGAATTGTAGAATTATGTGAAGAAAAAAATATTACCCCATATATGCTGGCAGTTATTTCTGGAGTTGATAAATCTACGATTTATAGTATTTTAGGAAATAAAAGTCGCAAACCGGAAGTTGCTACAATCAAAAAGATTTGTGACGGACTGGAGATAACTTTGGCAGAATTTTTTAATACGCCGGAATTTAATGATTTGGAACAGGAAATCCGATAAGTTTTCCATTTAAAGCTAACATAAATCCATTATATGCTTATATATAAGCAATTTTACACTATTTTTTTGTAAAATCAAGACTAGCTTATAAATAAAATCAAAAATGGAGATTTTATATGAAACTAAAATTAAATGATAAAAAATTTAGTGAAAATATAAAAAAATTACGAAAAGAAAATGGACTGACGCAAGAACAAATAGTAGCAAAAATGAATGTTCTTGGATCACCAATCAGTAGAAGTACATATTCACTGATAGAAATGGGAAAGGGAAATATTTTTATCAGTGATTTGGTGGCGCTACAACAAATTTTTAAAACAGATTTTTTTAAATTTTTTGAAGGAATAAGTACTGAAAGATAGAAACAAATGCTATGCTCAATCTGACAAGGGGAGGGGTCTGCGTCAGCGATGGAGTGGTGTTTAAATTTTATATATCTCTCTTATCAGAGGAAGGACTTTAGAAATTAATGTTAGTGATAAAATACTAACATTAGGAGAAGAAAATGGACGTAAATGAAGCAATAAAAAATCGTATTCAAGAATTTTGTGTAAAAAGAGACATAACACCAAACGGGTTAAGTTATTTATGTGGAATATCCCAATCTACTATCAAAAGTATTCTCAACGATGAAACAAAAAATCCTACAATAGCTACAATCAAAAAGATTTGTGACGGACTGGAGATAACTTTGGCAGAATTTTTTAATACGCTGGAATTTAATGATTTGGAACAGGAAATCCGATAATTCGACATTTATCTTTTAAGATAATACAATAAATTGTTTTAAAAGTCAAGCAATTTGTCTTAATAAATAAAGTAAATATACTTCTATTTTTATACTAGATTTACTTATAAAATAAATATAAAAGATTATAAAAATAGAGGCAAAATGCTATGTTGGATAAATATTTCTGGAAAAAAGAAAATAAAATTAAAAGAAATTATGATATAGAGGACCACTTATTTGAAAAAATGAAAGATGCAACGCAGGTATATGATGCCAGTGTCGCAGATATTTTTAACGCCTGTATTATGGAATTAATAGAAAGCCAAGATATAGAGTTATATGAAACAAAAGAGACGGATCCATATGCAGCACATACTTTTTATATTTTAGAAAGCAACGTGGCAGGGCTGGAAAAGCTCAACGCAAAATACGGTGTGAGTATCCGAAAGCTTGTGAATATAGCAATTCGAAATGTATTTGAAAAAGAAGCAAAGTAATGGAAGTTGCGCTGCTGCTAAATCAATTTTTTACATTAAAAAAGCCTTTCTCCCATGAGAAAGGCTTTTTGTTTCTTTATTTTGCGTAATCGATGGTTCTGCTTTCCCGGACAATGTGCACCTTAATCTGTCCCGGATATTCCAGCTCGTCCTCAATTTTTTTGACAATGTCACGGGCTACCAGAGGCATCCGGTCATCGGAAATCACTTCCGGCTTCACCATAATCCGAATTTCACGGCCTGCCTGAATGGCAAAGGATTTTTCCACGCCTTCAAAGCTCTTGGCAATTTCCTCCAGCTTAGTAAGCCGCTTGATGTAATTCTCCAAGTTTTCGCGCCGTGCTCCCGGCCGTGCCGCGGAAATCGCGTCTGCCGCCTGCACAATCATCGCCACAAGGGTTTGGGGTTCCACATCGCCATGGTGTGCCTCAATGGCGTGCAGTACATCCTTGCTTTCCTTATACTTGCGAGCAATATCCACACCCAATTGTACATGGGAGCCTTCCAATTCAGCGGTAAGCGCCTTACCAATATCATGGAGCAGGCCAGCCCGTTTAGCAAGCATATTGTCCACTCCAAGCTCGTCGGCGATAATGCCGGAAAGCAGGGATACTTCAATGGAATGATTCAGAACGTTTTGGCCGTAGCTGGTACGGTATTTGAGACGGCCCAGCAAGCGAACCAGTTCGCCGTTCAGACCGTGGATTCCCGTTTCAAAGGTTGCGGCTTCTCCGGCCTTTTTAATGGCCACATCCACCTCATGCTTTGCTTTTTCCACCATTTCTTCAATGCGTGCGGGGTGGATTCTGCCGTCGGAAATCAGTCGCTCCAATGCGATCCGAGCAACTTCTCTGCGAACCGGATCAAAGCTGGAGACGGTAATAGCCTCCGGTGTGTCGTCAATAATCAAATCGACGCCGGTAAGGGTTTCAATGGTGCGGATATTCCGACCCTCACGGCCGATAATCCGTCCTTTCATATCTTCACTGGGCAGGGTTACAGTGGAAACGGTAATTTCCGCAACGTGGTCTGCCGCGCATCGTTGGATTGCCTGGGCAATGATGTTGCGGGCCTTATCGTCCGCTTCATCTTTAAATTCTTGCTCCAGCTCTACCATTTTTTTGGCTTGCTCGTGGCGGACTTCCTCCACCATTTCTTCAATCAGCTTGTCCTTTGCCTGTTGGGCGGTCATACCGGAAATACGCTGCAGGGTCATGCGGGCTTCCGTTTTTTGATTTTGCAGGTCCTCAGCGAGCAGCTCGTTTTCCTCTATTTTTTTGGCAAGGGCTTCATCCTTTTTTTCTAAAGCGTCTGTTTTCCGATCCAGCGTTTCTTCTTTAGACTGTACACGTCTTTCCTGACGAGACAATTCGCTGCGTCGTTCCTTGATTTCCTGCTCGAACTCGTTTTTCGCCCGAAGCATTTCTTCCTTTGCTTCGATGAGCGCTTCTTTTTTAGCGGCAGCGGCGTCTGTTTTCGCTTGGTTCATGCCGTCGGCAATAATTTTTTTTGCCTGAAGCTCTGCAGAGCCGATCTGTGCCTCTGCAATTTTCTTGCGATAGAAAATCCCGATGGGACAGCCGATCAGCAAACCTACGATGACAGCGACAACTGCGGTGATTATGTAAGCTGCAGCGGGCATACGATACCTCCTTCGTAAATGAATTTTTCATCATTACAAATACAAAAATTATGTATGTATGCCGCAAACCGGGCGTCGACCCAGAGAATATGCAATTTCTGCGGTCAGCAGAAAACAGTACGTCTCAAAAAAGCGTGAAAATACGCGAAAAATGTACTATTTTATATAAAGCCGGCAGGAGCCGGAATATGAGCATACATATAAATTATTATATACCCTAGGGGATTGTGCGTCAAGAGTTTTTTGGGCGTTTTTAATAAAAAGGGGAGACAAAACGGTATTTTATTTCCCCACACAAAAACGGGAAAAAATCTCTGAAACAATTTCCTCTGAAACACCGCGTCCATCTAACAGAGACAAATTTGCCAGCGCTTCTTCCGCAAGCGTGCAAACTCCGTCTGTAGGCTCTCCTGCATCCATAGCTGCTGCAGCTTCCTCCAATAGAAAAACAGCTTCCTCCAAGGTGGCCTTATGACGGGCGTCCCAGATCAGGGGAGCGGCAAAGGACCTATCCTGCGTTTGATACAGCGTTTCTACAGTTGCTGCAAGCTGTTCCATTCCAGCGCCGGTTTTGGCGGAGAGAATGACAACGCCGTCCATTACATCTCGTAGGGAATCCACGTCTAGGATTGGCGTAGGAGACAGGTCCGCTTTATTGATAACGGCAATTTTTACTGCGTCCTGACGAGTAGAAATTTGTCGAATCCAATGCTTCTCCTGATTTTTCAAAGGACGGGATCCGTCCAAAACCAAGAAAATAAGCTCTGCTTCTTCCATATTTTTTAGAGAACGCTCCACGCCGATTTCTTCTACAAGGTCGGTAGTCTCTCCTTTTTCCCGCAGTCCGGCAGTATCTGCAAGACGCAGGGTTATCCCGCCAAAATCCGCTGTGTCCCAAAGAACGTCCCGGGTGGTACCAGCAATATCGGTTACAATGGCACGCTCCTGCCCAAGAATACGGTTATAGAGAGAGCTTTTTCCACAGTTGGGAGCGCCGCAGATTACGGTACGTACACCATCGGCTACGGCACTTCCGGTGCGATAGGTAGCAAGCAGTGTCCGCAGTTCTTCTGTAACCGCGGAAAATCCGGCGGACAGTTCTTCTGTAGTCTGCTGGGCCAGGTCTTCCTCCGGATAATCGATGGTGGCGTAAAGGGAAGCAAGCAGGGAGGTCAGCTGCGCGCGCATACCCTGTGTTTTTTCCCGAAGAGCGCCCTGCAGGGCGCTGGCGGCAAGACGCCGCCGGGAGTCGGTGTCTGCATCAATGAGAAGACCCACGGCTTGGGCTTGGGTAAGAGATAGCTTACCATTCAAAAATGCTCGTCGGGTAAATTCGCCGGGACCGGCAGGCTGCGCCCCCGCTCGAAATACAGCTTCCAACACGGCTGCTGTAACCGCCGTACCTCCATGGCAGCTAATTTCCGCAGAGGCTTCTCCGGTAAAGGAGGCCCCAGGGGCAAAATAGACAGCGATACCGCTGTCTATGGTTTCGCCATTCTGCATCACGGTTCCAAAGCAGGCCCGTCGGGGACTATCCACAGGATTTGGCCCGGAGGTGGTAAAACAGCCCTGCAGCACGGCGGCGGTATTCTCTCCGCTGATGCGGATTACGGCGATGCCGCCTTTCCCATAAGGGGTGGAGACGGCGGCGATGGTATCATGCAGCATAGAAATATGCTCCTTTTTATTTTGTTATTGTTTGAAACCAGGGGAGATTACACAAAACTATGATTTTTCCCCGGCGCGAAGCTCTAGCATGTATTCTACAGAATCCCGCAGCGCCTGCCAGCTTGCGCTGATCACGTCCGGGGAAACACCTACCGTCCGCCAAACTGCTACGCCGTCTGTAGATTCAATCACGACCCGTACCACTGCGGCGGTAGCGCCGCCGCTGACGACGCGCACTTTAAAATCGGTCAAATGCATTTGATCAATGGAAGGATAAAACCGTACCAGTGCCTGGCGCAATGCTTTATCCATGGCGTTGACCGGACCGATGCCTTCCGCGGCGCAAAGCTCTTCCATACCGCCGACCGCAACTTTGATCATAGCGGTAGACCGCATATTTTCTTCCTTCCCACTACCTTCGTCTGTCATTACTTTAAAATGGGGAACCTTGAAATACTGGCGCCGAATGCCCAGCGCCTGCCGAATCACTAGCAGCAGGGACGCCTCCGCATCATCGTAGGAGTATCCTGCTTCTTCTTTGATCCGTACAGCTTCCAGCGCCGCTGCCACTTCGGGACTTTCCCGATCCAGATGAGGAAGAATCCGCGCCATTTTTTCCACCATGGCGGAGCGGCCGGACAGGGAACTGATAATCATATTCCGCATATTACCCACTGCTGTTGGGGCAATATGTTCAAAGGAGCGGGGGGATTTAATCACCCCGTCAATGTGGGTGCCCGCTTTGTGGGTAAAGGCGTAGCCTCCCACAAAGGGTTCTCGTTCGTCAAAGGCTCGGTTAGCAAATTCACTGATCCGTCGCGCCGTATCGGTGAGGAGAGACAGCCGTTCTCCAATACAGGAAAAACCCAGCTTTAGCTGGAGCACCGGGATCAGTGTATTCAAATTGGCGTTGCCGCACCGCTCCCCGATACCGGAAATCGTGCCCTGCACATGGACCGCACCGCTAAGCACCGCGCTTACAGAGCAGGCCTCCGCCATGCCCATATCGTTGTGACAGTGAATACCTACATTGCAGACACGCCCTGTCTGCTGTGCTGTCTCCCGGGCAGCAGACACAGCGGCGCCTGTGGCCATACCGATTACGTCCGGCAGCATACCTCCGTTGGTGTCGCATAAGACGACAGTATCCGCACCTGCCTCCCAGGCGGTACGCAAAACGGACAAAGCGTAGTCCGCATCATCGGAATATCCATCGAAAAAATGCTCCGCATCAAAAATTATCCGTTTGCTTGTGCCTCTAAGAAAGGAGATGGAATCACGGATCATAGAAAGATTTTCTTCCTTTGAGGTGCGCAGCACTTTTTCCACTTGATATCCCCAGCTTTTTCCAAAAATACATACAATAGAGACAGGCGCGCATGCCAGCATCGCCAGCCCCTCATTATCTTCTACCGACTCTCCCGCCCGCCGGGTGGCGCCAAAGGCGGAGAGAGAAGAATGGGACAGGTGCAGCGCGGCGGCCTGGCGAATAAATTCCAAATCCCGCTGGCAGGTCAGCATGCCTGTTTCAATGCAGGACACGCCCAGCCGGTCCAACTCCTCGATGATTTTCAGCCGATCCTCCCAGGTAAACGTGACCGTTGCGCTTTGCTCTCCCTCCCGGAGGGTGGAATCATATATTTCCAGCTTCATTTGCCTATTCCTCCTGGTCTGATCCTGCGGCGACACATTTGTTTACTGCGTTGATATACGCCTTGATACTTGCCTTGATAATATCGGTAGAAACACCCCGTCCGGTAAAGGACGCGCCGGCAGCGGAAATTTTCACCTTTGCTTCTCCAAGAGCGTCCGTTCCTTCCGTTACCGCGCGGATTTCATAGCTTTCCAGCACGATATCGTCCCGTCCTGCAATCCGATCAATGGCGTTAAAAGCCGCGTTGACCGGCCCATCGCCCGGCGCCGCTTCGGTAGAAATCCTATCACCGTCCCGCAGAGAGAGAAGGGCCATGGCTTTCATGTGGTTGCCGGATTGGATTTGAAAGGATTCCAGCCAGTATTTTCCGTGCAGTCCATCCAAATATTCGTTTACAATGGCGCCAATATCCTCGTCGGTGACGGAGGTTTTTTTATCCGCAATTTCTTTAAATCGGTGAAAAGCCGCGTCGACGCCTTTGTCGTCTAAGGCATAGCCCAGCAGCTCCAGCCGCTGACTGAAAGCATGTCGTCCGCTGAGCTTTCCTAAAATCAGCATATTTTTGTCCAAACCAATATCGGAAGGCTGCATAATTTCATAGGTTTCCCGATTTTCCAGCACACCGTGCTGATGAATCCCCGATTCATGGGAAAAAGCGTTTTGCCCGACAATAGCCTTTCCGGGGGGAACAGCAATAGCGGTGAGAGAGGCCGCCATCCGGCTGGTGCGCACCAGCTCCCGGGTGCAGATGTTGGTACGCGCGGCTAATGTATCCTGGCGAACGTGAAGCGCCATGACGATTTCTTCCAGCGCCGCGTTTCCGGCCCGTTCTCCCAGCCCATTGACGGTGCATTCTATCCGGCCCGCTCCTGCCCCTATCGCCGCCAAGCTGTTGGCGACGGCAAGGCCCAGGTCATCGTGGCAGTGTACGCTGCAAACTGCGTCGGACAAAGCGGGGACTTCCTCATGAAGACGCCGGATCAGGCCGGCAAACTCCTCGGGGGCTGCATAGCCTACCGTGTCGGGAATGTTGATAATATCTGCGCCGCTGTCCAAAGCCGTTTGGATCATGCGGCACAGGAAGGAGAAATTACTGCGGGTAGCGTCTTCGGGAGAAAACTGAACCTGTCCGCAGAACTGTTTTGCATATGCCACCGTGTCTGCCACTGCGGCCAGCGCTTCTTCTTCTGTCATTTTCAGCTTGTATTGGAGATGAAGGGGGCTGGAAGCCAAAAAAATATGTATGCATGGTTTTTTGGCGGCTTCCAGCGCCTGACGCGCTCTGTCTATATCTTTCCGTATCGCGCGGCACAGGGCCTGTACAGTACAGGAGGATACAGCGCGGGCTACCGCCTCGACCGCCTGAAAATCTCCGGGAGAGGAGGCGGGAAATCCCGCTTCAATCACGTCTACGCCTAAACGCTCCAACTGACGGGCAAACTCCACTTTTTGATGCACGCCCAGCCGCACGCCCGGCGTTTGCTCTCCGTCCCGCATAGTGGTATCTGTAATTTGTATGATTCGTTTCTCCATAAAAGGAAAAGTCCCTTCTATATTATATTGGGGCATGCCCCATGTAAACTACAAGAAACAACCCGGTCACGGCCTTCCAGATCCTGCAAAATAACAGGAGAAAAGCCTGCGGCGCGGGCGATGGCGCAAACCGCCTTTCCTTGCTGCCAGCCAATTTCTACTGCAATGGAGCCGCCAGGCTTCAAATACTTTGGATACCGGGCGAATATACTTCGATAAAAGGCCAGCCCGTCTCCCCCATCGGTGAGCGCATAAGCCGGCTCCAACTGCACCTCCGGGGACAAATCTTCCATTTCCGTCTGCGTTACATAAGGCGGGTTGGAAACAATCCAGTCAAAGGCGCCCAAAAGCTCTATGGTGCAAACGTCCCCCTGCAGCAGTTCCAGTCGGTTTTCCACTCCGTGCTGCCGTGCGTTTCTGTGGGCCACTTGCAAGGTATCGGGATACAATTCTACTCCCACGCCCCGTGCATCCGTTCGTGACAGCAGGGCCGCTATGGCAATACAGCCGCTTCCGGTACACAAATCCGCAAACCGGCCGCCGGCCGGAAGTCCCTGAATCAAAAGAGAACAAAGCAGCTCCGTGTCGCTGCGGGGAATCAGACAATCCGGCGACAGATCGAAGGTATATCCCATAAAGTCCCACTGTCCCAAAATATAGGCAAGTGGTTCCCGCTGGCAGCGGCGGTCCACTGCGTCCTGCAAGGCAGGGGCTTGAAAATCTCCACCTGCAAGTGCTGTCGCCCGGCTGATATGTTCAAAGTGAGCAATCAATTCCAGCGCATCAAACCGGGGGCTGTCCACTCCGGCAGCGGAGAGGCGTGCTTCAATTTCAGGCAGGGTCATGATTGGAGGCGCTTTCTGTATCAGGTGGGTTTTCGTTTGTAGAATTAGCAGGGTCTTCCGCCTCTTGGGAAGCTGTATCGGATTTGGAATCCTCTCCACCGAATTCTTCCGGCATGGCATTTTTCAAAGCTGTAATCGCTACTTCCAATTGAGATATATCCGGTTCCTTTGTAGTAATCCGCTGCATCCACAGCCCGGGCGCGGATAAAGCACGGGTCACCGGATTCGGGTGCTTTCCTGCTAACATCAAAAATTCAAATCCAATTCCCACAATCACAGGCAGCATCAAAAGCTTTGTACTGATAATCGCCCATCGGGGCCAGGTGTTCCAGTTGATAAAGCTAGTCACCAGAATAGAAATAATCAGAATAATAAAGATAAAGCTGGTACCGCAGCGGGGATGAAAGCGGGTGCATGTTGCTGCGTTTTCCGGCGTCAGCTCCAATCCCACCTCATAGCAGGCTACCGATTTGTGCTCTGCTCCGTGATATGCAAACGTCCGCTTAATATCCTTCATACGGGATACCAGAAGCAGATACACAATAAATATGAGAATCCGAAGCAGTCCGGAAATCAGGTTCTGTACAAAGCTGGGAAGCGGTCCGCCGACAGAAGCAGCAGCATCATTCAGCCACATGGTGGCCAGATTGGGCAAAATCATGAAAAGGCCTACGCTCAAAATGACCCCAAGCACCATGCCGATAGACATCACTATGTTCATCAGCTTGTCTCCAAACTTACGCTGCAGCCATTTGTCGAATTTTGACTCCGGTTCCATATCGTCCAACCCCAGAAGCTGGGTACTGTCGTTCAGAGTAGAAAAACTCAGCCGCATCATTTCCACCATATTGACACAGCCTCGAATCAAAGGAAGATTCAAAAGCTTGTTTTTCTTTCGGGCCGATACGAAGGTGCTGTTTTTCAGCGCAATGGTGCCGTCCTCTTTCCGGACCGCTAAGGCAACATTGTCGCCGCTTTTCATCATCACGCCTTCCAGCACAGCCTGGCCGCCTACTTTTCCCAGACGGCAGTTTTTCTCTTTTTTCACGCTACTGCTCCTTTATCCTTATCCGTTGTAATTGTCAATCCGGTTTATATTTACATAGTCCCCGCAGCGGGCAGTCCGTACATTTGGGGGATCTGGCCGTACAAACGTCTCTTCCGAAAAGCACCAGCCGGTGACAAAACGCACTTTGCTCCTGCCGCTGGACAAGTTCTTCCATCACCTTTTCCGTTAGAAGAGGATTTTTCTTGTCCGACGGATAGAATCCCAGCCGTCCGCAGATACGCATACAGTGGGTGTCTGCCACAATCCCACCTTTGCCGTATACGTCTCCCAGAATCAAATTGGCGATTTTGCGGCCCACGCCGGGCAAGGCCAGCAATTCTTCCATAGTATCGGGCACCTGGCCGCCGTACTGCGCACAAAGAATGCGGGATGCGTCTCGGATACTTTTCGCTTTGCCCCGATATAGTCCGCAGGACTTAATCAGTCCTTCAATTTGTTCCAAGGGGGCGTCCGCCATAGACTGCGGCGTAGGCAGTGCTGCAAAAAGGCCTTCGCTGACGATATTGACCCGCTCATCGGTACACTGCGCGGACAGGCGTGCCATCACCAGCAGACGCCAGGGATCTGCTCCCGCGTCCAGGGAGCATGCCGCGTCCGGGTACAGGTCTGCCAGCGCTTCAACAATGGCGGCCGCTCGCAGCCTGGCCGCCTGCTTTGTTTCTTTCATAATAATCTCCAATCCGCCGCTGTGGCGGCGGCACAATATAGAAATGAAATTCGACTGTGTTTTCTTGGAAAACAAAAATGGGTTGGGTCCCATTTTTAAGGAGAATTTAGGCGTGAAATCGTTGTACACGAAATTTCATTGAATGAAATTTTCACGCTAATCTCCAATTCGCCGCTGTTGCAGCGGCATAAATTGTTCGTTATTCTTCTCCGCCGCCAAAGAAGTAATGGTTAAATAAATCCCGCACGGCAAAGCCTGCGTCCGTACCGTTTGCGCCGTGCTCAATTACGCAGGTCGCCACAATCTGGGGATCGTCAAAGGGGGCGAACGCAATAAAGGTAGCGTTATCGGACGAGTTTTCCGAAACCTGCGCCGTACCGGTTTTACCGCCAATGGCTATCGGATAATTTACAAAGACTCTGGCGGCGGAACCGTTTTCCGTTACGTCTTTCATGGCGTTTTGTATCGTTCGTACCACAACCTCGTCCAAATGAATGGAATCGACCACTTCCGGCTGCGCCTCATATAAAACATCCCCGAAATAGTCCTGTGTCTCTTTCAGAATGTGTGCGTTGGGCCGGTTCCCGCCTGCCAGCAGAGTAGTGATATACATGTTGATCTGCAAAGGTGTAAACAGGTGGTCCGACTGGCCGATAGCGGCCTGCAGCGTATCTCCGTCGTACCAGATTTTTCCGTTGGCCTCCCGGTATTTCGGACCAGCCAAAATTCCCGTTTTTTCGCTCAGTTCTATACCGGTGGGTTGTCCCAACCCATATTTTTCGCAGTATTCGTCAATTTTTGTAATCGTCAGCTTTCGGCCTACCTCATAGAAAAAGTAGTTGCAGGATACCTGCAGGGCTTCGGAAACATTTACATATCCGTGGGTCCGTTTTCCGTAGCGGGGGGAGTAAATCCAACATTTGGGTTGGTAGTCGGTATAATATGTGTACTGCCCCAGGTCCTGAATTTCAGAAGAAGGGGTGATGATCCCTTCCTGCAGAGCCGCTGCCGCAACGCCTGGTTTAAAGGTAGATCCGGGGGCGTAGGTACCCTCCAGCGCCCGGTTGAACAACGGTGAATTTTCATCCTGGATCAAATCCGCATAGGTTTCGGAAAACTGAGACAGGTCATAAGTAGGATAGGATGCAATGGCCAAAACCGCACCGGTTTTCGCGTCCACTGCGGTGAGCGCGCCTGCGTTCGCGTCTTCTCCATCCAGCGGTGTGTCTGTAGCTGCGCCTTTTTCTGCAATCATAGCAATGTTGTCTGCCAGCGCTTTTTCCGCAGCCTTCTGCAGTTCCACATCAATGGTCAAATATACGTGCTGCCCCGCCACTGGTTCCCGGCTTACATACTGCTCCAGAATATTTCCATATCCGTCTTCTACGATGGTCAGTTCACCGTCCACCCCATGGAGATACTGTTCAAAGGCCTTTTCCGCACCGTCCACGCCTACGATTGCGTCCATAGAGTAGCCCAGTTCTTTATAATACTCCGCCTCTTTTTCCGTAATCCGACCTACCCGGCCCAGTATGTGGGAGGCGGTACCGGGATAGTTGTAGACGCGCTCTGTTTCACTGCTTACCCGAATCCCTCTGGTAGAGCCTTCCAGAATGCGGCTGATCAGTTCCACAGAAACATCGGTCAGAATCGTATACGGCTCCGCGGCAGAAAAATTATGCAATTCCATATCCAGCCGTAGGGCAAACAACAGCGCTGCGTCTTCTTTATTATAAAGTGCATCTCCGTCGCTGTCGATCAGGCCATATCGAAGCAGCAGGGCGTTGTATCCGTCTGCAAGTTTCTCCTCTTCCCAGGTGCCGTCGTCTTGGGGCGGAAAATTTAAATCGCGCAGCAGCTTTGTAAGTCTGCGGCCATATACCGTTTCCATAAACGCGCTGTCCAGCGTGACTTTTTCTCCTGTTACAGTAAAGGGGTTTTCCGGCATGGAAAAAGATTCTTCCTTTCCGTACTGCTTTGCAATACCTACAACGGTAAGCAGAATGTCATTGCGCTCCTGCGCTGCCCGGGGCAGACTGCCTGCATCCAAATAGATATTATAGGAAAAGGAATTGGAAATCAGGGCCTTTCCGTTACAGTCGTAAATATTACCCCGCTGTGCCTGGATAATCTCCGTACGTGTATAGGGCTTCTTCTTGGAGGTTTCTGTGTAATAGTCCTGGCCTGCAATCTGAATGCTCACCAGTCTGGCAATAAAAATCAGACAGACGATGCAGAAAAATCCTGCAAGGCATACGTATCGGGCAAGATGTTCTCGTTTATGCATAAAACCTCCAATCAACTATAGTGAAAAGCTGTAATCAGGCGCCTGTCCGCTGTGCTCGAGACTTATGAAAGGGACGTAGCACCAAATAAATCAGTCCGTAAATACCAGGCGCTAACAGCGCTGTGGAGAAAAATTCCGGAATCACGATATGAAGGAGAATTTCTCCCAGAGAGGCATTCAAAACCGACGCGGCACAAATTGTTGTAACCACGCCGCGTCCAACGCCGCTGGCTGCAATATAGATGCCGCGTACCGGAATGGAATCGCTCAGGTAGTTTACGGCACAAATCCCACAGAAATAGCCGGCGGACATATAGAACAGCGGCAGTAGAGAGAACCCCGTATTTACGCCGCCCAGGGCCTGTGAGAGATAGGCAGCCACCAGACCAAACACGGCGCCCCACTTTTCTCCTTCCGACACGGCTACAGCTACCGTCATAGAAAGAAGCAAATCCGGCACGGCGCCGAAAGGAGAAAACTGAACGAAAAAGGTGGTCTGCAACAGCAGAAAAATGACGAGAAGTAAGCCTAAAACGACACCTTTTATAATGCTTTCGCCGTTTTCAAAGATATAATACCAGATTCTTTGGAAAAAATCCTGCAGTTCCGCAAGGATTGCCTGACCTACAGTGAGAGAGGGCGCACGTGGTTGTCTGCGCCGCCGCTGACTGGGCTGGGGTGCGCCGGGACGATCCGGATACTTCCATGCCGGCCGGGGCTGCTGCAGCTGACGAGGCCTGGCCGCGGGTCTGTTTTTGTCGATGGGGCCTTGTCCGCCGCTTCGATTTCTCCCGCCTTTTGGCCCTCCGTTATTCTGTATAGGAGTCATATTCCGTAATGATCATAAACCGGTCTTCGTCGGACAAGGACGCAGCCGGCTGAATGTACACATTGATGGTTTGATTGTATGGATCTTCTTTGATCTCCGTAACATGCCCGATCACAAGAGACCGGGGATATACACTGCCGAATCCGCTGGATAGGATCCGATCTCCTACCTCTACATCGGCATCGGCAGAAAGATAGGACATTTTACACAGTCCCTGGGACGCCAGAGAATAATCGCCTTCTACCACGCCAACTTCTCCGCTGCGCTCTACATATGCGCCGATTGCCCGGCCAGATTCCAGAATCGTCACTGCCTTGGACCAGCTTTTGCCCGCTTCGGTAACATATCCCACAATACCACTGCTGCTGATAACAGGCATATCTTTTTCCACCCCGTGTTCCGTTCCTTTATCTAAGGTAAACACGGTCATATAGTTGCCGCTTTCCCGGCCCGTCACCTTCGCGCTTTGAAATTTAAAATCTGTCCGCTCCCGCTTTAGTTCCAGATAATCATACAGCCACTCGTTCATCTGGGAAAGCTCCTTAGATGTGTCGATCTCATCCTGCAGCGTTTCAATCTGGGCGCGCAGCTGATTGTTTTCTTCTACAATCCGGTCAAATTCTGTAAAATAAGAAGTGAACCCCTCCACTGCATTTGTGGCAGAGGTGAACAGCCCCTGGATGGGGGACAGAAGGGACACTGCCGCGTCTTTCACAACAGAATGCAGGCCCATGGCACTAAGCACGGTAGGCACAATGGTGAGCACCAGCGCTACCAGCACGATTATGATAAAAAATCTGGATTTCAGAAAATTGGACACACTGCCGCCTCCTTTCCCGGTGATAGGGCTTCTTTATCGGGAGCTTCTGCCCCGGAATTGTACAATGTCGTTGGCATCCCCCATGCTTTCGATTACATGGCCGATTCCTACTGCCACGGCGTCCAGAGGTGCTTTGGCAATGGTCGCCTTGATACCAGTTACATGATTGATCAGCGCGTCCAGTCCGCCAAGCAGCGCGCCGCCGCCGGCAAGCATGATGCCGTTGTCGTAGATATCGCTGGAAAGCTCCGGTGGAGTATTCTCCAGGGTAGTACGGATAGCTTCTACAATATGGAACACCTGCTCGTGCATGGCCTCCCGGATGTCCGCCGTGGTCACAGTAATGATGGCGGGCAGTCCGTTGAGAAGATTGCGGCCCCGAATTTCCATAGAACCCCGGTCTACACCAGGATGGACGCTGCCGATTTTCTTTTTCAGCATTTCTGCGGTGATCTCTCCGATCAGGATGTTGTACCGCTTTTTAATATAGTTCACAATGGATTCATCCAACTCGTCTCCCGCAATACGCAGGGAAGTTGACAGCACAATGCCGCCCAGGCTGGTGACGGCCACCTCCGTGGTGCCCCCGCCGATGTCTACAATCATACTGCCTTTGGCGTCCTCCACCCGCAGGCCACTTCCAATGGCAGCGGCGATGGGTTCTTCAATCAGCGCCACACTTTGGGCGCCTGCCTCCAGGGTCACATCCTCCACAGCACGCCGTTCCACTTCCGTCACTCCATAGGGAATGCACACGATTACCCGGGGATGGCTGAATACCGTACTGCCGGCGGTGCGCTTGAAAAAGTCCCGGAGCATGGCGGTGGTGAAGTCAAATTCTGCGATTACGCCGTCCTTCATAGGGCGCATAGCAATAATGGAGCCAGGGGTTTTCCCAAGCATCTGTTTTGCCGCGTTGCCTACAGCAACGACTTTTTTGCTTCGCTGCTCTACTGCGACCACGGAAGGCTCACGCAATACGATGCCTTTGCCCCGCACATAGACGATGGTGTTGGCGGTTCCCAGATCGATTCCGATATTTTTACTCATGATAGTATCCTTTCTAAAGGTCAGGCGTAATCCCAAATGTGTCCCGGAGAAGAACGGACACAGGACAGATGGGAAGCCCCATAATGCTGTAATAGTCCCCCTGCAGCGACTGGACGAACATGCCTGCCGCTTCCTGAATGCCGTATGCGCCGGCTTTATCCAAGGGAGAGCCGGTAGCCACATATGCGTTGATTTCTTCCTCGGTAATTTCCCGCATAGTCACATAGGCGGCTACTGCCTGGGTGACGGCGGTGTCATTATCCGATATTGTAAATCCCGTATATACCACATGGGTTTGGCCGGATAGGGCGCGCAGCATTTGTACTGCGCGGGCAGCGTCTCCCGGCTTCCCGAGAATTTTGTCGTCTAGGGCAACCACTGTATCCGCCGCTAAAATTACATCGTGCGGCACGGACAAGACTGCGGCTGCCGCCGCTTTGCGTCGGGACAGCTCTTGTACCAGCATGTCCGGGGCCAGCCCCTGTGCGCTCTCATCCACATCTGGAGCCAGCACGGTAAACCGATATCCCGCCATAGAGAGAATCTCTCTCCTTCGTGGAGAAGCCGAGGCTAAAATCAATTGTTTCGTCATTCTTTGCCTGTCCTTCACTTCGTTCCCGTAGACCCGATGCCGCCCCGGTCTGTCCCTCCAAGGCGTTCCACCGCTTCAAAGGTGAGAGAAGGCTGATGGCGCATGATCCGAAATTGGCAAATGCGGCTGCCTGCTTCGATCACCGTGTCTCGCAGGGCGTAGGCGGGCATGTACCATTGATCCCCGTCTCCGCAATAGGATTCGTCTACCACGCCCATGTGATTGGTTTGGATGATTCCAAAGTTTTTGAAGGTGGAGGAGCGGGGTACAATATGGGCCTCGTATCCCTTCGGCAGCGCGATAGCTATACCTAGGGGAAGTAGCCGAAATTCGCCTGCCTTCATCTGCACCGTTTCCGCGATGCGCAAATCGATCCAATCCGATTTTCCATCCACATAACACAAGGGTTCCATATCCGACTTTAAATATTTTACCCGAAGCTGTACGTTTTTTTCCTCCATTACCTCAAAACCTCATTTTTTCATTCTATAAACTTGTCCTACAGGCGGAAGTTTCTCCTCATATGCCCGGATGACCTGGTCGCATGCGGAGCTATCTTCAGTGGTAAACAAAAAATGCATGCGGACAATCCCCGCTCTGTGTACGCTGTCCATGCGGTCTGCCATATAGATAGGCACGCTGTTCCATATAATATTTTCGCATCGGTCCGTACCTGTCACCGGAAATGCCGCCCCTTTTCTGTCATAGAGGGTACCGCCGCATCTGCTACCGCATGCCGCACCGCCGTCGGAGACGGCACAGCGGACTGTAAGCATCAGAGGCAGTCTGCCATATACAATTGCGCCTTTTGGAACAGGGCTTTGCAGATCCCGCATCTGGGGCAAAGACAATTCCGGAGAGAGACACACCGTCTCTGCATCGGCGGCAGCCAGCGCGCATGCCGTTTCGCTGTTATATATATTAAATCGCAAAGATGCATCGGCAGGAATGCCAAGCCGCGCCGCCTGCAAGAGCTGCCCTGGTGTGTGTACTAATACGCGGGACGCATTTTCTGCATATTTCCATACCGCTGCCAGCTCTTCTCCGGGGAGAAAAGGGGGCATTTCTATGCCCGTACCCGGCAGGGATTGTGTGTAGGGCAGATAAATTGTGTCAAAAAATTCTCTGGCTAATGGCGTCACCTGCTCCGCTGACAAAAAGGAGGCGGTGTATATGGGTGGCGCCTGCGTACAGGAAGGTGGTTTCTCTTCCCACGCAATGGTGGGCGCACACTCCCGTACCGGCGGCGCCAGCAGTGCTTCCACTGCCGCCCTGCGCAGACGATTCAGCATAGAGAGGGTAAAAAAAGCCCTCTTATCGGACCGGTAAGTGAAGGATGCCAGCGTAAAAGGCGTTGTGCCCAGCCTGCCGGCATTTTTGCGGGCGGCCTCTTCTTCCGGCGGGGGTACATCCCCTGTTTGCAGCGCTGCGTCTGTGCAGACGGTCACCGTTTTCTCCGGTGAGGACGCGATCAGCGTCCCCGGGCTTCCCGCTTGCAATGTCAGCGTCATGTCCAAAGGAATCTTGCGGGATAGCCCACCATAGGGCTTCTGTTCTCTGCTGTGGTATGCTTCTAAGGTACGTACGCCCAGCATGTTTTTATAATTTTTGGTAAAGTATCCGTCTGTAAATCCGCTGCGGCTGAAAGCCGCTTCCAACGCGGCCAACTCCTCTGCATTGGCAGCCCGTCGCTGATCCAGAAGCCGGCGGTATATTCCGGTTACGGTGTATACATATTCCGGCGGCTTTTGCCGTCCTTCGATTTTCAGACTGACGGCGCCTGTCTCCAAAATTTCCGGAATGTGGGCCGCCAGACACATATCCCGCAGACTAAGGGGATGTCCCGCTTTTTTTCCAAGGGTGTAGGGAAGCCTGCAGGGCTGTGCACAGGATCCTTGGTTACCGCTTCGGCCTCCCATCACCGCACTCATCAGACATTGTCCGGAGAAGGATACACAGTGGGCGCCGTGAATAAACATTTCAATGGGAATAGGGGAGTGGGCGCACAGTCGCTGCAGCGAAGCATATGACAACTCCCGAGGACAAACCATGCGGGAAAATCCCGCGTCCCGCAGAGCCGCTCCGTCGTATTCCGTATGAGCGGACATTTGCGTGCTGGCATGCAGGGCTACATCGGAAATCTGTCGGCGCAGCCCAGCGGCAAGTCCCGCGTCTGCAACAATAAACGCATCCGCTCCTGCCTGCCAAAGCTGCTCTGCCAGCGTGACCGCCTCAGGAATCTGTCTATCGGTAAGCCGGGTATTCAGCGTGATGTAAGCCTTCACGCCGAAGGCGCGGCACAAGGCAAGCGCCTGCTCTGCCTCTTCTATATGAAAGTTATCTGCCCGCATGCGGGCGTTAAATACGTCTGCTCCAAAATAAACCGCATCTGCTCCTGCATCGATAGCCGCCTCCAGAGAGGCTATGCTCCCCGCGGGGGCCAACAGTTCAGGCAGTGGATACTGCCGCGCTTTTTCCATACTCAGCCGTTGTTTTTGCCGCGAAGCAGGCTTTCAATCTGCCGCAGCTTATCTCCCCGGCTTACAGCGGCGGGTTCTTCCGTTTCCTTTTCTTCCTCTTTTTTCTCCTCTTCTGCAGGTACGTTTTCTTCTGTTTCTGTGGGGGACGGCTCTGTCATATTCAGCTGTTCTGCGTCGGAGTCGTCTTCCACTTCCACGTCTTCCAGAGGTGTCTCTGTCACATCAGTGGTTTGGGCTGTCAGCATAGCTTCCTTCAGTTTAGCGTTTTCTTCCCGCAGCCGGCGCAGGTTTGCATCATACAGGCCAATCTGGGCTTCCAGATTGCGAATGCGTTTGTCCGCTTTCAGTTTTTCACCGGCTGTGTCCAGCGCTACCAGAAGCGCCGCGTCCATTTTAGAGCAGCGCTTGCTGGAGAGGGTAATTTTGCGGATTTTTTGGTCCAAGTCGCCAACCAACCGCATAACAAAATCTTCCCGTTCGTCGGAAAGAATTGCCATTTCCACATCAGCAATTACAACTTCATATTTTTTCTTTTCCATAAATATGCCCGTCCTTTGATTTGTTTGTTGATTTTTCTTGAATTTTTGTCAAACCATGCTATAATAAACATAATTGCTCCGGACGCAAATCGCCCGGGAAAAACCAGAATATATGTATTCATTCCATTATAATATATTATCGCGTGAAATTGAATACGATTTCGTAAATTTTTTTCAAAAACGGAGATTTTTATTTGCAATGGACAACGTACAAAAATGTCGGCGGATTACTGTAAAAATCGGATCTTCCACGCTGACCCACGCAAAGACGGGCCGACTCAACATCCGGCGTATGGAAACGCTGGTGCGCACATTATCAGATATTAAAAATTCTGGCAGGGAAGTGGTGCTGGTATCCTCCGGTGCCGTAACGGCGGGAACGGCAAAGCTTGGGATGGAGATTCGCCCCCGCCCCGTAGAAGAAAAGCAGGCGCTGGCGGCGGTTGGGCAGACGGAGCTCATGCGCATGTATGAGCGGTTGTTTGCTATGTACGGATACCAGGTGGGGCAGATCCTCATGACCCGGGATGTGGTAGACGATGAAAAGCGGCTGCGGCTTATCAAAAATACTTTTTCAAGTCTGCTGGATTTCGGCTGTATTCCCATTGTCAATGAAAATGACTCGATCAGCAGCGAGGGATTGCAGTTTAAAGGAAACGATACGCTCTCTGCCTATGTGGCGATGGTATGCGAATCGGATCTTTTGGTCAATCTCTCCGATGTAGACGGGATGTACGACAGCGATCCCCGAAAAAATCCAGATGCAAAGCTGATTGGACGGGTAGACAAAATTACCGATGCAATCCGCCGCAGCGCCGGCGGGGCCGGCAGCGCCCTTGGCACCGGCGGGATGGAAACGAAAGTGCAGGCCGCGGAAATCGCAGGGGCTGCCGGTATTCCCATGCTGCTGCTAAGCGGTAAGGATCCTTCCGTATTGTACAGTATTATTGATGGAGAAAAGATTGGCACCTATTTTGCAGCGGCGCCGAATCATAACTGACGGGGGAGGGATACACAACTTTCTCTCAAAACCAATACACAGAAAGGAAGTTTTATAGAATGAATGAGATATGCGATCAGGTGATTGCGCTGTGCCAAGGTGCAAAAGACGCAGCGCCTGCGCTAGCCGGCGCGACAGGGGAAATACGCAATAACGTGCTTGCTTCCTTTGCCGCCCTGCTGCGGCAAAGGAAGCAAAAAATTCTTTTGGCCAACGAGGCAGATATGGCGGCTGCAAAAGAAAGCGGCCTGTCTGATGCTATGATGGACCGGCTGCTCCTTACCCCGGCCCGACTGGAGGATATCGCATCCGCTATGGAGGCGCTGGTGATGCAGGAGGATCCCATCGGCCTTGGTACGGTGCGTACCCGTCCCAACGGGATGGAGATCAAACGGATCCGGGTTCCTCTTGGAGTAGTGGGTGTGATTTTTGAATCCCGCCCCAATGTCAGCGCAGATATAGCAGGGCTGTGCATCAAAAGCGGCAATGCCGCTGTGCTGCGCGGTGGAAAGGAGGCTATCCGCTCCAACACAGCTATTGTGGAAATCGTCCGCGAGGCGCTGTGTGCCCATGGCCTGCCGGCAGACTGCGTGTCGCTGATTCCTTTTACGGACCGTGCCGGTGCACAGGCGCTTATGGAGATGCGCGGGCTTGTGGACGTACTGATTCCCCGCGGGGGCAAGGGACTAATTCAAAATGTAGTAGAGAATGCGAAGGTGCCCGTCATCGAAACAGGTGCGGGAAACTGTCATTTGTATATCCACAGGGATGCGGATGCAGATATGGCAGTGTCTATCGCTGTCAATGCCAAAACCTCCCGCCCCTCTGTGTGCAACGCAATTGAAACGATTCTGGTACACCGGGATATGGCAGACTTGATTCTTCCCCGTCTGCAGGAGGCCTTGGAGAGTCGGGGCGTAGAGCTTCGCTGCTGTCCCCGTACCCTTGCGGTGATTGGGGGAAAAGCCGCGGAAGAGACAGATTGGTCGACAGAATACGACGACCTGATTGCGGCGGTTAAAATTGTGGACTCACTGGAGGATGCGGTAGCCCATATCAATCGGTACAGCACCGGTCACAGCGAAACCATTGTCACAAAAAATACCGCTGCCGCATCTTATTTCACCGGAGCGGTGGATTCCGCCTGTGTGTATGTAAACGTATCCACCCGGTTTACGGACGGCGGCTGTTTCGGTCTGGGCGCCGAAGTGGGTATCGCCACCCAAAAGCTTCATGCAAGGGGGCCGCTGGGTCTTGCAGCGCTGACGACAGAAAAATATATTATCACCGGCGACGGTCAAATTCGAATCTAATATTTAGGAGGCATATATGAAACTTGGTATCATCAACGATTGGAGCGAAGCGGGGTTCCAATACGTACGGAGCAAAGGCCTGGAGGCCATAGAATTTTGCGTGAACTACTACAGCGACAGTAAGGCGTTTTTGGAAAAGGCGCCGGAGCTCAAAGCACTCAGCGAAAAATACGGGATCCCGGTTGGATCCACGGGCCGCTGGGGCGCCACCCGCCTGGATGAAGAAGGAAATATCATCGAAAAAGCGCTGCAGGAGGATTTGGATATTATTGAGGCTGCATCCATTATAGGCTGTCCTGTGTTCAACTGCGGCTGCAACCGGGTGGAAGCGCTGTCCTATTACGAAAACTGTCAGCGGGCTATCGAATATTTTGGAAAGCTGCTGGACTATGCGCGGCCTAGAGGCGTGAAAATTGCCGTGTATAACTGCGGCTGGAACAATTTTGTTTACGACGATAAGGCATGGGAAATTGTGTTAGGCGCCCTGCCGGAGCTGGGTATTAAATACGATGTGTCGCACTGCTTTGCCCACGGCGGCGACCGCAACTACCTCCGGGAACTGCGGGATTGGGGCCACAAAATTCTCCATTTTCATATCAAAGGGTCCCTGTACATAGACGGCGAACGGTATGACGATCCGCCGGCAGGGCTGGATCAAACCAACTGGGGCGCGGTGATGGATATGCTGTATACCAAAGGATATGACGGGATGCTGTCCATCGAACCCCATTCGGAATACTGGAAGGAAGAAAAGGGCAGTTGGGCTGTTGATTTTACCATTCAGTATATCCGTCCCTATATTATGCCCGATGGTTATACATCTCCGGAAACCCCTTATTTTCCGTAAGTGTAAAGTGGAAAATTTTCCTCCTAAGCATCCGATTTGTGATGCTTAGGAGATTTTTTATACTCTCCTTTAATGAGGGGTTATTTATGTTGGCACCTCTTTTAACCAAAAGGGAATTTTAAGTATATTGACTGATTTTCTTGCAAAAGAGAGAAAAATGTGGTATCCTAATAGAAAGTAAATATATAAGATATTGCGCGATAGCGGGAAGATTTTTTCCCGCGCAAATTGGAGAATTACGGCTAAAATGGAAAAGCGTTTGGCAGCATGGCGAGCTGTTCGCCATACCTTATGAATTTGTAAAAAGGGATCGCAGAGAATGGTATAGTATGGCCTTCGCTTTTCCATTTTGAATAAACAACCGGAGACGTCTCCGGTTGTCATAAGTTTGTATTATTATGGAACAGGAGAAAGGCGGAGGGAGCATTGCCAATCTTTGAATACGAAAGCAAGAAAAATGTAGAAAATATGAATGGAACTCCGGTTGTTATTCAAATCGAAAGCCTGCAGCGGGAACTGGAAGACGCAAATCTTTTTGGATCTCCTATCGCGCCTGCACAGGGGAACGAGAATGGATATCTGCAGGAGGATGAAGCATTTTTGGATACACAGATGCCTGGAGATTTTTGCAATGAAGAAGGGACAGGTATGTATACTTTGGTCAGCCGAGGAGAGCTTTCCCGACAGGGAGAATTGCTGCAGTTGGCCTATCAGGAAGAACTGGATGGGGAAGAAGGGGTGGATGCCTCCGTTCCTACACAGGTATGCCTTACTTTTTCGGAAGCGGTGTGCAGTCCTGTCACCGTAAGCCGAAGCGGTGACATGCGCACGGTTTTTACTGTGGAACAGGGCGCGCGGCAGTATAGCACATATCATACCCCCTACGGACAGGTAGATATGTGTGTAATCGGAAAAAAAGTTGAAAATCGGATCGGCCCTGCCGGCGGCGTTCTGGTGTTGGACTATGCGGTAGAACTGCGCGGGATGATTACCCAGCGGACGAAGATGACGATTCGGGTAAAACCGGAACGAAGATAAGAAAAAGAGAAGGGGGCGGCGTGCGTGACGGAAGCAGCGTTTCGGCGGGAAATGAAAAATGGACTGGCCGGCGTGTATCTTCTATACGGCGAGGAGGATTATCTAAAGCGGTTTTATGTTGGCCGTGCCCAAACGCTGACGCTGTCGGAGGATGAGACGCAGGCAGCCTTTGACAGTTATATAATGGGAACGGACGCTCCAGATTTAGATGTACTGGAAGAGGCCGTTCTGGCCCTGCCGCTTATGGGTGAGCGGGTGTTTATTCAGTATCGGGGAGGGATTGGTTCTCTTGGAGCTGCCGGGCAAAAGCAGCTTGTGGAAATACTTGGGAAGGTGGATCCTGCCAGCACCGTTTGTCTGGTGACGCCTCCTGCCGGTGGCTTTGATCCGGGTAAACCCGGGCGAGGAAAGCCGTCTGCCCTGTATAAGAAGCTGGAAGCAGTTTGTACGATGGTGGATCTATCTGCTTACCCTCCCGGAGAACTGAAAAAATGGATGAGCCGCCGTCTGTCACGTGCAGGCGTTTTTTTGCGGGGGGATGCGGCAGACGCCATGCTTTGCCGGTGTGGTCGGGATATGTATATTCTGTCCGGAGAACTGGACAAGCTTGCTGCTTATGCCGGTGCGGGCGGACTGTCGGAAATCGGCTCGGATCAGGTCGAGCTGGTTACCTGCACCGCTGGGGAAGAGGACGCCTTTGCACTGGCAAATGCCGTGCTGGACGGAGACAGGGGCCGTGCTTTGTCTGTACTTTCTTATTATAAAAAAAATCAAATCAGCGCTGTAACAGCTCTTGCTTCTGTGTCAAAAGCGATTTGTGATATGCTGGCGGTCAGCCGGCTTGCCGGTGCGGGATATGATCAGGCGGGAATTGCTGCCGCTTTGAAAATGCATACTTACCGCGCGGGTCTGTATTTGTCCGCAGTACGGGGGATGGAACCCGCCCGCCTTGCCGCTGCCGCCGGCCGCTGCCGGGAAGCGGATGTGCTGCTGAAAAGCACAAAATTGGATTATATTGCTTTGGAGCGAGTTATTTGTACCATTCCCTCTAAAAAGACAGGAGGGGTAAAGCATGGATAAAATTCCGATTTCTTTGCCAGTTGTGGTAGAGGGCAAATATGATCAGATCAAACTTTCTTCTGTAATCGACGCCACGATTTTGACTACCCAGGGATTTGGTGTGTTCAATAATCGGGAAAAACGGGCCCTGCTTCGAACTTTGTCGAAAAACGGGATTATTATTTTGACGGACAGCGATGGAGCGGGAAAAATGATTCGCTCTCACATCCAGTCTTTTATTCCGTCGGATAAAATTTATCATCTGTATATTCCCCAAATTGCTGGGAAAGAAAAACGTAAAAAAGCTCCCTCCAAGGCGGGAACGCTGGGGGTGGAGGGAATGGAGCCGGCGCTTTTGCGGCAGATATTTGAAAAATTTATCAGTCGGCATGGAGTTTCCAACAGGAACGCGTCTCCTATCACGAAAGCAGATTTTTTTGCAGACGGACTTACAGGACGGGAAGGCAGCGCTGCAATGCGGAACACCTTGTGCGCGCGTCTGTCTCTCCCAAAGGATATGACGCCTACCGCACTGCTGGCAGCGGTGAATATGCTGCTGGACCGGACAGAATACCAGGCGCAGATTGCGTCGATTCAGAAAGGATAATCCCATCGCGCCCTGCGCACAATACAAATACCCACCGAAAATAAGAAAGGATTCCCCTGGCGGGGAACGGTGAAGCTTGGATGCTGAAACGGCTATTTTTGAAATATCGTCAGTTATTATTGTATACACTGTTTGGCGGTCTGACTACGGTCATTGACCTGGCTGTATACTATATATTATATAATTTGTTCTCTGTCCATTATTTGGTGGCGCAGACAATCAGTTGGATCGCTGCTGTTTTGTTTGCGTATGTTACCAACAAACGGTATGTGTTTGTCAGCCGGGCACGGGGAATGACCATGTTGGCAGAATTGGCTAAATTTATTTCCGGCCGTCTTTTCTCCTTTGGCGTACAGACAGTATGTCTGGCAATTCTGGTGGAATTGGCCCATTGGAATGAAAATGTGGTCCGCCTGCCTGTACTGGTAATCGTTACAATTTTAAACTATGTTGTCAGCCGGGTGTTTGTTTTTGAAAAGAAACAGGATTCGACTGCGACAACACAGGAAATGTAAGGCAAAGTAAGTGTTCATGCACCGCCGAAGCACCTTATAATGGGCATAGGCTTTTTATTGAAGGAAAAGAAAAATATGGAAAAGAAATTTTTACCGGTTACCCCAGATGAGGTGCGTGCAGCTGGTCAGGATGTGCCGGATTTTGTATATGTATGTGGTGACGCATACGTGGACCATCCGTCTTTTGGTGCCGCAATTATTGGGCGGGTTCTGGAAGACGCTGGTTTTGTGGTGGCAATGCTGCCCCAGCCGGATTACAAAAGCTGCCAGGCAATGAAAACCTTTGGCCGCCCCCGGCTGGGGTTTTTGGTTTCCAGCGGGAATATCGATTCCATGGTGTGCCATTATACAGCGGCAAAGAAAAAACGCACCACGGATTATTATTCCCCTGGCGGGCAGGCAGGATACCGTCCGGACAGAGCAGTAATCGTATACTGTAACCGGATTCGGGAAGCGTATGGAGACGTGCCGATTATTATTGGTGGGCTGGAGGCATCTTTGCGTCGGTTTGCCCATTATGATTATTGGGATAACCGTGTACGCCGCAGTATATTGGTGGACAGCCGGGCGGATATTCTTTCCTATGGAATGGGTGAAAAATCCATTCTACGGATTGCGCAGTTGCTGGACAAAGGCATACCGGTAAAGAAAATTCGAGACGTTCGCGGTACTGCTTATTTATGCAAAAAAGAGGATGCAATCCACTACCCTAAAGTAGAAGAAGTTTTTGATTATGATCAGTTAAAAACAGATAAAGCGGCTTATGCGAAAGCTTTTGCGATACAATATAAGAATAATGATGCCATCAGTGGCCGTGCTATTACCGAATACTACGGAGAACGAATGTTGGTGCAGAATCCTCCTATGCCGCCTCTGGAGCGGGAAGAGCTGGACCGAGTGTACGCCCTGCCTTATATGCGGGCGGTCCATCCCATGTATGACAAGGATGGCGGCGTGCCTGCTATTTCCGAAGTGAAATTTTCTATCACCCACAACCGCGGATGTTTTGGCGGCTGTAATTTTTGCGCCCTTGCGTTTCACCAGGGCCGGAGTGTGCGCAGCAGAAGTATTGAAAGCGTTGTCCGGGAGGCAGAAATCATTGCCGCCATGTCGGACTTTAAAGGATATATTCACGATGTAGGCGGACCAACGGCAAATTTTCGTCATCCTTCTTGTCAGCAGCAGCTGAAACGTGGGGTATGCCAAGGAAAACGGTGTTTGGTACCTACTCCCTGTAAGCATTTGGATGCGGACCATAAGGAATACATAGAATTGCTGCAGGCTGTGGAAAAGGTTCCCGGTGTAAAAAAGGTATTTATCCGCAGCGGCATTCGGTTTGACTATATGCTGCAGGACACAAACGATGCTTTTTTTGAAAAACTGGTACGGGATCATGTGAGCGGGCAGCTAAAAGTAGCGCCGGAACACTGCTCTCCCTATGTGCTGCGCTGCATGGGTAAGCCGGATATTGCCGTATATGATGCATTTAGAGAGAAATTTTTTAAAACAACAGAGAAGGCCGGAAAGGAACAATATTTGGTGCCTTACCTTATGTCCAGCCATCCTGGCAGTCGTCTGTCCGATGCGGTAGAATTGGCACTTTATATCAAGCGAATTGGGCTGTCCCCTGAGCAAGTGCAGGACTTTTATCCTACCCCAGGAACTGCTTCTACTGTAATGTATTACACAGGAATCGATCCTCTTACGGGAAAGACTGTGTATACAGCCACAGATTATAAAGAAAAACAGCTGCAGCGAGCTTTGCTGCAATATTGGCGGCCGGAGAATCGGCGGCTGGTAATGGAAGCACTGCATCGTTGCGGCAGAGAAGATTTAATTGGTTTTGGTCCGGACTGTTTGATTCGTCCTGCACAGAAGGGAAAGAAAAAAGAAGCAGAAGCAAAAAAAGGGCAGATATCTCGAAATGGAAAAAGCCGTCCTGCCGCTGGTGCGAATACTCGTCAGAGACGAAAAAAAGGCAGACGGTAGTTCTGTTTTAAGGCTTGTACAGGTTTTATAATAGAAAGGAAACTGCAATCCTATGCAATACAAAACCATCATGCATGGCAAATTTCTTTCCCGCCCCAATCGGTTTATTGCATTAGTAGAAATGAATGGAAAAGAGCAAATTTGTCATGTGAAAAATACTGGTCGATGTCGGGAGTTATTGATTCCTGGTACCCACGTGATACTGAGCGCTGCAAAAAATCCAGCACGAAAAACAGCCTTTGATCTGGTAGCAGTAAAAAAAGGCGACCGCCTGATCAATATAGATGCACAGGCACCCAACCAAGCTACTGCGGAATTTTTACCTACCGTATTTCCAAAAGGAGCGATTTGTCCGGAATATAAAATAGAAGATTCCCGTCTAGATTTTTGCATAGAGACAAGGGATGGACCAGTATATTTAGAAGTAAAAGGGGTTACACTGGAAGAAGATGGGGTGGCTATGTTTCCTGATGCGCCTACATTGCGGGGAACGAAGCACTTGCGTACATTGACCCGGCTTGCAATGCAGGGATACAAGACATATGTCCTTTTTGTAATTCAAATGGAAGGCGTATCCTATTTTACTCCAAATCGTCGGACAGATCCTATTTTTGCAGATGCCCTGGTAGAAGCTGCAGCAGCAGGCGTGACACTTTGGGCCAGAGATTGTCATATTACAGACAATACAATGGAAATTGGCAGCGCAGTAGAAATTCGACTGTGAAAAGTAAACACAGAAAAAAGTACCAGCAAGTAGCCGGTACTGGCAAGGTTTTATTTTTATATAGCAAACAAGTCATCAATCACTTCATCTAATGTGCAAGGCGTTACCAAACCTCTGCTGATCAATTCATAAATTTGTTCTGCTTCCATTCGATTTCTTGTAAGATCCGGAAGACATCGTACTTCCCGTCTTGTTCCGCCGCAATCTACTTTTGTGACAGTAAGAGAATATTGAGACTGGGATGTTAATTCAGTCTGTACCGGTTCCTGTGTCAGACGGTATAAAAGAATTATATCCCCTGCAGCTCTTTTAATTGATGTACGAATTACCTCTTGCAGATTTTCTTCAAGTTTTTTGTGTTTCATGCCGTCCGTCCTTTCCTTAAAATCGATATGATAACAAAATTATAGCAATGGTATAAATTTGAAGATTAAGAAACATTTGATATTTTTCGCACAAATGTCATAGTTTACAACTGTTTTCGACAGCATATGACCGTAAAAGGCGCATAAAAACAGGGGTTTTCGAGAATATCTTACAAAGAACCTTAAAATACTGTTTTATTCGTCAGCATATGACCGTAAAAGGCGCATAAAAACAGGGGTTTTCGAGAATATCTTACAAAGAACCTTAAAATACTGTTTTATTCGTCAGCATTCGAAATCGTCTATATGTTGTATTTCTTGGTTTTTAGATACAAGAAAAGACACAAGATATACGAATTGCTGTAGTTTTTATGCAGATAATGTTTCATAAATAGAAGATTAAAACATATTTTTTAATTAAATAAAAATAATTTAATAAATAATTTAATTAAGATGGAGGCAGATAAAAGAAATTATGGATGACAGTGAGCGGTTTTTGAATTTATATAGAGATTTGGAAGAAGTACTAGGAGCAAAATATCAGATGCGTTCCGGGTCTATTCAACATTTTGGAGCAAATGAAGGAAGCCGGTGGCGCGAGGAACTGAATTTGTTTCGTGAAGTACGTAATTTGTTATCTCATCATGGAAAGATTGACGGACAATCTCCTGTATTCCCTGCAGCTTCTACCATCAAAGCATTAGAAGAAGTTTTAGAATATGCAAAGCATCCACCGGCAGCATTGGCAATTGCGACACTAACAGATGATTTATACTGTGCTAAAGAGGAAGAATTGATTACAGAGCTTTTATCAGTAATGGAGCAGCGTGGATTTTCACATATTCCCGTCGTAGATAAAAAACGATATCTTACAGGTGTATTTAGTGTTGGATCGCTTTTTGCTTTTTCCAGAACACGACCAGATATACCTACTGCAGGATTGAAAGTACAGGATATGGCGACAATATTACCTCCGGAAAAGCATATTATGGAAAAATTTTGTTTTGTTGATAAAGATGCGTCCTGTTATACAATAAAAAAATTATTTGAAAAGAAAGAAGCAGGCAGCCGCCGTGTTGCAGCAGTATTTGTTACTGTAAATGGAGATGAAAAGAGTCCTTTGATGGGAATGATTACGCCTTGGGATGTATTGCGTGCAGTAAGATAGTAAAAGTGTAATTTTTCTTTGCAACCTATTTTATCACCAAAAATTCATATCAAAATATGTATTGATAGTATTTTTTGGATATATAACTTTGTTATAAAGGTAATTTTTTTTGTTTATAACTTTGTTATAAAGGTAA
>CAOKAC010000007.1 GCA_948466345.1 uncultured Clostridia bacterium | reverse complement strand
ACTTGTTATCAGATGTTGTGAAAGTATCAAAGAATGAAATAAGCAAGAAGAAAAAGATATCGAATTGGATTATCGCTATTACTGTTGCCGTCCTTTATTTATTGATTAGTATCATTACACAAAAGTGGGAAATAACTTGGGTAGTCTGGATTGTATATTGTTTTTATCGGATTTTCACCGAATACATCTATAAAAAATATTAGAACTCGTTGAACTTACTATATTCATGCTAATTATCATCAAAGAGCCAGACGCATAAGACGCAGAGCCGATGAACTTGTGAGCAATCACAGATCATCGGCTCTGTTCTTCATACAAAGGAAAAGCAGCCTTGCGGCTACTTTTCGGGTGCAGTATCAATTAAGGCTTTCGCAGTTGCCTTGACGACTTCTAACGACCGTTCATCGCAAGCTGAAAGCATACGGAGGAGATTTTCTACCTCGGAATCTTTGGACGGCTTCTCAGGGTAGAAAATCGAATCCGCAGAAATGTTCAATTCCCGGATGAGTTTATGTAGGACATCGAAGCTCGGCTTTTTGCCCTCGTTCTCGATCCGGTATAGGTATCGCTCGGTAATATCTACTTTGTTTGCTAACGCTTCTATGGTAATTCCGGCGTGTTCACGAGCTGCCTTAATGATACAACCAAGCGTTTCAGGTTTGTTATGCACTTACAGTCCACCTCCATATATAATTATACTGATTTATGCCACCTTTATAATGGCACAACAATTCAATTATAAATGGACTAACAGTTCTCAAATGACTGAACTATATAGAAATATGAACCCTGCCAAATAAAAAAACGAGGTTTTGACAGGGCGATTCAATATGCCTACACCCTCCGATTCTGAGTTTTTTTGGATCGGAGAGTTTTTAATGCGCTGGATTATTCTCGGCGTTCCGCTGCTTGTGATGAGCAGCGAATATTAAACTGTTACAAAGGTATTATCAGAAAGTATTTCATTGAAAAAAGCACTTACCCCACAAAGGAACAATGCGGCTCATATACTGAACTGATATGCCATAAATACAATGAAACAAACGCACTTGCACGGCGAAATTTGTCGCTATGCAGGTGCGTTTTTATATTTTGCGATATTTTGAGCTTTTATAGCGTTGGTTGCCGTTCTCCGCCTTCCGGTCTGAATTTTTACATTTTTGAAAATTTAGACTGGAGGTAAAGAAAATGGCAAAAAGCCAATTAGATGTTCTGAAAGAGCATTTTCAGAGCGAATGCAAGGTTATCAATTTGAAGTATGAGTATGAGGGATACACAGGCGAGGAACAATGGGCAATCATTACAGAACTATCCGAAAAAGAATTGTTTGAAAAATACCCTGATATTATATCCCGCTACATACCGTTCGTGTTGCTGTCCGTTGAACAGGGAAAGGCAGTATATGAGTTCAGGAGAAATGAAAGCAAGTTTTATAAGCGCAGCTTAAATAACGAGGACGCATTTGGATATGACGACGATCTGATAGGAGTATTCCACTCAGAGGTCATTGTTCCCAGCTTTGTTGAGCAGCAGATAACAGAAGAATATGAAGAAAATCGTTATCAGTTGAAGATGAAGCTGTTGGACAAGGCTCTTTCAAGCCTTACCGAAAAGCAATATAAATACCTCATAGCTCGCTATGTTGCAAACAAAAGTGCAAGGGAAATTGCCAAAGAGGAAGGCGTGGCTCATCAGGTCATTGACAGACATTTGAATGCGGCTGTTAAAAAGATAAAGAAAGTTTTTTCAGATTTTTTCCGAAAATAGGGTGTCATTTGACCGACTGATTCCAAATTAGTGAAGGGGTTGCTTTGAATCCGGATAAAGGCTCTCCCCTTCACTTAATCTTGGAAATGCGAGGTCAATGCTATGCAAACAGAGAATAAAGAAAAAGTGAAGCGTGGAGAAATCTATCTGCACGACTTTGGAAGTAATGCTGGATCAATTCAGAATGGGATAAGACCTGTTCTCGTGGTTCAATGCAACGAGGGAAATCGGGCGAGTACGACAACGATTGTTGCAGCTCTTACATCGGTTATTAAAAAGAGGTATTTACCCTCCCATATTATCTTGGGCGATAAATTTGGACTGAAAGAGCCTTCAATGGTTATGCTTGAACAATTGAAAACAGTCAATCAGTCCGAGCTTGTGGAGTATATCGGATTTGTTGACAGCGACTATCTGCTCCGTAAGGTTAATCACGGCTTAAAAAAAGCGCTCGGCTTATGGGTGGATAAGCCGCAAAAGCATAAGGGCGATATTCGCTGCCTTTGCAGCAAGTGCTTGGAAGATTATAAATCAAATTCAGGCTACATTATAAGGAGGCTTGATCCGTTCGCAAGGGTTAAGCAAAAGTGCGATAAGTGTCAAAATAACGGCTATGAGTATATCATCATTGATACAAGTCAAAACCGCTAAAGGAGGTCTGTCTGCGTGTTTGAGGACAAAATTACTGCTCTCAATCAAGCCACAGACCAGCAGCCGATACCATTTGAAAAGCGGACTTATACCGTGCCGGAAATACAGGACATTCTCGGAATTGGTAAAAACTCTGCCTACTCTCTCGTAAAGTCAGGAGCGTTCAGAATCGTTAGAATCGGCGGCAGTATCAGAGTATCAAAAAAGAGCTTTGACAAGTGGCTTGATGAAAAAAGTCAAGTATGCGACTGAGGGAATCGCATCATTAACAAAAACTCCGTTTTTCCGTACAATGTAGCCAAGCTAAACGCTTGGCTACATAAAGACGGTGCAAACCGTTTGGAATACGGAGGAATACATTATGAACAAAACAAGTATGTCTGTCAGGGAAATGGGCAGGCTTCTCGGATTAGGCAAGACGGATTCATACTGGCTTGTAAAAAAGAACTATTTTGAAATCAGGCTCATCGCCGGGAAAATGCGTGTAATGGTTGACAGCTTTGAAAAATGGTATGCCGGACAGTTTCATTATAAGAAGGTAAACGGGGAGCTTCCCGGTGCGAAATGGGCAGATTCTATGTCGGTTCCTGAAATGGCAAGGTTGCTCGGAATAAAGGACGGCTCGGCTTATTCTCTGATTTATCGGAAACATTTTCAATCTGTTAAGATCAGCACGATCAATGAAGTTATCCGCATTGATAAAACGAGTTTTGAGGAATGGTATGCGAAACAAACTCACTATAAGAAGGCGTCGGAACGGGAGGAGGAATGTAATGTTTGAAGAAAAGTGTCTTGCCTATAATCAGGACTATGCAAAAGGAAAAGGCAGCTACTCAGTTAATGAAATCTGCCAAATACTCGATATATGCCGAGATACCGCCATAAAACTCATTCGTTCAGATGTGTTTGAAAGTGTGCGTGTCGGCAACCACATTCGCATTGTGAAGTCAAGTTTTGACGCTTGGCTTGAAAATAACCAATTGGAGGTGCTAAAAATGGCTTCTATCGTAAAAAGAAAAAATAAATACTCCGTTGTCTACGCTTACATAGACGAGAACGGAAAAAAGCGTCAGAAGTGGGAAACCTTCGAGACAAATGCTGACGCTCGCAAACGAAAGGCTCAGATTGAATTTGAACAGGAAACGGGGACTTTTATAGTTCCTGAAGCAAAAACCGTAAAGGAATTGCTTGATGAATATATGTCTATCTATGGCGTGAACACTTGGGCAATGTCTACCTATGAGGCTCGCCGCAGCATTATTTTTAATTACATTAACCCGATTATCGGGGATATGCAGCTTAGTGATGTGACCACAAGGGTGTTGGACAAGTATTACCAAAGCCTTCTTTCCGTCAAATCGAGAGTGGTAAATAACCGCAAGCCGAATAATGAATATCTGTCTTGTCATGTTGTCAGGGAAGTTCACAAGCTGCTTAGAAACGCTTTTAATCAGGCGGTCAAATGGGAGCTGATGGCTAAGAATCCCTGCGTCAACGCAACACTTCCGAAGGAAGAACACAAAACCCGTGATATATGGGACGCAGACACTCTTTTCAAGGCAATAGACCTATGTGATGACGATATTCTCCGATTAGCCTTAAATTTGGCTTTTGCTTGCTCCTTGCGTATGGGCGAAATGCTCGGCTTGACTTGGGACTGCATTGATGTCAGCGACGCAAGCATTAAATCCGGCAACGCCTATCTTTTTGTCAACAAAGAGCTGCAAAGAGTAAACCGGGAAGCGCTTGAAACACTTGGAGAAAAAGGCGTAATGTTTAAGTTTCCTGCTGTTATCGCAAGAACGAATACCGCATTGGTACTGAAAGAGCCGAAAACAAAGACAAGTACCCGCAGGGTGTTTATTCCCACTACCGTTGCGGAAATGCTCAAACAGCGAAAATCTGAGATTGAAGAATACAAGGCTCTGTTTGGAGATGAGTTTACAGACTATAATCTTGTGTTTTGCAATCCTAACGGCAGACCGATTGAGGGACAGACGATTAACAGGGCATTGAGTAAGCTCATAAAGAATAACGACTTGCCGCCCGTTGTTTTCCATAGTCTAAGACATTCAAGTATTACTTATAAGCTGAAGCTGAACGGCGGCGATATGAAATCCGTTCAGGGCGATTCAGGACACGCACAGGTTAAAATGGTAGCCGATGTGTATTCTCATATTATAGACGAGGATCGCCGGGTAAATGCTCAACGCTTTGAGGAAAACTTTTATAGGCGAAAGGAAGAAACACAAACGCCGAGCCAATCCGCAGAAGTACAAAAAAATGATGACAACGCCGAGCTTGTTGCTCAGTTAATGGCTAATCCTGAATTGCTTGCAGTAATGAAAACAGTATTGGAAAATTATAAACCTAATAATTAAAAGGCAAAAGTCAAGCTGTTCCAGTGGCTTGACTTTTGCTTATTTTTATGCAATAATAGATAAACCGAAGCGGCAAGAAAAGAAATATCAAGGGAATATAATAGAAAAAATCGTTATTAGATTTCCACCCGAAAATCCTTTGTCCTGCTAATTCCCATCTAATCGTAAGCCCTAAAACACCCTAAAATTAGCAGGGAAAGCATAAGAAAATGCGGTAATCAAAATGCCGGAAAAGCCGCTATTTATAAGGACTTTCGGGGACTTCGAGGGAAGTCGTATATAGTGTCTTGGTGCTTCTCCTAAGCGGAAGGTCGGGGATTCGAATTCCTTCGGGCGCGCCACCAACAATGCCGAAAGCCTTGATTTTAAGGGGTTCGGCATTCCTTGTTTTCAACGAGCTATTTACTAATTACTAATTATTAGGTGTAAATAGCTCTGTAGGGCGTGGACTTGGCTGTATGTGAACTGTATTCTTGCTTTCAGATTGGAGAACTGTTATACTAAAGTAGCGGTATATCTTCTTCTAAGATTGATTTTGTTTATCAAGACTTCTATCCTGCAAGGAGCCAAATACGAAGATATTTTTTAGTATAAAAAAAGGGGGATGATGGATTATGCCAATTGATACAATAGAAACCATACGCACTCGGTACTCCTGCCGAGCCTTTACGGACAAGGCGCCCAGTGACCAGGATTTGCGGACTATTGCGCAAGCGGGCGTATGTGCGCCTAGCGGGATGAACCGCCAACCATGGCAGGTGATTGTGCTGAAAAATAAAGACTTAATTTGTAAACTGGAAGAAGAAGGTATGAAGAATCTAGCAGCATTGCCAGATCAAAGTATATACGAGCGTATACAGACCAGAGGGGGGAGGCTATACTATAATGCTCCTTGCATGATGCTGGTTCCGATTGCCGAAGATGCCTTTTTGGACTGTGGTATCGTTACGGAAAACATTGCGCTGGCTGCTACATCTTTGGGCATTGATACCTTGATTTGTGGGCTGGCCAAATTTTCCTTTGCCGGAGCACAGGGAAATCTATTTAAAGAGAAGCTCCGTTTTCAAACAGGGTATGATTTGGGGATTGCTGTTTTGCTGGGATATGCAGAATATCCGGGTGGGGCCCCGCATGTGCCGGATATGAATAAGATTTTGTGGATTGATTAAATAAAAAGGAGATAAAAATATGCCACATATTGTAATCAAGACAATTAGCGGGCCTTCCAAGGACCAACTGCAGGAGGCTGCTGAACAAATTGCTGCTGTAGTCAACAAAACTATGGGCAAGCCAGAGAAATATATTTCTGTGTCTGTTGAGGAATATGACTATGCGCAGTGGGAAGGTGTATACAACGAGTTTGTTAAAGATAAAGACAATGTACTTGTAGAGCCAGGATATACGGATCCTGTGTCCTTTACGTAAATAGCATCAAAGAAAGGTAGTCTCTCTGCTTCCTTTCTTTGATGCAAAAACTGCTACGTATAAAAAAGCACTATATGCGCAAAAAAGGATAAAAAATATTTGTTTATACCGATGTCTAAAAAAGCAGCCGCCGAAGGGGGCTGCTTTTTTGACGCTTATTTTCTGCGCCTATCTAAAAACAATTGTTTTTAGATGAAAATGGTAAAAAATAAAATAAATGGTAGTAAATGTAAAAATGAATGGAATTAAAGAAGGAATAACAGGAGAAATAGTGCGAAATATTGAAAAAAACCATGCAAAACTTATAAAAATGTATTGCAAATTCGCAACGTCCATATTATAATAATAACATCCTTGTGGTGTAATAGAACATAATTGTTTCATAAAAATGGTGGAAAAGGGGGAGCTAAATGTGGATTTGCTGGGTAAATACACCCACACGCTGGATGCGAAAAATCGCGTGTTCTTTCCGGCAAAATTTCGTGAAGATCTTGGCTCTCCAATTGTAATCACAGTAAATGTCGACGGTTGTCTGTCAGCATATTCTCTGGCGGAATGGTCCAACTATACAGAAAAACTTAAGGAATTGCCGAAAACCCAGGTGCGTGACATTACCCGCTTTATTTGCGGAAATGCCCAAAAATCCGTGCCTGACGGACAGGGCAGGGTAATGCTTTCCAAAGACTTAGTGGAGTATGCGGGATTGACAGAAGGGGTTACCTTTATTGGATGTGGGGATAGAGTAGAATTGTGGGCTTCTGAGAGTGCGCAGATTCCGGACATGTATGATACGGAAAAGGTTGCCAGCATTCGGGATTTAATGTTGGAATACGGCTTGTAAAAATAAATAAGAAAGGCAGAGATAGTGTGAACTATGCACATGTATCTGTTCTTCTGAGAGAAGCTGTGGAAGCTCTTGTACCTCGCCGGGGGGGTATTTTTGTAGACTGTACTGCCGGCGGCGGCGGGCACTCCGAAGAAATTTTGCGGCAAACGCCCCATGGAGCAAGGCTTATTAGCTTAGATCAGGACGAACGCGCAGTGGTGCGATGCAGACAGCGCCTAGCGGCGTATGGGACAGCATCTACTGTAGTAAAAGCAAATTTTGCAGCTGTCGGCGAAGTGCTGGATGGCTTGGGTATACAAGAAATAGATGGAGTATTGTGGGATCTTGGTGTTTCTTCCGTTCAATTGGATGAGGCAAATCGGGGGTTTTCTTATATGGCAGATGCCCCTTTAGATATGCGCATGGATCCTTCAGGCGGTAGAACGGCGGCGGATATTGTCAATACATATAGTGAAGAAGATTTGTACAGAATTTTACAGGAATATGGAGAAGAGCGATTTTCTAAGCGGATTGCATCCATCATTGTGGAAAAACGGGCAAATCAACGAATTGAGACAACGCAACAGCTAGCAGAGCTTGTTATCGAAGCTATTCCAGCAGCGGCCCGCCGCAAAGAAAACCAGCATCCTGCAAGAAGAACGTTTCAGGCATTGCGTATTGAAGTAAATGGAGAACTGCAAGTAATTGAGCCGTCGCTCCAGGCGGCGGTAGAGCGTCTTCGTCCAGGAGGCCGCGCTGCAGTGATTACTTTTCACTCTTTAGAAGATAGAATTGTAAAGCAGGTATTTGGGAAAATGGCATCTCCCTGCGAGTGCCCACCAGATTTTCCGATATGTACCTGCGGGAAAAAGCCGATTGTGACACGAATTACAAAAAAACCGATTTTGCCTTCAGATGCAGAAATTGCAGAAAATTCAAGAGCAAGAAGCGCAAAGCTGCGGATTGTGGAAAAGATATAGAAAGCAAAACTGCCTGACACGGCGGAATGTAAAGAAAGGATAGGGAAAGACAATGGCAAGCGCACAAATGCATGTAACAGGCACGGTAGAAAATCCACTGTGCGGCAGATTGCAGCAAAAATTTAGCGGTAGAGGTGCGGCCGCAGTGTCTGCAAAGTGCCAGACACAGGAAATTTCTAGGGTAGATGGAAAAATTGCCAAGACTGTCAATCCCTTTGAAGAAACGGCAGAATTTGTTCCTGCTGGGAAAAGAACAGCTGTACAGACGAAGACTAGAACGCAGCAAACAGTATCTGCCAAGGCGACTCCTTCTGCCGCGCAGCGTGCGGCTTATGAAGCGCAGCAGCGCACCCGTGCATTTACGAGAGTTACGCCTTTTCCCTCCGGCGCTTATGCGTCGGCATATGCACGCGCGGCTTCTATCCGTGCACAGGCAGCTGTTGTGCAAAGCAGACCGCATGCGTCTGCAAAACAAGCAGAGCGTACAAAAAGTGGGCTGCTTCAAATGATTCGAGGCGGACGTTCGGATGAAGTTCGGGTAAAAAGTTCGCCTGTCCCTAAAAGCATTTTGACTGCAATTGTTCTTTTTACCGCTGTCGTGCTGATGATTATTTTCAGTTTTGCGCAGATTAATGAGTTTAAACGGGAGATTTCCGGACTGGAGTCCCAGCGTAGTGAATTGAGCACAGAAGTGGAACAACTGGCTATTCAGTTAGATTTAAAGAATGATGTACGTATGATTGAAAAAACCGCCAGAGAAGATATTGGTATGGTGCGCCGCAATCAGGTTGAGTCTAAGTATATTAACATTGCCCAGGGAGACCGGGTTGAGGTGATAGAGGATACGGAAGAAAATCAGGAAGACTTCGGAATTTTTGCAACGCTTTTGTCTTCTGTTGGGAGCGGCTGGGATAAACTCTTAGAATATATTAACTAATCTTTTGATCCCAAAGAAGGTGTGCATTGCACACCTTCTTTGGATTATATGGAATACATAAATTGCTACATCGGCACATAGAATCAAACGAACAAGTTGCAGTGCCGGGGAAAGGAAGATTGCTGAATGGCGGAAAATAGAAAGAGAATTACCAGGCGCACTACCTCCCGCGCCACAGTATTGACTATGGTGTTTGGTGCGCTTGCTATTATCGTAGCCATACGTTTGGCGTACCTTCAGGTATATAGTTACGATTACTATAAAGAGCAGGTAATGAATGAAATTACCATGGAGACAGAGGTCAACCCGGAGCGGGGCACAATCTACGATACCAATGGGAATATTCTTGCTACAAACGCTACAGTATATCTTTGCTTTATCTCTCCCCAAGATATCATCGACGCAATGGCAAAAGAAGAGGAGGATGGGAAAGAAGCGCTGTATACCTGGAAGGCTTCCGACGCGGATTACAAAGATATAAAAATGAATGAACTGATTTCCCGCTTCTTTGCCGATACGCTGGGGTGTGATTACGATGCGGTTCTGGAAAAGACCGGCAAGAAAAACCGGCGGTATGAGGTAATTGCAAACCAAATAAGCGAAGAAGATGCTGAGAAGGTACGGAAGTTTATCGATGAATACGAGTTGACTTCTCAGATATATCTGCGTGCGGGTGCAATTCGTTATTATCCTTACGGTGACCTTGCGGCCCATACGCTTGGATTCACCAATAGCGATGGAATCGGTATTTATGGATTAGAGGCATATTATAATAACCTGCTGGAGGGAACCAGCGGCCGTTATGTGACAGCGCAGGATGCATTGAACAACGACATGGGTTTTGAATATGAAACGTATGTAGCCGCAGAAGATGGATACGATGTTGTAACGAACATTGATACCTATATCCAGTATGAATTGGAAAACCAGCTTGAAGCTACTGTAAACGAGAATCAAGCGGCAAACCGTGCAGCTGGTATTGTAATGAACGTAAATACTGGAGCGATCCTGGGGATGGCTACATATCCTTCTTTTGACTGCAATGATCCATATACCTTGGATGCATGGTCGGGGGAAAAGCTTGCAGAATACGAAAACAGTGATCAGCGCAACGATGATGCATATCGCCTTGCTGTGAAAAAGGTGAAGGAAGAAAACAAAAAATTGGAAGACGGCAGCGAAGAGCTGACTGCAGCGGCGGATCAGTATTACGAGGCAAATTTTGCAGCTTTATATGAAAAGGCTAGGACCAGCAAATATTTTGATTTGCTTTACACTATGTGGAAGAACAAGGCGATTACAGAGTTGTACGAACCGGGCTCTACATCCAAAATTATGACCACCGCAATGGCATTTGAAGAAGGCGTAACCAACCCTACAGAATCTTTTACTTGCAGCGGAAGCATGAAGATTGAAGGGTATTCCCGGCCGATCAGTTGTCACAAGAAAACGGGGCATGGAACGCTGCCATATGCAAAAAGTTTGCAGCAGTCCTGTAACCCTGCTCTGATGACAATTGCACTGCGGCTGGGAAGAGAAACCTTCTATAAATATTTTTTGGATTTTGGATACGGAAATGTTACCGGCATTGATTTGCCCAACGAAGTGTCAACCTACTATCACAATTTTAACGATTTTACTACTGTATCTCTAGCTGTTTATTCCTTTGGTCAGACATACAAGACGACACCCCTGCAGCAGTTGACTGCAATATCTGCTGTAGCCAATGGGGGATATTTAGTAACCCCTCATCTGCTCAAAGAAGTTATTGACAGCGAAGGCAAAGTGAAAAACACGTATGATACAGATATAAAACGGCAGGTGGTGAGCACGGAAGTGTGCAACACCATTGCAGGCATTTTGGAAGAAGGTGTTTCCACCGATGGCGGTGCAAAAAACGCTTATGTAAAGGGATATAAAGTTGCTGCCAAAACTGGTACTTCCGAAAAAATTGACCAGAAGGATGAGAGCGGGCAAACCTTTTTGCGTATCGGTTCTTGTGTGGCCTTTGCGCCGGCATATGATCCGGAAATTGCCGTAATCATTGTAGTCGATGAACCTATGGGCGGCAGTGTGTACGGCAGCGTGGTAGCTGCGCCGTACGTTTCTAATTTCTTATCTACGATTCTTCCCTACATGGGGTATGAGCCGCAATATACAGAGGAAGAAATGAAGTCTGTAGAAATTAGTGTAAAAAACTACGTTGGTACCACTACGGCAGAGGCCAGCAGTGATATTGCTGCAAAGGGACTGAAATGTGAAGTTGTAGGAACCGGTACTACGGTTACCGGACAGGTGCCGGCAGCTGGCAGCACGTTGTCTAAAGAAAGTGGGCGTGTTATCCTTTATACAGATGGCGAGGAAGCTAAAAACACGATAGAAGTCCCTAATGTCGTGGGAAAATCGGCAGAAGCAGCCAACCGCATGCTTGTAAATGCAGGACTCAATGTCAGCGTAAAAGGCGCTTCTAACAGCAGTGAGTCCACAGTAGCTGTACAGTCTATTGCGGCTGGTACTATGGCACCAGCGGGAACGGTTGTAGAAATTTCCCTGCGGGATTTGAGTGTGACCGACTAAAAAATCAGAAGTAAAAAATCTCCGGAAGTTGAAAGAAAAGAATCTTCCGGAGGTTTTTTATGCAACTGACAAAATTATTGGTAGGTCTTGATTATACAGCTTGCGGGGCTCCTATGGACGCTGACATATCCTCGCCCGCAACGGATTCCAGAAGCGTGCGTCCAGGAGGGCTTTTCATCTGTTTGCGGGGAACTGTAAAAGATGGGCATCGATATGCCAGTGAAGCGATCCTGCGGGGTGCCGCAGCTTGTATATGCGATACATATCTTTCTGGAATTCCTTGTATACTGGTTAAGGATACTCGGCGTGCCGCCGCAGTTATTTGGAATAACTTTTATGGAAATCCAGGCAGATCTCTGCGACTGGTGGGAATTACCGGAACCAATGGGAAAACGTCTACACTCACTTTTTTATCTGGAATTTTTGCTGCTGCTGGAATACAGACTGGTACGATTGGAACATTGGGATATCAGCTGGGGGGACGGCAGATATCCTGGGAGGGTGCAGAAAATCCTGATGTTCCTGCAGCAATGACCACCCCCGATCCCCGATATTTGTACGGTATACTGGACTATATGAAGCAAAATGGAGCAAGCACGGTGGTAATGGAGGTGTCCAGTCATTCTCTGGCACAAAGAAAAACAGCGCCGCTTTATTTTGAAACGGGGGTTTTCACCAATCTATCCGCGGAACACTTGGACTTTCATAAGGATATGGAATCGTATTTTCAGGCTAAGGCTTCTTTGTTTGACAATTGCAAAACTTCTGTTATCAATGGAGATGATCCCTATGGACGGCGAATCCGCGGAATTCATGCTGGCTTATATATGGCGAAAAACAGAAGGATCCGGCCGGAAGGTGTTGCATATCAATTGCAGTACAGAGGGAGAAGCTTGCCGATTCGATCCAGGGTTGCGGGCGCATTTACTGTATATAATACAATGCTGTCGGCAATTGCCGCTCTTGAAATGGGAATCAGTGCAGGGGACGTAATCCGGGGAATTGCGGGTGTGACGGGAATTAGTGGCAGAATGGAACGAATCGTCCGCTCTGCAGATGCCGGATTTGATATATATATTGATTATGCACACACTCCCGAAGCCTTGCGTGCAGCATTAAAGGGACTGCGGCAGATGATACCACGTGGCGGGAGACTTACAGTAATTTTTGGCTGTGGGGGCGATAGAGATAAAAGCAAACGACCCATTATGGGACGCCTGGCAAGAGAACTTTGCGATCGAGTAATCGTCACATCGGATAATGCTCGTACGGAAGATAAAAATGCTATTATTCAGGATATTCTTTCAGGAATGCAAATGCGGCCGGCGGACGCTGTAATTCCTGACCGGCGTGAGGCCATTATTTATGCAGTAGAGACAGCAATGCCGGGAGATACGATTCTTCTTGCTGGGAAGGGACATGAAAATTATGAAACAGGGCCGGATGGTAAAAAGCCATTTTCTGAGCGGGATATCGTGTTTGAAACGGTAAATCGGTTGAAAAATGGGTAATACAGGCTATGGAAATATCCTGTTACAGGTTGACCGGCACGGGGAAATATGGTATACTTATTTCAATAAATTCACAGATTTTTACATTTGACTAATATGGTGAATGCAAACCAATTGCGGAGGGTGTATGTTTTATCCCGTATTCTTTATCGGCATATTTGCCGTTACCTTTTTGCTTACAGCGGGGATCTCTCATTTTTTGATTCCAGTACTTGCCAGTCATAAGATGGGGCAGAAAATTTTAGAAATCGGTCCCCGATGGCATAAAAGCAAAGAGGGCACCCCTACCATGGGGGGGCTGGCCTTTATCATAGCGGCTTTAATCACTGGGGTTTTTGCCTGCGTGATTATTTTTCTCCGTGAGGGTGCGAAGGAGCTTCCCGCGTTGGTACTTACTTTAGCAATGGCTATGGCCAGCGGACTGATTGGTATGATTGACGACATGGCGAAGCTGCGGAAAAAGCAAAATGAAGGACTGACTGCACCTCAGAAATTTTTACTGCAGCTTATATGCGCTGGCGTTTATCTTTTTGGGATGAGCCGGTTTGGTCAGATTACTACAGAATTGTACATTCCTTATCTGGATATTGCCATAGATTTTGGCATTGCTTACTATATTATTGCGCTGCTGCTTTTGTGCGGTGTAATGAACAGTGTAAATCTCACGGATGGAATTGATGGGCTGGCTAGCTCCATGACTATGGTTGTGGGACTGTTTTATGGTGCTGCTGCGTTATTTCATATGGCAATGCCGGCACCAGGACTTGCGGCTGTGGCTGCCATCATGGCTGGGGCAGCGGCAGGCTTTCTCATTTACAACTTTTATCCTGCCAGAGTGTTTATGGGGGATACAGGCTCCCTCTTTTTCGGCGGCCTAGTTGTAGGAGCGGCCTTCATGATGGATAACCCTTTGATCGTGGTTATATGTGGTTTGGTTTATATATTTGAAACTGCGTCTACTATGCTTCAGGTCATGTATTTTAAATTGACTGGTGGAAAACGTCTGTTTAAAATGGCGCCCTTCCACCATCATCTGGAAAAGTGTGGATGGAGTGAAATAAAAATTGTGGCAGTATTCAGTCTTCTGACAGCGTGTCTTTGTGTTTGTGCCTGGTTTGGGCTGTGATTGCACAGGAAGGATATGAGATCACATGAGCAATGAGAACCGGTCTTATCAATATGGACGCAGTAAAGCGCCAGGGCGCCAAGTACACGAGCAGCGTCCCATCGGTCGTGTGCCGGATAAAGGTGCTGCAGCATCTGGAATGCAGCCTTATAGGAAAACAGTGCAGCGTACATCGTCTGTAGGGGAGGCGGTTGTTCCATCTCGGGAGCGTTCCTTAATTAAGAAGATAAAAAAAGAACAGGCGTGGGAAGCGGGCGTGCAGAGAGTTCGTCATGGGGTGGATCGTCCTATGCTCATTATCATATTGGTGCTCCTTTGTCTTGGTACGATCATGGTATTCAGTGCCAGTTACCCTAATGCACTGGCATCTAAAAATGACAGTTTGTATTACATAAGGCATCAGCTTCTTTGGCTGGCCCTCGGGGGCATTCTGATGAGTGTTCTGGTTTTTGTACCGTATAATATATACAAAAAATTGACGCCAGCGTTTTTTTTGGTTGCTCTGGGACTTTTAGCGCTTGTTTTGGTGATGGGAACGGCGCGTGGCGTTGCCCAGCGCTGGATTTTTATTGGGGGCTTTTCTATCCAGCCATCCGAAGTGGCGAAAATAGCGCTGATTATGATGCTGGCCTGGTATATTGACCGGCATTTTGAAGAAATCTCCAATCCTCTGAATAAGAAGGCGTCCCTATGGAAGGGGATTGTTATACCCGGGGGAATTTTGGCGCTGGTCTGTGGTCTTGTGTTGCTGGAAAAACATCTTTCCGGCACGATTATTTTAGGTATGATCGGCATGTGCATTATATTTCTCAGCGGCGCAAATATTGGCAAAATGGCTTTGTGCTACGGTGTACCGGCCGCTCTTGTGGGCGTGGGGTATCTTTTAACAAATGAGTATGCTTTAAAACGAATTACCACGCTTGGTGATAAGAGCGCGGATGTACTGAAAGAAGCTTGGCAGTCTACCCAGGGCCTGTTTGCAATAGGCAGCGGCGGACTTTTAGGAGTAGGGCTTGGAGAAAGTCGTCTCAAATACAACTATGTATCCGAAGCGCAAAATGACTTTATTTTTACTATTTGGTGCGAGGAAATGGGATTTGTAGGCGCCATTTTATTGATTGCATTATATATAGCCTTTATTTGGCGCGGGATTACCATTGCTAAAAAAGCGCCAGATACCTATTCTTCTCTGGTGGCCTTTGGGATCACGTGTCAGGTGGGGATACAGGCTTTTTTAAACATTATGGTGGTGACATCTTTGATCCCAAATACAGGGATATCCCTTCCGTTTTTCTCATATGGAGGGTCGGCGCTGATCATACTCATGGGAGAAATGGGGATGCTTTTGTCTATTTCAAAACATTCCTATCAAAAGAAGTAAACGGAGAAAGGAAGGCAACGTATGCGTGTTTTAATGACTGGGGGCGGAACGGGGGGACACGTGAACCCGGCAATTGCCATTGCAGATACCATTCGGGAAAACATACCGGATGCGCAGATCGCTTTTGTGGGCACGGACAGAGGTATTGAAAATAAGCTTGTACCAGATGCCGGATATACTCTGTATCATGTAAATGTTATGGGATTGCGGCGCAGTCTCTCGCCGCGAAATATTAAAGCGGCATATCTGGCGCTGACTTCCCCAGGCAAAGCACGTCGAATTATTCGGCAGTGGAAGCCGGACATTGTCATTGGAACGGGAGGCTATGTTAGTTGGCCGGTGGTAAAAGCTGCTGCAGGAATGGGTGTTCCAACAGCCCTTCATGAATCCAATGCGGTGCCGGGAATGGCGGTGAAAATGCTGTCGGGAGTGGTAGACCGGATTTACTTGAACTTTACAGAAGCCGGGGAAGGGCTTCATTGTTCTCAAAAGCTTCTTCATGTAGGGTGTCCTCTGCGGGGAGGTTTTGCTGGAATCTCAAGAGAAGCTGCTCGCAAAGAATTGGGAATTCCTGATGGAACCGTATATATTTTGTCCTACGGCGGCAGTCTCGGTGCGGAGAAGGTCAACGCGGCAGTGCTGGAACTAATGGAACAGTATACCGGAGGAAGGGCGCATGTCTTACATTATCACGCTACGGGGGCGATTGAAAAGGATATTGCTGCCGGATGGTTTCGCGATAAAAAGCTGGACCGGTTTGACAATCTTCAGATGACAGAATACATTTTCGATATGCCGCGCCGTATGGCAGCGGCAGACATTGTGATATGCCGTGCCGGCGCCATGACGATTTCGGAGCTTGCAGCGGCAAGAAAATGTGCGGTATTGATCCCATCTCCAAACGTGACCAACAATCAGCAGTATAAAAATGCAAAGGTGTTGGCAGACAAGGGAGCAGCGACTTTGCTTTTGGAAAATGAAAAGCTTGGAGAAAACTTGCAGAATGTAATTGCTAAACTGGTGGAAAGTGCAGATTTTCGCCGACAGCAAAGCGAAAAAATTGGTAGGTTTGCGGTGTCGGATACCAACAAACGCATTTTCCAAGATATACAAAAACTAATTCAAAAAAGAAAATAAGTTGATTTTATAGGGGGCGAGAAAATGGGCAAATCTGCAGAAGCGTACTATGCAGAACGAGTGCAGCAGCTTTTGGAATTACAAGCAGTACAGCGCCGCAATCCGCAGCTGTCTTCTCATAGAGTGCAGCCCCCGTACAGAGCTTCTATCGTAACGGACAAGTCTAGTGCAGATATGGACAGAGCATATTATGATGGATTTCGTTCCCGCATGCAGCAAAATTTACATCATACAAAAGAGACTGCCAGATCCATCCATCAAGGTACACATACATCGACACTGCGACAGCAGAGCCGTGTCGACAGTCAGGTAAGGTCTAAAGGCAGTCCGGGTTCTGGAAGTCAGAAGGAGCGTTGGGCGGACAGGCCCCTGGAAGAAAAAAAGCGCGTAGAAGCATATCAGCGTGCCTCACGAGGAAGAAGACGGCGCAAACTGCGGGAGACCTTAATATCTGTAGCATTGGTTTTTGGAGTGTTTGTAGTCCTTTGCGTTGTCACATATCAGCTTTTATTTGTTATACACAGCTTGGATACGGATGGCAGCAGCCAGTACACGTCAGAAGAAATTCTTGCCGCCTGTGGTGTCGACATGGGGGATCATTTATATTCCTTTAGTTCTCGTGTTGTGCAAGAAAAGATTATGCTGCAATGTCCCTATGTTGTGGGGGTAGATGTACAACGCACACCGCCAGGATCTATTTCTTTTTTCATTGAAGAAGAAGCTCCGGTGTATTATGGAGAATTTTATGGAGAATTTTGGGAAATTTCGGCTTCGCTTCGTATGTTGGATCCAATTTCTCAATCAGACGCAAAAGAGCAGGGCTTAATTAAATTAAAACTTCCACGGGTTCGAGAGGCTGTGTCCGGCAAGAAGCTTATATTCTCTAGTGAGCGCAGCGACATATATATGCAGACTGTGTTGGAGGCGCTGGCTGATTCGAATCTGGCGGGACGTATCAGTATGATCGATTTACGCAGCGCTCATGAAATCGCAATGTCCTGCGATGGAAAATATAAGCTTTTTTTGGGGAACACAGATGTAATAGAAACGAAACTGCGTTTGGCTGTTGCCGTATTGGAAGACGAATTGTTTTCGGGGGACAATAAAGCCAGTATAGATCTGACAGATTTGAATGCCACTAGTGTCATTATTGATAATCAGTTGGACTTGGAATAACATATGCAATTGCAGAATGAATATTTTTCTGCAATTGTAAATTTTTGATAAAGTGTGGTTGTTTCCCTTGCAAAACTGCATTTTTTGCAAAAAAATAAAATAAAAACGAAAAAATATTGCAAAACATCTTGCAAAATTCGCCAAGTCAGTATATTATAGTAATATATGTAATTCTGCCTGCATGTGTACATACAGATTTGCAGGTTGTTGCCCCAATCTATTACGGAGGATTTAAAAACATGCCTTTTGAACTGGATGAAGAATTTGAAAGCGGCGTAAATATAAAAGTTGTAGGTGTTGGTGGTGGTGGAAACAACGCGGTGAACAGAATGATCACAACCAATGTACGTGGTGTGGATTTTATTGCCGTCAATACGGACAAGCAGGCGCTGCAACATTCTACTGCGACCCACAAAATCCCTATTGGTGAAAAAATTACCAAAGGGCATGGCGCTGGCTCTAATCCGGAGGTTGGCGCAAAGTCTGCTGAAGAAAGTATTGAGGAAATCAAAACGGCCATTACCGGCGCGGATATGGTGTTTATTACCACTGGTATGGGAGGCGGCACAGGAACAGGAGCTGCTCCTATTGTTGCACGGATTGCAAAAGAGATGGGTATGCTCACCATTGGTATCGTTACGAAGCCCTTTGCGTTTGAGGGAAAGAAAAGAAAGACGCAGGCAGATCTTGGAATTGCTGAACTGAGTAAGTTTGTAGATTCTCTTGTAATCATTCCTAATGAACGACTCAAGCAGGTATCGGATAAGCCGATTACCATGATCAATGCATTTGAAATTGCTGATGATGTCCTTAGCCACGGTGTGCAGAGTATTTCCGAGTTAATCAATGTACCAGGATATATCAACTTGGACTTTGCTGACGTTACATCTGTTATGCAGGATGCAGGTTTTGCACATATGGGTGTGGGAGAAGCTTCTGGAAAAGAAAAAGCAGAGCTGGCTGCAAAGGCGGCAATTTCCAGTCCTCTCTTGGAAACTTCTATCAGCGGGGCTAGAGGTATTTTGGGTAATATTACTGCTTCGCCTGATATCAGTATGGAGGAGATTGACACTGCGTGCACTATGATTGCAGACGAGGCACATGAGGATGCTACTGTAATTTGGGGTGTTGCATTTGATCCAAACATGGAAGATTCTATGAAAATTACGATTATTGCTACCGGCTTTGAAAATGAAAATGAAGCGGAATCTGCCAAAAATTTGAATGAAAAAGCAAAAGTAAATGTTGCTCCTGCTGAGAAAAAGCAAGTAGAACAGGCAAGTGCTGCGGCAGAGGACGATGGCGAGGATATCTCAGACGATGAGTTGGATGAGTTGCTGGGCATGTTGCAAGGCAAAGAACGCAAGCCGGAAGCGCCTACCGGTTTGAAGCGGTATTTCTAAATCTAAATAAAGAAAAAGGCTCCGAGCGGGGCCTTTTTTTGTTGGAATCAATTTTTATAATGCAGATAAAGCATTTTTTTCAAAATCATCAGTAAATTCTGTCCATGGTTCTACTTGCGGCGGCATACTTGTGCCGGAAATTTGTTCCCTGGTGAACGGATGTGTAAAAGAAAGATGATAACACCACAGGGCAATGGGGCATCGCTGCGGTGAACCATATTTCCGATCACCTAGGAGCGGCATGCCTCTGGTGGAAAATTGGACGCGGATCTGGTGGGCACGCCCGGTTTTTAGTCGAATGTTTACCAGAGACAATTCCTTACGAATGCTTACTGTTTCATATTCCAGCACTGCATTTTTTACGCCATTTCGTTTTTTCTTTACTACAAAAGATTTATTGATTTTCTTGTCATGATACAGCATGTCTTCCAAAATGCCGCTTTTTCCCGCGCCGTGGACGATGGCGCAGTATTGTTTTGCTACCTGCCTATTTTGAAACAAATCTGATAGAGCACCGGCGGCCTTTTTTGTTTTCGAATAGACCATAACACCGCCTACTGCCGTATCCAACCGATGTACACAATGTACTGGAACAGAGAGCGTGTCAGAAAGAAGCCCGACCATATTGGCCTGTCCGCTGGGATCGGATTGAGAAGGGATGCCAGGCGTTTTTACAGTCAAGACCAAATGTGCATCCTCAAAAAGAATTTCCATATAAAACCTCCGGCCGGGTTGATTGACACCCGCAAGAATAAAATCAAGGATGCGCATGCGCATCCTTGATTTTTAGTCGATTACTTTACTTTCAGCTGATTCATTATTATTTAATCAATACACGAATGACACCGCTGATTGCAGCAATATCTGCCGCGTGTGCGGGCGTAACCTCTCCCACGCAGTCCAACAAAGCGCAAGCATAATCGCCTTTCGAACGGCTGGTCATGTTGTCGATATTCACACCATCAGATGCCAAAACTGCAGTGATGTTTGTGAGCATCTCCGGCTGGTTTTTATGAAGCACTACCAAACGTGCTAGGCCGGAGCGCGGCATAGAAATAGCAGGATAATTAACGCTGTTTGTGATATTTCCGTTCTCCAAATAGTCAATCAACTCGTGTGCTGCCATAATGGCACAATTATCTTCCGATTCTTCTGTGGATGCACCCAGGTGCGGAATCGTGATAATTCCAGGCTGATTGATTACTTCTTCCGTGGGAAAATCCGTTACATATTTTGCAACTTTACCGGAGGCAATAGCAGCCTTAATATCATCAGTACAAACCAGATCCGCACGGGAAAGGTTGATGATTTTTACGCCGTCCTTCATCATTGCCAGGGTTTGGGCCGAGATCATATTCTTTGTCTGGGGGGTTGCAGGAACATGCAGTGTAATATAATCAGCAGATTTGTAGATATCTTCATATGTAGCTGCACTTTTTACGCCACGGCTTAGCTTCCATGCAGCATTGACTGTCATAAAGGGATCACAGCCGATAACGTTCATACCCATTTCTCTAGCAGCGTTGGCAACGAGACCGCCAATAGCGCCCAAACCGATAACACCCAATGTTTTTCCTTTGATTTCACAGCCGGCAAATTTGCTTTTGCCCTTTTCGACAGACTTCGCCACATCTGTTTCCAGTGTCCCGGCCCAGTTGATGCCGTCTACAATGTTTCTGGAAGCCAAAAGCAACGCTGCAATAGCAAGCTCTTTTACGCCGTTTGCATTGGCACCAGGGGTGTTGAACACTACGATACCCTTATCGGCGCATGTATTTACAGGGATATTGTTTACACCGGCGCCTGCTCTAGCAATGGCTTCTAATTCGCTGCCAAATTCCATATCGTGCATAGCAGCGCTGCGAACCATGATGGCCTCTGGAGCGGCTACATCTTCGCCAACGGTATATGCGGCAGGATCGAACTCACCTGTGCCGCAAGCGGCAATTTTATTTAAAAGTTTAATGTTTTTCATTTTGTGAGACCTTTCATATAAATATATATTGAAGGATTTTTTTACTGCTTAGTGCTTAGGGTTTTCGGCAGCAAATTTTTTCATAAAGGCAACCAGCGTTTCCACACCTTCTAGAGGCATTGCGTTATAGATGGAGGCACGCATGCCGCCTACGGAGCGGTGGCCCTTCAAATTTTTTAGTCCTGCGGCGCCGGCCTCAGAAGCAAACTTCTTATCCAGTTCTGCATCTCCTGTAACAAAGGTGACGTTCATCATGGAACGGTATGCCGGGTCAACAGGAGCTATGTAGTAGTTCTGACTATCCAGATAATCATACAAGAGGGCGGCTTTCTGTTCATTATGCTTCTTCATTTCAGAGAGTCCACCGATGGACTGAACCCACTCGCAAACCAGCTTCAGCATATAAATAGAATAACAGGGCGGAGTATTATACATGGAGTCGTTATCTGCCATCAACTTCCAATCCAGCATAGCAGGGGTTTCAGGACGCGCATTGCCCAGCAAATCTTCACGTACAATTACTACTGTTACGCCAGCGGGAGCCATATTTTTTTGCGCACCGGCGTAAATCACGCCAAAACGGGAAACATCAATCGGTTCAGACAGGATACAGGAGGACATATCTGCTACCAAAGGAATATCTCCTGTATCGGGAATTGCATTGTATTTTGTACCGTAAATGGTGTTGTTGAAGCAAATGTGTACATAGTCTGCGTCTGGACGGAAGGTATCCCGGCTTAAAGCGGGGATTTTAGAGAAATTATCGTCTTTAGAAGAAGCAACGGCCTGTGCATCTCCAAACTTCTGTGCTTCTTTATATGCCTTTGTAGAAAATTGTCCGGAAAGAACGTAGTCTGCCTTCCCGGTTTTCATCAGGTTCAGAGGAACGCAGGCAAACTGAGTGGATGCACCACCCTGCATGAAGAGCACCTTATAATTATCTGGAATTTGCATCAGAGAACGCAGGCAATCCCCAGCGGCAGTAATGATTTCTTCATAAGCCGGAGAGCGATGACTCATCTCCATCACAGACATCCCGCTGTCTTTGTAGCAAACCAGTTCTGCTGCTGCGGTTTCAAGAACAGACAGCGGAAGCATAGAGGGACCGGCTGAGAAGTTGAATACTCTATTCATAATAGAAGTCCTTTCCTATGTCATGCCAAGTTGGCAAAATTTTTATTACTAATTATTATAAACCAATACAAAAATTTAGTCAAGTGGCAGAGGCGCTATCTTTGCAAATTCTGTGGGAACAAATCACAGAATTGTATTTTTTATCAAATATCTTGACAGGCACAATTTGGAAAGGTATAATGAAGAGACTGCAACTTAGAAGAATGTGCAAAAAGTATGGGCACAGTATTCTTTGTGTGTACAGGACCGCCGGATAATTTTCGGTGCGAACGATATCGGCCGCAGGCCGTGTTTATTACAGGAGGACTTATGTCGATCAAGTATCTTGAAGAGGCTGGAAACGCCTTTCAGTTTGCAGCAAAACCAGTACGGTTTGAGCGGTGTGACACAGGTCATATTAACAACACGTTTTTTGTTGACTGCGGCGAGGGAAATCCTCAGTATATTCTGCAGCGGGTCAACACGGATATTTTTAAAAATCCTCTGGAATTGATGTCTAATATTAAGGGCGTTACTCGTCATGTAGCAAAAAAAGTGGAAGAAGCAGGCGGAAATCCTGATAGGGAGGCCCGTAAAATTATCGAAACCAAAGATGGAAACGACTATTATGTCGATCCGGATGGACGGTATTGGCGGGCGTATTTGGAAATCGATAATGTTATTTCTTATAACTCTCCTGATTCACCGGAGCTCTTTTATAAAAGTGCTGTGGCTTTCGGTCGTTTTTTCAAGCAACTGTCTGATTATCCGGCGGACACCTTGTTTGAGACAATTCCAAACTTCCATAATTCTGTGAGCCGGATGAATGACTTTAAACAGGCGGTATCGGAAGATAAACTGGGCCGTGCTGCTGAAATGCGCAGTGAAATTGAATTTGCGTTGTCCAAATCTGACAAATGCTCCTATATCATTGATCGGATTGCCGATGGCAGAATCAAGCTGTGTGTGACCCACAACGATACCAAACTGAACAATGTACTAATGGATGCGGTCACTGGAGAAGGCGTATGCATCATTGACTTGGATACCGTTATGCCCGGATCGATTTTGTATGATTTCGGCGATGCCATCCGTTTTGGCGCATCTACCGCAAAAGAAGATGAAACGGATCTGGATAAAGTGGAGCTTGATCTGGAAATGTTTGAAACCTTTGTCCGCGGCTTTGTGGGGGAATTGCGGGATACCATGACCGAAGAAGAAATTCTTGGCCTGCCTATGGGGGCATATCTCATGACGCTGGAAGTGGGCATTCGTTTCCTTGGGGATTATTTAAACGGAGATGTTTATTTCCAGATTCACTATCCTGAGCAGAATCGGGACCGCGCCCGCAATCAACTGAAGCTTGTGGCGGATATGGACAAAAAAATGGAGCAGATGAACGCTATCGTAAGAAAATATCTGTAAGTTTGTAAATATAAGTTGCAAAAGGCGACAATTTTAGAAACGTGTATTCGCTTATTGCAACGAAAGAGGCAGAGACCCTTGAACTAAAGGAGTAGTATAGTATGAAATCGTTCAGACCAGAGGCAGAGCATGGTATTGTGTTTCGGCAGAAACCCAATACATGCTTTAAATATAATGGCTGGCCAACCGTTTGTAAAGATGAAAACGGCGTGTTGTATGCAGGGGCATCTTCTATGCGTATGTCCCATGTAGATCCTACCGGTAAAAACTGTATGTGGATCAGCAGGGACGAGGGAAAAACCTGGTGTCCTCCTATTGTTGTCAATGATTCTTATTTTGATGATCGAGACGTGGGGCTTACTTACATGGGTAACGGAAAAATGCTGATGAGCTGGTTTACCCTAGGTTATGAGGGATACTGCGAGAGTATTCAGACTTATGACTGGTTTGCTAAACCTGATAAAGCAATTTCCAAAGGCTTTACGGAGTGCTGGGATTTGCTTCCGGAAGAGGAGCGAAAGAATGCCACCGGCGCGTTTGTAAAAGTGTCTGAGGATTATGGCGTGACTTGGAGCGATCCTATTCGTGTTCCCCTGACGGCACCTCATGGGCCGTCTGTATGTAAGGACGGTACACTGGTGTATATGGGCAAGCAGATGGATCCAGATTATGAGGCGCCTAATCCTATCGTTGTGTATACCAGCAAGGATGGCGGGTATACATGGAATCACACAGGTACCGTTCCGGCAGGCGAGGATATTGTGGTGGATAACATGCATGAACCGCATGTAGTGGAACTGCCGAATGGCCGGCTTTTGGGAGCGATTCGTATCCATGAGAGAAAAACGCAGCCGGACTTTACTGTATATACAACATATTCCGATGATAAAGGCAAAACCTGGTCTACACCGGTATGCATGTATGTAGATGGCGCGCCTCCGCATCTTATGGTACATTCCAGCGGCGCTGTGATTTGTTCTTATGGCCGTCGTCGGGGTTCCGGATTTAAGAAGGACCGCGATCCCGAGGATAGAAGCGAACGGGCCTGTGTCAGCTATGACAACGGGGAAACCTGGACGGAGGATTATTGCCTCAATGATGAAGTAGACGGGCAGTTGGATATGGGATATCCAGCTTCTGTAGAGTTGTCTGACGGGTCCATTCTGACTGTGTATTATCAGTGCTGGCCTGGCGATTGGCATACAAGCGTTTTATATACAAAATGGAGATTGAACGGTAAATAATATCAATCGGGATTCTGTAAGGCAGAATCCCGATTTCATAATTGCATGGGCGATTTATACAAAAACATTTTCTTATATATGTGCAAAAACACGATATTCAAAAATGACTGCACATTTTATTTGATAGCTCTTGCAATCCCAAAATGATTTCATTAAAATGAAACAAGTACTTAAACTAACAAGAGTTCGGAGGAAGAACGAATGGCTACAATGGCAAATGATAAAGTACGGGTAGGAATCATCGGTTGCGGCGGTATTGCAAACGGCAAACATATGCCCGGCCTTAAATTTGTTCCCGAGGCAGAAATGGTTGCATTCTGCGATTTGGAAGAGTCTCGTGCAGAGGCAGCAAAAGCAAAATACGGTACAAAAGACGCAAAGGTATACACCGACTATAAAAAACTCTTGGAGGATGCCTCCATTGACGTTGTACATGTGTGTACTCCCAACCGTTCCCACAGCTATATCACAGTTGACGCACTGGAAGCCGGCAAGCATGTTATGTGTGAAAAGCCTATGGCGATCAACTCTGTGGAAGCTATGAAGATGATTGACGCTGCAAAGCGTACTGGAAAGAAACTCACTATCGGCTATCAGAACCGGCAGAGAAATGACTCTCAGTATTTAAAGGAAGCAGCAGTTCGGGGCGAGTTTGGCGATATTTACTATGCTAAGGCTTTTGCGGTTCGCCGCAGATTTGTGCCTACATGGGGTGTTTTCCTGAATGAGTACGAGCAGGGCGGCGGTCCTCTGATCGATATCGGAACACATGCTCTCGACCTTACTTTGTGGACTATGGATAACTATAAGCCCAAGTATTGTGTAGGAACTTCCTATCATAAGTTCCGCTATCAGACGCAGACCGGAAACGCATGCGGCGACTGGGATCCCAATGAATTTACAGTAGAAGATTCCGCGTTCGGTTTTATTGTGATGGAAAACGGCGCTACTATCAGTCTGGAATCTGCATGGGCGCTGAATACTTTGGAAGTGCGTGAAGCGCAGACTTTAATTTGTGGTACAAAGGGTGGAGCCGATATGCTGGACGGACTGCGGTTCAACTCTGTAGAAGGCAACCGACAGGTTGTAAAGAACATAGACTTGAATGTAGGTGCAGTTGCATATTACAGCGGAAACGGCGGCGGTTCCGACGCAGAGCGGGAAGCTTATCAGTGGATTCATTCCATTATTGATGACAAGGAGCCCTGCGTTCTGCCTGAGCAGGCATACTGTGTGACCCAGATTCTGGAGGGCATTTACGAGTCTGCAAAGACCGGCGATATTGTATTCCTGAATAAATAATAAACTACAGTTTTGTTGACATGCGTCATGGTACGCGCAGAATCGTTATAGGAAAACGGAAGGTATATCATATGAAATTATGTGTATTGGCAAATCTGTACTGGGATCTAACCTTAGATGAAACACTGGCAAAGCTGAAGCCCCTGGGTGTGCAGGCGGTGGAGATTGGCGCAGGCGGGTTCCCCGGAAAAGCGCAGTGTAATCCGGCACAGCTTCTGGCGGATGAGAAAAAGCTTCAGGAGTGGAAGGATACATTCAAAAAATACGATATTGAGTTGGCGGCTCTTGCCTGCCATGGCAATCCGATTCATCCCGATAAAGAAACTGCAGCAAACTTTGACCGGGACTTGCGGGAAGCAGTGCTTTTGGCAGAAAAAGTTGGATGCGATACTATCGTAACCTTTTCCGGTTGCCCAGGCGGCAGCCCGGAGGACAAACGGCCTAACTGGGTAACTTGTCCCTGGCCCGGCGATTTTCTAGATGTGCTGGAGTATCAGTGGAATGAAGTGATGATTCCCTATTGGAAAGAAATGAGTGCTTTTGCCCAGAGCCATGGCGTGACTAAAATTGCGCTTGAAATGCATCCCGGCTTCTGCGTATATAATCCGGAGACACTTATGCGTTTGCGGGAGGCGGTGGGTCCGGTGATTGGGGCAAACTTTGACCCATCTCATTTGATCTGGCAGGGAGTGGACCCTGCGGCTGCAATCCGCTATCTGGGAGATGCTATCTATCATTTCCATGCAAAGGATACCAAGGTGGATCCCATCAATACCGGCAGAACCGGAGTACTGGATACAAAACACTATATCCATGTAAAAGATCGTTCCTGGTCGTTCAGAGCGGTCGGGTATGGCCACGATGCACAGTGGTGGAGAGATGTGGTCAGCAACCTGCGTCTTGTAGGATATGATGGAGCGATTTCCATCGAACATGAGGATAGTCTCATGAGCTTGGACGAAGGACTCACCAAGGCTGTAGAATTTTTGAAAGATACGCTTATGTTTGAACCGTTGCCCACTTCGATTTCTTGGGCATAATAAAAAAATAATTTTAAGGGAGGGCTTTCCAAAAGGAAAGCCCTCCCTTTTTTATTCTATCAGTCCTTAAACAAACGACGCATTTTCTCCTCAATACGGCAGTGCCTGACGTGTCCTGCAGCACTGTCTTTTTCTATGGAATAAACGTCTCCTTCAACTGCATCTGGAAACAACAGGCGGGGAACATCTATAATCTTTCCGTCAGGAAGTTCCATTGTTGCGACATCGTTTTCTATTCTATCGATGGTTATTTTCATGTATTGTCCTTTCTCATTTTGCAGGTGGGTTGCATACGGCGCACGGTGTGTATAGCTCTGTGTCCAGTTCCTCAAGAAATACCGGAATTTTGCTATTTTTCAGAAAGCGGCATCCGTCACAATGATATTTTTTACCACTCTTTGTAATGTAAACGGTGATGCTTTGGGGATTCGTCTGTGTGGGGACTGTTGTATCATCTTCCTTGGGTAAGGTTTCCTGTGTTTCTGTAGACGTATCAGTGGGCGGTGGTGTGTTTTGCTTTGGCGGCAAGTTTGTATTGCGCACCGTAATATTTTCTCCATCGCTGGTTACAACGATGGTTCCTTTTTCATCTGTGCGCCAAATTTCCACCCCCATATCCGCGAACGTCGCCAGTGTGAGAGGATCGGGATGCCCGTAACTGTTGTTTTCTCCTACACTGATGATTCCGACGGAGGGGGACACCGCCTTCAGAAACGAGCGGGTAGAAGAGGTATCGCTTCCGTGATGTCCTGCCTTTAAGACATCGGCGGATATATCGGTGCCATCCTCCAATAGTTCGCTTTCCACTTCCTTCTCTGCATCTCCCATGAACAAAAAACGATTGTTATAGTATGTAAGCAGAAGAACCGCAGAAGCGTTGTTGAGATTGGAATGGCTTTCATTGATAGGAGCCAGAAATTCTGCTCGCAAACCGTCTGCATCAAACAGAACTTTCCCGGCTCGCGCAGTCTCAATAGTAAGTCTCTTTTCCTCTATTGTATCCAGAAGATTTTCAAAGGTCTCACTTGTGTGGGACTTTTTTGGCATATATACGTTTTTTACGTCAAACGCCTGGATCACTTCCGCCATGCCGCCGATATGGTCCGCGTGGGGATGGGTGGCAATTACATAATCCAGTGTATCTGTTCCGGTGTCCCGGATATATTGGATGATTTCCTGGCCGTTTTCCGGATTGCCTGCATCGATCAGAACGGTTTTTCCGTCGGGCAAAAGCAGAAAGGAACAGTCTCCCTGACCTACGTCCAAATAGGAGATTTGCAAATCTCCTGCCGGTATCGTATCATCGCAGGAAGAAAACAGCAGTATACACAACAGCAGGAAGATGGCGGCGACCCGAGATTTGTAATTTTGTTGTTGCATTGTTGCTACCTCGATATTATTTATAAATATATAGAGAGTCTAAACTGCTTAAATTTATTACTTATACTAATATAAATGGTAAATATTTTTCGTTTTCAATCCAAATACTAATAAAATAATATTTTAAAGGAAAAGAATGTTATTATATATAATAATAATGGGGTGGTTAGATGTTTTTAGCAGAAAGATTGAAAGAACTTAGAGAGAATAAGGATTTATCTCAATCAGAATTAGCCGAAGTCATGCATATTAGTCAGTCTTCTATCTCTGAATATGAAAACGGTAATCAACAGCCGCCGTTAGCTATGCTTACACAGTTGGCAGACTTCTTTAATGTGAATGTTGATTATTTGCTTGGGCGTACAAATATTAAAATTTCAATAGAGAATTTGAAACAGAAGCTAACTACAAATTTAGGTTGCGTAACGATAGATGACTTTATACGCTTGAATAATGATGAGAAAGAAGCAATTGGCAATTTGATCTTATCCTTCAAAAAATATCATATATAAATTGCTAAACCGGAAAAGGTTTAGCAATTTTTATTTTAAAGCAAGCAAAATATAATATAAGTATAATTTTACGCCTATAGTGATGAAATGTCAATCCTATAAATGCCTTATCAAATGTATGGAATAATATTACAATTAGGTTAAAGAGCTAAGGGGGATAATTATGCATGTAGGTAAGCGTCTAAAACAGGTGCGGGATAGTAAGAATATAAGTGTTTATAAATTGTCCAAAGATAGTGATGTTTCAGAAAGCCATATTCGAAATCTTGAAAGAGGTACAAAAAGTGCAACTGTTGAGACTTTAGAAATGCTAGTGGTTAGTATGAATATGACGATGTCGGAGTTTTTTAACGAAGATGACAGTGTTACATATTTAACACAAGATGAAAAGATTTTATTGAAATATTATAGAACTCTATCAAAAGATACCTCAAAAGCTATTGTTGAGTTTTGCGAAAAACTGAATCATACAAAGTAGCAGGTAGATTGCAGTATTGTGGTATTTTTACGGATTTGCTTGTATAATCTTTAAAAGTGTATACATAGAGGGAATCAGCAATAATGGCTATTGAGAAAAAGCAATTATTAAAAGAAATGGGACAGAGGTATTTTGAGGCGCGGAAAACCAAAGGATTAACACAAGAGGATGCTGCTGAAATCGCCAATGTGACGCAACAAGCCATTTCTGATGCAGAGTTGGGTAAAAGTTTTTTATCGCCTTACAGTATGCTTGACCTTTGTACTGCTAATGGGATTAGTTGTGATTATTTTGATGACTGGAGAGATATCTGATAAAGATATTTTTATTATTAATGAACAAATAAGACAATTAGACACAGCAACTTTTAATCACTATAAAGGAATGACCGAGCATTTTATTGCAGCGGTATTAGAACAAAAAAGTAATAATACTTGAAGAATGATGAGAAGAAGCAATTGGCAATTTGATCTTATCCTTCAAAAAATATCATAAATAAATTGCTAAATCGGAAAAGGTTTAGCAATTTTTAATTGAAAATTGAGGATGCGAGACAATGATTACAAATATGGACAAAAATGTAAAGCTGGCAAGAATTAACGCCGGATTATCGCAATCAGAATTGGCGGAATCCATTGGATTGTCGGTGGATACGATTAAAAAGATTGAGCAAGGCGCTTTGGTTGGAAGTTTAGAAACCTTTTGCAAGTTATGTGAAGTTTTGGATGTTTCTCCTAATTACCTACTAAAAGATGATATTGTCATTGCGGATATGAAAGCGGCTTTTGAACTTTCAGATAAATTTATCAATTTAAGCGGGGAACAGCTCGTGCTGATTTCGGCAGTTTTAGATAAAATAAATAAAGCATTAGAGAATACAGAAACAATAAATTGAATAGTGTAGAACATAAACAATGTTAAACGAATTCTCGCGTTAGGGATCCACAAGCGATTTGCGGATATGAGGGCAGAGGGCAAAAGCCTTCCTTTGAAGCCTTTCGCAATCTCCTCATATGGAGTTCCTCTAGATTCTTTATATTGATTGCATATATATTTAACACAGCGGTATTATATATTATATAGTGACATAAAAATACAAAAATAAATATGAACAAATTGCGATAATTATTAAAATATTGCATTTTAATTTAATAATGAAAAGACAGGCTAGTGCCTGTCTTTTTTACAACTCTGCCAGCTTTTTGCGACATCCTTTTCTTGACAGTACATTATGGATGTGATATGATAAAAATACCTTTGTAAAAAATGAGAAAATGCGCATATACTGGAAAGAGGAGGTGACGAAATGCACAAAATCGTAGAGGGAATTGAGACAGACTATATAGATTGCGGGGAAGGCCCCTTTGTTTTTTTACTTCACGGCTGGGGTTCCAACAAAGAACTGTTTGCGCCGCTTACGACGCTTTTATCCACAAAATATCGTGTGATTGCTCCGGATCTGCCCGGCTTCGGAAAAACAAAGGAACCGCCGGATAGCTGGAATCTTGGCAGCTATGTGGATTTCGTTATCCGCTTTATCGAGAGCTTCGGGGCAAAGCGTGTGATTCTTTTGGGGCACTCCTTTGGGGGACGGATTTTGATAAAAATGGCGTCCCGCACGGCACTTCCTTTTACCATTGATAAAATGATTTTAACCGGCAGCGCAGGGATTTTGCCAAAGCGCAGCGCGGGGTATTACGTGCGTACCAGGCTGTATAAGATGGGTAAATCCTTTCTTGGATGCGCTCCTGTAAGAAAAGTATTCCCAAATGCACTGCCTAATTTGCAGAAAAAAATGGGATCGTCGGATTATGCCGCGGCGTCTCCCGTAATGCGGTCGGTTTTTGTACGGGTGGTAAATGAGGATCTGGCGCCGCTGCTTCCTAAAATTAAGGAAGAGGTTTTGCTGGTTTGGGGGGAGAACGATATGTCTACTCCGCTTGCAGACGGTATACAAATGGAGCGTGAAATTCCAGACGCGGGTCTCGCAAAAATTGCTGGTGCAGGTCATTACGCATGGTTGGACCAGCCTCACATTTTTGCTTCCATATTGAAGTCTTATTTGAAAATCAATTGATTGCAACTGTCCAAGGGAAGGCATGGTTTTATAATGGAACTTTATTTCTTTATTTTGTGCGGGGCTGCATATTTGTGGGCTGTTTTTATGAACGCCTTGACCCACGCCCATATTTTTCAGTTAAATTCTTATCATTCGGCGCGGCATTTAAAATGGATCGGCAAGAATTTTGGAAGTGTGGCTTCCAACTTATACGCCGTAGCTTTTGCCGCTGTGGCAGTATATATCGGAAGAATTTCCGGAAGTGGATTTACCGTTGGAAATATCATACAGCTTATTTTTGCCGGGGCGTTTATCATGTTCGCCTTGTCTGATATTCCAAAGAAAAAAGCGAAAAAGCCGCTGGTTTATACGGCTAGAGTCAAGCGACTGCTCATTACATACATGGCGCTTCATGCGCTTATTTTGACGGCGGCGGTAGTTTTGTATATTTACAAGACAGACGGCTGGTATTTTGCTGTACTGTTTCTGGGATATATGGTAGCGCCACTGTTGCTTTTGCTGTCAAATGGCATCAATGCGCCGGCAGAGGCTGCGGTACGCCTCCACTATGTACGTGATGCAAAGCGTCTGCTGCAGGATTGTCCCGACTTAAAGATTATCGGTATTACTGGAAGCTATGGAAAAACCAGTATGAAGTATTTTCTGACCACGCTGCTGCGTCAGAAATACAATGTGCTGATGACACCGGAAAGCTATAATACGCCGATGGGTGTGGTAAAAACCATCCGGGGCAGTCTGCGGGGATACCACGAAATTTTTGTTTGTGAAATGGGTGCTAAGAAGGTAGGGGAGATTCAGGAGCTGTGCGATATTGTTTCTCCCGGCCTTGGAATGATCACTTCTATTGGACCGCAGCATTTGGAATCCTTTAAAAATATAGAGAATATTATCGATACCAAATATGAACTGGCGGATGCTGTAGGTGGTAAGGTGTTTTTGAACACGGACAACGAATATATTTCTGGCCGTCAGCCCGATGGATGTGTCCGATACGGTACGGGAGAAGATACAGATTATCGTGCGAAAATCGTCTCTGTATCTAAAAAGGGAACGGCGTTTACTGTTACCTATCCAAGCGGGGATTGTCACGCCTTTCAGACGGCGCTGATCGGCGCACATAACGTGGTCAATTTGTGCGGGGCTGTGGCGATGGCGGATTCTCTGGGTGTACCGGTAGAGGATATCCAGCATGGAATCAAACGGATCCAGCCGGTGCCGCACCGTCTGCAGCTTTTGGAGAAGGGGCCAGTGACCATTATCGACGATGCGTTTAACTCCAATCCCAGCGGCTGTAAAGCTGCGTTGGAAACAATGGCGCTGTTTGACGAGTATAAAATTCTCATCACTCCCGGTATGATAGAGCTTGGTGAGCAGGAGGATGCTTTGAATGAAGCCTTTGGCCAGCAGGCTGCGGGCGTATGCGATTTTGTCATTGCTGTAGGACAGCGGCGGGCAGGTCCCATTATGGCGGGGCTTGCAAAAGCCGGATATCCCGCAGAGCAGTCCTACGTAGCGATAGATTTGGCGGATGCGATGCAAAAAGCCTATTCTATAGAAACAACGCGCAAAAAAGTGATCCTTTTAGAAAACGATTTGCCGGATAATTACTAAGGGGAGGATACTATATGAAAATAGAACTGGCAGTATTGTTCGGCGGGCGCAGTGTGGAGCATGAAGTTTCCGTGATATCCGCTCTGCAGGCCATGGAAAATTTAGACCGGGAAAAATATAGCGTGCATCCGGTTTATATTGCCAAAACAGGAGAAATGTATACAGGGAGCAGTCTTTGTAGCATGTCTTCCTATTTAAATATAACAGAAATGCTGCAGGCATGCCAGCAGGTGACGTTTGTACCGAAGGGCGGTAATGTATATCTGCAGCCTGTGTTGACTGCAGGTCGTCGCGGGCAGTCTGTACGTATTGACGTGGCTTTTCCCATTACGCATGGCACCAATGTAGAAGATGGCGCTCTGCAGGGATATTTGAAAACGGTGGGAGTTCCATTTGTGGGTCCGGATGTACTGGCTTCCGCGGTAGGGATGGATAAATATGTAATGAAAACCATGCTGCGGGACGGAGGCTTTCCGGTGTTGGATTGCGTGCGTCTTATCCGGGGCGAAACGGCGGAGGATATGATCCGCCGTATAGAAGAAAAAATGGCCTATCCGGTGATTGTCAAACCGGTCAATTTAGGTTCCAGTGTGGGAATATCTAAGGCGGCGGATCGGGAAAGCCTGGAGGTGGCACTGGAAACAGCATTTACCTATGCGGATGTGATTTTGGCGGAGCCTGCCATTGTAAACCTGCGGGAAATCAACTGTTCTGTGGTAGGGGATGCCTGGGATGCTGACGCCTCAGAATGTGAAGAGCCTTTTATGGAGGACGAAATCCTCAGTTACCAGAATAAATACATGGACAGCGGCAGCAAAGGTACAAAGCAAGGTGGTTCTAAAGGAATGGCGGGACTGAAACGAAAGATACCGGCAGATATTTCGATGGAAATGCGTGAAAAAATCCGTACAATGGCTGTAGAGGCGTTTTGCTGCTTGGGTTTGACGGGTGTTTCCAGAATCGATTTTATGTTGGACTGTGATACGGATACGCTATATATAAATGAGTTCAATACGATTCCGGGTTCTCTTGCGTTTTACTTGTGGGAATCGGTAGATATACCCTATAAAACGCTTTTGGATATGCTGATATCTTTGGCGTTGAAGAGAAGCCGGCAAGAAGCGGATATTTTATTCTCGTTTGATACAAATCTTCTGGCAATGAGTGCACGAGGGGGCACAAAAGGCGCAAAGACTGAAAAAAAAGTATAATGAACGATATAAAACATCTCATTATGAGGTGTTTTATATCGTCGTAATATATCGAATTTTGTTGACAAAACGCTTGTTCTTTTTTATAATAATGAAGATAGTAGAAAAGGGGATTGATATCTAGGAGGAAGCTTATATGCCCAAAAAATGCAAGGAAGATGATACGAAAATTCGGGAAATGATTCTTGACGCCGCCAAAAAGATTGGGCTAGAGCAGGGAGCAGATAAAATCACAGCCCGAAGAATTAGCAGTGCTATTGGATATTCTACCGGCGTAATTTATTACCATTTTGAAAATAAACAAGAAATTATGGATATTCTCCGACAAAACCGCGATGCGAATATATATGAAGTGATACAGAAATGCATTGGAACCGATAGGACACTGCGGGAGAATTGCTCCCAAATAATGGACTGTCTTTATACGATAGGAGGCAGCAGGGAACATCAGGACGCCCAGGTGCTTTCTGGAGTGTACAACAGTGTGGCAAACAGCGGATTTTGGGTGGATTTGATCCGGCAGGTTTTGGATATTGCTGTAGAACGGGAAGAAGCCGTACCAAATCATATGGACACTGCATTGCATTGTCTATGGAGCTTTTTTTCTGGTTATGCCATGCTGCTTGCTGCGTATTGTCCATCGGATGTGGCGGAGCTTAGGAATGTATCTGGAAAAATGCTGGATGTACTTTTGCAGGGCTTACGTTAAAGGGGTATGGAAAAGAGAAGGAATCCTTCTCTTTTTTATTGTTTTGGGGACAGATGCAGTTTTATAACACAATGTTACAGAACTAAGAAAAAATTATGTATAAAAATATTGCAATTATAGGACAAATATGATATATTATTGTTGCTGTTTGATGAAAAAAGAAGGTTGGATTGCAGCAGTCCCGCAGGGAACATTTTTAACATTGTCAAATTCAATTGGAAGAAGGGCTGGAGACTACCATGAAGCTTCTGGAAGAAAAGATTTTACGGGACGGGAAAATCGGTGCGGGGGATGTTCTGAAGGTGGACAGCTTTCTCAATCATCAGATGGATGTGGCATTTCTTTGCCAACTGGGAAAAGAATTTAAACGTTTGTATGCAGATGAACAAATCACCAGAATTCTGACGATTGAGGCTTCCGGTATTGGTATCGCCTGTCTTACAGCACAGTATTTTGATGTACCGGTAGTCTTTGCAAAGAAGACGAAAACCAACAATATATATGCGGATGTATACACTTCTAAGGTAGAATCCTATACCCATCAGAAAACATACGACATCATTGTATCCAAGGAATTTTTAAAACAGGGTGACCGCGTACTAATTATTGATGATTTTCTTGCAAAGGGAAGTGCGCTTGCCGCGTTGATTTCTTTGGTCCATGATGCGGGAGCAGAAGTTGCTGGAGCGGGTATCGTAATTGAAAAGGCATATCAAACCGGGGGCGAGCGGATTCGCGCCCAAGGAATTCGAGTAGAATCACTGGCACGGATCAAAGAAATGGACGTTACGAACGGCGTTGCATTTTGTGAATAGTTTTACTTAATTGGAGCAGTGCTCCTGTTAATAAATTTTCAATTTGGGAGGTATGCAAATGAGCAGAAAAATTTTGTCTGTACTTTTAGTAGTGACTATGGTGTTTTGTATGTTTGCTTTATCCGCATGTGCCGATACGGATGACGGTAATAAGGATGATGGCGAAACAAACGAGGACATCAAAGTCGGCGCGATCCTGTTAGGAGATGAAAACGAGGGGTATACTGCGGCGCACATCGATGGAATCAAAAAGGCTGCGGAAAATCTGAATCTGAAAGAGGATCAGATTGTTTGGCGTTATAATGTTCCTGAGGATGAAAGTTGCCTTGATGCAGCAATGGAACTGGTAGACGCGGGCTGCGAGTTGATTTTTTCCAACAGCTTTGGACATCAGACCTATATGCAGCAGGCGGCCAGTGAAGTTCCGGATGTGACTTTTGTTGCAATGACGGGAGATACTGCAGTGACTAGCGGGTTGGACAATCTCTGCAATGCGTTTACAAAAATTTATGAGGGGCGTTATGTGTCCGGTGTAGTTGCCGGCATGAAGCTTGCTGAGCTTGTGAAAGAAGAAAAGCTTACAAAAGACAATTATGACGCGGACGGGAATATCCTCATAGGCTATGTAGGCGCATATCCTTATGCGGAGGTTGTCTCTGGATATACTGCATTTTTCCTGGGCATCCAGTCTGTTGTAGAAAACGTGGCTATGCAGGTGCAGTTCACCAACGAGTGGTTCAACATTACTGCAGAAGGGGAAGCTGCCAACAAGCTTATGGCAAACGGATGTGTAATTATCGGCCAGCATGCAGACTCTACTGGTGCGCCTTCTGCTGTACAAGCTGCCCATGAACGGGGAACGACTGCGTATTCCGTAGGTTACAATATCGACATGCAGAGTGTTGCTCCGGATGTTGCGCTGACTTCTGCAACCAACAACTGGGCTGTATATTATGAATATGCAATCTCTACAATGCAGAAAGGCGAAACGCTTCCTAAGAACTGGGCGGAAGGTTATGAAAAGGATGCGGTGGCTATCACCGAATTGAGCGCTGCCTGTGCTGCGGGCACTGCGGAAAAGGTTGAAGAGGTAATTGACGCTATCAAGGCCGGAGAACTGCATGTATTTGATATTACAAAGTTTACGGTAGACGGCAAGCAGATCGACAGTTGTGTGATAGATTTGAACAACAATTTTGAAAACACTGATCCGGAAGACAAGGAAGCTGTTTGGGATGGATATTTCCATGAATCTGAACTGCGCAGCGCACCTTCGTTCTCTTTAAATATTGACGGGATCAAAAAGCTGAATGCCGACTGACGGTAGTCTTACATGCAAAGGGAAGCCTAGGGCTTCCCTTTGTCTGACTTTTATACGGGATAAAAAGGAGTGACTGGCTTGGAACAGCATATTGCCGTTCAAATGCAGAATATTACAAAAACTTTTGGCCAGGTTCTGGCAAATCATAATGTATCCATCGACATCCGCAAAGGTGAAATCCTTTCTCTACTTGGGGAAAATGGAAGCGGAAAAACAACACTAATGAATATGCTTTCCGGTATTTACTATCCGGACGCCGGAAAGATTTTTGTAAATGGAGAACCTGCTGTGATCCGTTCTCCTGGAGATGCGTTTGCCTATGGAATCGGCATGATACATCAGCATTTCAAATTAGTCGATGTTTTTACCGCTGTGGAAAACGTAGTCCTAGGTCTGCGTGGAAGAGATGCAAACTTGAAGCTGGCAACAAAAAAGATCTGTGAAATCTGTGAAAAGTATGGGTTTGAGATTGATCCTGGACAGAAGGTATATAATATGTCCGTGTCTCAAAAACAGACGCTGGAGATTATCAAGGTGCTGTACAGGGGCGCCGATATTCTTATTTTAGACGAGCCTACGGCAGTTTTGACGCCCCAGGAAACGGAGCGGCTTTTTCATGTGATCCGGAATATGAAAAAGGCAGGCAAGGCGATTGTGATTATTACCCATAAGCTTCATGAAGTGCTGTCTGTGTCTGACAGGGTTGCCATCCTGCGACGGGGCGAGTATGTGGATACAGTGGAAACAAAAGATGCTAACGTTCAGTCTCTTACAGAAATGATGGTAGGAAAAAGAGTTGTGTTGGATATTGAACGGCCAGCGGCTGCGCACACTGAACGGCGAATTGAAGTGAAAAATCTTACCGTAGTGCGGTCGGATGGGGTACAATTGCTGGACCGTGTTTCCTTTACGGCAAACAGTGGGGAAATACTGGGAATTGCTGGGATATCGGGATGCGGTCAGAAGGAGCTTTTGGAATCCATAGCCGGACTGCAGAAAGTCAGCAGCGAGACTAGTATTTTGTATTCGGCACCTAAAGCAGATGCTCCTGTAGAACTGGTGGGTAAGGACCCCAAAGCGATTCGGGATATGGGAATCACCCTTTCCTTTGTGCCGGAGGACCGATTGGGGATGGGGCTAGTGGGTTCAATGGGCATGACTGATAACATGATGCTTAAAAATTATCGTCAGGGCCGCACTCCGTTTATGGAACGAAAGGAGCCACGCGCGCTTGCAGAAAAAATCAAAGAAGACTTGGAAGTGGCAACGCCGGGGATCAATATTCCGGTGCGCCGTCTGTCCGGCGGAAATGTACAAAAAGTACTGGTTGGCCGGGAAATTGCCGCGGCGCCTACGGTGCTCATGACAGCGTATGCGGTACGCGGCTTGGATATCCATACCTCCTACACCATTTATCATTTACTGAACGAACAGAAACAGGCGGGGGTAGCCGTCATTTATGTAGGTGAGGATTTGGATGTGCTTTTGGAACTTTGCGACCGGATTCTGATACTTTGCTCCGGCCGTGTCAGCGGAATTGTAGACGGGCGTACTGCCACGAAAGAAGAAGTGGGTATGCTGATGACACATTTGCAAAAGGGGGACGGCAGCGATGCAGTATGAAACTGGTAAAAAGTCAGCCCTAAATCAAAAGAAACACAGGGAGCCTTTTTTGCGTATTGCCAAGCGGGATTCTATGCCGTTCTTTCAGTCATGGGGGATTCGTATTGCCGCAGTGCTCCTTTCTCTTGTCGTCTGTGCCGTGGTGATATACGCAATAACGAAAATGAATCCGTTGAAGGTGTATGGAGCTATGCTTCAGGGGGCGTTTGGGTCCAAGCGTAAGATATGGATTACTATTCGGGATACTATGTCTCTTTTGTGTATTGGTGTTGCATTGGCGCCTGCATTTAAAATGCGCTTTTGGAATATCGGGGCAGAGGGACAAGTACTCGTTGGTGGAATCGCCACTGCAGCATGTATGATTTATCTGGGAGATGTGTTGCCCACCCCTATATTATTTGTGGTTATGATCGTGGCCAGCTGTCTTGCAGGCGCGTTATGGGGTGTGGTTCCGGCAGTTTTTAAATCCCGGTGGGGAACCAATGAGACGTTATTTACCCTGATGATGAACTATGTGGCTATTCAGATCACGTCCTATTGTGTATCACTTTGGGAAAATCCTCCTGGCTCCAACTATGTGGGTGTTATCAATCCGCAGACGAAGGCGGGCTGGCTTCCATCTCTGTTTGGACAGCAGTATATGCTTAACGTAATTCTTGTTTTGGCGTTGGCTGTGGGGATGTTTATTTATTTGCGCAGTACCAAGCACGGATATGAAATTTCTGTTGTGGGACAGTCGGAGAATACGGCTCGTTATGCGGGGATTAACGTGGGGAAGGTATTTGTTCGTACAATGCTGATTTCCGGAGCTGTCGCGGGCTTTACCGGCTTTATCGCGGTATCTGGTTCTAGCCATACGATTTCTGTGAACACTGCTGGAGGCAGGGGCTTTACTGCCATCATTGTGGCGTGGATGGCCAAATTTAATACGATGACGATGATCGTTATATCGCTGCTGCTTATTTTTCTGGAGAAGGGCGCCAATGAAATTGCGTCCCGATTCAATTTAAACGATTATGCTTCGCAAATTATTACCGGGATTATTTTGTTTTTTATCATTGGCAGTGAATTCTTTATCAACTATCAGATGATCCTGCGTGGGAAGAATAAGGAGGTGGCGTAAAATGTTGACGTCTATCCTTTCTCTTATTCAAGCAGCCGTTGTATTTGGGACGGTGATTATGCTGGGGTGTATCGGAGAAATCCTGTCGGAAAAATCCGGAAGCTTAAATCTAGGTGTTCCTGGAATCATGTATATCGGCGCGATTGCTGCACTGGTAGGGGTATTTTTTTATGAAGGAGCGGCAGAAAATCCAAGTCCCTATTTGTGTATATTAATTGCACTTGGTTGTGGTTTTGGCGCTGCCTTTGCAGCAGGGCTTCTGTTCAGTTTTCTTACAATTACCCTGCGAGTTAATCAAAATGTTACGGGACTGACGCTCACTATTTTCGGATCGGGTGTTGCAAACTTTTTCGGAGGCTCTCTCAATAAGCTGGCAGGAGGCGTAGGCCAGATTTCCGTAAGTGCAACCAGCGATGCATTTCGGACAAAAATCCCGGAGCTTTCTGATATCCCGATAGTAGGGCCTTTGCTGTTTCAATATGGATTTATGGTATATTTTGCGGTGATTGCTGCAATTTTGCTTCAGTTTTTTCTTACTAAAACTTCTGCCGGGCTGAATTTGCGTGCTGTTGGAGAAAGTCCCGATGCTGCAGATGCCGCCGGTATTCATGTCATTCGATATAAATATCTTGCCACTTGTATTGGTGCGGGAATTACTGGCCTTGGGGGCGTATATTATGTAATGGATTATATCAAGGGAACATGGGCTAATGATGGCAGTATAGAAAAGCTTGGATGGCTTGCAGTTGCGCTTGTTATATTCACTACTTGGAAACCGAAAAATAGTATTTGGGGTGCCTATGTGTTTGGTCTGCTGTATTGGGCATATTATTACATTCCAGGACTGACCAGAAGCAGTCAGGAAATCTTTAAGATGCTTCCTTATATAGTGACGATTATTGTATTGATTGTGGTAAGCTTTCGAAACAAAAAAGAAAATCTTGGTCCTGCGCATTTGGGACGCTCTTATTTTCGCGAAGAAAGATAACAAACAGGCCTTCCCATTTGGGAAGGCCTGTTTGGATAAAGTTACTGAAAGAACGTTTTATTTTTGTTTAAATTGTCCATTTGAAAATTGATGTAAAATCTGTTATACTATATATAGAAGATGTAGCGTAGTTGCGGCCAGATTTTCTGCGGCAGCTGCGTCTTTTTTTACGACGGTTGCTGTTTGCCGGCGAATGTGTGAAGGAGTGAAGACATGAATGCATGTACAAATGAGTATCCTCATAAAACTGGCGAGTATGTGTCCTATAAAAACAACGGAATTTGTAAAATTGTGGACATTGTAACAAAGGAATTTGCCGGGATGGATTCCAAAACATATTATGAACTGCAGATGGTGTTTGACCAGGGAAATGTATTGTATATACCTGTAGATGCGGAAAACCTTGTACAGGAAATGCGCCATGTGCTCTCTGCACAGGAGATCGAAGATGTTATCGTACAGTCCGAACAGTATCAGGATATGTGGATTGATGATGGAAAGGCCCGTGCCGCTCAATATGAAGAAATACTGGCAGAGGGGGACCGAAGCCGGATTCTGTGGATCATTAAAACACTTTCGGCACATAGGAAGCAGACGGAACAGAATAAAAAGAAGATGTATGCAGCAGATGCCAAAGTCCTTGCAAGTGCCGAAAAAATCATTAAAGAAGAATTTGCCTTTACTTTGGGAATAGATAGAGAACAGGTGATTCCGTATATTATCGATCAGCTACGGCAAAGCGATACAGCATCTTCCATTTAGTTGAAGCAAAAAAGAGGCCAGATGGCCTCTTTTTTAATTTTCCAACTGTCTGCCTAAAAATCCGGCTGCTGTTTGGATCAATTTCGCTTCCAGACCTGGCTGCAGATTTTGATTTTCCGGGGTGACGATAGATGCGACACATCCTGTTATGTCACCTTCTGTAATAATCGGCATGGCGCAGCTGACAAAGTGCTGTCCGCCGTCTACTGCGGGAACGCTTTCGTTATTGCCTGCTGTATAAAGGTTTCTTCCATTGATAATTTCTTCAAATTCAGCAGACAGTTTTCTGTCTGCATATTCTTTGCGAGGAACACCGGCACAAGCGATTACAGCATCCCGGTCACAGATGATAACAGAAAGCCCGCAAGTTTTATGCAATGTTTCAGCATATTGTGTTGCAAACTGTGACAGTTCTCCGATAGGGGAATATTTTTTGAAAATGACTTCGCCGTCCCGGTCTGTATAAATTTCCAGCGGATCTCCTTCGCGGATCCGCATAGTTCTTCGAATCTCTTTGGGAATAACCACCCGGCCCAGATCGTCGATACGGCGAACAATTCCAGTTGCTTTCATATATAAACTCTCCTTTGAAATACAGGTTCTTGCCTTTTTATTGTTTCTCATAACTTTTGAATTATACAGCGTAATTTGTAATTTTTGATAGGATGTGGTATTTTTCTATCCAACAAACTTTTTATGCTTTTTTTTCCTGCGCTGGAATAGGGATTTGCGAATCATATCTGCTGGGATTACAGTGGCTGCCAGCAGGGCTGCAAACAGAAGATCGCCTGTACGCAGGGGAATGCATCGAAATACTTCGCCGCCAAAGTAAATGATCATCAGCTGTATAACGGCAACGGCGGTCATGATAAGAATAAAAGGTTTATTTGCGGAAATATGGGAGAGCAAATTTCGCTGGGGCGTACGCGCGTTGAAGGAGTTGAAAATGCCGCAGAAAATGAACATAGCAAAAAATACAGTTAGGTAGTATTTCTCGTTTCCGCCGGACAGACGGCTGCGCAGCAGATCGCTTCGCAGGAAAAAAATACAAAGGCCAAGGCTGTATAGTCCGGAAAATACGATTTGATGGACCATTGCCCCGTTTAATATGCCGGCATCTCGGGGCAGACTGGGACGGAGCATATATCGCCGTAAGGCCGGTTCTCCTGCAAAGGCCAGGCCGCCCAGTGTGTCCATAATAATATTGACCCAAAGCATTTGAATCACTGTTACAGGACTATCGATGCCCATAAAGGGACCGATCAGAGAAACGCCCATGGCGCACAGATTCATCATTAGCTGGAAAACGACAAATTTGCGGATGCTTTCAAATATCGTTCGTCCATAAAGCACGGCTTTAGTTATGGAAGAAAAGCTGTCATCAGTAATGACAATATCACCGGATTCTTTGGCAATATCTGTGCCGCTTCCCATAGCAAAGCCGACGTCGGCGGCCTTGAGTGCTGGTGCATCGTTGATACCATCGCCAGTCATTCCAGCTACAAGACCTGCGTCCTTTGCAATCCGAACAAGACGAATTTTGTCTGAAGGGAGCGCTCTGGAAATGACGGCAACTTGCGGCAGTATTTCTTTAATCTCTTCGTCACGCATTGCAGCCAACTCTGATGCAGGCAAAATTCGGTTACATGTAGATGTAAGAATACCGGTTTCCTTTGCTACAGCGCCTGCGGTGGCAGGATTGTCGCCGGTAACCATAACGACTTGGATTCCTGCATGCTGGGCGTCTGCCACAGCTCTTCGCACTTCTTTACGAATTGGATCCTGAATTGCAAACAGGCAAAGGAACGTCAAGTCAGTAGGAGTTCCTTCGGACTTGGCTTTGGCAAAAGCGTCTGCATTACCCATAGCACAACAAATTACCCGGCAAGAGGCTTCTCCAAGGGCTTGCAGTTTTTGAGAAATTTTACGCTTTCCCGCTGCGTCCAAATTTTGGCTGATACCGGATGCGTCCATAAATGTTGTACATCCGTACAGGAGCCGCTCAGGCGCTCCCAGAAAATAAGACAGGGCTTCATTTTCTTTTTTTACAAGAGAGGCAGAATATTTTCGATTGGAATCAAACGGAAGACGCGCTGCGCATGCCACATGCACGGAGTCTTTAACAGCGGCGAGAACCGCTTTTTCTGTTGCACCGGATCCTCCTGGCGCACAGGCGGTGACGGAGCATTCGCTAATTTTTTCCCGCAGCCGTTCGCAGTTTTTCATTTGACTGTAGTGTTCAAAGGAAAAATTTCCTCCGTAGATTCCGCATACCGTCATTTTGCCCGTGGTCAATGTGCCCGTTTTATCCGTAAACAAAATATTGAGACTGCCGGCTGTTTCAATTCCTACGAGGCGGCGTACCAAGACACCATTTTTCAGCATACGTTTCATATTAGAGGACAACACTACCGTAATCATCATAGGTAGTCCCTCAGGGACGGCAACAACGACCACGGATACCGCTACGGTAATTGCCTTGATAATTTCGGAAAACAAAAAGCCGCGATCCTGAAGGCGGACCATCATGAGGGTCAAATCCATGCCACTGTCGATTACAAATGCATTAAAAAGATACGCAAAGGCGATCATTAAAGCGCCTACATATCCCATAAAGCTGATGCTTTTTGCAAGCTCGCTTAGCCGGTGCTTTAGAGGACTGGGACGCCCGTCTTCCTGGAGACTGGAGGCTACCTCTCCGATAAAAGTAGAATCCCCCACCCGTAAAACTGCCATTTCTCCTTCGCCACTGCAAATACCGCTGCCGCGAAACAACTGATATGGAGAATTTGGCTGCCAATCTTCACCCGTCGGATCAAAGGAGACTGCTGTGGCGGGTATTTTACGCCGTTCTGCGCTTTCTCCGGTGATAGCGGCTTGATTACAGCTCACCCCGCCGCTGATGAGGACGCCGTCGGCAGGAATACTCATTCCTGCTCGCAAGAATACAATATCTCCTACAGCGATATCCGAAACGCGTACTTCCCGAAGCTCTCCTGCTCGGCGGATCATACAAAGCGTATCCCCTTCCTTGCCGGATAGCCGTTCAAACGCTAGGGAAGAGCCGTATTCGGAGATTGTAGAGACAAGGGTAGCGATCAAAATCGCCGCTACGATTCCCAGTGTTTCCGGAATATTCATTCTTCCCATACTTACCAGCGCGTTGATCAGCAATGCACCGATTAAAATTTTAATGATTGGGTCATTAAAATTGGAAAGGAGCTGGCGCATAAACCCCATTTTTTTCTTTTTGGTAAGGGTATTGCGGCCAAAACTACGGATATTTTCTGCCGCTTCTTTTTCCGTTTGCCCTAAGCGGTTTATATAAACACGCTGGCTTTTTGAAACGGTATGGCTTCGGGAAACTGGTGCCTGTTGTGGCGCAGGCTGCGCACGCTCTCTGCTTCTTCCAAATGTAGGTCCTGATAGGCTGTTAATGATTTCCACCTCCGACTCGTAACTGGCCTGACAAACAAACAGGGCGGGCCGAATGGTCCTGTCCTTTGTTTTGAATCGCTTAATATATATGAGAGAGGCGGCACAATTATTATTCTCCGGACAGTTTACCGCTCGCAAAAATAAATCTTGAAATTATTTCCTGGATATAGTATAATAATATAAATATAGGCTGCGTTATGTATGCAAAAGCCACCATGAAAATAGGAGTGAAGAAAGGAGTCTGCTTGTAATGGTTCAAAATGATAGCAGGACAGGCAGTCGGTCGCGCCCGTTTTGGGCAAATAGATTTTTTCGCGTTTCCGGTGGTACAGGCATTAAAATACGCAACTTTATTTCCAGAAGATTTGATGAAAGTGTAATTCTGCATGGTGCGGATCAGTTTCGTCATATATTCTTCCGGCTCCGCCTTCGATTTGTTGGCACATTTCTTTTGACGTTTGGAGCATATGCTTCTGTCATCACAGTTTTGGTGAGCCTTTTTCAACATGAACAAATATCCGGCGCCCATTTGTACAGTGGTTTGTGCGCAATGATTCTTTCTATTCCGCTTCTGCTTTCCAAAGGTAATATATCAACCGCTTTGCTGGGATCCCGTATCGGAAACATCTTATGTGATTATTTCAGTGTACGTAGGGAATCTTTGCAGGAATATATTTTTGTGGGGCATGCGAATATTGCATTTGTGCTGGGCGTAATTGCAGGTACGTTGACGTTTTGGATTTCTCCCGTTTGCGTTTTGTTTGGATTTGCGGTGGCAATAGGGATCGGGATTATTTTTGCACTGCCGGAAAATGGAATTTTATTTGCATCCGTATTGCTCCTTTTTACAGGAGAAAAAACGCAGCTTTGGATTCTATCTGTTACGATAGCTTCCTATATACTGAAGCTGATTCGAGGCAAACGCAGCCTCATCTTTTATAAGAGAGATCTCGTTGCCCTTCTTATGCTGTTTACACTTCTTGGAGGGGTTTTAGTAAACAGTGCGGGAGCTTTACTCCCACAAACCGGCACATATGTTTTGTATATGTGTGTGTATTTCCTTTCTACATTTATTCTATATGATTTTCGAAAGATCAACCGGATTACTACTGCCCTTTGCGCAGCAGGGGGCGTTCTTGGAGCAATGTACCTGACTGGAGTAGCTTTGGATACGTATTTTACAGGAAGCGTTTTAGGGGATGCCGGGTTCCTTCTTCATTTTGTTTTAGCACTGCCTGTTTTTCAGCATGGCGTGGCGCCTATTTTGTTTATGGCACTCTTTGTTCTTTCTATAGGTGTCTGCCTGCGCAGCAGTCTATATATTCCTCGGCGTACTGCAATTTTTTGCACTCTGATTATGCTGGCGGCTCTTGTGTTATGTGGTAGTGGAGTAGAGGTGCTGTGTGCCTGTGTTGCCGTTGTTTTCCTGCTTCTTCTTTATCAAAAACGAAGTGGCTTCTTTCTTTTGGGCTTTCTTTTGGCAGCATTTGTACTAACCATTCATCTGACAGGTAGTTTTGGCGACATGGTGTATAGATACTTTGCCGATAGCTGTATGGAAGCTGTTCGAGGAATACAGGAATTTTTTTCCGGCCTTGCGGGATTAGATAAAACGCAGCTGTTTGTGGGGGAGGGTCTAGGACCTGCGTTGCAGGGGATACTTTCGATTCGAGAGGGAAGTGGAAGTTTCTATCTTTCTTTTATTCAGGCACTGGGTTTGATTGGCCTTCTAATTTTTGCTGTATTTGTGATTGTACTTTTTGGAACAAGTTTGCAGTTTTATAAAAAAACTTTTGGAAGAGGGCGCGCATTCGAGGCATCGATGCGTTTTGGAGTAATACGGATTCCAGCCGATATGCGTTTGGGTGGTGGCGCGCCGTTGTGCGCTGTGGCGGCGCTGTTGCTGTGTGGGACTGCCTTGCCAGTTTGGCAAAGCGGAATTGCCTTTGAATTGTTTTGGATTTTATGTGGGATCGGCGCGGCCTATGTGAAGAGCGCGGCCAGGGAAATTGAAAAAGCGGATATGGCAACACTTTCTGATGCAGGATCAGAAAAAGCCACAATAACATTGAGACGAAAAAAGGAAGACTGAGAGGATATGCGCGATGCAGGAGAGAAAACGAAAACCCAATATTATCGATTTTGTTATTCTGCTTGCAGTCCTTGCTATTTTAGCCGCAGGGGGTTACCGGATTGTAATTTATCCCGGCGGTCAGGAAAATGTACGGATTCGTTATGTGCTGGAGGTGCCGCAAATACAGACAGATTTTTGCAGCAAGGTTACGCCTGAAAGTCCAGCGTTTTCCTATAATGATAAACGGGAAATTGGCATTGTCACTGGTGTTTCTACGGCCCCTGCCTATTTTAAAGGGACGGATAAAGCGGGAAACCCCGTTCATACGGAAATGGAAGAGCACAGTATGCTATATGTGACCATAGAAGCGGACGCGGTGCAGACCAATACAGGGTATATCGTTGGCGGACATTCCATTCAGTCAGGGATGTCGTTGGCTGTGCAGTTTCCCGAATTGTACTGTGAAGCGCAGTGCATCAGTGTTAATGTGATCGAATAGGAGCGGACGCGGACAAGTCCAACCTTTTCATGTGTTTTTGCCTACTGGGCAGATTGGAGCTGTTATGAATCTTACATCCACTATATTTGCAATTGTTGCCGTGGTTTGTGCGGCGCTGATTTCGTATACCGTTACTCCGCCTGTGCGCCTGCTGGCTTTTCGTATCGGAGCGGTTGATATTCCAACAGATGCCCGCAGAATGCATAAAAAGCCTACTCCTCGCATCGGGGGGCTGGGTATATTCATCGGCTTTACTGTATCTACGCTGGTGTTCTGTGATTTTTCTGCAGAGTTGTTTGCTATTTGGACTGGCGGCGCGATTTTGGTTATTTTGGGAATTTTAGATGATATACTCCGTCTTTCCGCGCTGCTCAAGCTGCTTGTGCAGATTTGTGCAGCGGGAGTCGCTGTGTGCTTTGGTGTTGTCATTGATCAAGTGACCATGTTTGGCACGGTCATTGAATTTGGAATGTTTGCTATTCCTATCACGCTTTTCTGGATTGTAGGGCTCTCTAACGCTATTAACTTGATTGATGGATTAGACGGTCTTGCCTGCGGGGTTAGTGCGATTACTTCTCTCTCCATTTTAGGTGTAGTTTTGATTACCGGCGACATGACCTCGGCACTTATCACCGCCATTCTTGTAGGCTCTTGCGGAGGATTTTTACCGTATAATAAAAATCCTGCCAGCATATTTATGGGCGACACTGGAGCGCTGTTTTTGGGATACACATTGGCAATTATATCGGTGCAGGGTGTATTTAAACTGCATACAGTATTGTCTTTCCTGGTTCCACTGTCCATTTTTGCCCTTCCTTTGATGGATACGTTGGTAGCGATTGGACGGCGTCTGATCCATAAACAAAGTCCTTTCCATCCAGACCGGGGGCATCTCCATCACAAGCTTGTAGATATGGGATTTACCCATAAAGAAGCAGTGCGCCTACTATACGCAATCAGTGGGATTATGGGGCTGGTAGCTGTCACGTATACCGACGCAATGTTCCATGAATCGCGTGCATGGAAGAGTATGATTATAGCTGTGGCAGCAATTGTGGTTTTGGTCCTTAATTTCTTGTGTCTGCGTAAACCCAGCACCAGAATTTTGTCCGGATTGGCTGAACATATCAGCGAAAAGCGGTTGGAAGAAGCCAAAGCCATACAGGAGTCTAAGGAAACAATGGAATTAAAGGAGACGGAAGAAGACGGAATAGCCGATCAGGAAAAACAATCTAAGTAACAGGCGCAATTTGCCGTAAGTTTTAGAGAAAGGCAGGATCAAAGACTATTTATGAAAAAGAAAGCGAAGAAGCTGCGGCAATATTCAGCTGCGGACGTGTTTTTGTGGCTGCTTTTGTTGATGTGTGTCGCAGGCATCGGAATTCGCATTGCGGCAGGAGAGCGTAGTATATTTACTAAGGAAGCGCCGGGGGAATACCTGATTTCATATGTGATAACGGATATGCGCAGTGAGTACAGCGATTATTTCAGTGAGGGAATGGAGTATTACTTAGAAGATGGAACTCCGTTTGGTTCACTTACTGGCGATGCTGTATTTACTCCCACACGAGAGTATCTGGAGGATGAAAACGGCCAATACGTGGCCAGTTATAATTCCAGTGGCCGTGTAGATGTAAAAGGAACTGCAAAAGTGGAAGGCGTTATGACAGAGCGGGGATTTATGCTGGAGGATAAGATGTATTTGGCTGCTAATATGCCCCTTACAGTTTATAGCACGGAAATGACGGCAGAGATTTTGATTACAGATATATCAAAGGTGAGTGTGCAAAATTGAATGAAAAAAAACTAATGAAAAAAGATGCTGCGACCGACCAGCAGCAGAGCACGCCTAAAAAAGGCGGCGCACAGATTCGGAATCTGCGTAACTTTGGAATTACCCTAGGTATTTCATTTGTAATTCTTGGAATCGTGGCAATTTTTGCGGCTCGTTTTGTTGCAAATACAGTTTGTGATGTGTTTACTGGAGACGGGGCAAAGGATTTGAGCGATGTGCTTACTCCAGTGGAGACCACAAACCCTTCTGGAGAAAAGCAGGATGAGCGTTTTACAAGAGAGCTTTCAGGCTCTTCTTTTACGTGGCTCATGGTGATTACGGATAAACGTCCTTCCGTTTATGATTATTTCCCAGATAAAAATGAGATTAAAAATATAGATGAAGAAGATGCGTTTGGACTGTTAGGGAAAAACTACCGATATGTTGGAACGGCAGGTATTGTACTCGTTCATGCTAATGTAAATTTGCGGGAATACACGGTTATGGCTATTCCGCCTATCACCAGAGTGGAAACTGGTTCGGGTGACTATAATTTAAGTGAAATATATTCTTATTTTGGAATGGATTTCTTAAAGGCAAAGGTGGAAGGACTTACAGGCATGACGGTGGATCAATATACCGTGCTGAACTGTACGGATCTTGTATCTTTGGCCAATGTGATTGGTGGAATAGATTGTAAAATACCAGTAGACATTTATTCTAACGGCCCCCTATATGTGTCAAAGCCTCCCCAGCAGTCTGATACAGAGGAAGATGAGGCAGCATCTGAAGATGCTCCGGTATATAAGGTAGAACTGGAAAAGACAGACGTTGTAAAGCTGTCCGCTAAGTTGGAAGCGGCACTGCTGTATAGTGATTATACAGATGGTGTAGGAGATGAAATGACAATTCTGCAAAGTTTTGCCCAGGGTGTTTTGAAAAATCTGTCAAAAACATCAGAAAGCGGTTTGCTTTCCTATTATGAAGGGTTAAAAAATAAATTTCGGGAAAGTAGTTTGGATCAATCCGTTGTAAAAGATGCGGCTGAGGTAATACAGGCATATTCCTGGCTAGAAGTACAAACGCTTGTATATCCGGGCCGGTTTGTTCCTGTGAAGGGATCTCAGGGAGCGTATTACAATCCGGATGTCGAAGGCGCAGTGCAATATTTTTATAAATACAGATGAATTTTATTTGGAACAAAGGACGAAAGGAAACAGCTTCATGGCACGAATGAAAAACAGCGAAAAAACAATGGAAAAAATTGTAGCGCTCTGTAAAAACAGGGGATTTGTATATGCCGGGTCTGAAATATACGGAGGTCTTGCAAATGCATGGGACTACGGCCCGCTGGGGGTCGAATATAAAAACAATGTAAAAAAGGCATGGTGGAAAAAGTTTGTTCAGGAATGCAAATATAATGTAGGACTGGACGCGGCTATTTTGATGAACCCTAAAACATGGGTGGCATCCGGCCATGTGGTAAATTTTAACGATCCGCTGATTGATTGCAAAGCTTGTAAAATGCGGCATCGGGCAGATAAATTAATTGATGACTGGAATGCAGCGCAGGGAATTGAAATGGTTGCGGACGCTCTTTCAAATGAAGAAATGACCGCATATATCCGTGAAAAGGGAATTGTATGTCCAGGCTGCGGCAAGTGCGATTTTACAGATATACGTAAATTCAATATGATGTTTAAAACTTTTCAGGGCGTTACAGAGGATTCTTCTACGGAATTATATTTGCGCCCGGAGACAGCGCAGGGAATTTTTGTAAACTTCAAAAACGTGCAGCGTACGGCCAGAAAGAAAATGCCTTTCGGTATTTGCCAAGTAGGGAAAAGTTTTCGTAATGAGATCACTCCCGGAAACTTTACCTTTCGAACCAGAGAGTTTGAGCAGATGGAATTAGAATTTTTCTGCAAACCCGGAGAAGATTTAGAATGGTTTGCTTTTTGGAAGGAATACTGTCATCAGTTTCTTCTTTCTCTTGGCCTTACCGATGAAAATTTGCGTCTGCGGGATCATGAACAGGCGGAATTGAGTCATTATTCTAACGCCACAACTGACTTTGAATATCTATTTCCCTTTGGCTGGGGAGAACTATGGGGAATTGCTGACAGAACGGATTTTGACCTGAAAGCGCATCAAAACGAATCCGGTGAATCGATGGAGTATTTTGATCCAGAATCCGGTGAAAAATATATTCCTTATGTAATCGAACCGTCTCTTGGTGCAGATCGTGTGGCCCTTGCTTTTTTGATTGATGCATATGATGAGGAAGTGGTAGACGCAGAGAAGAACGATACTCGTGTTGTACTCCACCTGCATCCTGCGTTGGCACCTATCAAGGCCGCAGTGCTTCCGCTTTCTAAAAAACTTACAGAAAAAGCAGAAGAAGTCTATGCACAACTGGCAAAAGCATACCGCATTGAATTTGATGAAACAGGTTCTATTGGGAAGCGGTATCGCCGGCAGGACGAAATTGGCACACCTTTCTGCATTACCTACGATTTTGATTCGGAAACGGATGGCTGCGTTACCGTACGTGAGCGAGATTCTATGGAGCAAGAGCGGGTTGCAATTGCTGATTTAAACGCCTATTTAGCAGAGAAACTTGCATTTTAAGAAAAGGGGATTCTACAATGACCTTTACGATACAAAAGGGAGGCGCTGTGGCTGCCTGCAGCACCCAAGGCGGTGAACTGACTTCTTTTCAGCATCAGGAAATCGAATATGTATGGCAGGGAGACAGCAGATATTGGAGCGGACAGGCGCCTTGCCTGTTTCCTGTTGTATGCAGGGCAAAAGAGGATCGCGTCATTCTGGATGGAATCTCCTATCCAATGCCAAAGCACGGAATTGCTAGAAAGGCGGAGTATACGCCGGTACAGGTAGCGCCGGATTATGTTGTATTTCAGCTTAAGCAAAGTGCGGACAGTAAACAGGCATATCCCTATGATTTTACTTTAGAAATCATCCATCAGGTGACGGACGATGGATTTTCTACCACATACCGCGTAACCAATACAGACATAAAAAAAATGCCGTTTTGTATCGGCGGACATCCCGGTTTCAACTGTCCTTTGCGTGTGGGAGAGCAATTTTCTGATTACAGTATCCGATTTGCGGATGCCGCCGGAGCGGTAGCGCATGTAACAGAACCGGGGAGCGGCTACATGGATCCTACTTCTCCAGCTTTGGATGTAATTCAAAATAACGAATTGCCGCTGCGATACAGCGATTATGACGATGATGCCATTGTAGTGGAAAATCTTCCGCAGAAAAGTCTGCAGCTTGTCAACAGAACTACCGGTCATGGTATCCAGTTTGACTTTGCATCTTTTGACGCTATTGGATTTTGGACGCCGATAAAAATGAATGCACCTTTTATCTGTTTAGAGCCTTGGAATGGACTGCCGGGTGGGTTGGACGAGACACCGGACATGGCCGATAAAAAATATGTAAAGTATTTAGAGCCGGGAGAACGCTTTGAAACTGGGTATCAGGTGAGGGTGCTTTGAGCGGTAGTATGGAGACGTGGGATAAAAATCTCTGCAGTCCTGCTGTAGTGAAAGAACTTCTTGCAAAATATCATCTTGCGCCTAAGAAGGGGTTCGGCCAAAACTTTTTGATCAATTCCAGAATCCCACAGGAAATCGCGGAAGCTTCTGTGCCAAAAGAGGCATGGCACGGCGGCTACACGCAGCCACTATATGCCTTGGAAATCGGACCAGGACTTGGCGCTATGACGCGGTATCTTTCTGCGTTATATGACCGCGTTGCGGCAGTGGAAATTGACCGGGGATTGATTCCTCTTCTGGATGAGACCCTTTCGGACTGTACAAATGTGCAGGTGATCCATGAAGATTTTATGAAACTAGATGTACCTGAATTTTTGGAGCAGCAGTTTGGTGGTGGTGCGGTGCATGTATGTGCAAACCTTCCGTATTATATTACCACGCCTATTCTCATGAAACTTTTAGAGGCGCAAAAGCCTTCCCAGCCGTCTCGAATTCAGTCTGTAACTATACTTGTGCAGACAGAAGTAGCGGATCGTCTGTGTGCACCTGCGGGTTCGGCTGCTTATGGAGCAATTACTGCAGCGGTTTGTCTTGCGGGGACTGCAAAGAAGCTTTTTTCCGTTTCAGCAGGCAATTTCTTACCTCAGCCCAAGGTTGCATCGTCTGTGGTACAGGTGCAACTATATCCAAATGGCATACGAGATGTTATAGACGGGCTGCCCATAGACGATGTGGCATTAGATGCACTGATTGCGAGAGCTAAAGAACTAATTTCTCTTGGATTTGGGCAACGGAGAAAAACATTGGTCAACGCGCTGTCTTGTGTATATACAAGAGAAGCTGTCACTGCAGCATTGGAGGATTTAAACTTGCGGACTGATATTCGGGGAGAAAAACTATCGGCAGAGCAGTTTGTCGCATTGGCACATCGGCTTACATAATAATAAGAAAGGAAGCGTGAAGGGATTGTATCAACCAAGAAGTGAAGAAGAAAAGACCCAGGACATTCTATTTCACGAGATGCGCAGCAGTGCCCAGGACCATGTAGACATATTTTCTAAAAAATATAAAAAGACGCTGCTGATTACTTGTATTGGCGCAGTAATACTGTTCCTTGCGCTATGTTCTTTTATGATGGCGGCCTACGATAATGAAAAATTGATAAGTCTTGTTTGTTTCATTGCTCTGTATGCTGCGCTGGTTACGTTGACTTGGTTTGTAGCCGGCGGCGTGCTGTGCCGATCCCTTCATAAGTTTGTTCGCTGGAGCGCTGTGCGCAGTAAATGGATGGATGTGCTGGAGCAGATGGATCGGGTAGAGGAAGAATATCTGAAGGGCACGATTTACGAGGATGATATGAAAAAAATAGAACATCGGTTGTCTTCTCTGGCGCAGGAGATCAATTCCATGGGCGCGGAAGACAAATAAAAGAAGAACGCAGGAAATCCTGCGTTCTTCTTTTATTTGTAAGTATTATTTCCATGGAAGAAGTGTATTTCCTTGAACCAAAAATGCTGTTTGTGCAAGATTGGCCAGGGGGGTATCTGTTTTAGAATCAGAGTAAAACTGTTGCATTATTGCATTAGGATATCGGGCGTAAAATCTGCGGACCTTTTCTTCCCCCTTGCAATTGGAACCTTGTATACTTCCGGTAGCGATATCCATCTGTGTTGCAATCGGCTCTGTAATAGCCAGCTTTTCACAAATAGGCAGCAGCAAAAATGCAGGGGAGGCGGAAATAACCACATCGGATGCATCTTTTCTTTGTAAATACCACTGCTTTATTTTCTTTTGCTTTTTTTGCCAAAAGGCATCTACAAGGGCATTGGGATTGTCCAGTTTAAGTAAAAACGAAAAAAACTGCTCTTTCATGGCGGTTGTGTCAATTTTGTGCATTTTGTGAAGCAGGATACCGCGGCATTGCCGAAAAGCACAGCAAAGTATTTTCGGTCGCTTGCGCAGGCAATATAAATAAAAGTCTATGGTACTATCACCGTCATAAATTGTTTTATCAAAATCATAAACATTCATAAAAATCTCGTTTCAAATATCTACGGGGAACCATCTTTTATGATTCCACCTCTACTTTGGTGGGATTTTGTTTGTATCTATTATAGAACCACTGGAGTCCCAGAGCAGATAAAATACAAATAATGGGCTGAATAGCATACATGTATCGATTCTGCGCTTCTACCAGCAAAAGCAAAAGCAGGGAACCAAAGAAAATTAGATACAGCAAAAATATTTTTAAATCCCGCTTCTGATACATTACGATCAGACCTATAGCCATTAGAAATACAATGATTTGAAAATAATAACTGTTGCATCTTTGCACAATGGTTCCGAAGAACGTACCTAGCCGATAGTGTTCTCCGGCATCAACTGAATCTTTCAGCCAGTCCATTCTCGCATAGTCTTCCATTCCGGCATAATTTTTACCAAAGGCAATATTAGCTTTATTGTCAAAGAAGGACAGAGACAAGTTTGCTTCTTTCTGCGTGAATAATTTATCCAGAATCTGCTTATTGGTTTCTTTGTAGTCAAAATTGTTTTCTTCCAGAGCTGAGAAGTACATGTTATAATTTTCTGCGCTGTATGTTCCGCTGTCTCGCAATCCTACGTTTAAATAACAGGGTGTAATATTTCTTGCTACATGGGTATCTGTCAAATGATCCACAACAGCAAACGTGACGTTTTGCGCAGCAGCAAAAGAAAGAATAATAACGACTATCGTGATCAGTTTGTTTATATAATAGCGTTTGGGTGGTTTGGTTTGCAGACATACCATAACAAAGTAGATAAGAAAACCGATCAAGAAAACGGGAGAAAAGTTTTTAAAGAAGGCGCCAAGAGCCAGTAGAATTCCTATTGCAACGTGGGCGACTACAGATTTTAAGCCGTACCGGTCAGCATTGCTGTTTTCGATTCGTAAAAATAAATACATTACTGTAAGCAAAATGAGAACGCATATATGCTCAGGCGTTAGAATCAGGGTATATAAAATATTTGCTGGCCAAAAAATATACACGAGCGCCCCTAAAAATCCTAAGTTCCGATTTTTATAAAGCAAGCATCCGATTTTGTAGACAAGCATGGAGGAAGCAATCAGTACCAATGCATTAAAGCATAGGGCTACCAACTGGGATGCCCCAAATACTTTATAAATTACGTTTAAGATGGAGGGAAGCAGAATCCAGTGATAAAATACCTTATAGTAATCCGCAGAAAAGTCCATCGTTTGAGATGCCTCAAAGGCTCTCTCAAAGTCGGATAGCTGCGTCATATAAGGCTCTAATACAAAAACTGCCGCAAGCCGTGTAGCGGCTGCAAGAATGAAAACAATCCAAATGTAGTATTTGGGATCAATTTTAAAGTGTATTTTATGTTTCCATTTATTACATGCCGCAACAAGCAGTAATAAGCAAAAAACAAAGATAAAAATAACTTTCAAATTGTTTATTCCATAGGATACGGGGTACAGCAAAAATAATAAACTAAAAATCAGGAGCAATGCAGATGTTAGCTTTTTCATCCGGATACCTCTTCAATATACTGATAAAGTACAGCTTTGTATTTTCATCATAGATACAGGATCATAAACATCGCTGCTAAATAAACGACACACAGAACAATCAGGATTTTGTCATGTAGCAGAACATTTACAGGATCTCCGTCGGAGTCTCCTTCCACATTCATACTGTATTTCATTGTGATAAGCAAAACAATTGGAACAGTGAAAACCAAATATTCGTTTTTATATAGGGCAATGGTAGATGCATCCATGCTCCAAAGTGCATAAAATACATTGGCTAGTGCCAGACACATATACATATTTTTATCTAAAAACTGGATGGGATAGGCTTTCAGCACTGCGCGTGTTTCTCCATTGCTTGTTTTGGCTAGTTCGTTGCGCCGTTTCCCAAGTGCAAAATAGAATGCGACTGCGATTACGGTTAAATAAAGCCATTTGGATATAGTGATATTTGTAATAAGTGCACCATAAATAACACGAATTAAAAAACCTGCTACAAGAATACTGATATCGATAATGGGGATATTTTTTAGTCCGAAGCTGTAAGCAAGATTTAGAACAAAATAAAGGAGAAGCAGTATACTGGAGAGCGGACGAAAGGCACAAAAGTTGCAAATAGTCGCAACTACAAACAGTACAGCTGCAAGAATAACCGCACCTTTGACAGAAACCGCTCCCGAGGCAATCGGACGGTTGCATTTTTGCGGATGCACACGATCTTTTTCCCTATCTTGAATATCATTGATAATATATACCACGGAGGATATCAAGCAAAAAGCTGCAAATCCGGCAAGGCCTGCACGCAGTTTTGTCCATATGAAAAACTGTCCGCTGCATGCTAAGGCGGCTAATATCAACAGGTTTTTAATGTAGTGATGCACGCGCATGAGTTTGATATATGATTTTACCATTCGAATGTCTCCTTAGAAAACTGCATTCTGTTTTTGACCGAAAATTTCCATTTATTATAATCAGTATACCAGAAAAGGCGCTTTTTTTCAATAAAAGTTCATAAAAAGCAGAAAAGTGGGAAAATATAAAAAAATTTTTCTTGACAGTATAACTACATTGTAATACAATATAGTAGTACTAAGTAATGCAAAGTAGTCGGTGAAAGGAGAAAATAATTTGGAAAATTTGACGGAGATGCTAAAGGGAGTATTAGAGGGATGCGTGATGGAAATAATCAGCCGTGGAGAAACCTATGGATACGAAATTACACGCCGACTCAATGCACTTGGATTTGCTGATGTGGTTGAAGGAACTGTGTATACAATTTTGCTCCGTATGGAAGGACATGGCTTGGTTCATGTAGAGAAAAAAGCATCAGATAAGGGACCGTCACGGAAATTTTACACACTAAATGAAGCAGGAAAAGAGCAGCTGTGCTGTTTTTGGGAAAAATGGACGTTCGTTGCATCCAAAATCACACAATTAAAGGAGAATGGATAAATGTCTGCGTTTTGGGATAATTATTTGAATATAAAAAAGATTATGGAAGAGAAGCGGGAGTATAAGGCGCAGATGGCTCGGGTGCAGATGCTGCCGCAGGACTATCAATATGTGTATAAAAAAATTCAGGAGCGTATGTGGATGTTTGCTTCCGGCGCTGGCTATGATATCATGCAAATCCATTATGATTTAATCGATTTGTTTGAAGCGGGAGCAGCAGAAGGTAAAACTGTGCTCCAGATTACCGGCGACGATGTAGCCGCCTTTTGCGATGACCTGCTGCGCAGTGCAAAAACCAACACGGACAATCAACGTGAGGCATTCAACAGGGATATTCAGAAAAAAGTAGGAAGATAAGGCATTAAAGGGACTTTTCCATATAGATTTTTCCTGTGGAAAGATCCTTCCAGAAAAGACGCTTGTCTTCTAACAGGATGTAGGAATGACAACTGTTTTCTTTGGGAATGGAAACAGAGCCTGGGTTTATATATGTGAAGGTATCTTTGGACGAATAGGCAGGTACATGGGTATGGCCATTCAAAAGTACTGCGCCTTCCTCCAGCGGGGGAGGAGAACCCGGATTATATACATGTCCATGTGTAGCATAGATAGGCTTGTCCCCTGCATACAACAGGGCATAGTCTGCTAATATGGGAAAAGTCAGTACCATTTGGTCTACTTCTGTGTCGCAGTTGCCGCGCACACAGAAGATAGACTGACGCAGAGGATTGAGCATAGCAAGGACTTCCTTGGGATTATACTGATCGGGAAGATCGTTTCGCGGCCCATGATATAGAATATCTCCCAGAAGCAGAAGGCGTGGAGCGCCTTCTGCTTCTCTGGATTCCAGCATTTTGCGGCACCACGATGCAGAACCGTGTATGTCGGATGCAATCATAAGTTTCATAATAATCTCCTATAATCATTTACAAGACAAATCCATCCGAACAGGGGAGTTCGGATGGATTTGTCTATTTAAATTTATACTAGGTCTAAATGCTCACAGTGTAGAAATGCATTAGCGGACAAAGTACTGGTGACCGGAATAATCGTACTGGCCCCACATGTCTTACATTGTACCTGTACCCCGTCATGCGTAACTTCTACTGTATAATCGCTGGTACCTCCCTCGCATTTGCAGGAGATTTCGCCTGCTTCCTGCAAGTCCCGCACTACAAAATGGATAATGTCTAAAATTTGCAAATCTGAAAAAATCTCTGTATCCGACTTTTCTCTAGCGGCGGTAAATTCAGCATACCCTGCTTCTCCAAGAAGCTCTTCCAGTTCTTTGTCTGATTGCTTGATCGCTTCGTTTACTGCCTGTTCCTTGCCAAGAAAGCAAATATCAATCCCCGAGTAAGCACAGGGTAGTGCAAACAAATCTTTGTCAAAGAAAAGCTGCGTGGATAAAGCAAAACTGTGGGGTTGCGGGCAGAGAAAACAGGGAACATTCAGCCGCACTTTTTTGTCTTTTCCATTCAGCAGCGTCATTTCGCTTCCCCCGCAGGGACATTTCAGCCGCAGCATATCGGCAGTAAGGGAAAACACACCAACCAAGCTGGTTACCCATGTCCCACATTCAGGACATCGATATGTTACCGTAGTCCCTTTTTCATTTAAAACCATCATTGCCTCCTGTGCCAGGCTATGCGAAAATATACCCAGCAAGTTTTGTGTCAATAGTATATAGTATGCTGAAAATCGGGGGCTGCTATTCTTGTTTTGCAGAATCTGACGGCTTTCGCCCTCCTGCGGCTAAAACTGTCTGATTTTTTGCAGGACTATTTCGTTTTGCAAGATTGGCACTCCGGCTCTCTAAAGCCGCTCGAGAAATTTCGATGTCTTCTGCCGCTTCCCGTTCATTAAAGCATCCAACAGTGATCATATCGCAATCACGGATGGTAGCCCATGCGAAGTTTAGTCCTACAAAGGGGGTGGTTCTGCCGGCCGCCATAGCCTTGATCACCATGACAGGTTTTTTTGCATTTTGAATAATAGCGTTTACCGATTCAATTTCCACCTGCATAAGAAAGCCCATACAGTTGTAGATTTGGATATAGGTTTCCACGTCATATCCGTTTTCGTCGCTGTAAATGACCAGCTCTGGCATATGTGCAGACAGGCCTGGCTCCATACCTGCGTCTCGGATCATTTTTGTATAATCATCTAGTCGGTGAATGCATCGTTTATTTTTATCGACAAGCTGTTCCGCGGAGTAATGGTGAATGAGGCAAATTTTTGCACCGCGACGAGCACATTCCCCAATAGTTGCTTCTGCTTCTCGGCGTCCTTCTTTTGTATTGTCTACGTTGATTACTGGAGTGTCTACCAGGATCATCTCCTTGCCCCAACGCTCGCTGGTGTCCATAACAGCTTGATATATGTGCGGAAGCATACCGAAAGGGGCCATGACTGTGTCGATCCCATGCTCCATGAAGGTGTCGAACATGGGATACATTGTATGCGGTGTACAGTGATGTTCTTTTATCATTTGGTCGGCTGCGTCACTGCGATGACTGTAACCGGCCATCCAGTTAGAACCGATGATAAATCGAGAGACGGATATACCGCCTACCTGGGTTCTAGGGAAAGGCGTTTGCTTCATTGAATCAACGCTCCATTTTTTATTTGCGGTCTGCTATAGGAATATAGGACTGGTGTTCCCGCACACATTTGTATGCAGGCCGGATAATTTTCCCGGCGTTCTGCAGCTCTTCCAGGCGATGCGCGCTCCAGCCGGCGATTCGGGATACAGCAAAGATCGGTGTATAAAGTTCTTCCGGCAGTCCCAGCATCCGATAAATCATGCCGCTGTAAAAGTCTACATTAGGGCTGACACCTTTATAGATTTTTCTGGTTTCTGCAATTAATTCGGAAGCGTTGATTGCCGCACGCTTATACAAATCGTAATCTTCTTCCATTCCTTTTTCAAAGGAGAGCTTTTTTGCAAAGGTTTTCAAAATATCGGCTCTAGGATCGGACAGGGAATATACAGCGTGTCCGATTCCATAAATCAGGCCGCTTTTGTCAAAGGCTTCTTTACGCAGGACTTTATACAGGTAATCTCGAATAGAAGCATCGCTTCTGTCAGGAATATTCTTCTTCATATCGTCAAACATATGGACCACTTTGATATTAGCGCCGCCGTGCCGCGGTCCTTTCAGGGAACCAAGGGAAGCCGCCACCGTGGAGTATGTATCCGTACCGGAAGAAGTTACTACATGTGTGGTAAAAGTGGAGTTATTGCCGCCGCCGTGTTCTGCATGAAGCACCATAGCCAGATCCAGCGTGCGTGCTTCAATTTCTGTAAAGGCACCATCCGGACGCAAAATATGCAGAAGATTTTCCGCGGCGGATAATTCTTCTTTAGGCGCATGGATAAAGAGGCTTTGCTTATCGTGATAGTGGGAATAGGACTGGTATCCATATACAGACAGCATTGGAAACAGAGCGACCAACTGCAGGCACTGCCGCAGGACGTTGGGCAGGGAAATATCGTCTGCGTTGTCATCGTAGGCGTATAGTGTCAGCACGCTGCGTGCAAGGGTATTCATCATATCCCGGCTGGGGGCTTTCAAAATAATATCTCGTACAAAGCTGGTGGGAAGACTGCGGTATGCAGCAAGCTGCGCGCTGAACTGATTTAGCTCTTTTTTTGTAGGCAGCGCTCCGAACAGTAACAAATATACACATTCTTCAAATCCAAAGCGATTTTCGCTTTGAAAGCCTGCGACAAAATCCTTGACGTTGATGCCTCTATAATACAATTCACCTGGAACAGGGACACTTTCGCCATCGATCATTTTGCTGGAAACTACTTCGGATATTTCTGTCAGTCCAGTAAGCACACCTTTGCCTTGAAGATCTCTGAGTCCGCGCTTAACATTGTATTCTGTATACATTTCCGGTTTGATTCCGTTGGCGGCGCAGCTCTTATCGGAAAGCTCTGTGATGTACGGTGTGATGACCGAATAAGGATTTGTATTCATGAATTAGAATCCTTTCTACATTTATTATAAATATATTATATAGAAATAAAATGAACTCCGTATGAATGAATGCAACATTTACGACATTTTGAAGAAAAAAATGGTTTTAATGTACGGTTTGCACAAATGTTAATCTATGGGAGTTACAGATACAATAAAGCACCGGCGAAGCGGTGCTTTATTGTACATATGAAAACAGCAATTAAAAATCAGCGGATGCGTTCGATTTCATCTTTAGGTATATCGCCTACACCGGTCATAATATAGGCAGGCCGGTAGGGGAATAGCTTCATCGTTTTCAAATCTGTTACGCCGGAGAGCACCAATACGGTATCCAGCTCACTTTCGATACCAGCTACGATATCCGTATCCATCCGGTCGCCTATAATCGCGGCGTTTTCTCTATGTACGTTCAAGTGCTTTAAAGCATGGCGCATAATCAGCGGGTTAGGCTTACCAATATAATATGCCTCAACTCCTGTGGTAAGGGTAATGGGAGAAATAAGCGCTCGGCAGGCAGGCATAATGCGACCGGCGTTTGTGGGACCGGTAAGATCGGAATTGGTGCCAATAAGTTTTGCGCCGTTTTGGACAAGCTTTACCGCATGTTCAATTTTTTCGTAGTTAATAGATCGTGTTTCGCCAAATACTACATAGTCAGGGTTATAGTCGTTCATACTGAAGCCCGCTTCATAAAGCGCGTTGACAAGGCCAGGCTCGCCAATTACATAGGCGCTGCCGCCGGGACACTGTGTTTTCAAAAAAGAAGCGGTGGCAAGCGCACTTGTATAAAATTGATTTTCTGGAATATCCAGCCCCATACGTAGAAGCTTTGTAGACAGTTCTCTGGGAGAGCGCTCGCTGGAGTTGGTAAGAAAGAGAAATTTTTTGTTTTCCCGCCGCATCCAATCAATAAAATCAAGTACGCCTGGAAGGAGCGTGTTACCATGGTAAATTACTCCGTCCATATCAATAATAAACGCCTCTTTGTCATGCAGAGGTTGTAAAGAAATCATATGTAATCCAGACCTTTCCGATAGTTTATATGTATAAATACAATGTTTAAATACTATATTTGGACAGGCGGCAGTGTGGGATTCGACCGGAGGCGCATATGCCTGCCATAAATTTCCCTTGCAATTTGGGGACAAATGTGTTATACTCTTACGCGTATGTTCATGCACAGCAACATATTATGATAAAAATATAAAATGAAAATAGACTATCATCTCACAAATATTATACAATATTTTGCGCTGCTTGTATATACAAAAAGGAAAACATTTCTTTAGAAAATTGGCCAAAAATATGAAAGTTTTTTGTGATTTCATATAGAAGCCGCCCGCAGGTGCGGGAAAAAATTTTGGTGGTGAGCGATTTGAAAAAGAAAAACAGTGCGCACAGCGCAATGTCCGAACTTTTGTCAAAGAGCAATGCAGCAAGTACTGGCAAAAATGAAACGATAAAAAGGGCGGTTCCTTCTGGCAGAATATATAGACAGCCGGCGGCAAGACCCCAACAGGCGCAAACGCCGGTTTTGGCGCCTATGCGTCAGACTTCAAAAAGAACAAACAATTCCAGAATTTGTCAGAAGACCGATATGCATCAGAGTCAAATCAGCAGGGCTGCCGGGAAATCTTCCTCTGCGTTCCCACGGGCAACGGGCAGACGCGCTGTAAAGACATCGTTTAAAGTAGTTCGTGCAGCAGCAGCAACGGTTGTGTTGCTGTGCCTTTGTACCGGTATTATCTCCGCTGTACTGATTATGAATCCCGGACAGACGGACGAGATGGCGATAGACACAGCAATTGGCGTAAGGACAGTGGTCACAGAGGCTGCTGCAGAGACGGATATGCAGGCGGCACAGGCAGAGCCTGCACTGCAAAAAACGGCTGAGCCTGTGCTGCAGAACAGCGCAGATAGATTTACAGTAACGTTTACCTTTTATGATAGGGAAAGTCTTACATGTACTTCCAGCGGAAAAACGGTGGGCGCACTTGTTGAGCTGCTGGAACTAGAGCTTACCGATGCGCAGCGAAACAATATAAACATGGAAGCTACGATTGAAGCGGATACGACTGTATCCGTAGATGCTGTTACATATGATACAGTAGCGGTAAATACCGCGATTCCCTATGAAACAAAGTATGTAGATGTACAAACTATACCCAAGGGTTCGACCCAAACACATCAAAAAGGTGCAAATGGTACGCAGACTGCGGAATACCAGGTGACCTATGTAAACGGCGTGGAAGTGGAACGGGTGCTGGCGAATGAATATACCAGTCAAAATCCTACTGACAATATTGTGTATCGGGGTGTAGGCGGTACACTGCAAGTGGGCGGCAAGTCGTATTCGTATTCCTATTATATAGACTGCCGATCTACAGTATATACCGGTGGTGGAATAACGGCTTCCGGTCTTCCTGCTACAGAAAAGGTAATAGCAGTGGATCCTAAAGTGATTCCGCTGGGTACTACCTGTTACATTTCCGGCAGCTACGCTGAGGTGGGATTCCGGACAGCGGCGGATACCGGCGGCGGTATCAAAGGGAACTTTATTGATATTTATTATGAATCCAATAATCCAAACTTTGCTGGGTATGGCCGGCGAAATGTTCGGGTATACATTTTTTAACAAAAGATAGGAGCAGTAGCACCGTGGACTTTTCAAAGCTGCGCGATTTTATGGATTTTCTTTGCGGTTGGCGGATTCCAGGAAACGCTTGCGTTGTATATTATAAAAGACGCCCGGTATTTCGGTATGCAGCCGGATATGCGAATCTGGAAACTGGGGAAGAAATGCAGGAAAATGCACTTATGTACATGTATTCGGCTACCAAGCCGGTTACATGTGCGGCGGCGCTTACTCTGTGGGAGCAGGGAAGGTTTATTTTAAATGATCCTGTAAAGAAATATCTGCCGGAATGGGCGGATGTGCAGGTGCGGGATACCGCTGCAGATGGAAGCTGGCGACTGCGCGCGCCTGTTCGGGATGTGACGGTGCAGGACCTGTTTACCATGCAGTCCGGCTTGGATTATAATTATCATGCACCTGCTTTGGCTGCTGCACGAGAGAAATATGCGCCCCAGTGTCCTACCAGAGAAATGGCCCGCGCTATTGCGGCAGAGCCTTTGCTTTTTGACCCCGGTACTTCGTGGTGTTATGGTTTTTCTCACGACATATTGGCGGCTTTGGTGGAAGTGATTGCCGAGGAGTCTTTTAGTGCGTATGTAAAACGAACAATCTTCGATGTAATTGGAATGGATCAAACTACCTTTGGCGCTGATGCACAGAGAAGACAGAAAATGGCCGTTTTATATAATTTCAGCGATGAAAAAGATGCGATTCAGAAATCTTCGACGCAAAATAACGATTTTATCTTTGGATCAGCATATGACAGTGGTGGTGCAGGGCTTGTTTCCACAGTTTCCGATATGGCAAAGTTTACGGATGTGATGTGCGGCCGCGGTCTGGTACAGGATGGTGTGCGCATTTTAGCGCCTCGCACGGTGGATATGATGCGCAGGAACCATTTGCAAACGATTCCCGCCTCTCTTTCCGGTTTTGCAGGCAATGCGCTGGTGGGGTACGGATACGGTTTAGGTGTGCGGACACTGGTAGATCCGGCAGCGGCAGGTTCTCCTTCTCCTATAGGAGAATTTGGATGGACCGGAGCAGCAGGCGCATATATGGTGATGGATCCGGAAAATGAGCTGGCCATGTTCTATGCCCATCATATGACAAACAATCAGGAAGACTTTACTGCTCCGCGACTGCGAAATGTGCTGTATTCCTGTCTCACGTAAGGTGAAAAAGAGGGGTTATGCCCCTCTTTTTCAATGTTCTTTTCACCCGGGGCAGGAAGGGAGAACTCTAGTGTCTCAACGTGGGCCCACCATTTCTTGAGCGAACTGAAGCATAGAGCGTTTCAGTCGATCAGTGCAAATACAACATGATTTACGCCGCGAATTTTTATGAGTGTCTGCGGATCATTCATGTTCTGCAAAGCTGCCTCTAAACCGATGTAGCCGCTGTGCCCGCTGCGGGGAGGTTTTACTTTCAATCCCACAAAAGTAATCCCCATTCTATGTATATCGTCTAATACAATATTGACAGATTTTGGTGCATCTAGTTCAAAATATAGCTTGGCATGCACGGGAATACTATCTGACAAGGCTCTATCAAAGCTTTTTAAAAGAGCCATTACAATCAAAATGACCGATGTGCAGAGAATGGCGGCCTCATAAAATCCGATACCGACCGCAAGCCCAACAGAAGCTGTAGCCCACAGTCCTGCGGCTGTGGTCAGTCCACGTACGTGAGCCCGCTGTGTAATTAAAATGGTACCTGCGCCGATAAAGCCGATTCCAGAGACCACCTGGGAGGCAATTCGGAGGGGATCGCCGGAAAGGTGTAGTACCTGCACAGCAAAGACGCCGGTGAGAACGGTCATAGTAGCGCCCATACACACTAGTATGTGTGTTCGAAATCCAGCCGCATGCCTGTTCTTTTCCCTCTGCAGGCCGATTGCGCCTCCCAAAACCATAGAAAGTAGGACGCGCAGAATCGTAGTTGTCAGATTGCATTCTCGCAGAAAATTAAGTATTTCAGAAGGGCTCATACCATTATCCTTTCTTTTTCATATAAGTAAAACCGGCAATATAGCATTACCGGTTTTACTTATATATTATTCTATTTCGCTGGAAAATTGCTGACAAAATTTTTTATAGCAGGTTTTACAGCAATTCCTTTTCCCGCTTTCTTCCAAAGTGCCCGCATATACAGTAGAAGAATGTATAATATGCTGGCAATCCATCCATAAATGAAACACCCTGCCGCCGTCCGTCCAGTAGTAATGCGGATGCAAAAACGCATGCGCTCCGGTATCCCCAACAAGGACGATGGTCTGCCCATTCTCTACCACTGTTTTTCTGAAAACTGTATTATAAAGAGTCCATGCGGATACTGAAAAAAGTACCAAGACAGCAAGAATGATACTTGCCATCTTGATCTGCTCAATCCGTTTGCTTTTTCTGCACCTTTGCTGGATATACTGGCTGAAAAAGAACGCTTCTCTTTCTTTTTGCACGCCAGTGTTGTGGATAACGCCGTCTTTGCCTAGATGCTCCAAACAAATATGTCCCAATTCATGGAGCAGCACATCAATTGTATCATCGGCTGACATATCCATACAAAGAAAAACATATTTTTCTTCTGGTGTGCAATAGACGAAGCTTTTCGTATATAAATGAAATTCTGTCGACTTTGTTTTCTCCAGAAGCGCAGTTACATCTAAATCGTTTTTTACATTGCTTCGGTAATCCACAACGACAAAATCCAGAGACTCAATAATTTCCCGTAAACGGGACACCGTAAGCGTCTCTTTGTTTAGTCCATATTTTTCAATAAACGCCGCAGCGCTTTTCTTAGTTTTCTTTTGCATTTTTTCACCACCGGAAATATTTTATACTATTATACAACAAAATGCAATAAATTTCGCGGCGCGTAAGAAATTATTTTTTTGCTTTTTTAATTTTTCTTAAAATTCTGTCGATTTCCGGATCATCAAACGAATTGGAAGTATCTAAAGTGATAGAGCCTGTTCCATATGCAGCAATCTGCGGTTTAGAGGCGGCATGTCCTAAAATCGGGGGACAAGTGCTGCTTTTTTTTAGAAGCGGTGAAGCGTCTTCTGTGTGATCAATTCCCAAAAGGGTGTCTACGGCTTCCTGCATTTTTTCGTTTGTGCGATAAGCTTGAATCAAAGCGATTTCATGTCTGGATAGAGGCATGGTTTCTTCCATAGGAATCGTTATACCTGTCAATTCCTCTACAGTGGTGTTTAAAAAAACTGCAATTTCCGGCAGCCTTTTTTTGTAGGATTCACTAACACCAATCTTCCAGTTGGTTACCGTTTGCTGCGTAACATTTAGATAGTTTGCCAGTTCTTTACCGGTTTTACCTTGCTTAGCCATACGTTCAAAAATTTTATTATGTTCCATAAATGTTGTATTCTTACCTTAGTTATTTTGTCGAATAAACAAGAAAATTGTAAAAATATGTTGACAATACAAGAAACTTGTAATATACTGTACCCATGAAAGCGGGTGCGATTGAAAATGTTGGGAAAATTCAGTGTATGTTTAAGAGTGCATCCACCGATGGCTGCAGATCAGGATTACTTCTGTATGCTTCCAGAATTTTTTTCTCGTGCGCGGTAATCGTACAGACATCATCTTCCGGCTGGGAACAGGTTGCGTCTGTCCAGCATAGAAGGTAGGCAGGATTACAATTTAATGTTTTTGACAGTTTCAGTATTGTATGATATTTGATGTTTTGGATCGCTCCGCTTTCATATCTTTGAACTGTAGCTTCCTTAACGCCGATTCTTTCTGCAACTTGCGCCAGGGTCATTCCTAATTGGAGCCGTCTTTTTTTTAGCCGCTCCTGCAGTGTTTCCATTTTATCACCACCTTTATAATTCTATGATAACATTAACTTTTTTTTTATGCAACATAATTTCGTATTTTTTTGAGGTGCTTTCACGCGTTTTTGCAAAATTTACGTTTTTTTATTCATATTATAATTAAAATATAAAATATGTTTAACTAACATATAAGTTCTGATTTTATTTATACGACATATTTTTATAATAAGTCATATTTTTTTAAGCCAAACTTACTTATTGAGTAAGTTTGGGATGCATGTAACTTGTGAGGATTGTATGGCAAATTTTAATTTTAATAAAGTGACTATAGGCGGAAAGATTACAAGGACTCCTGTATTGTATAAGACGATATCCGGCATGAATGCCACTGCTTTTAATGTGGTGATTGGAAAGTCGGGAACTTGCACAGAATCTGTATTTGTACGCGTAGCGGCATGGGGGCAGACCGCAGAATTTATTGTTCGGCATTTTCGGGAAGGAAATTCTATATGTATCGTTGGAAGCCTTTCCAGCCGATTTTGGATAGATAAACATGGAGAGCGGCAGCAGAGGACGCAAATCCATGCGCAGGAAGTGTTTTTTGCAGACGCTTTTTCCATGCAGCTTTCTTTGGAAGAAAAAAACGCCGGATGATAAAGAAATAGAGTTCTAATGCCGCAGAACCGAAGAGGGGAGGTGAAAAAGAGGAGGCGCGCCTCCTCTTTTTTATTTTGCTTTGAAAGTGACGTATACGAAAATTCTACATTTATAAAAAGCTAAGATCATAGTTGCAGGATATGTGGCATATAAATAAAAGACAGTAAAAGACATTTTGGGAGGAACGGATGAAAAATAGAACCAAATTTTTGTCAGGATTTGTTTCCATGTCTCTCGTTTTTTTGATTGCAGCCGCTCTTTTTGGAGAGTTGCGGGGCTTATTGTATAGAAATCAAAGTACTATTGCTGCAGATGCTCCGGAGGATGCGGTTTTGCTTGTAATTGATCCTGGGCATGGGGGAGAGGATGGAGGATGTTCTTCTTTGGACGGACTTTTGGAAAAAGAACTGAATTTGTCTATTGCCCAAGACGTATCATCTATTTTAAATGCGGCAGGATATCCTTCTGTGCTTACACGGACGGAGGATACACTGCTTTATGACATGTATGGTGACAGAACAGACTACAAGGGATATAAAAAGATTTACGATTTAAAAAATCGTATGCGATTTACAGAGGAGACAGAGGCAAAATATTTTGTAAGTATACACATGAATAAGTTTCCGGATCCCCAATACAGCGGCCTGCAAGTATATTATTCTCCAAATGATCCGGGAAGTATCCAGATGGCGGACCTGATTCAAAATTATGTGCAGAAATATATTCAGCCGGAGAATAGTCGTCAGACAAAAAAATCCAATAAGGGAATTTATCTGCTTCATCGAATGCAGATACCGGCAGTACTGGTGGAATGCGGCTTTTTATCCAATACAGAGGAGGCTGCGCTTCTTTCGGACGCATCTTACAGAAAAACACTCAGCCTTGGAATTGCCTGCGCCATTATGGAGTTTTGTGCAGACAACGCTGCCGAAGGATGAGCGCCACGAAAACGGAAAATCTTTCTTGCAATGAACGTGAGAATATGATACAATAAACACGATATACATTGCAGATGGAGGAACGGCCTATGAAATCCCCGAAAGAGGTTTATGTATGTTCGGAATGTGATTTTCAAAGTCCGAAATGGTATGGGCAATGTCCGTCCTGTAATGCGTGGAATACTTTTCAAAAGGAAACCTATCAACCTATGGCGGCAGCTGGCAGCGCAAAGATTGGCCGCCGGCCTGGAACGCGGGAAAAGGCAGTTCCGTTTTCTCAGATGGAGTCGGTAGACTGTCATCGAATGCAAACCGGCATTGGGGAACTGGACAGAGTGCTGGGGGGCGGATTGGTACTTGGCAGTGCTGTGCTGTTGGCGGGAGAGCCAGGAATCGGTAAGTCTACTTTGCTGATGCAGCTTTGCGGCCGCACCGGAAGGGAATATAAAATTTTATATATTTCTGGTGAGGAATCTCGTGGTCAGTTGAAGCTGCGTGCAAAGCGTCTGGGTGTAGAGGATGCCGATGTATTGGTTCTTACAGAAACAGACGCAGATGCGGCTGTTGCAGAATATGACCGGATTTCTCCGGATGTAGTAATTGTAGACTCCATCCAGACGATGGTTTGCAGCGAATCTGCTTCCTCAGCGGGCAGCACTACTCAGGTGCGGGAATGCGCGTCTCGCTTTATCCGATGTGCCAAAGCAGACGGGGCTGCCGTTATCATGGTAGGGCATGTGAACAAAGAAGGCGGTATTGCCGGCCCTAAGGTGCTGGAGCATATGGTGGATGCGGTTCTTTCTTTTGAAGGGGAGCGCAGCCAAAGCTATCGGATTGTCCGGGCGGTAAAAAACCGGTATGGATCTACCAATGAGATCGGCGTGTTTGAAATGACAGATGCGGGCCTTACGGAAGTGGACAACCCATCGGAGATGCTTCTTACCGGACGCCCTGAAGGCGTATCCGGCAGTTGCGCCGTGTGTACGATGGAGGGGACACGCCCGATTATCGTAGAAATTCAGGCGCTTGTAACGCCTACTTCATATCCTGCACCCAAGCGGGTGGCAGACGGAATCGATTACAATCGGATGTGTCTGCTTCTGGCCGTTTTAGAAAAACGCTTGGGACTTCGTTTTTCTACCAGTGACGTCTATTTAAACGTGGTGGGAGGGCTTCGCATCGACGAACCGGCGGCGGACGCGGCGATTGCTCTTGCCCTTTGTTCCAGTATCAAGGACGTTCCGATTCCACATGATATGATTGTTGCTGGAGAAGTAGGGCTGTCCGGCGAAGTACGGGCAGTGTCCTTTGCTAAAGAGCGAGCTCGGGAAGCGGTACGAATCGGCTTTACCCAGGCGGCGCTTCCGAAACGGGGGCTGGCACGCAGACCGGTAGACGTGGAAGGATGCAAATTGTATCCCATAGCAGGGGTTTATGATTTTTTGGTTCTGCTGTCTAAAACTGCAAAAGAAGAAACGGGAAGAATAATAAAATAAAGGAAATTTAGATAAATCGAGGTAAAGTTCATGCATTGGTCAGAAAAAATTGCACAGGAAATTGTAAAGAGAAATCCGGACAAGCCAGAATATGTCTGTGCTGCGGGAATCAGCCCCTCCGGTTCTATTCATATTGGAAACTTTAGAGACGTAGCTACCAGTTATTTTGTGGTGCGTGCGCTGCGCAAAATGGGAAAAAAAGCAAGATTGCTTTTTTCATGGGACGAATTTGACCGGCTTCGGAAAATTCCGGTGAATGTTGCCCAGGTAGACGAAGATATGGAAAAATACATCGGCTATCCTTATGTGGATGTCCCTAATCCTTTTGACGATGCGGCGGCGTATCCCACTTTTGCGGCCCATTTTGAAAAGGAATTTATGGATAGCATACAAGCATTTGGTATCGATATGGATTATCGGTATCAGGCGGAAATGTATCGCAGTGGTAAGTACGTAAAGTATATTCTGCACGCGCTAAAAAAGAGAGGCGAAATTTTTGATATTATCGACAGCCATCGTACGCAGGATGCTGCTCCTGGCGAGCGGGAGGCATATTATCCAGTAAGCATTTACTGTGCCGCATGTCATAAAGATACCACAAAAATCCAAAATCTTTCCAATGACTGCACGGTGGCAGAGTATGCCTGTGCCTGCGGACACATGGGGACTTTTGACTTTACAAAGGACTTTAACTGCAAGCTTGCATGGAAAATCGACTGGCCTATGCGTTGGATGTATGAAGGGGTGGACTTTGAGCCGGGCGGAAAGGATCACGCCAGCATCAACGGCAGTTATGATACAAGCAAGCACATATCCAAAGAGATTTTTGAATATGAAGCGCCTATTTTCCAGGGCTATGAGTTTATCGGCATCAAAGGAACGACAGGAAAGATGTCCGGTTCGTCCGGCTTGAATCTTACGCCGGAGACATTGTTGCGTCTGTACCAGCCCCAGGTGATTTTGTGGCTATATTCCAAAACCGATCCTATGAAGGCGTTTGATTTTTGTTTTGATGATGGAATTCTGCGCCAGTATTTTGAATTTGATAAGATGCTGAGCGCATGTGCGCAGGGCACGGCGGACGAGCGCACAAAGGAAATTATGTATAATACTACAGTAAAGGGGCACGAAGTGATTCCTGTCCCCATGGGGCACCTGGTACAGTTGGGTTCCATTGTAAACTTTAATGTTCCCATGCTGGAGACGATTTTCCAGAAAATTGGTACGCCATACTGCTATGATCAGTTTAAAGACCGACTGGATAAGGCGCGGTATTGGCTGGAGCAGTGTGCGCCTGATCAGATGAATCGTCTGCGCAGAACCCGTAACTTTGCGGTTTATAATGCGCTGAGTGCAGAAGAAAAGCGGGAAATTTCCCTATTGCACGCATATTTATCTGCTGGCGGCTTTGATTTGGATACACTGAACAGTCAGTTGTATGCAATTCCAAAGCAGGTATTTGGAGAGGACTTGCCGGAGAAGGAGCTGAAGAGCGTACAGCGCACATTCTTTTCCAATGTATATAAGCTGCTTTTGGATAAGGAGAAGGGGCCCCGGCTGTACCTGTTCTTATACGCTATTGATGCAGAAAGCTATGTAAAGCTTTTAGACTTTTCCTATGACCAAACAAATGAAGAGTTGGAGCTGGAAAGACAGATCCAGGAAGATGCGGCAGCAAAAGAAGAAAAGACAGCACCAAAGCGGGAATACGGTGATCCGGATCCGGTTGAACCCGTTAAGGACGAAATTACTATGGACGATTTTGCTCGCATGGATATGCGTGTGTGCAAGATTGTGAAGGCGGCGGAGATTCGCAAATCGGCTAACTGTTTGAAGCTCACTTTGGACGATGGCATTAAAGAGCGGGTGATTGTTTCCAGTATCAAGCATGATTATAGTGTGGACGAGCTGATAGGCCGAAAGATCATTGTTCTTGCCAATCTAAAATCAGCACGGTTCAGCGGGGTTACCAGCGAGGGTATGCTGTTGGCAGCTACGAATAACGCCTGCGGATGTCAGGTGATTTTTGTGGACGATATTGTCCCTGTGGGGACGGCCATCCGATAATGCGGGAATCCGCAGAAAGGGCGTGTATGACAAAATCGGAAAAAAGGCGCGGCTATGATCGCTTCCTCAATGTACTATATATCGTTTGCGGCAGCTTTGCCTTTGCTGCATACTTTTTATATTTTATTAAGCTGCTGATGTGGACGGAAGGTCGCCTTTCCTATATTGCTGCTATTTTAGCGATGCTGGTTTCCGGTATTCCCCTGTTTTTTAAACGAATTTGGGAGAAGGTGATCCCGCAGAAGGCGTTTTTTGTGCTGAAAAACATCTTTGCCTGGGGCATGTGTTTTTATATGGTCACCTTTTCCATCCTGTGTGCTTATATTTTTGGAACCAACAGTATGCAGACGCATCCGGAGGATTTGGACAGAGAGACGGTGTTTGTGGTATATGGTGCGGGCCTACGGGGAGAACGTCCCGGCAGCGTACTGCGCAAGCGTCTGAACAAGATGGCAGAATATATGGAGGCTGTACCTGGTTCTGTGTGTATTGTTACAGGCGGACAGGGACCGGATGAGGTGATGCCTGAAGCCGATGCAATGAAAAACTATCTGGTGGAGGAAATGGGAATCGATGCAGAGCGCATTTATACCGATCCAAAATCCAACAATACTATAGAAAATATCAAAAATGCGCTGGAGATTATGGAAGAAGAGGGGATAGCTGATTACACTATCGTATCGGTATCTAACGCCTTTCATATACCCCGTATAAAGTTGATTTGTTCCCGACTGAACTGTGACAGTGAATTTATTCTGGCGAAGGATCCCAATCCGTATGCAATGTTTGCAGCGCTTGTGCGGGAGTATATGGCCTACGGCAAGCTGTTTTTACTGGGTGCGGAATAACGATCGCAAAAAGCGTGGAGATAAAAATGAAAAACATTTGTTATATTATCGGCGCTTCCGTCACGGAAGGGATGTACATAGATCGCCGAGAGGGAGATTTTATCATTGCAGCAGATGCGGGATTTTCCGCGTTGGAAAAGATAGGTGTCATGGCCGACCTTGCAGTGGGGGATTTTGATTCGCTGGGACATGTGCCTAGACTGGAAAAAACAATCTGCCATCCTGTGGATAAGGATGACACAGATACGGCGTTGGCGCTTGCAGAAGGAATGAAGCTGGGCTTTCGAAATTTTGTTATATACGGGGGCTTGGGCGGACGGCTGGATCATACGATAGCCAATTTACAGAACTGCGCTGGCGCGGCGGAGCATGGTGCTGTATGCTGGCTATGGGGTGAGGGAAACGCGACATGCACATTTAGCGATGGGGCATTGCAGTTTGACGCTGGGAAAACGGGAATGGTATCTGTGTTCGCTGCCGACAGAGCCTGCGGTGTAACGCTGCAGGGATTGAAGTTTCCTTTGGATAACGCTTGCCTTACAAGTACTGTCCCTCTTGGGGTAAGCAATGCATTTACTGGTGCGGAAAGTGTGATCCAAGTTGCGGACGGTACGCTGATTGTTATGTGGAATGAGGATGCAAGATCCTTTGTAAACCGTATTCGTAAAATTTGTGATGAGGATACATCTGTATGATACAAGGCGCGATTTTTGATTGTGACGGCACATTATTTGACTCTATGTACCTGTATCAGAATTTTGTTACCCGCTATCTCACTGGAAGAGGGCTCATACCCGCAAATGGGATAGAAGATACAGTTCGGTATATGAGCATGTGGGAAGCGGCGGAATATGTCCGTAGCGTATATAGTTTGCAGGAAACGGCAGATGAGATTATTGCAGACTGCAACCGGATGCTGGAGTGTGCATATTTTCATGAAATTTTATTGCGGCCCGGGGTGGCAGCATTACTGGCAAAATTGTATGAGCATGGAGTGCCCATGTGTATTGCAACTGCTACAGACCGCTATTTGGTAGAGGGCGCACTGCGGCGAGTAGGGATTGATCACTATTTTGATGCGATTACTACCTGTGGAGAGGCAGGTGCAGGTAAGGAACAGCCGAATGTATTTCTGCAGGCGTTGGAGCTTCTTGGAACCCCTCTTGCTGCTACTTGGGTGTTTGAAGATGCACGGCATGCAGTAGTCACTGCTAAAAAATGCGGGTTTCCTGTCTGTGCGGTTTGGGATGCAGACGAGGAAGACCATGCTGCCCAAATAGAAAAACAGAGCGATATTTATCTAAAAAGCTTTACGGACCTTTCAGTAGAGCGACTTTTTGCATAAAGGATGGAGAAAAATATGAAATATGGTTATTTTAACGACGCGGACCGGGAATATGTGATCACGCGGCCGGATACCCCCTATCCATGGATTAACTATCTAGGCAGCGAGGACTTTTTTTCTCTAATGTCCAATACCTCAGGCGGATATTGTTTTTATCGGGATGCACGTATGCTGCGTCTGACTCGGTATCGGTATAATAATGTGCCTACGGATGCTGGCGGGCGATATTTTTACATCAATGACGATGGATTTGTATGGACCCCGGGCTGGATGCCTGTAAAAGCGGCATATGATACGTACGAATGCCGTCATGGTATGGGATATACGACCATCAACTCCAGTGCTGGGGGACTTTTCGTATCTCAGACCTCCTTTGTGCCTCTGGGGGATACCTGCGAGGTACATCGGTTGAAAATCCGTAACGACAGCGGCGCGAAAAAGGAGATTCGGCTGTTTTCTTTTGTGGAATTTTGTCTCTGGAACGCATGGGACGATCAGACAAATTTTCAGCGTAATTTCTCCATTGGAGAAGTAGAGGTAGTGGGCAGCGCTATTTATCATAAAACGGAATACCGGGAACGAAGAAACCACTATGCAGTGTTTTCTGTCAATGCACCTATCGATGGATATGATACAGACCGGGAGACTTTCCTAGGCTTATATAATGGATTTGATCATCCCAATGTGGTTTTTGCGGGTGAGGCACAAAATTCGGTTGCTTCCGGATGGGCACCGATAGGCTCTCATATGCTCAAACTATCCATGGAGCCGGGAGAGGAGAGATCGCTGATCTTTGTTTTGGGGTACTGTGAAAATTCGGAGGAAGAAAAGTGGGAAGCTCCTAGCGTGATCAATAAGGCGCCGGCGAAGCGTCTTATAGAAGCGTATCAGACAGATGCCCAAGTGGACAATGCGTTGACTGCATTGGCTGCTTATTGGGACGGCCTTTTATCAAAATATCAGGTTGCGTCTAAAGACGAAAAGTTGAACCGAATGGTAAATATCTGGAACCAGTATCAGTGTATGGTGACCTTCAACATGTCCCGATCTGCTTCGTATTTTGAATCAGGTATCGGACGGGGCATGGGTTTTAGAGATTCCACCCAGGATTTGCTCGGCTTTGTGCATTTGATCCCTCAGCGGGCAAGAGAGCGTATTTTGGATATTGCCGCTACCCAAATGGAGGACGGTAGTGCATATCACCAGTACCAGCCCCTAACAAAAAAAGGCAATGCGGATATTGGATCAGGATTCAATGACGATCCTTTATGGCTGATATTTGGTGTAGCTGCCTATATCAAGGAAACTGGCGACTGGAGCATTTTGGACGAAATGGTTCCCTTCGATAATGATGATTCCAAAGCTGCGTCTATGATGACGCACTTGAAGCGGTCTTTCGATCATGTTACGGACAATCTAGGACCTCATGGCCTTCCTCTGATCGGCAGAGCGGACTGGAATGATTGCCTGAACTTAAACTGCTTCTCAAAAACACCGGGCGAATCTTTCCAAACGGCGGCGAACTTTGAGTCTGGCATTGCGGAATCGGTGTTTATTGCCGGTATGTTTGTGGCAGTAGGACCAGATTATGCAGCGCTGTGCCGTAAAAAAGGAATGGATACAGAAGCAAAGCGTGCCGAGCAGGCGGTAAAGGCCATGTACAATGCAGTTATGCAACACGGTTGGGATGGTCAATGGTTTTTGCGTGCTTACGATGCCTTCGGTAAGAAAATCGGAAGCGGTGAATGCACGGAGGGACAGATATTTATCGAGCCTCAGGGATTTTGCATTATGGCCGGTATCGGTGTAAAAGAGGGCCGCGCAGTGCAGGCGCTGGACGCGGTTATCGAGCGACTGGATACGAAATATGGTATCGTGTTGAACAATCCTCCATATTCGGAGTATCATTTGGAATTGGGTGAAATTTCATCGTATCCTCCGGGATATAAGGAAAATGCAGGCATTTTTTGCCACAACAATCCTTGGATATCCATTGCGGAGACAGTTGTAGGACGCGGAAACCGCGCCTTTGAGGTATATCGCAAGATTTGCCCTGCTTATCTGGAGGATATTAGTGAAATTCACCGCACAGAACCGTATGTATATTCCCAAATGATTGCCGGAAAAGATGCGGTGCGGCATGGGGAAGCGAAAAATTCCTGGCTGACCGGTACAGCTGCATGGACGTTTTACAACGTATCCCGTTATATATTGGGCGTGATGCCGGAATACGATGGACTGCGAATAAATCCCTGTATTCCGGATACGATGGACGCTTTTACTGTTACACGTAAATTCCGGGGTGATACATATGTAATCCGGGTAGACAACAGCGCTGGCGTATGCAAAGGTGTACGACAGATCACTGTGGATGGTGTGCAAATCACCGGTGATGTGGTTGTGCCTGTCCAAGACGGCGGGACACATGTTGTAGAAGTCTGTATGGGATAAGATAAAAAGAGCGGGGGTGTTCCCCCGCTCTTTAATTATTAGGTATCTAGTTCTGATTTCATTTCCCGCAGCATGAGTTCATTCATGGTATCTTTGGGATTTCGACCGTTTTTTACAACCTCATATACAGCCGATACGATGGGCATATCTACCTGTTGGCTGCGAGACAGCTCCATAGCGGCTTCCAGCGCGTGATACCCTTCCACAACCATTCCAATTTTTTCTGATGCCTCATCATAGGACATACCCCGACCGATCATTTCTCCACATCGATAATTTCGGCTGTGGACGGAGGTACAGGTGACAATCAGATCTCCAATGCCGGCAAGCCCGCTAAAGGTACGCCGTCTGCATCCCATAGAAAGGCCCATTCTTGTCATCTCCGCAATTCCTCTGGTGATGAGCATGGCATTTGTATTATCGCCCATTCCCATACCTCGAATCATCCCGGCTGCCAAAGCAATAATATTTTTCAGAGCGCCGCACAGTTCTACTCCCAAAATGTCTGTATTCGTGTATACTCGCATACAGGAATTCATAAAAATTTCTGCTGCTGCTTTGGCTGTGTCTTCCTTTTCGCATGCTGAGACGATAGAAGTTGGTACATTACGCGCTACCTCTTCCGCGTGGGTGGGCCCTGAAAGGGCGACGAGACGGCCATTAGCAGGCTTGCCTACAGAGGCGAGCGTTTCTTCAATTACCTGCGTCATGGTACGCTGTGTACCCGGTTCCAGCCCTTTGGCTACATTGATTAAAATTGCATCGCTGGGAAGGTAGGATGCCGCTGCTGCTGCCGTTTTTCGAATATAAGCAGAGGCCACAGCAAATACTACATACTGTGCATTGGATACAGCGGCTTCTAGGTCTGTAGTAAATTGCAGCGTTTGAGGCAGGGACACATCTGGTAAGTTTGGGTGGGTATATGTCTTAGAAAGTGTTTCGAGTTCTTTTGGCAAGGCGGACCATACACATATATCGTGACCGTTTTCTGACAGGAGTTTTGCTAAGGCAATCCCCCATGTACCTGCGCCAAGAATGGCTATATACATAACAAATTCTCCTTGATTTTTAAAAGTATAAATATTATATATTATGCCACAAATCAGAATAAAAATCAAGGTATTCTGCAGGCTTGACACTTGAGCGCGTCCATGATAGAATGTAAAAGGATATATGTTGAAACCGGAAATCCCGGTTTCTTTTGCTATCGTCTTATTTGGGGTATGACAAATACATAGAAAGGCGTGAATTTGTATGAAGTACGATTTGATTATTGTTGGAGCAGGCCCGGCGGGGATATTTACGGCTATGGAGCTTGTAAAAAAGGGAAGCTGCAAAAAAATTCTAATGATAGAAAAGGGAAAACCGGTAGAAAAACGCCGCTGCCCTAAAGCGGATGTAGGCCACTGCGTCAACTGTAAAAACGGGTGCGATATAACGACAGGCTTTTCCGGCGCCGGTGCTTTTTCTGATGGCAAATTGAGCCTTTCCTATGAGGTCGGCGGGGACCTTCCTGATTTGATTGGGGCCATGGAGGCGCAGGAATTGATTTACTATACAGATAAGATTTATTTGGAATTTGGCGCGGATCCCAGGGTTGAGGGTGTTGGAAATGGGGAAGAAATCAAAGAGATACGTAAGAACGCCATTAAGGCCGGACTGAAACTGGTAGATTGCCCTATCCGCCATCTGGGAACAGAAAAGGCCCAGAAACTATATCATGAAATTCAAGTCTGGCTGGCGGAACATGGCGTGGACATGCTGTTCGGCGCCGCCTGCGAGGATATTCTGCTGCAGAATAATGCGTGTCGGGGTGTGATTGTCCGAGAAGGCGGGCGTACCCAGGAGATTGAGGCGGACACAGTTGTCATTGCGACAGGACGTCGGGGCGCGGACTGGCTGGAAAAGCTGTGTGCAGAGCATCAGATTGCCCATAAGCCGGGAACGGTAGATATTGGCGTGCGGGTAGAATGCCGTAACGAAGTTATGGAGAAAGTAAATCGGGTGCTGTATGAAAGCAAGCTTATTGGATATCCCCGGCCGTGGAAAAACAAGGTGCGCACGTTCTGCCAGAATCCGGGCGGATTTGTAGCACAGGAGAATTATGACAACGATTTGGCTGTGGTGAACGGTCATAGCTTTAAAGACAACAAGAGTTTCAATACAAATCTTGCTATTTTGGTCAGCCACAATTTTACAGAACCCTTTAATCAACCGATTGCTTATGCGCAGAAGGTGGGAGAGCTTACCAATATGCTGGGTGCGGGGCATATTATGGTGCAGCGTTACGGAGATATTTTAGACGGCAAGCGTACCTGGCAAAAGGAGCTGGCTTTCAGTAATGTTGTGCCTACGCTGAAGGACGCGGTACCGGGAGATATTACAGCAGCGATGCCCTATCGCGCTATGACCAATATTATTGAGTTTATCAAGATGCTGGATATGGTGGTGCCAGGATTTGCATCTACGGAGACACTTCTATATAGTCCGGAGCTGAAGTTTTATTCCAATAAGGTAAAAATGGACGCTTCTCTCAGTACAAATATTGCTGGGCTGCACTGTCTGGGAGACAGCAGTGGATGGACGCGGGGGCTTATGATGGCTAGTGTGATGGGCGTTCTTATGGGGCGTACGCTGTTTGAAAAAGAAAACGGATAAAAAAGATGCAGGACATGCCTGCATCTTTTTTATTTGTGTCAAATATCGCTTATAAATCCGGTTTAACCCAGAATTAACGTGACAATGGTTGTTGATTTAACACAATTTGGGTATGCTAAGAATAATCTATCTGGCGGAGGATTTATGAGACGAATATTACAATTTATAGTGGCCGGTTTCATTTTAATTGCTCTTTTGACTTCGTGTGCAGTGGAGGAGGGCGCTATTGTGGTAGTTACAAGAGAAGATGGATCTGGCACCAGAGCAGCTATGACGGAACTTATGGGATTGGGTGCGGACATAGATATCACATCAGAGGCAGAGGTGGTAGGTAGTAATGCGGTAATGCTGTTTTCTGTTTTAGGATGTGATAGCGCCATCGGCTATGTTTCTGCGGGAGCAATGGCGCAAGGTGTAAAAAGTGTGTCAATAGATGGCATCAGCCCTACCCAGGAAAACATACGCAACGGGGCATATCCTATGAAACGCAATTTTCTTTTGGTGACAGATGCCAGCACTAGTCAAGTGGCACAGGATTTTCTCCGTTTTTCCCGCTCTCCAGATGCGGCAAATATTATAAATCAGGCAGGATATGTTCCTACGGATGAGGGCGATGTATATACATCTTCCGGCAGCAGCGGAAAAGTGATTTTAGCAGGATCCACATCTGTGGCTCCCGTAGTGGAGTCCCTTGCGGATGCGTATATGAAGAAAAATCCGGGTGTGCATATAGAAGTGCAGCAAACAGGATCTTCTGCTGGGATCTCTTCTGTATTAGAAGGAGTGGCGGATATCGGCATGTCTTCCAGAGAATTGACGGATGCAGAGCGGGGCGGCGGTCTTCGGGACACAATCGTTGCTTACGATGGGATTGCAGTGATTACACATAAATCAAATCCGGTTTCAGATTTATCTATAGATCAAGTGAGACGGATATTCAGCGGCGATATAGTCACATGGCAGACAGTATACAGCCAGTAGGGAGGGAAAGATATTGCGTACGACTTTGAAAATTCGAGAGCGGGGTATGCAGGCCGTGTTTCTCTTATGCGCCTGTTTTTCCGTGGCAGCTGTGCTTCTGATTTGCCTATTTCTCTTTACCAATGGAATTCCTGCCATGCGGGAAATTGGTGTGTTAAATTTTCTTACAGGAATGGAATGGAGACCTTCCAAAGACGTTTATGGAATTTTTCCTATGATCGTGGGGAGCTTGTATGTGACAGCGGGCGCGATTCTTGTAGGTGTTCCTGTAGGAATCCTTACTTCGGTATTTTTGGTGAAATACTGTCCGAAAAAGCTATACGTACTTCTGAAGCCGGCGATTCACCTACTAGCCGGAATTCCTTCTATCATATATGGATTTTTTGGCTTGATGGTATTGGTGCCGGCTATCCAACGATTATTTGGAACCAGCGGGAAAGGAATATTGACGGCATCTCTGCTGCTAGGGATGATGATTTTACCAACCGTAATCAATACATCGGAATCTGCATTGCGCGCTGTTCCCACTTCCTATTATGAGGGCGCTCTTGCCTTAGGTGCTACTCGTGAGCAGAGCATGATGCGAGTGATGCTTCCAGCGGCAGGCGGCGGTATTTTATCCGGTGTTGTTTTGGGAATTGGACGTGCGGTGGGAGAGACGATGGCGGTTGTTATGATTGCCGGAAATCAGGCTATTCTTCCAGAAAGTGTATTATCCGGTACGCGAACGCTTACAGCAAATATAGTATTAGAAATGGCGTATGCGGCACAGTTGCATCGAGGGGCGCTGATCGCTACAGCGGTTGTATTGTTTATTTTCATTCTTTTAATTAACTTAAGTTTTTCTGCGATGAAAAGGGGGCGGCGGGTATGAAGCATGCTTGGCGCGCATATGTTCGTCGGCCGGGTTCTCTTATTTTACGTGTCTTGATTTATGCGGCGTCGGCACTAACTGTGGGCGGAATGCTATTTTTGATCCTGCATATTTTAATAGGCGGAGTCCCACACCTGCGGGCATCGCTGTTCTCTCTCCGGTATACTGTAGAGAATGTATCCATGCTGCCGGCCATTTGGAACACGCTGGTCATGACGGGAATGACGTTGCTGATTGCAGTTCCCTTGGGCATTTTTTCTGCGGTTTATCTTGTAGAGTATGCCCGTCCACAGTCCAGACTGGTTCGAGTGATTCGCGTTACAACGGAAACGCTGGCGGGAATTCCCTCTATTATTTACGGCCTTTTTGGATTTCTGGCATTTGTGCTGTTCATGGGGTGGAGCTATTCCATGCTGGCTGGCGTTCTAACATTGTCTATTATGGTACTTCCCACGATTATTCGTACCACAGAAGAAGCGCTATTGGCTGTGCCTTCATCTTATCGAGAGGGAAGCTTTGGACTGGGGGCTGGAAAACTGCGAACGATTTTCAAAATTGTACTCCCAGCAGCTATGCCAGGGGTTTTATCCGGCATTATTTTGGCAATTGGCAGGATTGTAGGAGAAACGGCTGCGCTGATTTTCACTTCCGGAACCGCTCCTCAGGCTGTTATGGGACTGCATAATAGCGCGCGAACCTTGTCTGTTCATATGTACTGTCTTTTGTCTGAGGGACTGTATACCGATGAAGCTTATGCTACCGCGGTTATTTTGTTGGTGTTCGTTGCAGGAATCAATGGGTTGTCGGGGATGATCGCGGGGAAATTGTCTGGAAGAGACGCAGAGAAAGGATGACAGTAGTGGAGAAGTTTTCTATTCGAAATATGGAATTGTTCTATGGAGATTTCCAGGCTATACGAGGCATTAATTTATCTATACCACAGCGAGAAATTACTGCGTTTATCGGCCCTTCTGGATGTGGAAAATCTACTGTTCTGAAGACACTCAACCGAATGAACGATTTGGTAGATGGATGCCGGGTACGCGGAGAGATTTTGTTGGATGGAGAAGACATTTATGGCGGCATGGATGTGAACTTACTACGTAAACGGGTAGGAATGGTATTTCAAAAGCCTAATCCTTTTCCTATGAGCATTTATGACAACATTGCCTATGGTCCCCGTACCCACGGGATTCGAGGAAAAAGCAAGTTGGACGATATTGTGGAAAAGACGCTGCGCTCAGCTGCTCTATGGGAGGATGTGAAGGATCGTTTGAAAAAAAGTGCATTGGCCCTTTCTGGCGGGCAGCAGCAGAGGCTGTGTATTGCACGCGCGTTGGCGGTGGAACCGGAGGTGCTTCTAATGGACGAGCCGACCTCCGCATTGGATCCTATCTCTACTTCCAAAATAGAAGACCTTGCAATCCAGTTGAAAAAGCAGTATACTATTGTTATTGTAACCCATAACATGCAGCAGGCTGCGCGAATTTCAGACAAGACGGCGTTTTTTCTTCTGGGGGAAGTGATTGAGTTTGCAGATACAGACAAGATTTTTTCCATGCCGTCTGATCAGCGGACGGAAGATTATATTACCGGGAGGTTTGGATGATGCGAAATCAGTTTAATGAGCAGCTGCAAGCATTAAATTTACAGATGATTCAAATGGGCGGATTATGTGAAACGGTGATTTCTCTTGCCGTGCAGGCATTGCAGATGGAAGATAAGCATTTGATTCAAAAGGTCCATGAAACAGACGGAGAAATCGATCAGATGGAACGGGATATTGAAGCATTTTGTATGCGTCTGCTTCTGCATCAGCAGCCGGTGGCTAGGGATTTGCGGCAAATATCTTCTGCTTTGAAAATGATATCGGATATGGAGCGCATTGGGGATCAGGCCGCAGATATTGCGGAAATCGCCGAATATATGCCTGGCATGCAGACTCAGGGGGATCATTTTATCGGGAAGATGGCCAGGGAAGCCGTGAGAATGGTTACAGACAGCGTGGACGCTTATGTCCGACGTGATCTGGAGCTTACAAGAAGTATAATTCAATATGACGATATTGTAGATGGTTGGTTTGCCAAAATAAAGCAGGAACTGATTGGAGAAATTTCCAGGGACAATTCAGTTGGAGAATTTTGTTTGGATCTTTTAATGATCGCAAAATATTTAGAGCGTATTGGCGATCATGCAGTCAATATTGCAGAATGGGTGGAATTTTCCATTACAGGAGTGCACAGAAAATATTGAAGCGATGATATGATAGAAACGTGTGTAATTTATCCACACGTGCAAATCACTGGCGATTTGCTGAAGACAGGGATACAATTACAGAGGGGGAGCATAGATGTTAATATATCTGTTGGAGGATGACGATAGCATCCGAAATTTTGTGGCATATGCATTAAACAACTCCGGAATGGAATCTCAGGGATTTTCGACTCCTTCTGACTTTTGGGCCGCAATGGCACAAGAGGTGCCAGACTTAGTGCTGTTAGACATTATGCTTCCGGAAGAGGATGGTTTGGAAGTATTGAAAAAGCTGCGCGGCAGACAGGAGACCGCGCAGCTGCCTGTTATTATACTTACTGCCAAGAGTACGGAATATGATCGGGTAATGGGGCTGGATGGCGGTGCAGACGATTATATTTGCAAGCCTTTTGGGATGATGGAACTGCTCTCCCGGATCAAGGCGCTGTTGCGCCGTGCCGGACCTGTTGCGGGGGGGAAAGAATATAGCGTCGGGGGACTTTATATGTATCCGGAAAAACATATTATCCGTGCAAACGGAAGAAATGTGATTCTGACATTAAAGGAGTTTGAATTGCTTAGCCTACTTATTTCCAATCCCGGAACAGTATTTACCAGAGACCAGATTCTGCAAAAAATTTGGGGCTTTGAGTTTGACGGAGAAAACCGCACCGTAGACGTACATATACGAACTTTGCGTACTAAGCTGGGAGACTGCGGGGAGCAAATTAAAACGATTCGGGGAATCGGCTATAAAATTAGTGAATAGGATTTTGGAGCAGAAAGAGGCGACCGCATATGATCAAAAAAATATTTCGCAGCATTTTCCTTGTTTCTATTGTTTCCTTTTTGTGCGCTATGGCTCTGTTGCTGCTTGTTTTATATGGATATACCCGTTCGTTTTTTACCGATGAATTTGCACAAAAGGCAAAATATATTGGAGCAGGCGTGGAACTTGCCGGCGAAACATATTTGAAAAACGTACCGGCAGACACGTATATCATTTGGATGGGTTCGGATGGAGCGGTACTGTTTGATTCTCGTCCGGCATCAGAATCTTTTCGGAAAATAGATTGGCAGCAGGCGAGAGACGCAATGGAAGATGGGGCAGGGAACGGTGTATGGTATGTAGGGCAAACCGTGTACTGTGCGCTGCAGTTGGAAGATGGGTCTGTTTTGCTGGTATGTGAGGAGCAGCACGACGCAAAGAATATTGCCCACAATATGTTTGTCCCCATGCTGATCGTATTTGCATTGCTGCTTGTTTTGTCTATCGGTCCATCGATTGTTCTATCTAAAAAAATTGTTCAGCCTATCCATAATATTGATATAGAAAATCCCAATATTCATGCAGACTATGCGGAGCTTTCTCCGCTGCTGCAGAGGATCAACCGTCAAAATAAGCTGATCCAGCGTCAGATGAACGATTTGCGTAGCAGGCAGGAAGAATTTTTGACGATTACGGAAAATATGTCGGAAGGGTTGATCCTTATAGACAATAAAACGCAGGTGCTATCTTACAATTCCAGCGCGGCAAGTCAATTGGCGAATGGGAATCTTACATATGGGAAGAGCATTTTGTCCATGTATCAGAGCAGAGCTTTTTCTAAAGCTGTATACGGAGCGCTTGCGGGTGAGAGAAGCGCGCCAACGTTGGAATCCGGTGGGCGCATTTATCAGTTATTTGCCAGTCCTGTAGCGGTAGAAGGAAGTGTCAGCGGTGCAGTTTTGCTTATTTTGGATGTGACGGAAAAAGAACAGCGGGATGCTATGCGCCGGGAATTTACTTCCAATGTATCCCACGAGCTGAAAACGCCTTTGACATCTATTTATGGAATTTCTGAAATGATGATGAACGGAATCGTAAAACCCCAGGATATAGCTGGATTTGCAAGAAATATTTATGACGAGTCTGGCCGGCTCATTACACTTATTGACGATATTCTGCGTCTTTCTCAGTTGGATGAAGGTGCGCCGGAGAGTCAGCAGGAGGATGTAGATTTATATGGCATCGCAGCAGATGTTGTAGGACGCCTGCACAGTGTTGCTGAGAAGAAAGGTGTGGTTCTTACTTTAACAGGAGAGCCAACTCCCATGCGTGGCATTCCATCGATCTTGTCAGAGATGGTGTACAATTTATGTGACAATGGGATCAAGTATAATAGAGCAGGTGGCCGTGTACAGGTGGATATTTCTCATATGGATGGACATATTGTGCTGCGTGTACAGGATACGGGAATCGGTATTCCATTGGAACATCAGGACAGGGTATTTGAACGGTTTTATCGAGTAGATAAAAGCCATTCCAAAGCGATTGGCGGTACGGGTCTGGGACTTTCTATTGTAAAGCATGGTGCGGCTTATCACGGTGCACAGGTATCTCTTTCCAGCGTGGAGGGAGAAGGCACCACGATACAGGTGCGTTTTTAAATCTAAAAAAGGAGGAGGGGTATCCCTCCTCCTTTTTTAGGTATAATAGGTGATACGGTCAATTAGGATGCTGCCATTGGATTCCAGTAGTTCAAAGTATAGGGTTTTTGCACCATCGCTTCCAATATCATTGCGGAAGGTTCCGTTGTTGCGATAAATTTTGTATGCTACATTATAAGCGTACAGAATGCCTTTCTCACTTTCCGACACAGACAGCTTTTCAATCTCAATGTCATAAATCATTTGTTGGGTAAAGCTATAATACGGTTCACTGGTTTCATAATAACGCTCGGTAAACAGCTGATTATAAGCTGCATAATCTCCGTTTATTGCATAATCAAAATAGCGCTTAAAAAACCGTACATCTGGGCCATAGAAATCCAAATTTGCAGTGGTGATCATCACCGTTTCTGCACCGTCCTTATAATGGATATCTCGGTCCAGTTCCATATAGCCCTTGACGGTAGTAATATCTAAGTCATAATCGATGGGATAATATATATAGCTTTGTTGGCTGCCGTACATCCCTACGATGTGCTGCCGAATATCTTGGAAAGTCTGACTTAGTAAATTGGGGTTGCCGTACAAGATGTACCATCCCACGGCTCCAAGAATGCACATGACCAGCAAAATGCACACGATAACAACTTTTTTACGCTTTTTTGTGTTGGGCTTTTTTTCAGAAATCGGCGTTCCGGCAGGCATCGTCCCATCAAAGGGTATCGCTTCTTCTTTTTGCTTTTTATTCTTCATTTAAAAACCTTTTCATGTTTGCAAGGCCGGTTCGGATACCCCATAGAGCATCATCCCCGCCCTCAAATTCAATGGAATAATATCCGTCGTATCCTGCTCGATGCAAAGTTTGCAGACTTTGCGCAGCTTTAGCAGCGCCAAAACCCACTACAGAGCCGCGCAGCCAGTTGCCAGCTCTGGTTTGGAACCAACCTTCTCCGGGAGCAATTTCTATACCGCTTTTAAAGTAAAAGTCCTTGCAGTGCACGTGATAAGCATATGGTGCAAGCAGTCCAACGCTTAGAGCGGGATCTTCATCTGCACACATAAAATTTCCGATATCTACAAGGGCGCCAAAATTTGGATGTCCTACTGCATTGATGAGCTTTTCTACACGAACCGCGTCCTGCGAGAAAAAACCATGATTTTCTGTAAGGGTACGGATTCCTTTTTTCTCAGCATATTCCGTTACTTGGGAAATTGCCTCAGCCATATAGGGAAGAGCGGCATCAAATCCGGTATTATATTTTCTGTCAAAAGGTGCATATCCGGAATCATGGCGGACCATCGCTACACCTAACATACAGGCAATATCAATGACTTCTTTTACTTTACGAATCTGCTCCGCGCGTTGCTCCGGAGCTTCCTTGGCAAAATCTGCGCCGGTACAAAGGTTTACAGGGATAATTCCTGCATCCTTACAATATTTTTTAATTTTTGGAGCACTCTCCAAAGTAATAGGACCGTCATCTGTAAATTCAATGCCGGTAAATCCCATTTCAGCGGCTTTGTCAATTACTCCATAAATCCCCAGTTGATCATCGCCTATCAAACCACCGAAGCTATATGTACTAACACAAGTTTTTAACATAATGGATATATAGCCCTTTCTTATTTTTTTCATTATATAGCACGTATGCTGTTCTTGCAAGATGTTTTCAAAAAACATTGTATAAATGCACAAAAACACTTGCGAAATATATGATTATATGGTAAAATTTGCTTATACTAAATGTAAATATTTACATTATAAGGAGGTTGTGATGAAAAAAAGAATTACAGTGATTGTGTTGGCTACAGCTTTGCTTTTCTCTCTGCTGATTTTTCCCGCACTGGCGGAAGAATATAAGCTAGGTGATGTGAACAGAGATGGAGAGGTTACCATCAAAGATGTAGGAATGTTGCGTCTATATTTAGCAGACAAAATAGATGAAAATGCGCTGCATTTAGACGCAGGAGACATAGATGGAGACGGAGAGATCACCTCCAGAGACGTGGGAATGCTGCGTCTATATCTAGCAGACAAGATTTCCATTGGAGAACCTGCTGAGAAGACAGAGCTTTCTTTATATACGATTGTTTATCCTGCCTCTTATACAAAATATGAAATGTATGCAGCACAGCTGCTGCAGGATTATGTGGAGGATGCATTTGGAGTACAACTGCCTCTTTCCGATGATACAGCTGTGGAAACGGAATATGAACTGCTCATTGGAAGCACCAATCGAGCTGCAAGCAATACGGATATATCCTTGGGAAGCGGGGAATATCTTTTAAAAGCGGTAGATAAGCAGATTATTTTGCAGGGACCAGGGTATATGATCGGCGGCGCTGTTGGCGCGCTTACCTATCAGCATATGAAAAATGGAAAGATTATTATTTCTAATATTTCCGATACAAACAGACCTGCAGCATATACGTCCCTGCCGGCTACCGGTGTTGTTTTAATGATTGGGGACGGCATGGGTTACAATCATATTAAAAGTGTGGAATTTTATATGGAAATGGACGACGAAAACTGGGATGGGTTTAATGCGAAAGAACTGCCGAATCAGGGAAGTGTATCTACATTTTGTCTGAAGGGAGATCCTGCAGCAGAGGAGACATTTCAAAAAGCAACTACCGACAGTGCTGCTTCCGCAACAGCGATGGCGACAGGATGGAAAACATATGCTACACATTTGGGCGTAAACTTTGCGGGAGAGCCGCTTCTCAATGTACGGGAAATTGCAAATTCTCTTGGATATAAAACTGGCATTCTAACAACGGATGCTTCGTTCAAAGCGACGCCGGCCGCTTTTACCGTACATAATACAAGCCGTTATGAATATGATCAGATTCAGGCGGATCAGCAGGCGCTGTTGAACGGCGGAAATCTTACATATTTACGGGGAGAAGTGGGAGATGCCCTCCTAGACTATACGAAAGAGGTATTGGATACAGCTTCTACAAACAGCGATGGATTTTTTGTGATGATTGAGGAAGCATATATAGATATTCTTTCGGCACCGGGCAATCCTACGGAGGATTTGATCCATGCAATAGCTCGTTTAGACAGCGCTGTAGAATACGCGATGACCTTTGCGGCTGCGCATCCAGATACAGTGTTGATTGTAACTGCTGATCATGAGACCGGAAATTTAAATGAATATGGAATTCTTGGCAATAACGGCGCGCATACAATGAAAGATGTACCCATTTTTGCTATGGGAGCTGGCACGGAGATTTTCCATGAGCAGAGAATTGAAAATAATGAAATCGGTCAGTTTATTGCTTCCATTTATGGCGTTGAGGATTTTGGCGGTACATATAATAACATTACAGAGTAAAAAGAAGGCGCAGCATTTGCTGTGCCTTCTTTTTATGGGATATAAGCAACGGAAAAAAAATATATCTGCTTTTCCAAATGCAGCCGAAAGCTAGAAAGACTGGCATCCGTTGCCGTTTTTGTAAAAAAACCCTCGCCGGTGAATTTCCCTAACGCTTCTTGCCTGGTCCAACTGTGATAAAAATCATCGGCGCTGGCAGGGGCATCTGCTGTATGCAGATAGCGCTTTGTAATTTTGGAAAGACGAGCCAAATCGGCACCCGAATCCACTTTTTCAATATCGACTCCTATATTGCCCGAGACTTCCGGTAGAAAAAGTATATCGTTTGTCCATTCCCATGCTATTGGATTCGACGCACACGGATGTAATTCCATTTTTAAAGAGGGTCCCCTGATTTCACTTGAAAAAGGAAGTTCCACGCTTACCGCGCAGCAGCAAAGCTCTCCACTGTGAGAAATAGAAAAATGAAAGGGGTCATCCACAGCATAGGGCTTTCCTTCATTTGTTTTAGAGAATATATAGGCTGCGGGGTCCAGTCCAAAACAGTGGAGAAGTGTGTTCCGCAGGCGGATTCCAGCGGCATGTTGGACAGCATACTGGTTTTCACACGATGCAAATGCTACTGCAACCATATGTCCTCCTTTTATTTTGCGGACTTTTTCTTTTGGAGCTTACGTTTATAGGATTTGGTTCCAAAATAAAATTTGGGTAGCTGCATCATTCTTTTTATGCGCCAGGGTTCGCAGCAAAGACGATAAAACCACTCCAGCCCCAATTTAATAAAAATTTTCGGAGCGCGTTTTGTATTCCCGGAGTATATATCCAGACTTCCACCTAGTCCTAAAAACAGCTTAACGCCAGGCATGCGGCTGCGGTTTTCCCAAATCCATTTTTCCTGGAGTGGGGCTCCCAGACATACGAACAGGATGGAAGCGCCGGAGGCATTAACAGCCTCTATTGTTTTATCATTTTCAGGCCCTTCCTTCTTACAGTAGCCATCTTTGGTACCGACAATAGTAAGCCCTGGATATTTCTTTTCCATCATATCTTTACACTGATCTGCTACCGATTGTCCGGTTTCACATCGGGAAGCGTCCTTTCCCCCAAAGAGGAATACCGGATGGTTTTCTTTTGCGGCTAACTGCAAAATCCTTTCGCCAAGGACAACTCCTGCTACCTTTTCCTGCAGTGGTGTGCCCAATATTTTTGCGGCTTTGATTACGCCCACCCCATCAGGTACAATCAATTCTGCGGAATTGATAATAGAATAATAGGACGGGTTATCAATGCAGAGCTGCACGATTTCAGCATTTGGTGTGTATACAGCGGTGGGAATATCGTTTCTAAGTTGCTCTCTTATGTAGTTTACAGCGTCTTCCAGCGTTACATTGCATACCTGCACACCGCGGATATCAATTTTTTCAATTTTCATAGCTACTCCATTTTCACATAAGAATGGCTTCAGATGCGTGTGTAAACAGCTCTGAAGCCTCTTGTTTTAAATCAGGCTATTATTTTGCTGCCGATTCCATAAAGGCAACAACATCTCCCACGGTAACGAGCTTGTGCACGTCATCATCGCCGATCATAATATCAAATCGGTCTTCGCAAAGGAGCAGCAGATCGGCAAGTTCCAGAGAGTTAATTCCCAGATCGCTAACCAACTCGGCGTCCATAGAGATATCCTCTCCATTTACACTCAATTCGTTTACCAAAATTTCCTTTAGTTTTTCAAACATCGTATTTTCTCCATTTATTGTGGGTTATTTTACCAGAAAACGCTTAATTTTCTTGGATAAGGTCTTTTCAAAATCTTCATGACGCACTTCAAACCGGTTGATGTGCTTGTAAGGGGGAAGCGTACGGTTAATCTGTGCAATGGCTTCTTTTAAAATAAAGCTGACAGCAGTATCTGTTGTGCCCTCTCCAAGTACCTCATAATTTGGCACGATAACAGCAGTGATTACCACCTCTCCGGAGGCTTCCTCACGTCCAATTACAACACACTCCCGCACACCGGAAACCCGATTGAGCTTTTCTTCCAATTCTTCGGGATATACGTTTTTTCCGTTAGAGGCAATGATTACATTTTTCAGTCTTCCTGTAATGGTTATATATCCATTTTTATCCATGGTACCCACATCGCCTGTGCGGAACCATCCATCGTCTGTGAAAACAGTGCGATTTGCTTCTTCGTTTTTGTAATAGCCAAGCATGACGTTGTCTCCCTTGACCAAAATCTCTCCTTCGCCGTTTGCGCTTTCTGGCAGAGGATCGATTTTTACCTGGCAGTTCAGTACTGGCTGGCCTACTGTATTAAATTTTACTTTACCAGCTCGGTTTACTGCTACTAAGGGAGCGCATTCAGTGATTCCGTAGCCTTGCAGAACGGTTATTCCAAAGGAATAAAAGTCACGAATGATTTTGGGATCAATGGGAGCGCCTCCCACAACGATACTTTTCAGATTGCCTCCGAAAGCGGCAGTAATTTGGGAGAACATTTTTGGACGCATATCTATGCCCATTTTCAGCATAGAATCACTGAGAGCCATTGCTGCCCGCACTTTTTTGACCATACCTTTGCGGCGCAGTTCCTCCCAAATACGCTTGTGGACAGTCTCTAAAAACAGAGGAACTAGAATTAGCATTGTCGGCTTAAAGTCTTTAAAATTGCGGGTCGCATAGCGCAGACCGTCGCAGATATAGGAGGTAATGCCTAGATTAGATGCAGCAAATTGTCCGCACGTGAGTTCATAGGTATGATGAATAGGAAGAACAGAAACGAGGGAGTCGTCTCTGTCGTGCTGCATTGCATCACAGGAGGCATTAATTGCGGCGGTGAGGTTTCCATGAGAGAGCATAACACCTTTACTGGTACCGGAAGTGCCTGACGTGAACAAAATGGCGCACATAGATGCCATATTAATTTCGTGATCCAAAAAGGCGGTGTCTCCGTGGTCTAGTGCTTCCTGTCCTTTTACTACTACATTTTGAAAGGGCAGTATGTTTGGAGCATCTCCACTTCCATCTACTGGAATCAAATAGTCTAAAAAGGACAACTCTTCTTGAATCGATTCAATTTTGCTATCCATAGCCGCGGTATAAACCAAGGCGCTGCACTCGGCGATTTTCATAAATTCAACCATTTGATCGCTGTCCAGTTCCCGATCCAATGGAACAATCACACCACCGGTAGAAACGGTGGCAATGAAGGCGGCTGTCCAAGCAGGGTGGGTATCGCCTACCACGGCGATGTTTTTTCCATTCAGACCATACTGGTACAGCCCAGTTCCAAACGCGCACGTTTCTTCCCAGAACTCGTGAAACGTTGTTCTTTTTGTTTCGCCGCTTTCTTTAAAAATGTACAACGCTTTATCGCCGTAGATTTCTGCATTGGACTGTGTCATCTGCCGCAAATTGTCTACATGCTTTGGAGGTTGTACAGGCTTCAAATTATTATATGTTTTCATTTTTCATCCATTTCTCCGGATATCCGGGGCGAATAGGTGATGTACATTGCGTACAAATATCACATTTATTAGTATTATTATAGTTATCTGTGTATTTTATGTCAAGTCCCTGCGAGAAAATTCTACGTAAGTCGCCTTGACATGCAGGCGGATGCTGTGTAAAATGGCAGGTGTAAGGATGCTTGAAATATATTCTGATTGGAGGAAATATGGAACCTGTAATAGAATTTCTGCAGTGCCGTCAGAGGACAGATCGCGATAAAATATACAGAACTGTGTCTGCTCTTTGGTCGCTTTCCTTTGGAGACAGCGAGGAATATATTTGGCAGTTTTGCCAGGACATGCCTCTGGTGGGCGCAGTTCTCGCTATGGACGGAGAAAATGTTGCTGGTATGGCGCTGCTTTTGCAGCCGGATGCTACCAAAAACGCATATTATGGTTATAGTGTTTGCACCCATCCAAGTTATCGAGGACGAGGAATATGCAAAAGAATACATGAAAAGATTCGTGCCGTGTGTGAGGAACAGCGGGCTGGATATTTTGTCCGTCCGGCAGAGCATAAACTAGTAGAGTTATATGGCAAGCTTGGGTTGGAGACGCTTCAATGGGAGGATGAGAGGATAGTGACCACCGATAAGGTGATTTCCCATACGCTGCTTTCTCCCGAGGAGTATGTTCAGCTTCGCCAGCAGTATTTTGCTGCGAGTGGCTTATGTGCATGGGATGCGGGGGCGCTTCGATTTATGTGTCAGCAGGGATATACTGCGGTAGGCTTTTCTTTGGAAGATATGAACTGTGCGGCGTTTTTATTAGAGCGTGAACGAATCGTGTGCGAAATATGTGCGCCGGATTCGCTTTTGGACCGAGCGGCAGTTTGTACGGCCTCCGCTTTAGGAGGGCAAGCAATGGTTCGCTTGCCGGGCAATAAACATATGGAATGCGGCGCTGTCATGGGATATGGAACCGGAGAAAATTTCTATTTTAATTTATATATAGAATAGGAAAAAATATGACGGCCTTTAAAGAGGGAGACAAACGGTAAAGACAGAGCCTTCTCCCGGAGCAGCTTCTACCGAGATGGTGCCTGCGCATAATTTTACAATGCGGCTTACGATTGCAAGTCCTAAACCGTTGCCCTCGCTTTTTCGGGAGGTATCTCCCTGATAAAATTTTTCAAAAATATGTTCGATAGAGTCTTTGTCTATACCGATTCCCGTATCGCGGACGACGGCCTTTACCGTATCTGTTTTCGTCAATTCCACAGTGATGGTGCCGCCTGTAGGCGTGAACTTAATTGCATTAGAAAGCAAATTCAGCCACACCTGCATCAGCAGCTCGTCATTTCCGTAGTAAATTACATCCTGAAGCTGGACGTCCATTTCTAAATTTTTTCTGTTCCAGTCTTCCTCCAGCAGAAGAACAGCTTGCCGCAGCTGCTCGTCTAAACGATATTGCTTTTTGTCCGTAATGATTTCCTGGCTTTCCAGACGGGAAATTTTTAATATATTTCCGGAAAGGTTGGACAAACGGTGTGTAGCGTGGAGAATCCGGCTAACATATTCGTCGTGTTCTTCCTTTGAGAGACGCTGGTCCTTTAAAAGCACGGCGTACCCTTCAATGGAAGCCAGCGGTGTTTTAAATTCGTGAGAGAGATTGGCGATAAAATCCCCGTGAACCGTTTCCGTATTCTGCAGCTGCTGGACCATACGGTTGAAATTTGCAGCCATAAGGGACAGTTCTTCGATGCGCCTGTCTTCAGGGACCTGCACTTGAAAATTGCCTGACGATACTTCTTTCAGCGCGCTGCTGAACTTTAAAATAGGCTTTAAAATTTTATGCCCCACAATAGCGGATATGGTTACACCTGTTGCCATACTGAGCAGATACAGCACAACAAAGGATGCCATAATATCCATTCCTGCAAAATATCCCCGGCTGGCCGTCAGCGCCATAATAGGGACGATGAGAACAATGGAGGCAGACATAATGGCGAACACTACAAGAGTAAAATAAAATCCCAATTTAAAGCTGCGTTTTTTCATCACGGAACTCCTTTACCTTTTCACGGCTTTATATCCGAGTCCGCGAACAGTAATGATTTCAAAGTCCTTATTTTCTCGGAATCGGTCCCGCAGGCGATTGATGTGCACGTCTACGGTACGGGCTTCTGTTTCGCTTTCCATACCCCAGATTTCATCCATCAACTGCTGACGCGTGTAAATATGTCCTGGATTGGCGGTTAATTTATATAAAAGGAAAAATTCTTTTTGGGGCAAAACTGTTTCTTTTTGCTCTGCTGTGACCGTCAGCGAATCATAATCTAGTACAGTGCCGCCAATGATTTGCTTGTGTTCGCTGATTCCTTTTGCACGGCGTAAAAGGGCGCCTACCCGCAGAATCATTTCGTCTACATCAACTGGCTTTACCATGTAGTCGTCTGCTCCGGATAAAAATCCCTTTTGCTTATCGCCAAAGCTTTCCTTAGCGGTAATCAGCAATACTGGAGTGAGCTTGTCTGTCTGCCGCACTGCTTCTGTCAGCGCAAACCCGTCCATGTGCGGCATCATAATATCTGAGATAATTAGATCGATATAAGATTGCTCCATCAGACGCAGCGCTTCCACACCATCCAGCGCAGGCAGCGGATTATATCCATTTTTACGCAGTACTGTACAGAACAGCACATTCAGTTCGGTATCGTCTTCAGCTACAAGAATATTGAACATTTTGTTCTCCGTTCCGCCGCCGGGGCGGCTTTTTCTTTTTACAGTATACTACAAAGCTGGTTTCTTTTGCAAGACTTGAAGAATATATCCCTTTTAGAAAAGCTTTGCTATTTATTATGAAAGGAGTTCATTATTTTAGCGAGGGAGGGAACGATGTGCGCAACATCAATTCAATTCGAATAAATATTTGGGTTTCCCAAAGAAATTTCATAATTTCTTTACAAAGTTGATGTTGGGTTGATGTTGGATTGACGTAAACTTGATGTAGTACCGCTATAATATAATAAAATCAGTAAATGCGGAGGAGCAAAACGGTATGGGACGGCTCATCGGAATAGATCTTGGAACGACCAATTCCTGTGCGGCAGTAATGGAAGGCGGGGAGTGTGTAATCATTCCTAATGCACAGGGAGAACGGACCACGCCGTCTGTGGTTGCTTTTACAAAGGATGGAGAGCGCTTGGTGGGTCAGGCGGCGCTGCGGCAGGCTGCGGCGAACCAGGAGCGCACGATTTTTTCTATTAAGCGAGAAATGGGCAGTGATTATCGAGTGAAAATAGACGGGAAGGCGTATTCACCTCAAGAAATTTCGGCTATGATTCTGCAGAAGCTGAAATCGGATGCGCAGGACTATTTAGGCGAGCCTGTAACGGATGCCGTGATTACTGTACCAGCATATTTTACGGATGCGCAGCGGCAAGCTACCAAGGATGCGGGAAAAATCGCAGGTTTGACAGTCCACCGGATTGTAAACGAACCTACGGCGGCTGCCCTGGCATATGGCATTGATAAGGAAGAGACAAAAAAGGTGATGGTGTATGATTTAGGCGGTGGCACCTTTGACGTATCTATCTTGTCTATTTCTGAAGGAATCATTGATGTGCAGGCTACGGCGGGCAACAATCGTCTAGGCGGAGATGATTTTGACGCATGTCTTGTAGACTATATTGTAAAAGAATGCAAAAAGCAGCATAAAGTTGACTTGCGTAAAGACAACGCTGCATTGCAGCGGGTTCGCGAGGCGGCGGAAAAGACAAAAAAAGAGTTATCTGTGATGACAGCGTCTACTATTTTGCTGCCCTTTATTTCCAGTAATAAAAACGGTCCGCTAAATTTGGAAATGACGATTACACGACAGGTTTTTAATGAACTGACGCGTCATCTTGTAGAAGCAACAGGCGGTCCTGTACGGCAGGCAATGGAAGATGCGGGCGTTTCCAGAGAAGATATTGGCAAGGTAATATTGGTAGGTGGGTCTACCAGAATCCCCGCCGTGCAGGATTATATACGTTCGCTTACAGGACGGGAGCCCTTCAAAGGAATCAATCCGGACGAGTGCGTGGCGATGGGGGCGGCAATCCAGAGCGGCGTGCTCAGCGGTGCGGTAAAGGGGCTGCTGCTTTTGGATGTGACGCCGTTGTCTTTAGGAATTGAAACGATGGGCGGTGTCTTTTCAAAGATAATCGAGCGCAACACGACCATTCCTATTAAAAAGAGTCAGATTTTTACCACGGCGGCAAATTTTCAGACCAGTGTGGACATTCATGTGCTTCAGGGAGAACGGGAAATGGCCTGCGGGAACAAATCACTAGGCCGCTTTCGACTCAGTGGAATCCGGAGGGCGCCTAGAGGCGTTCCGCAGATTGAAGTTACCTTCTCTATTGATGCAAACGGGATTGTGAATGTATCTGCCAGGGATCTTGGAACCGGAAATGAGCAGCAGATTGTAATTGAGGCTTCGTCCAATTTAAGTCAGGATGAAATTGCCAGAGCTATGCGGGATGCGGCAGCATATGCGGCGGAAGATCATCTCAAAAAGGAACAAGGCGACAGCAGAATCCACGCAGAGGAACTGCTGTCGGCCGCATCTGCTTTGAAAAAACTGACGAGAGAACAGAAAGTACAGCTGCGCGAGGCGCAGAAGCGTGTACGTGCTGCTTTGCGCGGCAGAGATATACAGGAATTGAATCATGCTTGCGCCGCATTGGAAGATATAATACAAAGGTGTAGGGAACGGGATTGAAAGGAAAAGCAGTATGTTTGGATATGTTATAGCCAATCCGGAGCGGCTTAGCGAAACGGACCAGCAGATGTACCAAGGGGTATACTGCGGTATCTGCCATTCTCTTGGCGTGCATCACGGTCTGCGGGGACGGATTACCTTAAATTATGATATGGTGTTTTTGGCGTTGCTTTTATCCTCCATATATCAGCTTCCTTTTGAGCGCGATCAGCATACATGCCCTTTACATCCTATGAAAAAGCAGAATGTGTATATCAATGAAATTACTCGGTATGCGGCGGATATGAACATCGCTTTGGCGATGAAAAGTGCGCAGGACAATTGGAATGATGACAAAAATGTAGGCGGATGGTGTACATGGCGTTTGCTGAAAAAAGAGTATCGGGGGATTTATTCGAAATATCCCCGGCAGTGTGATACAATAGAAAACTGCCTTGCTGCCCTTTCTGCAATTGAGCGCCGAGGAGATCCAAATCCGGATATGGCGGCTGCGTCTTTTGGTCGGCTTTTGTCTGAATTGTTTATCTGGCAGGAGGATAAGCTGAGCGGCAGACTGCGTGCATTCGGCGACGCTTTGGGGCGTGTAATCTATATGATGGATGCAGCGGTGGATTTGCGGGCTGATTTGCAAAGGCAGAGATATAATCCACTCAGCTTTCTGCCGGACACGGATCGGCGTGGAATTTTAGATGCTATGATGCATCGGTGTGCAGCGTCATATAGTGAATTGCAGCTTGACTTTTTCAGCAGTATATTGGATAATATAATTTATTCGGGTATTTGGACAAAATTTGAAATGTCTATGGGAAGAGAGGAGAAGCGCCGTGGCAGAAGATCCGTACAAGGTTCTGAACATTTCTCCGGGAGCCAGTGAGGAAGAGATCACGAAGGCGTATCGCCGGCTTGCCAAAAAATATCATCCGGATTTAAATCCGGGAGATACGGATGCTGCGCGAAAAATGTCGATAATCAACGATGCCTATGAGCAGATAAAAAATGGCACTGCAACGTCCGGCGGATATAGGGGCAGCACATCGTCAGAATATTCTGGAGAAACCGGTTCCTATGGCTATGGAAGCAGTGGTTATGGAAATGCATATGGCGGCAGTGCATACGGAGCCGGTTTCTCTTATACAGATATTGCGCAGCGATATATACAGTCCGGACTATATCAGGAGGCGTTAAATGTTCTTTCCAATGTGCGAGATCGCAGCGCCCGATGGTATTATCTTAGTGCTATTGCGCATCAGGAACTGGGTAATGTTGTGACTGCTATCAGCCATATTGAACAGGCGGTGCGTATGGAGCCGGGGAATGCGGTATACCGTCAGGCAATGCAGACTATTAAATCTGGTGGGCACATTTACCGTTCTAAGGCACAAAGCTATGGGATGCCTTTTTGCAGGGTAAATCCTGTGCTTGGCATGTGTCTGCTATGTTCTTGTATCAACATGTGCGCAAATGGACTATTTTGCGGCTTTGGAAATGGCGGCCATCGAGATTATGGATACAAAGAGACAGATACGAATGGATCCATTTATGAGACAAGTGCGCCTGCGCAGAAGGACACGCCATTTTGGTTTGATAGCAAAAATAACACTGGCGGCGGTCGGTGATACAGTAAAAAAGCAAGCGAGGATTTTTGGATGCTAAGGAATTTAGATAGAGCGGGGGACGATATCCGCATCGGGATTGATATCGGTTCCACTACGGCTAAGGTTGTGGTGGTCATTGGCGGCGAAGTTGTATACGAAAGGTACGAGCGGCATATGTCGCAGGTACGGCAGAAAACGTTGGAGATTCTCCGAGACGTCAGGCAGCATGTGCATATGGATACAGTGCGTGTAGCAATATCCGGCTCTGCGGGGCTGGGACTGGCGCAAGCTGCTGGAATCCCTTTCGTGCAGGAAGTATTTGCTGCTGGTGAGGTGATAAAAACCTTGGAACCAGAGACTTCCTGTGTGATTGAGCTTGGCGGTGAAGATGCAAAGGTTATCTTTTTTAAGGGTGGTACCGATGAGCGTATGAACGGCAGCTGTGCAGGAGGGACCGGCGCGTTTATTGATCAAATGGCAACGCTTTTGGATGTAACGCCCGATCAGTTGGACGCGTTGTCTCTAAAAAGTGAGCGGATCTATTCAATCGCATCGCGATGCGGTGTGTTTGCCAAAACAGACATACAGCCACTGCTCAATCAGGGAGCCAGAAAAGAGGATATTGCAGCCAGTATCTATCAGGCAGTGGTAAATCAAACCATAGCCGGACTTGCGCAGGGACGCAAAATTGAGGGACGGGTTATGTTTTTAGGCGGTCCTTTGTATTACTGTAAGGGGCTGCGTCAACGCTTTGTAGAGACCTTGAAGCTTGCAGATGGAGACGCTTTATTCCCCGAATATGGCCGGTTTGCTGTGGCGCTGGGAGCGGCTCTGTATGCGGGGCGAGCCGGAGCACCGACAAACGTAGATTTGTTGATGGAACATATCGAGAGTGCTGCCGACATGAAAACGGAGTCGGAGCACAGTCAGCCTTTGTTTGAAAGTAAAGAAGCATACGACGCCTTTGTACGCCGGCACAGTCAGGCGAATGTACCTGTGGCGGACGCGTCTGCATATAGTGGAGACGCATATTTGGGAATTGATTGCGGCAGTACTACTACAAAGCTTGCGCTGATTGATGGAGAGGGCAGGCTACTGTATACATATTACGATTCCAATAAAGGCAATCCTGTAGAGATTGTCCGACAGCAGCTGGAAAAAATATATATTCTTTGCGGCGACAGAATACGCATACGGCAAAGTGCTGTAACCGGATACGGAGAGGAACTGATTTGCCACGCTTTTGGTGTAGACAAAGGTATTGTAGAAACCATTGCCCACTACACGGCGGCCCGTCATTTTGATCCTAATGTGGATTTTATTTTAGATATCGGCGGGCAGGATATCAAATGTTTTAAAATCAAAAATCAGTCGATTGACAGCATTATGCTCAATGAAGCTTGTTCTTCTGGATGTGGATCCTTTTTGGAGACATTTGCAAAGTCTATGGGATATTCTGTGTCTGAATTTGCACAGCTAGGGCTTGCTGCAAAGGCGCCGGTAGATCTTGGAAGCCGATGCACAGTGTTCATGAATTCTTCTGTAAAACAGGCACAGAAGGACGGTGCTAGTGTGGAAGATATTTCTGCAGGACTATCCATTAGTGTTGTAAAAAACGCCATTTACAAGGTAATTCGTGCGGGAAACGCAGATGAGCTTGGGGAGAATATTGTTGTACAGGGTGGCACCTTCTACAACGATGCAGTGTTGCGCAGTTTGGAAATGGAATTGGGCAGAAATGTGACTCGACCGGGGATTGCCGGACTTATGGGTGCATATGGCGCGGCGTTGTATGCTGCCGAACAGGGAAGTCGGGAGACAACGCTGATTGATTCCGCGTCTCTTGCAGGATTTGTCCATAATGCTGTCAGCGCACGCTGCCAAAAGTGTGAAAACCGGTGTAATCTGACCATTAATACGTTTAGTACTGGCGTAAAATTTGTTTCGGGAAACCAATGTGAGCGGGGAGCGGGTACATCTCAAGGGACGAATGTGGTGCTTCCGAATTTGCATCAATTTAAACGGGATAAACTGGCTGCTCTTGCAAAGAACGAAGGAGAAGGGCGGCGTGGAACGATCGGATTGCCCTTAGCGCTTGGGATGTATGAACTGGCGCCACTGTGGCATACATTGTTTCGCGCGCTTGGTTTCCGTGTGATTCTTACAGGCCAGTCCAGCAGGGAGATTTACGAAAAGGGCCATTTCAGCATCCCGTCGGATACAGCATGTTATCCGGCAAAATTGATGCATGGACATATACAATTGCTTTTAGACGCAAATGTAGACGCAATTTTTTATCCTTGCCTTACATATAATATGGATGAAAAATCCGGAGACAATCATTATAACTGCCCGGTAGTGGCGTATTATTCAGAACTACTTTCCAGCAATACTGACGAACTGGCAAAAACAAAGTTTTTGTATCCTTATTTAAATATCAACGATGCCAAAGAACTGACAAAGGGACTGTATCGGTATTTAAAAAAGTTTTTTTCGGATATCTCCAAAAGGGAAGTTGCGGCTGCGGTAGACGCCGGTTTGGATGCGTATGATGTTTGGATGGCGGATATTCGCAGAGAAGGGCGGCGCGCCTTGTCCTTTGCTCGCAGTGAGGGATACCCGATTATGATTTTAGCCGGTCGACCCTATCATGCGGATGCGGAGATAGGCCATGGGATTGACCATCTTGCGGTAAATTTGGGCTTTGTTGTAGTCAGTGAGGACAGCATTTCAGACCTCACTGAGACGCCAAAGGTTGCGGTGCTTAACCAGTGGACATATCATGCGCGTCTGTACAGAGCGGCGCAATACGCTGCGCTTCATGAGGACTGTCAATTGGTGCAGTTGGTTTCTTTTGGATGCGGTGTGGATGCAATTACCACAGACGAGATCCGGCGGATGCTGGAAGAGCGTGGGAAGCTGTATACGCAGCTGAAAATTGATGAAATTACAAATTTGGGTGCAGTAAAAATTCGTTTGCGCAGCCTAATTGGCGCAATGGATGAACGGAAAAACGCGGAAGATATGGAAAATACAAAAAGAGATGAGGTGCTTGCATGATCGGATCAAAGGTGCAGTTTACGGAGGACATGAAAAAGGATTACACAATCCTGATTCCTACTATGCTGCCGATGCATTTCAAGATGATTGCGCAGATTCTCACCCGTCATGGATATAAAACAGAGCTTTTGGAAAACTGCGGACAGAATGTTAAAGACTGCGGACTGAAGTATGTTCATAACGATACCTGTTACCCGGCGCTTTTGGTAATCGGTCAGTTTTTAGATGCCATTCAGTCTGGAAAATACGACAGCCACAAGGTAGCTTTGATGCTGACGCAGACTGGCGGTGGATGCCGTGCGTCTAACTATATTGCGCTTCTGCGTAAGGCCTTGGAAAAGGCGGGATATGGATATATTCCGGTGATTTCCCTGAATATATCCGGCTTGGAAGAAAATCCGGGTTTCAAGTTGACGTTACCGTTGATTCGGGGAATGATTTATGCGGTACTATACGGGGATTTGCTTATGACGCTGCGCAATCAGTGCCGCCCCTATGAGATTGAACCGGGAACGACGGACGTGTTGTGCGATAAATGGACCAAATATCTTGCAGATGAACTATTTGATAAAAAGGTAAGCTATCAGGACGTTAAGAAAAATTATGCAGCCATTGTCCGGGATTTTGACAGGATCGGGCGGCGGCAGGAAAAGAAAATCAAGGTAGGCATTGTCGGCGAGATTTTTGTTAAGTTCTCGCCCCTTGGCAATAACAATTTAGAGGATTTTCTTGTGTCTCAGGGCGCAGAGGTATCTATGCCCGGACTGATTGATTTCTGTATGTACTGCATTTACAATGGTGTTGTAGATACAAAGCTTTATGGAATCGGAAAGCTGAAATGCATTGGCAGCAGAGTGGTGTATCAGATTATGCGCAAAATGCAGAATGATTTGATTGCGGCAATTCGGCAAAACAGCAGCTTTACAGCGCCTACACCCATAGAACATACGAGAAAGCTGGTAAGCGGCTACATCGGCATGGGTACTAAGATGGGTGAGGGATGGCTGCTCCCGGCGGAGATGTTGGAGCTTATTGACTCTGGCGTTAACAATATTGTTTGCGCGCAGCCTTTTGGATGTTTGCCAAACCACATTGTAGGGAAGGGAATGATGAAACCAATCAAGGAGCGTCATCCCAATGTGAATATTGTAGCAATAGATTATGATCCCGGTGCTACGAAAATCAATCAAGAAAATCGGATAAAGCTGATGCTGTCCTGCGGGGCGGAAAATGCGGGGATCATGCCGCAGTCTAATTCTGCAGAAATAAAAGAGCAAGCTTTGCATAGCCAAGAGCGAAAAGCCTCTGGAAAACCATTGACGGTGTAACGGAAAATATTGTGCAGCCGCAAGCGGCGGAATGGAAATTATTATGAATAAAAAAATCCTCATTTCCGGCGGCAGTCGTGGAATTGGAGCGGCAGCTGTGGAAGTTTTTTCTGCTGATGGAGATCAGGTTGTATTTCTGTACCGAAACAATCATGAATCGGCAGAAAATGTATGCAAACGTACAGGGGCGATTTCGATCATAGCAGATGTATCCGGTCCGAATGCTGTGCGGGATGCTGTAGATCAGGCGGTAAAGCTTTTAGGTGGCTTAGATGTGCTGGTATGCAATGCGGGCATTTCGAAAATCGCTCAGATATGCAATACCAGCGATGCAGACTGGCAGCGAATTTGTAATACCAATCTTGCCTCTGTATTTTATCTTTGCCGCAGTGTGTCAGAATACATGGTAAAAAATCACAGCGGGCGTATTATAAATATAGGTTCTGTGTGGGGAAAATGCGGCGCGTCTTGTGAGGTGGCCTACAGTGCATCTAAGGCAGGGGTGCGTGGACTGACCATAGCACTGGCAAAGGAACTGGCGCCGTCGGGAATTACAGTGAACTGCGTGGAACCTGGCGTAATTGCTACAGACATGAATGCGGGATTTTCACCAGAGGAGTTGAACCAAATTGTAGAGGAGATTCCTCTGTCGCGTATGGGTGAACCTGCAGAGGTTGCCCGCGTAATTGCATTTTTGGCATCTGATGCCGCGTCCTATTTGACGGGGCAGTGTATTGGGGTGGATGGCGGATTTGGTATATGAATAATCGTATGTTGAAAAGGCGCTGCAGCCATTTGGCTGCAGCGCCTTGTTTTATTATTTGTTTTTCTTTTTGCCGGTTATTTTGTTCAGCAGTGCGGTGATGCAGATGATCACGCCAATAACGATCATAATTCCCAGCATACCGACTCCCATATAATATAAATTGTCTACAAAAGCTCCAGGATGAAAATTCATGTACTGCCTCCTTCTTTATCCAAAAAAATTTAGAATCAGTCCGCCTGCGATTACGGAGGCGATCTGACCGGACACGTTTACGCCGATAGAATGCATCAATAGGAAATTTTGCGGATCTTCCGCCTGTCCCATTTTGTGTACGACACGACCGGACATAGGAAATGCAGAAATACCTGCGGCGCCGATCATTGGGTTGATCTTTTTCTTAGTAAACAAATTGATAAATTTTGCAAATAGTACGCCGCCTGCAGTGTCGAAAATAAAGGCTACTAAGCCGAGCCCTAAAATCAAAAGGGTTTCGGTCTGCAGGAACTGATCGGCCTGCATTTTTGTTGCAATCGTAATACCAAGAAAAATAGTGATCAGGTTTGCTAAAACCTTTTGCGCTGTTTCGGACAGAGAATTCAGTACCCCGCATTCTCGAATCAGGTTTCCAAACATAAGAAAGCCGATAAGGGATACGGAAGCAGGTGCGATCAGTCCGGCAATTACTGTAATAATAATTGGGAAAAGGATCCGAGTAGTTTTGGAAACTTCTTTTTGTTCGTAAGGCATACGAATCATACGTTCTTTTTTTGTGGTGAGCAGCTTAATAATCGGCGGTTGGATAATGGGAACAAGCGCCATATAGGAATATGCTGCAACCATAATTGCACCCAGGTATTTGGACATGAGTTTCTGCGCTACAACGATAGATGTAGGACCGTCGGCTGCACCGATGATGGCGATGGAAGCAGCATCGTTGATATCGAAGAACATAGACGCTACACAAAGTGTAAAAAATATACCAAATTGTGCAGCGGCCCCAAAAATCATCAGCTTTGGATTGGAAAGTAATGGACCGAAATCAATCATGGCTCCAATCCCAATAAACAAAATTAGCGGAAATAGTTCGTTAGCAATTCCTGCGTCAAATAAAATACTCAGCGCACCTTCTTCTGCCGTTCCATCTATTATCTGAGTTACTGCCCCTGAAAATGGAAGATTTACAAGAATAGCCCCAAATCCAATAGGCAGCAGTAAAGTCGGTTCCATATCTTTTTTTATAGCGAGAAAAATTAAAATACCACCAATCGCCCACATGACCACTTGTTGCCACTCTAATTTCAGCAGGTTTTCATATAGAATTTCCATGTTTGCTCCTTTTTTATACTTCTAATTTATTTTTGACACAAAAAACGCTCCCATTCTTTTCCCCACACAATAAAAGCGAGACTTTTATCACAAATCGTAATAAAAGTCTCGCTTTTTCATACAACAGCGGGTACAAACATACCGGCATGACGCTCGTTGTAACGATTTACATCGCAAGCTACTCCCTTTTTCAATATTGTACCATAGTTTCGTAAATATGGCAATAGGTAAAAGTGCTTTTTCTTAGCACATAATAAAATAAAAAAATATAACTATAATATAATGAAAGAAATCTTAAAAATCTATACAATGCATATTACAAACATAACAAAAATTGCCGTTCATAAACTTTGCATATACGATTATAATAATACCAGAGGACGCGAGAGTGTTCTCAATTAATATAGATTAAATTTCCTTAAAAAAGGAGAGACGGACACTTTCGTGTCCGAGAAAGGACAAAAAAATGGCAAGTAACAAAACTCTTGTTCCTGAAGCTAAGGCAGCTATGGATCAGTTCAAAATGCAGGCTGCAAGCGAAGTAGGCGTTAACCTCGCTCAGGGTTACAACGGTGACATTACCGCACGTCAGGCTGGTTCTGTAGGCGGTCAGATGGTTAAGAAGATGATCGAGAAGTACGAAAACGACATCAAAGGCTCCAAATAACATTTTATTATCAAAATAAGAAAGGGCTCCCAAATCGGGAGCCCTTTCTTTACTTATGAGAATATCTTGTCTAGATTTTGATGTCACTGCATTCGTATTTGTTAGAAATTGATATAGAAATATACAAAGTAGAGTAATATAGAGTAATATTGATATTATATATAATATAATGTAAGAAAAATGATTTGCTGAAAAAAAGAAATTTTTATAAAAAAAGGTATTGACAAGGGAGGAGGTGTATGATATAATAAACAAGCTGTCGGGTG
>CAOKAC010000006.1 GCA_948466345.1 uncultured Clostridia bacterium | reverse complement strand
GCGCATGACTGTTAATCATGATGTCGCTGGTTCGAGCCCAGCAGGGGGAGCCATATGTGAAAAAAGATGCCCACGCGAAAAGCCTTGATTTTTCAAGGCTTTTCCGCATTTTTGGAACAAGTTTTTACAAGATGTTTTCATAGATGCCAAACGGTAAAAATCCGATTCTGTATGGATTTGAACCGACAAAAATGAAATAGGGCGGCAAATCAGGCAGATGGAAGTAAAAATCCATCTGCCTTTTTTATTGCCTTGCGGAGTCAAAAACGGAAATATGCGCGCATGGCAGCGATGTATCTTTTCATGCAATGACAATTCGCCGCTTGGGACTCGGTGCAATCTATTTTAGTAAGGAAAGGAATGAGAAAGATGCTTAAAGCAATTGTTCAGAATCAGAAAGGAGAGCAGCAGACCATATCCAATATGGTATTTATGTACGGAGGTGATCAATCCATCTTTGCCTGAGATGTTACAACTGAATGGAAAACTCTATTTTCACGAAAGGAAGTGACTGTATGTACTTGATCATGGATCCCCCCCTGTGTGAGCTTAACAAAATCATGCAGGAGATTCCGAACTTTCCGCCGTAAGGTCACGGCAGAATGATTCGTGGTATATACCTCTGCAGACTGTGACTGTCTCTATTGCCTTTATCACATCGGCAGTGAAAAGAACGGCGGGTGCAGTTTGGAGCGTTGTATGTGTCTGCAGGAATGTATCGAGGCAGGAGTCGTGATGCAAAGTAAACGATGGAGAGAAGCGACGGTCAATATTTCCGACGCGCAGTTTCAAAGAAGATTATCCCAATACTTAAAAGAAAGCGAGGCTGCTATGGACTTCAAAAATGAACTGCATCATATTACATTTGAAAAGACGATTCGGAAATTGAACAGAAAGAACAGCAGGTTGATGGCAGCGCTCTATCTGTTGGCTGCGGATAGAAAACTGTGGAATATTGTAAAACGAGTTGTGATGCACAATGAAATATATTTTAATCAGATGAAGCTCACCGGCATCCATCCAAACGGGTATACGCTTTTCTGCGGTGCAAAAGATATTTATTTGGATACAAGGTACTTGTCCGTCAGTGATCTTGCGGATGAAGATCTGATCACGCCGAATATGTTCGGTTTATTCTGCAATGCCATGTCCATCCGCCGCTTTGGACTAAGCGCAATCTACTTCAACAAAGGAGGGAGGAGAGAGAATGATACAAGCGGGAGTCAGGAACAAATTCGGCAAAGCCGTGTTGATTGATTTGACGGTTGGACGTTATGATTTGTATGAGGAACTGCGGGAAGTTGGTTTTTATGGTTCCCCGGAAAGGTTGTACTTGCGGGGAGACGAAGAAGCGCCATTCCGCTTACAGCTTTGTTCCGACAGCCGAATTGGAAATCATATGTTGTCCTTGTTCTGTGAAAATGACACGTTAATCCGAAGCTTGAGGAAATGCTTTTGCGCCTTGCCGATAAGCTCTCAAAGACATCGGGGAAAAAAGTGTACGGTTATTTGAAAGCAGATGTCAAAGCCATGATCATTTCCATTGTAGATGAGCTTGCCGCCGATGAACGGATCGTCGCGCTCTATGAATTGTGGTATGAGAGGCGTGAAGAAGTCATCCGTACTTACACAGATGAGATGCCGGAGCGTGTTCCTCTCTCGCAAAACAAGGAGTTCAAGTCCATCAAAAACGCTGTCATACAGGAAGCGATGAACATTATCGCTGACCGTACTCCCATAGAAGAAGCTGAGGAACAACCTGCTCCCGATCCCGAACCAAGCGATGCGGAAACAGAACCTGTTCTGACGGGCAAAGAAAAAACATTTATGATGTGGAAATTCTATCGTCAAGCGAAAGAGCTTCTCGACAAGGAAAGCGAGTCCTATGATCCGAATACTGCAATTGAATTTCTGATCGAATCAGCAAAGCTGGGATGCGGTGTTGCAAAATACCGTCTCGGAAAAATGTTTTTGCGCGGTGATGAGGTGGCAAAGAATGTGGATGACGCTCTGCGGTGGCTGGAAGAATCGGTGTCAGCGAAAAATCAGTACGCAGAATATCTGCTCGGCAAGACCTACCTCAAAAGGAGAGGATGTGGAACAGGATTTGATTCGTGCGGAAGATTTACTCCGACGCTCCTCTGCACAGGGCACCCGATATGCCAAGTACACACTCGGCAAGAGTCTGCTCGACGGCGAACTGTTCCTGCAAAATATCTCCGAAGCAATAACACTGATCACCAAATCGGCAGACAAAGGCTTTGCTCCTGCGCAGTATCTTCTTGGAAAGCTGTTATACAAAGGCGAAGTTATACCGCAGGATTTACAGAAAGCCATCGACTATCTCGAAAGAGCAACCGAACATAAAAATCCTTACGCCTCCTATCTTGCCGGAAAACTACGGCTTACCGAGGATGCGGTCAAGGATATCGGGAAAGCGATCCGCAACTTTGAAGTTGCCGCCGAGAACGGAAACGACTATGCGGAATACCAACTCGGTAAGATTTATCTTTACGGCAGAGAGGTCGAGCGTGACTATGAGAAAGCGATGACTTACCTTGCCGCCTCTGCTGAACACGGCAATCAGTATGCCGCGCAGCTTCTCCACAGCATCAAAACCAACCGAAATTGGTCGGCAGCAATGGGATCGCTTCGCCTACTCGGACAGATCAGCCGTGTGATACAGAACCGTTTGGAGGATGAACGCAAAGGAAAAATGGGAGCAATCGACCGCAAGTTGAAACGGATCATCGACGAAAAGAGGTTGCGCATATGCGCAACCTCAATCCAACGAAAGGAGTAGACGGCATAATGAAAAAGTATTATCCAAAGGAATATGCCGAGATGCAAACGGCGGCGGACACGAGAACATCCGGCGGTCAATCGCTGTGCGAAAGCGAATCCCCGATGCAAACACATTTGATGAAACCAAATGAAAGACAGGGCGTAAAACCGGTACCGCCGAGCCGCAGACACATACAAAACATGCAGGAGGTGAAATAGGATGAGTAGATTTGATTTTTTATACCGTATGCAGCTGCCGCACTGCGCGGTGTCCGTCTATATTTATCTTTCGGACAGAGCTAATAAAGACGGAGAATGTTGGCCTGCAATTCCGACCATTGCAACGGAATTAAAATTATCCCAGTCGACAGTTCGCAGGGCGCTGCGGGATCTGCGGAAAGCCGGTTTGCTCCAAACCGAGCAGCGATATCGATCCAAAGGCAGCAAGAGCAGTTTGCTGTATAAACTCCGAAAAGGATGACTGAAAATCACCACCTGTGCACTAAGAGGTGCAGTATGCCCATTTGGTGGCAGGTGGTACCTTTCATCATGCAAGGAGAATGCGAACTTCCCATTTGAAAAAGTGATATTACGGCAGAAAAGAAAGAGATATAACTGAAGCATAGATATTACTTGCTTCAGAGGCAGTGCGCGCTTCAATTAACCGCGACATAACGCCGTTTAATTGTTTAACTGTACATTATGTTTATGATCAAATATTAAATAGTGTAAGTGTTTTATAAGAGATGAATGATTTTTAAGGATGTGACTATAAATGAGACGTCAAAGATGTATCCGAAATTTATTTTGTAACGATTATGAGGGCTATAGTCTCCATGTTTTGTTCTGTTCATTTTTAATAATGTCAGATGTTGAAAGCGACTCGAGCCGCAGCATGCAACTGCGCCTTGGGTCGCTTTTTGTATTCAAATGAACTACTGTTTTGAAAACCTTGTAAAGAAAGAAGTCTTGGTAATTTCGCATTGTAGATACTCTGAAATTAAGTGATTTCGTAGTAGAGAAAATGCTTGAAAAGCTAATGAGGTTGTTTATGAAAAATTATGTGTTTGAATATTTGCCACAGTTTCATTATCTCTGCGTCCAGAATTGCATTTGTCAAATGCTATCATTTCTTGGTTGCAAGCACTCTTACCAATATATGAATTGTGCTTTGGAATTTAGCATTTTACCCCAAACTGAAGAGAACGGTTGGTTCTCGTTTGTTCAAAGAAAAATGGGCGATCTTATAATTTCTCCATTAAAACAGTGTGTAAAAGTAAAAAACGTGCTTTCTCCTACTAATGCATGGAGAATAAACAAAGAAGGCCTTGATAATAAAAAAATATTTATTGCTATAGTTGATGTGTATTATCTGTATTATAGACGTGAGTTTAATAAAATTCATGGCGCCCATGCAGTATATAGAAATATGTTTGATATGCAGGCTCAGTATTATATATAAAATATTCTTTTTATTTTGTAATAGTGGAGGTTTTAATGAGTAACTCTGATTTGATTTTTAAGTTGAGCGATCCATACTATAAGGAAACACTTAAGAAAGGTGCTGTTACTAATTAAGAGGAATTGTTCGGTCATATAGTGTTGAACAAAATGGTGGGAATTGCATTCAAAAAACTTGATCATAGAGATTTAAATCCTGAATAGAGAAAGACTTTTTCTCTATTAAATGATAATTATCTAAATAGAAGTGTTTTGTACAAACAACAGTTAAAGCACTTGTCAAGTGTATTATCGATTGCAATTTTCGACTATTCTTTATTAAAAGGGGCATTTTTATCAACAAACTTGTATGAACCAGGGCAAAGAGTTTCCAATGATTTTGATATACTGATCAGTTCGGAGAATATTTCAAAACTGCAAAAATTGTTAACCGACAGTGGGTTTATACAGGGACGAGTAAACAGCTCCAACGAAATTGTTCCGGCAACAAGAAAAGAAATATTAGAATCAAGATTGAATTATGGTCAAACAGTTTCATTTGCAAAAATTGTTGAAAATTCTCCGTTGATAATAGATATTAATTTTTCTCTTGATTTTAAAGCAGCAGCTAACAATATTGTTGAAGAGTTTTTGAATGATACAATAGATGCCACTTTTGAAGATATTTGCTTTAAGACTTTAAGTCCAGTTAAATTTTTGCTTCATCTCGCATGTCATTTATACAAAGAAGCCACTACATTCGACTGGGTAGTTGGTCGACGAGATCTAATGCTATATAAGTTTTGTGATATCTATATGTTTATTCACAAATACGGTACGACAGAATATTTCTTTGCACTAACTGAACAAATTAAAAAGTACGGTCTTGAAAGAGAATGTTACTATACTTTTGAAAAAGCTTCTATAATTTATCCGGCGTTAAATGAAATCAATGTTTTTTTGAAGTTGAAAGAATCGATCAAGCCTGAAAAAATGGATTTTATGAAACAAATAATATATCCTCGAGAGAAAAAACTTTTCAAATACGATATGAGTTTCACGGACTGGTTCCTCTATCCTGATCGTGTTTCGCAGTTGGAGGAAATACCATATGAAGAATATTGATGTGGACTTATCCCGATTCAATTCCTTACAAAGTTTATCTTGTGTTGAAAGCTATTTGCTGTATATTTTGAACGCCAATAATTATGATTATAAGCATCTGTACGCACTAATAAGCTATGTGAGCTTTTCCGAGATATGCAAGAGCGGGTGCACGCGTCCCTTGAATCAAGGGCATCTTTTGTTTCTACAAAAATGGAATTTTCTGATTTGGGAATATAATGTTTACAATATAGATGTAAAAAGCAGATGTGCTATACAGAATCTTGTTCTTACAGTCGTTTCTCTTTTTTCAAAACTTTGTTCTAGGTCGTCTTTTATCACCTTGGCACAGTTTGTCTCATATATTGTCGTTGAGGTGATTCAATGAATAATGTTGTTATTTTGGCGCTTGTTGCAACCTTGGGAACATGGTTAATTACGGCTTTAGGCGCCGCAACTGTTGTATTTTTTAAAAAAACCAATCAAAAAGCGCTGAATTTAATGCTTGGTTTTGCTGCAGGAGTAATGATTGCCGCCAGTTTTTGGTCTCTGCTGCAACCTGCTATTGAGCGCGCTGAAATATATTTATCTATGCCGTCTTGGCTTGTTGTAACACTGGGTTTTTTAGCGGGTGCGGTATTTATGTGGATATCGGATAAAATTGTGAGCAGAGCCCAACGTAGGGCAAACAGTACGCAATTGCAGACAAATGAGCGAACCCATCGCATTATTTTACTGGTGCTTTCGATTACGCTGCACAATATTCCCGAGGGACTTGCTGTAGGGGTAGCATTTGGCGCTTTACATAGCGGGGGCGTCTCTCCGGAAGCATTTATGGGAGCAATCACGATTGCAATAGGAATAGGGCTGCAGAATTTTCCAGAGGGGGCGGCGGTATCCATTCCGCTACGAAGGGAAGGCTATTCCCGCAAAAAGAGCTTTCTGCTTGGGCAGGCTTCTGGTATGGTAGAGCCAATCGCCGGTGTAGTGGGCGCTTTGCTTGTTGTATATATTCAGACATTTTTGCCTTTTGCGCTTGCTTTTGCTGCAGGAGCGATGATCTTGGTAGCGGTGCATGAACTGATTCCGGAATGCCAACAAAATCAAAAGGTCCATCCGTATTTTGCAACGATGGGCATCGTTTTGGGATTTGCAATTATGATGCTTTTGGATGTAATGCTTGGATAAAGGAAAGTGTACTTGAAAGTGATGCCTTATATAGTATTTGAGGACGGCTGTCTCTTAGATAAGCGCTAATAGGAAAAAGCTCCCCTATATAGGGGGAGCTTTTTATATCTATTTTTAATAAGGCGCTAGGCAAATCTTATCAAAATGCGAAGTTACATCCGGCCACCTAATGTGGCAGCCATAACTGCTTTAATGGTATGCATCCGGTTTTCTGCTTCATCAAAAACAATGGACTGAGGACTTTCAAATACGTCGTCAGTCACCTCCATGGCATCTCTGGAGAAGCGCTGCCCCATCTCCCTGCCTACCGCTGTTTCATGGTCGTGGAAAGCGGGGAGGCAGTGCATAAAGCGGCATTGGGAACCTGCATTTTGCATCAGTTCCATATTGATTTGGTAAGGGGCGAGATCCCTAATTCTCTCTTCCCAAATTTCCATGGGTTCACCCATAGATACCCAAACATCCGTATATAGCACATCTGCGCCTTTTGCAGCTTCCATAGGATTGCTGGAGAAACGGATGGAAGCACCCGTTTCTTTGGCTATTTCCTGGCAGACTTTTACAAGAGCCGGATCGGGATAATACTTTTCCGGCGCGCACAAGGTGAGTTCCAGTCCCATTTTTGCACAGCCTACCATCAGAGAATTGCCCATATTATAACGTGCGTCTCCCATATATACCATTTTTATACCGGAAAGGCGGTCGAAGTGCTCGCGAATGGTGAGAAAATCAGCGAGAATTTGAGTAGGATGAAACTCGTTTGTAAGACCATTCCATACGGGAACACCTGCGTATTTTGCAAGGGCTTCCACGATTTTCTGGCCGTTGCCTCGATATTCGATGCCGTCAAACATCCGTCCAAGTACGCGCGCTGTATCTGCAATGCTTTCCTTTTTGCCAATTTGAGATGCGGATGGATCCAAATAGGTAACGTGCATTCCCAAATCATGGGCGGCCACTTCAAAACTGCATCGGGTGCGGGTGCTGGTTTTTTCAAAAATTAGCGCAATGTTTTTTCCACGCAGGCATTCATGCATGGTTCCTGCCTTTTTTTCGGCCTTTAGTTCCGCTGCTAAATGGAGCAGACGATCAATTTCCGCAGAGGTGAAATCCAAAAGTTTGAGAAAATGTTTACCAACAAATTGCATGGCGACTCCTTTGGTGTATAAATATACAAAATGATGTTATTGTTTTTCAAAATATGTTTTCATTTTATCATAATGCATTTGTATTGTAAAGTCCTTTTTTTAATTTATATAAATATTTATACAACTGATTTTTTGACTTATCTAGGCAGATATAGTACAATCTATGAGAAAATTGTATAAATATGTGAGGATAAAATGAAAAAATATAGCAAAAGTGTGGCTGTTGTTCTTGCAGGTGAAAAGATGCTGCAGTATATTACTGGCACCCATAATTTAAATGCAATTTATGATCCCTATGAAGACGCGTTGCGTACGGTTGTTTGTTCATGGGAACCAGATCCCGATCCGTATTTTCTCTTAAATATGTCTCTTTTGGAAAATACACTGTACGCCGTAGAGTATCAGTACTTGCTGATCACTTACCGCTGCCCCCGGACAAACTCCCAATATGCAACAACTACAGAGGTATTTCTGAGCGCTGGTGCGGTAGCGGGACCTTCTGCAGGTCACTCTATTTTATTTGATGCAGCAAGAGGGGATTCCTATGCGGTACAGGAGGTGCAGATGGCATCTGTGCCTTGGTGGACAGGAGATATACACAATATTCGGATCGATACCTTTACAAAGGGACGGTTTGGGGATACTATGTATATTGACTCTATCATTTTATGCCGTGACGAGGCCCAGGCCTAGACGATCCGTGCTGAACGGTTGAAAAATGCAGGGGTGCCCTCAGACGCGCCGGTATCGGATTTTATTTGCAACCGATACGATGTACAAAAGTATACTTCTCCCGTATGGGAAGGAGATATTGTCTATAATGAAGCGGTTTGCCCGATTCAAGCGCAAGATGGCAGTACTGCCTATACACTGATGTATACGCCGGATACGGTGCAGGCAGTATATGACGCTACCTTCAGTAAGTTATAATCGACTATAAGGTAGAGGGAAATCAACTGACGATCCTTCCCGACAGTGCTATGAAAACTTTTGCATATGACTACATACATCCCCAGTCGAATCCCAACAATTACGGAGCGGACAGATATTATAATCGTACTGCTACTGCTGCGGGTGATGGAAAATGGGAATATTGGGGACAGAGCGCAGAGTTTTTTGGCGGATATTTGAACGTCACATATACCCACAGTGATACATGGAACGGATATGTACCGGAAAATAAGGCGGACGCACTTCCTATTACAAGTCGGAAAATCGAGAACAATGAAAATTTAAATGTAGTTTTCTTTGGAAACAGCATTACCGGCGGTGCCAATTCTTCTTCCTACAGAGACCTTTATCCTTATGCGCGGTGTTGGAATCAGCAGCTTGTCAGCAAGCTGAAAGAAACCTACGGGTGTACCAATATTTCCGACTATTATTCTTCTGTAGGCGGTAGTTCTGCATCTGGAATGATTTCGGCGGTACAGGACGATGTAATACAATATGCGCCTGATTTGGTGTTTATTGCTTTTGCTATGAATGATTGTATGAACGAAAGTCAATCCTCTGATGGCAGTCTGGAGCGGGTGCGTGCTGCGTATCAGATTGCGATTGAGCAAATGATTCAGCAGGTGCGTGCACAATATCCGAATTGTTAATTTGTACTTGTATCGCCCTTTTATGCCAACCCGTTCTGCCACTATCAGTCCTATTTTAATGCATGCCGAGATGTTTTGATGGCATTGGAGAGCGCATATACCGGCGTGGTTTGTGCGGATGTGACCAGTATGCAGGCTTCTATGCTGGAGTGCAAGGGGACTATTTGGACTTCAGCGGGGACAACATGTGTCACCCCATTGACTTCATGTCTAGATTGTATGCACAGATTTGCTTAGAAACCATTGTTCCAGGAGGACTGGGGGATATAGACGGAGACGGAGAAGTAACTATTCGTGATATAGGGGCGTTGCGGCTATATCTGGCTGACAAGATAGATGGTGAAGGACTCCTTTTAGATGCTGGCGATGTAGATAAAGATGGGGAGCTTACCATTCGAGACATAGGCACGCTGCGTCTTTATTTAGCTGATAAAATAACCTTAGACTGAGGAAAAGCTCTGTCATCGTGTGGGCTCTGGGGTAAGGCTTCCGCGTGCATTCAGTGCGGCCAATGTGAGGGACAATGTCCGCAGCATTTGTCGGTGATTCGGTGGCTGAAAAAAGTAGTAGACAAAGGAACCACCGATGGTTTTATAAAAATATACAGGGCGCTTCGCAAAGTGAAGCGCCCTGTATATTTTTTTATGCGTTGTAGTTATATCCAAGTGCCAGTGCAGTTTTATTTTTTTCAATCAAAGCTGCTTTAGATTCGGGGATACCCCGGAGCATATCAGCTAGGAAGGTATCATAATCAAACAAACCGGTGCGTTTCAGAAGCTGACCCAGCACAATCACGTTTGCCATACCTTCGATATGATTTTCGCTTGCGAGGGCAGTGGCAGGAATATAGCATATTTGAACATCAGTGCGTTGGCTTTTTTTATTAATCAGAGAACTGTCAACGATCAGATATCCGCCAGATTTAACGCTTGCCTCAAATTTATCGAACGAAGGCAGGTTCATCGCTACCAGAATATCTGGTGCTGTTACCAGAGGCGATCCAACTTCCTCGTCAGAAATGATGACAGAGCAGTTTGCGGCGCCGCCGCGCATTTCCGGACCATAAGAGGGAAGCCAGGAAACGTTTTTACCTGCATACATTGCGCTTTTGGCCATCTGCTTGCCGGAGAAAAGGATTCCTTGGCCGCCAAAGCCTGCAAAAAGCATTGCTGTTGTCATTTTGCAGCACCTCCTTCCAATGCGTCAATATCCTTATACACGCCCAGCGGGTAATAGGGCATCATGTCGCTGCGAACCCAATCCAACGCTTTTTCCGGAGAAAGTCCCCAGTTGGTGGGGCAAGTGGACAGAACCTCAACAATGGAAAGCCCTTTTTTATCCTCCTGATTTTTGAAGGCTTTGAGGATCATTTTCTTTGCCTGCATAACATTTTTAGGCGAATCTACAGAAACTCTCGCCGCCAGTGCAACACCATCCAAAGTGGAGAGCATTTCACATACGCGGATAGGATTGCCCTGAATGGAGCGGTCTCTGCCGTAAGGAGACGTAGTCGTTACCTGGCCGGGCAGGGTAGTAGGGGCCATCTGACCGCCGGTCATACCATAAATTGCATTGTTCACAAAAATAATGGTTATGTTTTCTCCTCTTGTGGCAGAGTGAACGGTTTCTGCTGTTCCAATTGCAGCGAGATCGCCGTCACCTTGATATGTAAATACAAAATTATCCGGATGGGTACGTTTAATTCCAGTTGCAACAGCCGGCGCACGTCCATGTGCGGCCTGAACCATATCGCATTCAAAATAATTATAAGAAAATACGGAGCATCCAACACTAGCCACGCCAATTGTCTTGCCGGCAATGCCAAGCTCATCAATTGCCTCTGCCACAAGGCGGTGGATAATTCCGTGGGTGCAGCCAGGGCAGTAGTGCAGCGGCACATTAGAGAGAGCCGCAGGTCTTTCAAATACAGTTTTCATTTCAGTTTTCAGCCTTTCTTTGCATTTGCTTTTACTTTTACAAAGGCAAATGTACATGAAAAAGTGGATTTGGAGTTAGGGTATATCTCCAGTTTTCACGTAAGCTCCCTTACAGTTGTGCCTGCATGGCACGAATTTTTTCCAAAACGGCGTCTGGAGTGGGAATCATACCGCCGGTACGACCGTAAAATTCTACAGGGCATTGACCGTTTGCAGCCAAGCGTACATCATCAATCATTTGGCCCTTAGACATTTCTACGCTCAGCATTGCCTTTGCACTGCAAGCTGCAGCATGAATGGCTTTTTTCGGGAAGGGCCAAAGGGTGATAGGACGGATCATACCGACTTTGATACCTTCTGCTCTGGCAGCTCCGATGGCCGTTTTGCAAACCCGAGCGGTGATACCAAAGGATACCAAAACAATATCGGCATCATCGGTGAGGTATTCTTCGCAACGGGCCTCTGTTTCTTCAATTTTTGCATACCGTTCGTACCGCTGATCAACAATGTTTTCCAGTTCCTGAGGATCGATATACAGAGAGTTCACAATATTCTTTTTTCGTTTATTGTCGTGACCGCATGCTGCCCAGTCCTTCGCTGGCAGTTCTCTCTGGGGGATGGCGCCGAAGTCAACCGGCTCCATCATTTGGCCCAGTGCGCCGTCTGCCAGAATCATAGCGGGCATTCTGTAGATATCTGCCAGATCAAAGGCCTCGATGGTTAGCTGTGCCATTTCCTGCACGGAAGAGGGTGCAAATACCAGCAGGCGCAGGTCACCATGGCCAACGCCGCGGGTTGCCTGATAATAATCGGCCTGTGAGGGCTGGATACCGCCAAGACCCGGTCCGCCTCTTTGGATATTGATAATTACGCAAGGGAGATCGCAGCCTGCTATGTAGCTGATCCCCTCGCTTTTCAGGGAAATTCCGGGAGAGGAAGAAGAGGTGATTACACGGACACCGGATGCGGCTGCTCCCATTGTCATATTGATTGCAGCAACTTCGCTTTCCGCCTGGAGACAAAGACCGCCAACCTTGGGCATTTTTTTTGCAAGGTATTCGGAAAGCTCCGTTTGCGGGGTGATGGGATAACCGAAGAAGTGCCGGCACCCGCATTTGATTGCGGCTTCGGCAATTGCTTCGTTTCCTTTCATAAGTACTTTTTCTGACATATCTCAATAATATCCTTTCTTCAGTCTTAGGCTTTGCGGAAGTTATGCGTCTTTTTCTACCGTAATGACACAGTCTGGACACATCAACGCGCACATGGCGCAGGCGATACATTTTTCCTGATCAGTGATAATCGCAGGATGATAGCCCTTTTGATTCAGTTCATCTGTGGCAAGAACCACGATTTTCTTAGGACATGCTGTGACGCACAATCCGCAGCCTTTGCAGACATCTGTTTTGAAAGTAACTTTATTCATATAAAAAACCTCCGTTTCGGATTTATACAAACGATGTTAAAACATCTGTTTTGTAACATTTTTCATAGGAAACAACGGCTCCCCGGGTATATTCAATCCAGGAAGCAACGCCTCGTAATAGGAGGTGAAGCACAACGGAATCCCGCAGGCAGCTTCACATGCATGGGCATAAGCTATAGAAGCGATGAGTTCCTTTTCTGTTGTATCTGCTCCAATGGAACTATTGTTTACGATACCTGTACACTTTAAATGTGAAGCATCTTCAATCACATGCATCAGTGCGGCAGCTTCCTCGGGGCTTTCTGTAAGCGGGCGGTAGCAGCTGACTACATAAAGCATTTCGTAGCCGAGCTTTTCAATTTGCTCCGCATACATTCCTAGAGCCACAGCACCGTCATCCCCTCCTACATCAATGAATGCGATAGTATCTGTATCTTCCCGAAACAGGGAATACAGTTCTGCAGGCAGACTAGGGATATCCACGTTGGAATTGGCAAATGCGGGGATAATCGGTCGTACTCCAGCATCAGAGAGCTGCTTTGCAGCATCTGCGGCTCGAAAATACGGATTGACGATATCCACATCCGCCAGTGCTACATCCCTGTCGTGATGCGCACTTTTATACTGGAGGGCCAAATTTACGGCCACATTGGTTTTGCCGCTGCCGTAATGTCCGCAGACAATGATAATTTTTTTATCTTTTTGCACTGAGATCCCTCCTTTTTTATGTACATAATCAGTATATCATATTTTTCACCAGAAAAAAAGACATTTTCGATGATAAATCTATCCAATTTTTTAACAATGAGATATATAATTTATGTAAATAATTTGATAAATGTTTGAAATGGAACGCTATTTATGCTATACTTATAAAATGTAGATGCTGCAGTGGGCAGTATTACAACTTCCGTTCAGTAGGGAGAGGGTGAAGACATGAAAATTGCAGAGTGGTTCGCTAGCTTTCTTGGAGGCATGTTACAAACGATACGTTCCATCACTGTTGTGGATTTTCTCGATATATTTTTGGTAGCTATTATTTTGTACTACGCCTTTCGTTTTGTACGGGAGCGCCGGGCGGGAAAACTGGCTGTCGGTGTGATTTTTTTCACCATGTTTTTGGTACTCAGTGATTTACTTGGTATGCATGCGCTGAAATATATATTCCAGAATCTTTTTCAGGTGGGTGTAATTGCGTTGGTGGTTTTATTCCAGCCGGAAATGCGCAGCGCTCTTGAAAAGATGGGCGGCAGCTCCCTGAAGGGATTAAAAAATATCAGCGATTCCAAGGATGGATCGGCCTGGATGCTGGCAATTCGTGAGGTATCTGCTGCTGCGTCACAGATGGCTATAGATAAAACCGGTGCACTGATCGTATTTGAGCGGGGAACCAGGCTGGGAGAAATCGCCGCTACCGGGACGATTTCTGATGCGCAGATCAGCGCGTATCTTTTGCGAAATATTTTTTTCAATAAAGCGCCTTTGCATGACGGCGCGGTTTTACTGCGGGATGGAAGACTTTATGCTGCAGGATGCCTTTTGCCTCTCACCCACCAGACGGATTTAAATCGGGATTTGGGAACACGTCATCGTGCGGCTATTGGACTTAGCGAGGACAGTGACGCGGTGATTGTAGTTGTTTCTGAAGAAACAGGGACTATTTCGGTTGCTGTGGACGGCTATTTGACCCGGGGGTATAATGCGGATACGCTGCGAAGTCGCTTGACGGAACTGGTTGAGCCTGTTTCTGATACAGGAGAAGGTAAGAAAATTTTTCGTTTTATACGTAAAGGACGGAGGACACAGGCGTCTGCAGAGAGGAGCGACAAAAAATGAAACAGGAGAAAGTTGCTGCTCAGAGAAAGAGAAACTGGCATATTGGGACAAAGATTCTTTGTATGGTTTGTGCGTTCATTATCTGGCTTTATGTAATGGAAGTGGACAGCCCGGATTATGAATCGGAATTTTTAGATGTGCCGGTAAATTTAGCAGGTGTATCCACGCTGGAAAATGAACATAATCTGTCTGTATTCGGCGGGTTTGACGCTACTGTGGATTTAAAGGTGAAGGGGCCAAAAAGCGTGATTGGCAGATACACGGTTTCCGATATTAATGTTACTGCGGATGTTTCAGGGATTGTTCAGGCAGGCAGTCATGAGGTGGCGTTGTTTTTTGACTTGCCTACAGGGCTCACAATGCTGGAATCGTCTGTGTCCAGGCTTTCCTTGTATATTGATGAACGTTCATCTGCTGTTGTAGATGTACGATCTCGTATTTCTTCTGTAACCATACCGGAAAGTTATGAATTGGGAGAGCTTGTAGCGGATACGGATACTGTAAATGTAAGCGGACCGAAAACGATTCTGGACGATATCGATTTTGCCCAGGTGAGTTTAGATGCGGGTGCAATTGAGTCTTCTGTTTCCATGGTGGGTACTTTGGAGCTTATCAGTTTGTCCGGCAATGTGATTACCAACCCATATGTACGTCTTTCCAAAACGGAAGTCAAGGTCAATATACCTGTATACTGCTATAAGGAATTAAAGCTTGTAGCTTCTGTGAAATATGGCTATTATACGGAGGCGAACTGCCGTATCACCATGGATCCGGAGACAGTAACTGTAAAAGGAGACCCTGCCGTTTTGGCGAATATGGATGAACTTGTGGTGGCTACTTTAGACGAAAAGGCGATTACAGAGGATTCGAGCTTGATCGTGCGGGTAAATGTTCCAGATGCGCTTACACTGGACGAAGAATCAGCGACAGCAACAGTTGCAGTGCGGCATATTGGAACGAAAACCAGAACCTTTAACGTAAAAGATATAAAAATATCTGTTGACAGCGGCGTGGAGTATGAACTGCTTTCCCAAACGATTCCTGTTACTGTACGGGGAGATCGGGATGCGGTGGATGCGCTGCGCGCGGAAGATATTGTTGTATCCGCCGATTTGACCGGATATACCCACAGCAACATGGGACGGGTATACGCGGAGGGAAAAGTTTCTATAAATGATCCTTCCGGCACGGTATATGAACTGGGTGAGTATAATATTCAGGTGGCGATCAAGTGAAAAGCAAAATTATCGTTGAAAATATACGGGTACCTATTGCGGTACAAGACGGAGAAATATTGGAGATTGCAAGAAAGAGACTGAAACAAAACGCAGTTTCATTTATTCCGGACTCTCTGCATATCCATCGAAAATCTGTAGATGCAAGACGTCGGGGAAAGATTGCCTTTGTGTGTTCTGTTTTAGCGTATTCTGAAGAAGATGCAAAGCAGCTTCCATCTTTGCAGAATATAAAAGTTCGGCAGGAAGAGTCATTTTCTTTACCCATGGGGGAGGAAGTGCTGCCGGGGCGTCCTGTTGTTGTAGGCTTTGGACCGGCTGGGATATTTTGCGCCCTGCTTTTGGCACAGGCGGGACTTTGTCCTTTGATACTGGAACGTGGCGGAGATGTGGCAAAACGGACAGATGCTGTAGAGAAGTTTACATCCTTGGGACAGCTAAATTTGCAGAGCAATATTCAGTTCGGCGCCGGAGGCGCCGGTACCTTTTCTGATGGAAAGCTCACGACGCGCATTGGGGACAGCAAATGTGGATTTATTCTTCAAACGCTTCATAGGCTTGGGGCTCCGGAAGACATTTTGTGGCGAGCAAAACCACATGTCGGTACGGATATTCTGCGTACAGTAGTGGATAATGCAGACCGGGAGATCCGTCGTCTTGGAGGAGAAATTCGGTATATGACCAAAGCGGAAGCGATGGGTGACGGATGGATTGCAGCAGATGGAGAGAAGATGGCCTGCGGTCCGGTTATACTGGCGACAGGTCACAGCGCGCGAGATACGTATGCGTACTTAATGGAGGCGGGGTATGCGGTGGAACCTAAACCTTTCTCCGTTGGTGTACGCGCGGAGCATTTGCAGGAAGAACTGGACGCCGCTTTGTATGGAGATGCACAGCTTGCTCAGCGGTTGGGGCATGGTGAGTATCAAATGTCCTGGCGGCGGGGACAGCGGGGTGTATACACCTTTTGTATGTGTCCCGGCGGTGAGGTGGTTGCTGCTGCGTCGGAAACAGGCGGTGTGGTGACCAACGGAATGAGCAGGCATGATCGGAACGGTAAGAATGGAAACGCAGCTGTTGCCGTATCTGTTCTTCCAGAGGATTTTGGCAACAGTCCCGTCGGAGCGATTCAGTTTCAGCGTGCTTTGGAACAGGCGGCATTTGCGGCTGGAGGCGGAGACTACAGTGCGCCGTGTCAAAGCGTAGGTAACTTTTATGTCGGTAAGCCAGGCGGATTCGGCGAACGCATCCTGCCCTCATATAGTAACGGCAGAGTTCGGGCTGCTGATTTCAATGTGTTGCTGCCGCCTTTTATCTGCGATATGTTAAAAGAAGGGTTGCACCGTTTTTCTGGAAAAATTGCCGGTTATGATGCACCAGACGTACCCTTGACGGGGATCGAGACTCGTACCAGTGCGCCAGTGCGTATTCTTCGCAATGATAATTTGACTGCTATTGGACGTAATCTGGTATACCCTTGCGGAGAAGGTGCGGGATATGCAGGTGGAATTATGAGCGCTGCTGCTGATGGAATCCGCGTGGCGCTGGCTATCTTGTCCCGATTTAGGCGGGATATATAGAGAGTGAAGCATTGAGCCGCTGTTGCGGTATTGGAGAAATTGAGAATGTCTGCAAAAAAGAAAACAATATGGGATGTGAAAGCTGCTCGCCGCCAGGTAGAAGAAAGCACGGCTGCCCGGGAGATTGCCGATGGGCTGAAACTATGCCTCCCAACGGCGCAGCTCCTTATAAACCGAGGATGCAGAAATGCGGACGAGGCAAAGGACTTTTTGGAAAACAAAACGGATCGTTTATACGATCCGTTCCTGATGAAGGATATGCGATGTGCGGCAGAACAGCTTCTTAGTGGAGTAGCTGCAGGCAAGCGGATCGTAATTTATGGAGACTATGATGTGGACGGCGTAACTTCCGTATCAATTTTATACATGTACTTGTTAGAGATTGGCGCTACCGTAAATTTTTATATTCCATCCCGGATTCGAGAGGGATATGGAATGACAGAGGCTGCTTTGTGTCAGCTGAAGGAAGACGGGTGTGATTTAATTGTGACGGTGGATACGGGGATCACCGCTATAGAAGAAGCTAAAATCATTCGTAGTCTTGGTATGAAACTGATCGTTACCGATCATCATGCGTGTCATACCGAAGTACCGGCGGCTCTTGCTGTAGTGAATCCAAGGCAGCCGGAATGTCCGTATCCCTTTAAAGAATTGGCAGGCGTAGGAGTGGTGTTCAAGCTTCTTTGTGCTATGGAGATTCTACGGTTCCCAGAGCGAACGGTGCTGGAAAATATTCGTTGTGTCAGCGATGCGTATATGGACTTAGTAGCTATGGGTACAGTAGCGGACGTGATGCCTTTGCGGGACGAAAACCGGCTGATTGTATCTAGGGGACTACACATGATGGAGACGGCGCCCAGAACGTCGATTGCAGCGCTTTTGGACGCGGTAAATACAGATGCAAAGCCGCATCAAAAGAGAAAGATTACTTCTAGTTATATCGGTTACACGATTGCCCCGCGTATCAACGCGGCCGGCCGAATCCGCAGCGCATCCATTGCGGTGGAATTGCTGCTCACAAAAGAGCGCAGTCAGGCAGATGTGCTTGCAAAAGAACTATGCCAAATCAATCAGGAGCGTCAACTGGAAGAAAATAAAATTATGGAGCAGGCTTTCGCCCGTATTGATGGGGATGAGGCGTTCGTCCATGATCCGGTAATTGTTTTGACAGATGAAAGCTGGCATCACGGAATTATTGGAATCGTCGCATCCAGAATTGCAGAGAAATACGGAAAGCCCTGTATTTTGATTTCCTTTGATAATGGGGAAGAGACAAAAGGAGATATTGGAAAAGGAAGCGGCAGAAGTGTTAAGGGGATGAACCTGGTAGAAGCGCTAACCCATTGTGCAGATTTATTGATCAAATATGGTGGTCATGAATTGGCTGCAGGGCTTTCTGTTGGCAGAAGCAATCTTGCCGCATTTCGCAGACGGATCAATGATTATGCTAGAGGATGCTTTTCGGAAAAGGAACCGGTGCCGGTGCTGGAGGCTGAATGTGAACTGATTCCTGCCGACATACATATGACGCAAGCAGCGGAACTGTATCGTCTGGAACCTTTTGGAGTATCTAACCCAATGCCGTTATTTGTAATGCGGGAGATGCGGCTCTCTTCTATTTCAGGAGTAGGCGGAGGTAAGCATGCAAAAATGACCCTCACAAAGGACGCACTGGTGATTACGGCCATGTTTTTCAGAAGAGCGCCAAAGGAATTGGATTTGTACGAGGGGGACAGCGTGGATGTTTTATTTCAATTAGATATCAACGCATATCAGAATGTGAAAAATTTGCAGTTTATTGTGAAAGATATTCGGCTCAGTGATACAAGCGCATTGGCATATGAAAAAGAACAGCAGCTTTATTGGGCACTAAGCAGCGGAGAGTCGCAGCTGCATTGGACGCGTCAGGAGGCGGAAAGTATTGTCCCTTCCAGGGAGGATCTGGGTGCTCTGTATAATCTTATAAAAAAAGAGCTGCGCATGGAGCATGATACCTTCAGTGTACGTTCTTTGTGCAACCTTTTGCAGAATGCGGGCAGGGATATGCGTTATGTAAAGGTGCAGTATATGATTCGAATTTTTCAGGAGCTAAACATACTGGGAGTGGAAAAAATTGAAGACGAGCGGGAAATATATCGTTTCAAATATATTTATGTGAAAATAAAGGCAGATTTGAACAAGTCCAATATATTAAAGAAGCTGCGAGCAACATGTGTGGCGGAGAAAGCGTAAGTACAATATGGAAATACCAAAAGAAATCGAAAGAAGCACAGACGATATTAAAAATTTGCTGGGAATGCTTAAGTCCAGCGGGAGAAAATATGATATAGATAAGATTACGGCAGCTTTTTTATATGCTGCCGATCTTCACGAGGGACAATTCCGCAATAGCGGAGAACCCTATATCATACATCCGGTTGCGGTAGCAGAGATTGTTGCTGCGTTGGGGTTGGACACAGACTCCATTTGTGCGGCGTTTCTCCATGATACGGTAGAGGATTGTTCGGATAAAACCGATCTTGATACTATAGAAAAGTGGTTTGGTGCGGATGTGGCTATGTTAGTCAGTGGTCTTACCAAACTGGTAGATTTAAACATTGAAGACAAGGAAGAGGCGCAGATGGAAAATATCCGTCGGATGCTTCTTGCTATGTCTAAAGATGTGCGGGTTATTTTTATCAAGCTTTGTGACCGGTTGCACAATATGCGTACATTGGATGCTAAACCGGAAAACAAGCGCAGAACTACAGCTCTGGAAACGATGCATGTATATGCGCCTCTGGCCCACCGTCTTGGTATCCAGCGCATCAAACAGGAATTGGAAAATTTGGCCCTGTCTTACCTGGATCCAATCGGATATGCAGAGGTAAGCCGGCATATTGAAGAAAAATACGGACAGAACCAGAATTTTATTGAAAATGTTCGGGCAAATGTTTCTGCCCATTTGGAAAAATACAACATTCATTTTACGTTGGAAGGGCGCGTAAAAACAGTATACAGCATTTATCGGAAAATGTTTAACCAGTCTAAGGAATTTGACGAAATCTATGATTTTTATGCTTTGCGGGTCATTGTAGAAACAGAACTGGAATGTTATACGGCTCTAGGGATTATCCACGAAATGTACAAAAGTATGCCGGGGCGGTTCAAGGACTATATTTCCACGCCTAAGCCGAATATGTACCAGTCTCTCCATACCACCGTAATCGGACGAGAGGGGGTTCCCTTTGAGGTGCAGATTCGTACTAGAGAGATGCATCATGTGGCCGAATATGGTATTGCTGCCCACTGGAAGTATAAAACAGGGGTTCAGAGCAAGGAAGAGATGGACGATAAACTTGCGTGGATTTCAAAGTTGATTGATACGGAAAACGAAGCAATTGATCCGGACGATTTTATGCATTCTCTCAAGATTGATATTTTTCACGATGAGACGTTTGTTTTTACACCAAAAGGAGATGTAATTGCGCTGCCCCAAGGATCTACTTTAATTGACTTTGCGTATGCAATCCACTCAGCGATTGGTAATAAAATGATTGGCGCGAAAATCAACGGCATGATTGCACCGATTGACAAGTGTCCCCAAAACGGGGAAATTGTAGAGATTATCACTTCTGCGTCTTCCAAGGGGCCGAGCAGGGACTGGCTGAAGATTGTACGTACAGGGGAAGCGCGCAACAAAATTCGTCAGTGGTTCAAGCGGGAAAAGCGGAGCGAAAATATTTTAATTGGCCGCGCTGATTTAGACCGGGAAATTCAGCGGATATACAGAAACGCTACGGAAGCGCAGCGCACCGAAATCATTGCAAATATCGCCCGTCGCGTGGGAATGCAAAACGGGGAAGATTTATGCAATGCCATTGGATATGGTGGAATGCCAGTGAGCAAAGTGATTTCCAAGTTGCGGGAAGAAGCGGAAAAGCTGATCCATCCGGAAGAACCGGAGCCAGTTTTGGAGGCGGAGCAAGTCAAAACGGTGCCCTCTCCTGTAACTGGAAAATCCGGTGGAATTATTGTAGATGGAGAGAGGGGCTGTGCTGTTAAGTTTGCCAAGTGCTGCAACCCCCTTCCAGGAGATTCAATTATTGGATTTATTACGAAAGGCTACGGCGTATCTATCCACAAGCGAGACTGTCCGAACGTGGTGACCGGTATGAGGGGTGATGAATTCTTCCACCGTTGGATCCGGGCAGAGTGGGATATGGAAGAACTGCATCAGGATCACGATGTTTTTGAAGCGATGATCCAAATTTTTGCAGATGATGATATATCCGTAATCGCCGGGGTTACCACGGCGCTGGCAGAGATGCGGGTATCTATTTTGCAGATCAATACCAGAAAGCATGGGGAAGATGACGTGATCATCAATGTGAAGTTTACCTGCAGAGATACTGGACATTTTCATTCTGTTGTTTCCAGGCTGAAAACGGTTCATCATGTAAATACTGTAGTCAGAGGATTTAACTGATATGTTAGCGATATTACAACGAATCCGTTCTGCATCGGTTGTAGCTGATGGAGAGCAATTCTCCCAGTGCGGACGGGGATTTTTGATTCTACTTGGGGTATCCGCAGAGGATACGGAAGAAGACGCCAGATTACTGGCTGAGAAAATTGCAAAGCTGCGGGTATTTCAGGATGAAGCGGGGAAAATGAATTTATCCATTGGTGATATAGGCGGATCGGTGATGGTGGTGCCTAATTTTACTCTATATGCGTCTTACAGAAAAGGCAACCGGCCTGACTTTTTTGCCAGCGCGCCGCCGGATCGGGCAGAAGGGTTGTTTGCATATTTTTGTGATTATATTGCACCTCTTGTCCCCAATGTCTGTCGGGGAAAGTTTCGTGCCGATATGCAGGTATCGCTAATAAACGATGGCCCAGTTACGATTCCTATGGACAGCAGAGTACTGAAAGGCGAGCGGAGCATATGAGACTAATCACCAATGGAAACATTAGCCGGTATTTTGCGGAAACACTGGTACTGTTGTTTTTTCCGGGCTCTAAATTTCCAGAGGAAGGGGACAATTCGGGCATTCGTGTGGAGTTGACAGTACAAGAGGTGTCTAGTCAGGCAACCGGATATGCCTTGATTCATACGCCTGCAGGAGACTGGCGCGCGGAGTATATGGTACCTTGTGAAACAGCAGCACGGCTTTCCCGTGAAATGCGGTGCAAAACAGCGGCGGGAGGAGCAATGCTTCTTGCCGGTAAGGAGTATAGTGGGGCTATGCCCCCTTGGGGGATGCTTACCGGAGTGCGGCCCGTAAGTATGGTGATGGACATGCTGGCGCAGGGAATGCACCCAGATGAAGCAGTGCAGCGCCTTATGACAGAGTTTTTCTGCCAGGAGGGAAAGGCGCGTTTGGCGGTAAAGACAGCGTGTGGAACACAACCTCTGATTACAGAAGATATTCGAAAAATTTGTAGTGTGTATATTGCGATCCCTTTCTGTCCGTCCCGCTGTGAATATTGTTCCTTTGTATCGTTTACCTCTCCAAGACTGCTGTCTTTGGTTCCAGAATATCTCACTGCTTTGTGCTCACAGGTGCGTGGAGTATTTAGCACAATTCGCAGACTGGGATTGGACGTTGCTACGGTATATATCGGCGGTGGAACACCTACCACATTAAATGCGTCCCAGTTGGATATATTGCTTGCCGTTGTGGGGGAGTGCTGGGATGTTTCACGGCTCCAAGAATTTACTTTAGAGGCAGGAAGGCCGGATACAATTGATGCGGAAAAGCTGGCCATTGCTGTCCGCCGAGGCGTTACTCGAATCAGCGTAAACACACAAACTTTAAATGACGAAATTCTTGCCGCTGTGGGAAGACGGCATACTGCAGCGGACTTTTACCGGGCCTATCAAATGGCTCGTGACAGCGGAATTCGGGATATTAACGTGGATTTGATTGCGGGGCTTCCGGGGGAGAGCAGAGAGAGCTTTTTGCATTCTTTAGGGGAAGTGCTTTCTCTTATACCGGAAAATCTGACGGTGCATACCTTTTATGTGAAGCGAGGGGCGAACATTACAAAGATAGATGAGAATATTTACCGCGTGCAGGATAAGGAGACTATGGCGGCTGTAGAAGATTCTGCTGTGCTGATACAAAGCGCTGGCTATGAGCCCTATTACCTGTATCGGCAAAAAAATACAGCGGCAAATTTGGAAAATACAGGATATTCCCTGCCGGGGCATCCATGCCTATATAACATTTATATGATGGAGGAGATACACTCTATATTTGGTGCGGGAGCGTCGGCAATGACAAAACTAGTTTCTCCGGCGCGAGGGAAAAAGCATATCCTACGCATGTCTGAGAAAAAATATCCATATGAATATCTTACAGGGGAAGATGCTGCTGATAAAGCCGAGCGGCTTTATCAGTCTGCAGCGGACTTCTATATGAAATTTAGGGAGAAATAAAAGCATTTATGATTGCAATAGATCGTATATATGAAACAAAAGAGGAGGCTCAGGCCTTCTGCAGGGAATGTGAAGTGCAGTTTGAAGCGCGACTGCATGCGGTTTCAGAGGAGCTGGCGAGAGCAGAGGGGCTACGCTGTGTAACACTGTCCGGGCCTTCCTGTTCAGGAAAAACGACGACGGCCTCTAAGTTGACAGGAGAAATAGAGCGTGCCGGGCGGCGTGCTAGGGTATTGTCTATCGATGATTTTTATCTGGATCATGCGGAGATGCAGAGACGGGGGATTATAGATTTTGAAGGCGCAGATTCTCTGGACCTAGCCTATTTTACCACAGTAGTGGAGGCCATTGCGGCTGGAAAGACAGTACATCTTCCTACCTTTGACTTCCCACAGCGCAAGAGAGTGGCGTATACGGAATATAAACCGGATGCCAGAGATATTTATATATTTGAAGGGATTCAGGCAATATATCCGCAGATCACGGAAATTTTGGAGCCATTTGGATACAAGAGCATTTACATCAGTGTGGCCCAGGGAGCCAACATTTGCGGAACCGCTTTTGATAAAAGCGAGATCCGGCTGATGCGCAGGATTGTTCGGGACTTTTATCATAGAGACGCTGCTCCGGAATATACTATGTCTTTATGGAATTCTGTCCGGGAGAACGAGGAGATAAATATTTTTCCTTATGTGGAGCGCTGCGATCATGTGATTAATTCCATGTTGCCTTATGAAATCTTTTTGATTGGCAAATACTTTTTGCGTATTACCGATGATTATCCTGAAGATGGCTGTCATTATTTACAAATACAGGATTTGCGGGGGCGGCTGCGGCAATTTTCCCACAGCGCTGTAGATGTGTCTATGATTCCTATGGGATCAGTATTTAGAGAATTTATCATCTGACAGGCTGCTTGCCATATATCGGGATGCAGAAAAGGAACATAGCGTGAAAAATGGGGAAAGCTTTGCCCAAATTTACTTTTTCACGTTTCATTTTTTGCAAATGGGATAACATACCCCATTTGCAAAAAAATATATGGAAAGGCACGGGGATTGTACTGTGAAAGATAGTTTAGGTGGAGCACTTCGTTCCGGAAGGGGCGGCAAAGGAGAAAAAATGCGCAACAGTTCCAAGCTGTTTTTCTCCGGAGTTCTGATTTTAACAATATCGAATTTAATTGTCAAAGCCATTGGTTTGATGTTTAAAATTCCCATGAACCACATTGTGGGGGATGAGGGCATGGGATACTATAATGCGGCTTACACGATTTATACATATTTGTATATGGTTTCTACAGCAGGACTGCCAACAGCCATATCCATTATGGTAGCAGACAGCAGAGCGGCGGGAAAAATTCGGCAGGTTAAACGGATTTTGCGTGTGTCTCTGGTACTGTTCTTTATTATCGGTATAGTTGGGATGCTGGTGATGCTTCTGGGCGCTGGTCCCTTAGCTGCCTTAATTGGTGCAGGAAATACAAAATACTGCATTATGGCTATTGCACCTACATTGTTTTTCATTTGCATATCCAGCGCGCTGCGTGGATATTTTCAAGGATATCAGTCCATGTTTCCTACGGCGGTTTCCCAGCTGATTGAAGCTGTGTGCAAGCTGGGGGTGGGGATTACCTTGGCGTTATATGCCATCCGTATGGATATGCCCATTTATATTGTAGCGGCATATGCTGCGGTGGGTCTAACCATTGGTGCCGGACTTGGTATGATGTTTCTTACCTTTGCAAAGCTGTTCTTTAAGGAACGACAGTACGACGCGGAATATGTGGCAGTTTCAGGGATGGACGAGACGGTTCTGCCTGGAAAGACCTTGCTGAAAAAACTTGTGATTGTAGCGTTACCCATTACGATTAGCGCTTCTGTCATGAGTCTTACCAATTTGATTGATGCAGCTATTGTGCAGCAACTGCTGCAGTCTACCGGGCTTACCCAAGTAGCAGCAACTTCTCTGTATGGCAACTATACTTCTCTTGCCGTGCCTATGTTCAATTTGCCGCCAGTTCTAATTTATCCAATTTCCTATTCCATCGTGCCGCTTCTTTCTGCTGCTAAAAAGAAAGGAGATCAACAGCGGTGCCGCCTGGTAATGGAGTCTTCCATGCGGGTGGCGATGTTGATTGGTATTCCAAGTGGGCTTGGACTTGCGGCCCTTTCCCGTCCAATTTTGGACTTGTTCTATAAAGCAAGTTCCGTTGAACTGGCTGCGCCGCTGCTTACGCTTCTTGCCCCTTCTACTGCGTTTATCTGTATTTTATCTGTAACCAACGCAATTTTGCAGGCAAATGGACACGAACGTAAGCCCCTGATTTCCATGCTGACCGGCGCCTGTGTGAAAATTGTAACAAACTATTTTTTAATTCAGGTGATTGGCATGAAAGGTACGCCGATTTCCACGTTTTTGTGCTATCTTACCGTAACGGTAATGAATTTGTATTTTGTATACAAGCATGTAGGTGTGATGCCAAAATTATCGGGCCTTTTTGGCAAGCCGCTTATAGCCAGCATCGCTTGCGCGGCAGCGGCATTTTTCTCATGGGAGCTTATGGCTGGCGCAGTCAGCGGCAAGCTCGCAACAATTGCGGCAATCTGTCTGGCCGGGCTGGTATATTTGGTTCTGATTTTCCTTTTGCGCGGCGTATCGGGAGAGGATGTAAAGCTGCTTCCTAAGGGTGAGAAAATATATGGGCTGTTGAATAAAATGAAGCTTGTAAAATAGGGAAATAGAAGGCATAAATGCAGGGGGAGAAGGTACAGTATACTGATGAAAAATATACAGGAACTTAAAAACGAAAAGCGGCATGATTTTGATTCTCTGCGGTCGGTGATGGAGGTTTTGCGTGGGGAGTGTGGTTGCCCTTGGGATAGGGAGCAGACACACACCAGTATTCGCGGCTGCCTAATTGAAGAAACCTATGAAGTGATAGAAGCTATTGACACAGAAAATCCGACACTTTTACGGGAAGAATTGGGGGATTTATTGTTTCAAGCGGTGTTCCATGCCCGTATTGAGGAGGAGCAGGGAACATTTGACATAGCCGATGTGATTCATGATATAACAGAAAAAATGATTCATCGGCATCCCCATGTTTTCAGCACAACGGAGGCGACAACCAGTGAAGCGGTGCTGCAGAATTGGGACGAGATCAAAAAAGAAGAAAAGCAGATTGAAAGTGTGGCCCAATCTTTGCGCAGGGTGCCACCGTATCTGCCGGCTTTGATGCGCGCCCAGAAAATTCAGGATAAGGCACGAAAAAAGCTTTCTATCGGCTACTTGTCCAGCAAGGCGGCGTTTTCGGATGTAAAGCGTTGTATATCTGGTGAGAGTGGGGATTTTGCGGCGGATTTGGCAAATACTGTTTTTGCGTTATGTGCAGTGGCGCAACTGGAAGGTATCGATTTAGAAGCGGCACTGTCGCAGCGATGTGACGCGTTTATTACAGAAGCAGAACGCGCAGAAATGGCGCAATGAGGGCTTTTTCGTAAAAAATTTTAAAAGGAATGAAAAATAGGCAAAATCCATTGCTTTTAGGAAGAAAATTCTAAAAAACCCTTGTCAATATTGAAAAAAAGTGGTATACTAACCGCAAGAAACACGTTGTAAAGCAAAGTTTCGGAATTTTAATGATGAAAGGATTCAGAAAATGAACAAGACGCAACTGATTGATGTAGTCGCAGCAAAAACCGATCTGAAAAAGAAAGACGCAGACGCGGCTGTTGCTGCTGTATTTGAGGCAATCGAAGAAGCATTGATTGCAGGTGAAAAAATCCAGATCATTGGCTTTGGTAGTTTTGACGTGAAAGAAAGAGCTGCTCGTACTGGTCGTAACCCTGCTACTGGAGCAGAAATCAAAATCCCTGCATCTAAATATCCTTCCTTCTCTGCAGGCAAGGCCCTGAAAGAAAAGGTAAACGGCTAATTTTGCATGTTTTGTGACAGCTCCGATAATATCGGGGCTGTTTCTCCTATTTTATGAAAAGGAATCCGGACAGTGTAATGAGACTGGATAAGTTTTTAAAGGTTTCCCGTGTGATCAAGCGCCGTACCGTTGCTAACGAGGCGTGTGATAACGATCATGTGCAGGTCAACGGTCGTCGAGCCAAGGCTTCTTATGACGTAAAGCAGGGGGATGTAGTAGAGATTACTTTTGGTGAACGAGTATTGCGGTTTCGTGTATTGGATATACGAGAACACGTAGCAAAAGCGGATGCGTCTTCCATGTACGAAATTATTGAGCAGTGACATATTTTGGTCTCCTCTCACATAGCTTTAATTGACGAGTGAATGGATAGGAGGCTTATATTATGAATGAGGAAGCGGTACAGGCGCAGAACATATTTTTATATGATCGAAAAAAGCTGGAAATGACGGGCATATCCGATGTGTCTGCTTTTTCTGATACTTCTGTGGAAATGTCCTACAGTGGCGGGATGATTGCTGTGGAAGGTACAGATTTGAAAATAGACAGCTTTAGCTCGGAAACGGGGCATATTTGTATTACAGGAGTGGTAAGTTCTTTTTGTTATTATGGTAAGGCGCCCAGCCAGAAAAATGGACTGCTGCGTCGATTTTTAGGCTAATGCAGTTTATTGTAATTTTATATCAGCTGCAGATCACATTATATGCGCTTCTGCTGGGACTGTTTTTGGGTGTGTTATATGATGTGCTGCGCATTACACGGATGCTTACGGGGATCACTCCGGTGCATGTAGCACATATATCGTGGATTGGACGTCTGCCAATGCGGCGGATCGGGAAAATCGGCAAAGGGCCTGTGTCTACGTTGATTTTTGTTCATTTACTGGATATAGTGTATGGATTGAGCACAGGCGTGTGCTTTTGTATATTCCTGTATGCGCTGAACAACGGTCGTTTTCGGTGGTATTTGCTTCTAGGATGCGTGCTGGGATTTTTTGCGTACTATTACAGTGTAGGAAAGCTGGTGCTATATCTTTCCGGATATATAGTGGCTTTTCTCCGCGGAATAATCGGATGTATCCTATATTTATTGACCCAACCACTGATATGGATTGGGAGATGGGTTTACAAGCTTCTGGATCCAGCAAAACGGCGGATTCTGCGCAGACGGCGGATTCGTCAAACGGAAAAATGGAAAAAAAGCTGGGCAAAGAAAGTCCGGTTTACATAAAAGAAAATGGGAAGTTCAAAGAAAGGTACGGCTTTATCCATGGATAAAAAAAATACAGGTATGTTTGTAAAGATCGCAATTTTTGCTTTGGCTGTATTTGCGGGAATTTATATTGTGCACTTACAGCTTAAATCTAATGCACTCCGGACAGAGCGCGATATAAAAAAGGCCGAGGTAACCGCTTTCCAGGATCAAAAAGATGAACTGGAGGAGAAACTCAAGGCTCCTGTGGATGAGAAATATATTATCGACATTGCAAAGGACAAATTGAATTTGCGCCTGCCGGAAGAAATTATGTTCTACAACGACTTGTATAATTGATGCAAAAAAGGAATCCATATATGGAATACGAAAAAAAGTATATAGAAATAGCAGGGAGCTCGGTGCGCGTAATAGATCATGCTGCTATAGCCGATGCGGTGCGCACACTTTTTATTGAAGCAAATTATCGGTTGCCCTCTGCTGTTTGCCGACTGATTTCCACGGCGAAATCCAGAGAGCGGGATGCGGTTGCCAGAGGAGTTTTAGATACACTGAAAGAGAACATAGCGGCGGCGGATGAAATGGATGTACCCATTTGCCAGGATACGGGGATGGCGGTACTATTTTGCGAAATCGGACAGGGTGTATATATTGATGGGATTTTAGAAGATGCGGTCAATGAAGGCGTGCATCGTGCATATGTGGATGGAAGTCTGCGCAAGTCTATTGTACGGGATCCATTATATGATCGGACAAATACGGAGGACAATACGCCAGCTGCGCTGCGCGTTTCCTTTTCGAGGGATCCTAAGCTCGCAGGAGCGATACGGCTTACCGCCGCGCCTAAAGGATTTGGCAGTGAGAATATGAGCGCTGTTAAAATGTTTACGCCTTCTGCCACAGAGGAGGATATTGTTCAGTTTGTAGTGGATACCGTATTGCGTGCCGGTGCCAATCCATGCCCGCCAATTATTGTAGGAGTGGGGATCGGCGCCAATTTTGAGGGCGTTGCTCTATTGGCAAAAGAGGCGCTGCTGCGGGATACGCCTGCCGAGGATATTCACTACAGGCAATTGGAAGAGAAAATTTTTCGTGCTGTTAATGAGACAGGAATCGGCCCCCAAGGTTTTGGAGGAGATACAACGGCTCTGGCTGTGCGTATCAACCACGCGCCAACCCATATTGCGGGGCTTCCAGTAGCGGTGAATATCAACTGTCACGTATCCAGACACAAATCAATGATTCTTTAAGTAAAAAAGCCTTCCCATAGGAAGGCTTTTTTATCATTCTATTGTAAAGCGGATGTCTCCGCTGGTTGTATTGACCGTACATTTTTCTGCTGCAAAGGCAGAATCCTGCACGTGGATATCTCCACTGGTCGTATGGGTAACAAACTGTTTTTCGCTGCGCAGGGAGCCTTTTACATCTCCGCTAGTAGTTTTAATGGTTATATCCCCTCCGTCGCAGCTTTCCAGGGATACCTCTCCGCTTGTACTTTTTATAAACAGTTCTTTTTGCGCTAATGCATTCTCCAGCGATATGTCTCCACTGGTAGTTCCTAAGTTAATAGAATTTGCCAGGACATCCTCCAAATCGATTTCTCCGCTGGTAGTATGGATATTTACCGCACCACTGGCGATATTTTTGACATCAATGTCTCCGCTGACACTTTTTCCATTCCAAGCGGTTTCTGATTTTGCCTCGAAGGATATATCGCCACTGGTGGTTGACAGATTTGCCTCGCTGAAGGCAAACGTATCCGGTACGATGATATCTCCGCTAACGCTGGCTGTGTGCAGTGTATTATAATCTTTTTGGGGCAGGTACACTTGAATTTCAAAATCGGAAATGCTGTAAAAAACGCCGATGCATTCGTACCATTTGCGTGTGTCTTTGCGTACGATTTTCAAGGTGTCGTTTTCAACGGAGACCACGTGCATGATTTTGTCGTTTTCTGCGCAGATGATTTCACAAGAATCATTTTCTGATGGGAGAAGGATGATGTTAGCTTCGGTAGTCTGTATATCAATATTTTCAAAAGGCTCGTTTATGGCGTATGTTTTCTTTTCTAGAGTGTAGGTATTAAATTTAGTAAAGTCAAAGCCTACGGAGGCGGCGGAACCGCACACAATGATACATCCTATAAAGAGACAAATTGCTGCGGCAAGAACCCATATTTTTTTCGTTTTATTCATTTTGTGCGTCTCCTTTTGAGAAACAGAGATTTGATCCACAACACAAGCTGTTTGCTGAGGCCCACAAGCTTGGCTGTCATGTTATTAAATCCGAAAAACATAAGTATCGATATACCAAAGCAGGCGAGCGTTGCTCCAAAGTAAAACGCTGCTGCTGCGTAATGCCCGGTGAAGGTGAATATACAGCCTTGTATCGGGCATATTACAGTACTTAGGGCAAAGGTAAGATTGCATGCATACAGGCAAACAATTACTGCCCAGATTGTAATGTAAAGGGAAAACAACACAGAAGCTGCAGCAAGGAGCAGAGCAGCCCAAACAGGCGACCCAAGAGTCAGCAGGGTAATTTCCCAGGCACGCAGTGTGCGGGTAGGCTTTACTTTGGCTCGCATGAGTTTGGGTAATGCAGTATCCAATAAAATTTGCTTTGCAACTTCTTCGGGGACACCCAGTGCAGCTACTGCATCCGCCTCACTGATTCCATCTTCTATTTGATCGTCGATGATTTCATTGTAATATTCGATAGATTTATCTATGTCGTTTTGAGGCAGTCCCTGCAGCGCAGTTTCCAGTGCCGCAAGAAAGTCTGACTTACACATTTTCACATTCCTCCCTTGTTACAAATCGATAAATTGATAAAATTTCGTTCCATTCCTTTTGAAAGGCTGCGATCCGTTCCAATCCGAAGGGTGTAATATGATAATACTTTCGCAGTCTTCCGGCATGTTCTACAGAACGCACTGTCAGCTGTTCTGCATTTTCTAGCCTTCTTAGAATAGGATAGAGAGTTGATTCAGAGATTTCTACATACGGTTTAATATCTTTAATAATTTGATATCCATAGGAATCCTCTTGTTTGATTGCGGCTAGGACACATATATCCAGAAGTCCGCGCTTTAACTGCATATCCATCTATATACCTCCTGTCGCAATATACTATATACCACATAGTATTATTTGTCAAGAGGTATTTGAAAATTTTTCTTATAGAAAAACAGACTTCCCTATAGGGAAGTCTGTTTTTTTGCTAAAATTATGCCAAAGCAGAAAGACGTTCCACCGCGCCTTCGCAGATCAAATTGCAGTGCTCGGATATGTAAAAGCGCGCGTTACTGCGGCATTTTCGGCCGCCAAATTCAGATAGATTGGGAATATCTGTTTCCAGCGTTAGAAAATATCGCTTTCGTCTGGTGTCGGTATAGGCAAAGCTATCATCGCTGTATTGCAGCCTTTGGATTACGGCGCATGCTTCCAGCATTTTGTTTAGGCAATCAAAGCTGTAAACATAAAAAAACTTCTTACCGGTCTGGTTGGTCTGGGATTGAAAACTCATTTTTGAAGTGTCTCCCAGTTTTGTTACAAACATTTCGCAGCCTCCTTCTTTTGACGGGAAAACCTGAACAAATACTTTCGCGCCAGCTGCATCAAAACCACATTGTCCACGGGCGTCCTCTAAGATTTTGCGAAACGCACACCGTGACTGGGCATTGCCGCTATCCAGCATATCGCAGCTTATTGCATAGTATTCCATATCTGCCGAGGACAGCATTACCTTCAGCTTTTCACCACTAATCATAATTACTTCCACTTTTAACCTGTGCCTTTCGGCGCCTAGAGGCGCAATCCGTTTCTTTAGGAGAAATTCTCTCGCTCTTTATATACTACTAATATTATAATGCGTGCGGCGAGAAAATGGTACGATTAATTTCTGGAAATATCGGATTTTCATGGCAGAGATTATTGACCAACAGGTAAAGTGGTGATACTATTAGAAATAAAGAGTGGATGAATCGGGAGAAAATTTGTGAAAAGAATATTTTTGATAGTGGCAGACAGTATGGGTGTGGGAGCGGCTCCGGATGCCGACAAATATCATAACGGAGATGGGGATGATAGCGGGAGCGACACCTATGGAACTTTATGTAGGCATGAGAATTTTTCAGCGCCTTTTTTGACACGGATGGGGATTGAAAATTTGGAGGGGATGCCTACAGACAGGTATCGTATCAGTCAACCAATTGGGGCATACGGGCGTATGCGTGAGGTATCTGCGGGCAAGGATACGGTGACAGGGCATTGGGAAATCGCTGGTCTTGTTTCCAATGTGAAAATGCCAACCTATCCGGATGGATTCCCGCAGGAGCTGATGGAAGAAATCAGCAGCAAGTGGGGCAGAGGATGGCTATGCAATAAACCTTATTCCGGCACTCAAGTAATTCGGGACTTTGGCCGTGAGCATATGGAAACAGGAAAGCTAATTGTATACACTTCAGCGGACAGCGTTTTTCAGGTTGCTGCCCATGAAAATGTGATTCCTGTAGAAGATTTGTATCGGTACTGTGAAGAGGCGCGTAAACTGTTATCCGGTCCTCATGCGGTAGGCAGGGTGATTGCCCGACCCTTTGCAGGGGGGGAGCCAAGCTTTGTGCGGACGTCCAATCGCAGGGACTATGCCCTCGAGCCTCCTGCAGAAACTATGTGTGACTGCATTGCAAAAGCTGGAATGGAAGTTATCGGTATTGGGAAAATAGGTGATATTTTTGCACACAGAGGAATTACTCGTGAAATACACACGCAGTCCAATGCGGATGGTATGGCAAAAACGCTGAATGTGTGCCGGGAGTCTTTTGTAGGACTTTGTTTTGTAAATTTAGTGGATTTCGATATGCAGTATGGCCATCGGCGGGATTCGGCAGGATATGCGGGGGCGGTAATGGATATGGACCGTTTTTTGCAGCAGCTATATGGAATGCTGGAAGCGGAAGATTGTATGATCGTAACAGCGGATCACGGATGTGATCCAGGCTATATTGGCACAGACCACACAAGGGAGTTTGTGCCCGTGCTCATTGCGGGACCGAAAATTGCATCTGTTTCTTTGGGTACACGGACCTGTTTTGGAGATCTTGGAAAAACGTGTACAGAACTGCTGGGGGCGGATGCACATATGCTTTATGGGAAATCCTTTTTACAATTGATTCAAAAAGACGGCGTGGAGTGACGCCGTCTTTTCTGTTGCAAAAATGCGAATCCGGTTTTCTAAGGGAGACGGGGGCTTTTTGCGCTGCTATAATAGCTTCAGACTCCGCGAAGTCAGAAAGTGAGGTTGACATGAAAAAAGTTTCATTGAATCTACGCCTGTTTGGTGAAGAAGGCGGCGCTAATAGCGGTGTGCAAAGTTCTGAACATCCTAGTGCGCAAACAATGGACTGTGCTGCAGAACAGTCCGAAAACGAAAAAGAGCGCACAGGCAGTGCCCAAAGAACTGTAAAACAGCAGAGCCGCTCCGCTGCACCGGTTGGCAGAGAGAGCGGGGAAACCGCTACCCTCGAGGGTAGCGGACAATCTGTACAGGAGAAAACAGTCCAAGGGGAAAATATAGTACAGGAGCCTGCGTCCCTAATGGACACACTGCCAGGTGGAGCAGTACGCATAATACAAAGACTTGCGGCTATGTACCAAATGCAGGAAACAGATGTTGATGGAATTGCGGATGCTCTTGGTCGAACCGAAACCAAAAATGCGTTAGAGGAAAGACTGCGCCGGCGAAGCGCTGCAAAGCAGTATCAAATGCTTCTAGATGAAGCTGGAGCGCTTTCTAAAAAGGTACGGGGATTCAATCTGGAGAAAGAGCTGTCTGACAGGCGCTTTTGTGGACTGCTCCGTGCTGGATTTTCTATGGAAGAGGCATGGCAAGCGGTACATTTTAATCAGTTGCTGCAAGCTGCTGTACAACAGGCCACGGAAAAAGGGACTAAGCGAGCGGCAGAGTTGCTTCGCAAAGAAGTTGCACGGCCTGATGAAAACGGAGTCAAGGGCCAATCGGGAATTTCTCGAAAGACCAGTGTCGAGCATTTAACCGGACGGGGAATACGAGATATTCTTCGGCGGGTGGAGCACGGCGCGAAAGTAAAATTCTGATTCCGCAACGGCGGAGAAAGGAAAAAAGATGACAAGATCATGTAAGGGAATGCTGGATTTGCAGTTGTTTGGTGCGGGGGAGGTTGTACACGGTACACAGGCATTTGTAAATGTAAACGCGCCAGCAAATAGCCAAGATTATGTGGCGACACCAGGCAGTGAAAGCGGCTTGTCCGCAGAAATGAAGACATTTTACGATAAGACTCTGATTGAGCTATCTGGACCGAGTCTTGTTTTTGACCAGTTTGGTCAAAAACGTCCCATTCCGCAAAATGGCGGCAAAACCATTGAATTTCGTAAATTTTCTAGTCTGCCAAAGGCATTGACGCCTATCACGGAAGGCGTTACACCTACCGGAAGCAAGCTGACTGTTGTTCCTGTAACTACTACTGTAGACCAGTACGGCGATTATGTAGAATTAACAGACATGATCGAACTGACCAGTGTGGATCCCATTGTAGTAGAGGCGACAAAGCAGTTGGCAGATCAGGCAGGAAGAACAATAGACACAGTCGTTCGCAATCAGATTATTGGCGGTACGAATGTGTATTACTGTCCGAAGGTATCTGCTGACGGCAAGGAGACAGAAGTCACTTCCCGCAGCGATTTGGGCGCGGATGCGAAACTGCGCGTAAAGGATGTATTTAAGGCTGCTGCAATATTGAAAGCTATGAATGCTCCTTCTATTGATGGTTCTTATGTAGCTGTGATTCACCCATATGTAGCATACGATTTGATGCAGGATGCAGAGGGACAGTGGCTGGACATTCAAAAATATACAGATCCTGCTACCGTACTCCAGGGTGAGATCGGCACTCTTGGCGGCGTACGCTTTGTACAAACGACGGAGGCAAAGGTATATCATGATGGAAATCTGGGCTTTGCAAAAGAGCTGACAGTGACTGCATATACCGATTCTGCGTCAGCTGGCACCTGTACAAGCGGTATTGCCACAGAAAGCCGGGTAACAGTTTCTGAATCGGTTACAGATGCACTTGTAGGCCGGGATATTTATTATACCAATACTTCCGGAAAGGTATTTGCAACCATTGTAGGTGTGAACACTACATCGAAATATATTTATCTGGACGCACCTCTTTCAGGAGTAACCTATACTTCTGGCGACAAGCTTATTTCCGCAAATTGCGGAAAGGATGGAGCTGCTGTCTTTGCAACTATGTTTTTAGGAGCAAATGCATACGGTACCACGGATATTGGCGGCGGCGGGATCGAACATATTGTAAAACAGAAAGGATATGGCAACGATCCCTTGAATCAAAGATCATCTGTGGGCTGGAAGGCTACAAAGGCGGCTGCAAGATTGGTAGAAGAATATATGCTGCGAGTTGAATCCGGTTCGTCCTTCAACGGCAGTTCTATTGAAACAAACTAAAGAATCATTTTGAAAGATGAGGATACAGACATGGCAAAAGCTTTAAAAAATACTTCTGAAAAAGAAGAAACGAGAACTGTTTTTATTCCCCGAAAAAATAAAAACGATACAGAACGGTATGTAGCTGTTAATGGGGAAAACATGTTGATTCAGACAGGAAAAAACGTGGAGGTGCCGCTTCGCTATGCTGAAGTGATTGAAAACTCACTGCGGCAGGATGCGGCGGCGGAAGCATTTATTGAGGCGTACGCCAACGGCTGACGTCCTCATATGAAAAGAGAGGGGCTATGGCGCTGGCAGCGCCATAGCCCATACAAGAAAGAGGGGATTTGTATGACTGTAAATGAAGCAATTGCCCGCTGCGACGAAATGACTGGAGACAATTATGGCAGGGAAGCAAAACTGCGTTGGCTTTCTGATGTTGAATCTATGCTGTATGAAGAAATTATCTGTACGCATGCAGGTGCACCAGAGTGGGGAGATTGGACGCCTTTTGGAGAAGACGATGGAGAGAGGGAACTGCTTGCTAAAGACCCTTACGGGGAATTATACGTGTTTTATCTAATGATGCGGTCAAATTTACTGCTTCAGGATATGAATCAATATAACAATGCTGCCGCTCTGTTTGCGGCAGCGTATACGTCCTTTTGCGACTGGTATAACCGTACCCATATGCCTTTGTCTGTGGGTAATATCACTTTATAGGCAGGTGTAGTATGAGAGTGACGGGACTGAAAGCAAACAAACGCAGCAAAACGATACTTACTGCATTTACGGGACTGGATAAACGGGCAAAGCCTGCTGCCGGTGGATTCCTTGATATGAAAAATATGTCTGGAAAGCATTCCCCGAGAATATCTGTCCGAGACAGGCGCGGAATTATGAATTTGGGAGATTACAAAATATACGGGCTTTCTTCTTTGGATTTATGTTTGAATGATACGATTCATCAAAACGCGCTGGTTGCGGTACGTGGAGAGCGTATTCGCGCTTTTTATTATAAAGACGATGGCGTTTTACATTTTAAGGATGTGGCAGGTCCTGCTATGTTTGAAACATTGGACACAGAAAAAGTGGGCGTTGTATCTGGCGGGTATGTATATTTTTTTCCAGATAAGTTTTACGTCAATTTGATGGATCTCACGGATCTTGGCAAGCTGGAAGCGGTTGCCCAACTGGAAACCGGAGCGATTTACAGTCCGGGGGGAGACGGTTATTTTGAAGTAGTTTTAGAGCCCTGCGATTTGGACGGAAACCCGACGGAGAAAGAAACATCTTACAGGCGTTTGATGCGCAAACGGTATAAGTTGGTAAACGGGGAAAAAGGGGATTTTGTAACCAATGTGGCATATACTACCGGCTTTTCTGACATGGATACGGTAACGATTTCGGGTTTTTCTGACAAGGAGCTGAATGGAGACTACAGCATTCAAAAAGTAGATCCTCTGCATCAGTATATTGTAATTACAGCCTCTAAAACGATTGTCCAAATGGGTGGGACAATTGTTACCGTTTCCCGGCTTGTACCAGATATGGATTATGTAGTGGCTGCTGGAAACCGCTTATGGGGTTGCCGATATGGAGTAGACGCCGCCGGAAAGCCTATTAATGAGATATATGCCAGCGCCTTGGGGGATCCAAAAAACTGGCGGAAGTTTCTTGGCGTTTCTACAGACTCCTGGCAGGCATCTGTAGGTTCTTGCGGCGTATTTACTGGTGCGGTATGCTATGATGGAAAGCCGATATTTTTTAAAGAGGATACTATTATTAAAATATACGGCGACTATCCTGCGGAATTTACCATGACGGAACATGCACTGCGCGGAATTGAAAGTGGAAGTGCTAAAAGCGCAGTAGTTGTAAATGATGTGCTGTATTACAAATCTGCCAACGGAGTCGTCAAATATGACGGTGGGATTCCTGTGAATATAGATGCAGCGCTTAGCAATACCAAATGGAAAAATGCTGTGGCTGGAGGAGTGGACGACCGATACTTTATATCTATGGAGGATATGTCCGGCAGGCGCAGTTTGCTTACTTACGATACGGTAAAGCGTCAGTGGCATAAAGAGGACGATATTTCAGTAAAAGATTTTTGCCGTTGCGGCAGGGAACTATATATGCTTTGTGATGGAGAAGAAGGAAATCAAGTGTATACTGTAGGTGGTTCCTATAACGGACGGAACGAAGAAAATGCAGGTGCTTTGGAACCTCCTGTCTCCTGGTACTGCGAGACTGCAGAACTGGAGTATGAGACACCGGATCATATATATGTGACTATGCTGCAGCTACGTCTGGATATTCCTTTCGGTAGTCGTGTACAGGTGGATGTGGAATATGACAGTGACGGTGTATGGCGACGGCAGCAGGTTATTGAGGGGAGAAAAAAGAGCGCTGTGGAAATTCCGCTGCGGCCACGCAGATGTGATCATTTTCGTCTCCGAATATCCGGTACGGGGGATGCAGTCATTTGTTCTATTACCAAACAGACAGAGAATTGCGGCGCAAAACGGTGGAAGCTATAGCAATCGAAAGGTGTGAGGAAGTATGAAATTTCATATGGATCCGCCTCCCATCACAGAGGAGGCGCAGAACAATACGGCGCAGCTTATCAGCTGGCTCTACAGTCTTACCGATACATTAAATGTGGTATTGGCAAATTTGGGGTATGAAAATTTCAATCGAGATGTACGCGCACAGCTGGAAGAAAGGAGCAAACAATGACATATACGATCAAAAAAGGAGATACACTGACCTCCATTGCAAAGAAACATAATACAACGGTGGATGCGTTGGCCAGTACCAACAATATCAAAAATAAAAATTTGATCTATACAGGCAATACGCTGCAAATTCCGGACAGCGGCAACGCTTCCGGGGGAGATAGAGAAGTATCCGAAACGGCGGATGTTTGGTACTCGATCTATGGCGGACCTTCAGGAAATCGGGATACATATCATAGCAGCGGATATCTGCCCAGCAATCGTGTGAAGGATGCTGGCGCAGAACTGGATGACTGGGGAAAGAAAAAACCTAGCGCCTATGATAGTGCATACAGTGAAAAACTGGATTCCCTGATTGGTGCAGCAACGGGAAGACAATTTTCTTATGATCCCCTGCAGGATCCTTTATACCAAAACTATAAAGATGTGTATACCCAAAGCGGACGGCTTGCTATGCTGGATGCAATGGGAAAGGCTGCGGCTATGACCGGCGGTATGGGCAACACTTATGCTCAGTCTGTAGGGCAGCAGGCATATGGGGCACATATGCAGGAGCTGGCGCAAGTGATTCCGCAGCTGTATGAAGCGGCATATGGCCGATTTATTGATGAGGGGGACCAACTACATGACCAGATTAAGCTGTTGTCTTCTTTGGATGATGCCCAGTGGGATCGATACAATGATATGATCAAGAATTATCTAGATGAGGGCAGCTTTCTTTTAGATAAATATGAGACATTGTCCGACGCGGATTACGAAAAGTTTTTAGATTATATAGAACTTCTTCGGGCAACTGTATAAAAAAGAATATTGGAAAAAACGGCGCAGCTTTTCCTGTGCCGTTTTATTAATAATATGACATGATTATGTCATATTATTGTGGTATACTATTAATTAGAAGGGCGGTGTGTTTATGCGAACCAATCGATTATTCCAAATTGTTTATATTTTGTTGAAGAAAGGAACTGTAACTGCAAAGGAGCTTGCCGAATATTTTGAAGTGTCTCAGCGAACCATTTACCGGGATATAGACATACTGTCCCTTGCAGGTGTGCCTGTATATACTAGAAAAGGAAAGAGCGGGGGAATTTCTCTTTTACAGGATTTCGTGTTGGATAAATCTTTGCTTAGCGATGCGGAGCAAAATGATATTCTGTCGGCTTTATATGGATTTGCCTCTGTAGGACCTGGAGATACTGCGCCTGTATTGAATAAGCTCAGCACCTTTTTTTCCAAAAATGCGGTACCATGGCTGGACGTAGATTTTTCAGATTGGGGAAACTCCAATCTGGACCTTTTTGATGCGCTGAAGACAGCAATACTGAAGAGGACAATTGTAGCTTTTGATTATTATAATAGCTGTGGCGAGAAGTCGCATAGAAAGGTAGAGCCGATTCAGATTCGTTTTAAGGACCGCGCATGGTATATGTATGGGTACTGCTTATGCAAAAAAGATTATCGTATCTTCAAGTTGACGAGGATGCAGAATTTTACTGTAACAGATACTACGTTTGCAGGTCAACATGAGGAGACAGAGAAATCAGCGGCGGATAATAAGAAAACAGCAATCGTTAGCACTTGTTGCATAAAAATGCGCTTTGCTTCACAAGCGGCATATCGATTATATGATACATTTGACGCATCGCAAATTACCCCGCAAGAGGATGGCGAATTTCTGGTTTCTGTTACATGGCCTCTGGACGATTGGGTATGGGGATTTATATTGTCTTTTGGAGGAATGGTTGAAGTGCTGCAGCCTGCCGCATTGCGGACGCTTATACAAGACAAAGCGGCAGAAATTGTAGATAAATATAAATAATATGACACGCTGCTGTCATATTGTAAAATATATACTGTAAATGGCTTGGGATTTATAAATCCTAAAATTAAAAAAAGAAATGGAGATAAAGATGCATATGAAAGACGAAACGACTGTATTTTGTCAAAGCTGCGCTATGCCTATGGTAAAAGAGGAGGACTACGGAACAAATGTAGATGGGCGAAAAAATGCAGATTATTGCGTTTATTGCTACAAGAACGGTAAGTTTACCAGTGACACAACGATGGAAGAAATGATTGCGTTTTGTGCCCCGCTTATTTCCAAAGGGAATCCTTACAACAGCGTTGCGGAAGCAACATCCGCGATGCAGGAAATCTTTCCTAATTTGAAACGCTGGAAAAAGAATTAGAAATGATAAAAAAGAGACGCCGGGCGGGCGTCTCTTTTTTTATTTTACAAATGCTTTTTGAAACAGTTTTTGCATGCGTTCCTGTTGTCCAGACAAATGTAGGTAAGCGAATACACACTCCAATCCAGTAGCTCGGCTATATTGGGCCCTTGTGGCGCTTTTAGGCGCTGTATGGGTGCTATTTCTGCCACGTTTGAATACGGACAGCTCCTCATCTGTAAAATCATCCATAATTAAATCGGACGCAGCACTTTGAGAAACGGCGGTGACATATTCCAGTGCGCGTTCGTGAATATCACCCCTTCCATCTAGTACCAACAGTTCTCGCACCATCACTTCCAGCACAGCGTCCCCTAGATATGCCAGGGACGCTGTGGGCAGTTGTATAATGTCTTTTGTATTCATATTCCTCCATACTGTATTACAAAATTCGTTTGATATACCGCACCCGGATCTTTTGCCATAAACTTAGACCGGCATACACAGACGTAATTAGGTCGCTGAGATATTCTCCGCATATGTCTGCCTCTCTTGCAGACAACCCGTGCCCAAATTCTTCTTTTTGCATATAAGTCATCACCTCTAAGAAGTTTTCTGTAGAGAGATGTGCGTATTCGTCGGATACGCGCTTTGCAAAGTCCATGGGGAGTTCTCCAGTTTCAGGGGGTGCACCCATAATGCGGAAAATATCCAGAATCCAGTCGTTTATCTGCCGAACGGCTTTGCGCCGATCAGCCAAAGCAGCTTTTTCATATGCTTCTTTTTTTCGTGCCAGATTGATGACGCGGTACCGTTTTTCCAGCATGAGCTGTGTTTGCTTCTGTAAATGACGAATAATCAGGTAGAGGATGCATCCAATAAGAACAACACAAGCGGTAAGCCCAATTACTAAGAAGAAATATGTTATTTCAGAGAGTTCTTCAGCATCAGGGGGTATTCTTTCATTACCGTTTGGAATTTTTTCTGTGTCATTTGGCTGGACGATGGGTTCATCAGGTTCTTCTTCCTCATTGGGTTCATCTTCTGAAGGTGTAGGCGTGATAGTAGCGCCGTTAGGGTCGTACATATCGTCGATATATTCTCCCGGCGTCACCTCGTATTGCATCCATCCCATACCCTCAAAATATACTTCAATCCATGAATGGGCATTACTGTCTTTTACGTCGGAACGGTAAGGAGCCCCGCTGGTACCGGCGGCACGTTTAAAATCACTGGCTACATATCCCTCTACAAAACGTACCGGAATGTCATATTCACGCAGAAGCATTACAGCGGAAGTGGCAAAATGTGTACAGTAGCCTTCTTTAACCTCAGACAGGAAGTTATCTAGGACGCTGCTTTCTTTCTCTGTGAAGGCACTGCCGTCCGGTGTCTGGGTATAGGTGTAATTGTCTCGCAAATAGTCTACAACAGCCATAATCAAATCGTGCTTTGTTGCGATGCCTTCCTCTTCTGCTGCTACGCAAATCTGTGCGGCAATTTCTTCTACGACTGGACTGCCCGATTTTTGTGTATAGGTATCCTTAACGTATGTTTGATATTGTTCTTCTAAAGCTATGGCGGTATGAAATGCTTCTTGCTGGTCTGGTGTCATATCATAGAAATACCGTTCCACCAGATTCGTTCCGATATATTCGATGCCGTCCTCGACAAGCTGATAATCAAAAGAGGCAATTTTTTCTTGCAGCGTGTCGGAAGCAGCAAAGCCTTTATTTTCATTTATAAAAGTTTTTGCACGCCTATAATATTCAACAGCGTTTTCTTTAGAAGTGCCTGCTTCTGATCTGTTCAGTGTAGTGACAAAGGAAACGGTGCTATAGCCTGTGCCGGATTTGTAAAAACGAGAGGAATAAACGCCATCGTAATATTTGGAATATTTATGTTCCGACTCTTCCATACTTCCCAAAGCGCGCAGTCCTATATCCGGATTCATGTGTGCGGGAATAAATAAAAGAAGACTGCTCCCACTGGTTCGCTGTACATGGACCTGCTGCACATTAAATCCATATTTAGAAAGATTTTTATAAACATTTTGTTCTGTAATATCTACGGAAGAGGGATAAACATATTTATTAAAGTTATACGTAATATCGTCTGAGGTAAAGTCTATGCCAAAAAGGGTTCGATATGCCAACACCGCATCATAATCCGCAGTGGTCCAAGTATCTGTCTGCATATTAAAATTCGAACCTATCCAACTGCGCAGATATACATTACCGGTTCCTGTAGTTTCTACGCGCAAAATCTGTTTGCCTTCATATTCCAGCGAATCAAAAGACAGAGAGCGTGGCGTCAGCTCATTGATTCCATAGGCGGCAAGATCGTTTAAATCTACATCATTTCCTGTAAGATACGCAGTAACGTAGCTGCGGGCAATTTGTATTTTATTATTGATCGGTGTAATGATAGGGAAGCTTTCTTTCGCTGTCACCATGGGAATCCACAGGGCAAGGAGGGCCAAGACTGCGGCTCCCAGTCCTGCAAATCCGCCGGCAGAACAGACTGCAAAGGCGTGCGCATTTTTTTCTTTGCGGCGCTGCTGCTTTTGTGCCCGCGCAGCGGATTTTTTCATTTTCACAGCTTGTTTTTGCTGTGCTTGTCTTTGTTTGATGACGGCTACGTCTTGCAGATTGCCTGATTTTTTTAAGGCGGCAAGTTCTTTATTTTCCGCGGCGCGTGCCTTGCGGATTGCCTTTTTTTCTTCCTTGCGCTGTTTTTTACTGTCACGTATCTGCTTTTTTTGCTTGCGCTTTTTCTCTTTTTGTGACTGCCGCCATGCAATAAATACAGCGTTATACGCTATGCGGGAACGGCGTTTGTCCATATCTGTTTCTAGGGAAGCTTTAAGAATCTCTTCGGCCTGTGCCCGCAGTGCTTTTTGTTCTTCTTTTTTGCGGATAGTATTTTTGATTCGTAAATTTTTTTGCTCCTGCCGCCTTTTTCTTCTTTTTATTTTGCGGCTAAGCGTTCCGGCATAGCGGTAATCGTATATCTTCAATACTGCGCAGCCAAGACAAAAAGCGATAATACAACCGATACCGATATTTCCATTCGAGATGTTGTAGGTGAAAACAGGAACGATAATGAGTGCAAGAAGTGCGCATAGTGGGATCAGCCGCACTTTTTTCAGCATACAAAGTCCCAGCAGTATACTGAAAAAAGCAGTTAGAAGAAACACCCCCCAAAAACGCTTGGGATCCTCTATCATATAGGCGGCGCTGCTGTAATCCAAGCCGTCCGATATCATAAAGTTTCCAAGAGAGCCATATCCGAGACTGGCAATATGATATAGCGCAAAATTATAGATGCGCAGGAGGCTTTCCCATAAGAAGGCAAAGGGATTCCCGTATAAAACAGAACACAGACCGATTATGGCTGCGGCGGATCCGAAGGGGACAAGCAGCAGCGTAAGACGATTGAAAGCGGAGAGCGTCACGATCGCACAGATAATCAGGCAAATGAGAGCGGTAAATCCAGTGGATATGTAGCATGCCTGCCAATGAACCTGTATAGAAAGTCCGCTGGCTGCACATAAGAATGCGACAACACCAAACAAACCAATATAAAAAAGAAGTGCACGCAAAACAAATCCAATAATTTTTGTAGTCTTAGACAGGGAAGCTGCCGGGGAATCAAAAATACTTTCTACAGAATCCCGCTTGGAACTCCGCGCTTTTTTGGGTTGCAAATGGGCAGGCACCCAAAGGGGCAGTTTATGTTTTATGTTTTTCAAAAGGAATTGTTCCGCCTGGGGCGGCCTCCTTTCCAGTTCATCAGTATTGAATAGCGGTGAGAAGTGTTTGACGTCCTTGCTGTTCGATCAACTGCATACGGCTTGGAAATATACCTTGCTGTCGCAGCTTTGCGGCGCAGGCTGCCACATACTCTTCGCGTTCCATAGGGATTTTGTACTTTTCTGTTGGACTATAAAACAATATTTCTGTGACACAGCCGTTTCCAGCTCCACCAAACATTGCAGGGATTCGGCCGTATTCGGCAATAGATGCCGGATCCATGTTGGCGGTAACAATACGAATTGTCACATTTGCTGTTTCCGATATTAGCCGGCTCAAATGACACACCCGCTGTTTTTCTGACACCACAGAAGCACGTGCAAACCGGTTATAAATATCCTCAAAAGAAGCAAGATCAGAAGCATGCTGTACGCAAACGCCGTTGTCCTCCCGGGGATCAAACCAAGCCACCGTACAGCGGTGACCGTGCCGAATTTCATTCATTACCTCTGCAACGGCGATTTCTGCCACACTATCTGCGCATAGTTCGGGCATTTCGTCTGCAAAGTCCGGCTGCACGGCGCCGCCCCAGACACGAATGGCTTCGTCGATTTCTTCATCGCCTGCTTCTCTCATGTCTCCGTTAATTTCCTCTAGCAGCTTTTGGACAACAGCATCTTCCGCTTCAATCTGCGCACGCAGTAGGGCTTGCTCCTGCTCTTTTTGCTGGGCATTGGCAGTTCGCTTTTCTTCTTTTTTTGGATCGATTTTTTTCGTATGTGTCCGCTTTCTGGCTGTTGCCCGAATCAAAGCATCGATTGCATCCATAGATTGCACGGAAGCTGCGCTGTTGCCTGCCTGCAATCTTCTCCGGCTTTTAGCCGCTTGGCGTCGATTATGCATTCGTTTTTTTACATTCTGGATTTTGCGGCCTACCGCAGTATCTAACGCTTCTGCCTTGTCAGCAATTTTATGCAGACGAATGGTAGGCCGCATAACCCTGCGCTCTCTTTTTTTTAAAAGCAGACGAATGTGTTTTTGCTTGCGCGACTTTTCCACTTGGGGTGGAGGAGTAGGCCCTGCAAAGTCTGCAAAAATATAAACATGCTGATCGTCATTGGTATTGAAATCCCGCACCTGCAGGTCTTCCGCTTTTGAAGAAAGCTTCCAGTGAATGGATTTCATGGTATCTCCCAAACGATAGTCCCGGATACTTGCTTGCTCAGACTGCTCTGGTGTATGCTGCATCCGAGCAAAAGAGGAGGGAATATCTGAGGCAGCGGTGCTGACAGATGTATCCAGAAGAAGGCGTCTGGGAAGTACGGTCACGTTACTGTAGTTGCTCACATCAATACGAAGGCGGAACATGCGAAGATAATCATATAAATAAATCTCTCTTACACCAATTTCATACAGCCCCCGATACCGAAACCGGACGGTGTCCTTAATCACATGCATTCCGAAGGGGATCAGGGACAGTACCAGCTTTTGATGCAGACTGCGTACACCGTCTACACGAGGAAGATGGATCATTGCTTCAACAAAGGGAAGGGGAATAGGGCCTGTGTTAATCAGACGAATCTCGTATTCTACCGGCGTCAATTTCTCACAGCAATCGACAGCGGAAGATACATATACTTGTATACATGCCTTTCCAATCAGGAGCAGAAGGAAGGACAGAAAGGGAATGAACACAAGAAACCAGAAGAACACGGCAGAAGCGGTATTCCGCAGCAACTGGGTGAATACAAGTGCAAAAAGGAACAGAAAGCAATATAGAATTGCGCCTGGACGTGGGAGCAGAGCCGGCGCATTTTTGCGTCTTTTTTTATCAGCCATAGGTTTCCTTCTTATCTTTGGGTTTTAAAGGGAACTTCCACCGTACGGGCTACTTCTGCAAGAACTTCTGCAGCGGTAGTCTGACTGAGACGCGCTTCCTGACTGAGCATTATTCGATGGGACACAGCCGGTGTATACAGGGCGGAGACATCTTCTGCCAAGACATAGTCTCTTCCACGAATAAAAGCATAAGCTTGGGCCAGCTTCATCAATGCAAGGGAAGCGCGTGGGGATGCCCCTAATGTTATGGATTTGGCACTTCTTGTGGCGCTGACCAGCTGCACGATGTATCGGCTGATCTCTCCCGATACTGTTACAGTAGAAACAATGCGTCGCAGCTCTTGTATAGACTGTGCGTTTGTAACAGCGGAGATTTGGCCCATTGGATTTTCCGTTTTTCTGTCAGACAGGATAGCCATTTCCTCAGCTTCTGAAGGATATCCCATAGATAGACGCATGATAAAACGGTCTAACTGAGCTTCCGGCAGGGGATATGTACCGATATAACCGGAGGGGTTTTGGGTTGCGATAACCATAAAAGGTGTGGGAATCACGTAGGTTTTCCCATCTACGGTTACCTGTCTTTCTTCCATGGCTTCCAATAGAGCAGATTGAGTTTTTGGAGAAGCACGGTTGATTTCATCTGCCAAAAGAATATTGCACATTACAAGTCCGCTGCGAAATTCAAATTGTTCTTTGGAGCGGTTATATATGTTGAAGCCGGTGATATCAGAGGCCATCACGTCCGGCGTAAACTGGGCGCGATTAAAAGACAGCCCGGCGGCTTTTGACAGAGCGGCAGCTAAGGTAGTTTTACCTACGCCGGGGACATCTTCAATCAAGACATGACCGCCCGCCAGCATAGAAGTAACTAGCATAACGATTTCGTTATGCTTTCCTACTACCACTTTTTCGACTTCTGCAATCAGGGAGTGTACCAGAGCATTGGCCTTTTCAAAAGCTTTTGCATTTTCTCCGGAATAGTCAAATTTCATAGATTTGCATTCCCGCACTTTTGTACGGAGTCCTCCTGTAAAAAGTCAAAATGTATTGTTAAAAGATACAATAACTATAGAAATCAGTATAACATCTATTGTGAAAAAATACAACAATTTAGCAAAATATTTATCCATTATTATCGAAATTAGTATCTGTAACACGAAAAAATTTCTTGACAAATAGGAAATTCATGCTAAAATAAGAATAAGAACTATTATTAAATATTTTTGGGAGTTTTTATGACGATTCAGCGAAAGGCTGTTTGGAATGCCCTGAAAGCCGCCGGTAAAACCCATCCGAATGCGGAGATGATTTACCAGTTGGCTAAAAAGGAATTGCCGCATATATCCATGGGAACTGTTTATAGAAATTTGTCAGCTATGAGTGCTAGAGGAGAGATTTTGCGTATTCCTGTGATGGATGGACCAGATCGCTTTGACGGAGATATTTCCAAACACGATCATGCGGTGTGTAGAGGATGTGGTCGGCTTTTTGATCTTCCAGCGGGAGTGACATACATACCAGATCATTGTATCCCGGAAGGATGCCGACTGCTTGATACCCAACTCCTTTTACAATGTATATGTGCTGCGTGCGAAGAAAACACTTGCACTAACATATAAATTTTAAATTTTGGAGGAAGAAAATATGGAATTAAAAGGATCCAGGACGGAACAGAATCTGATGGCAGCATTTGCCGGCGAATCCCAGGCAACCAATAAGTATGCATATTATGCGTCTAAGGCAAAAAAAGATGGATATCAGCAGATTGCAGCCATTTTTGAAGAAACCTCTATGAATGAGAGAGAACACGCAAAAATGTGGTATAAACTGCTTAACGGTGGCATCGGCACTACGGCAGAGAATTTAAAGACGGCTGCCGAAGGAGAAAATTATGAGTGGACCGACATGTATGCAGCTTTTGCCAAAGAAGCAAGAGAAGAAGGATTCGACCATATAGCGGAGCTGTTTGAAGGCGTAGCGAAAGTGGAAAAAGAACATGAGGCAAGATATTTGAAACTTTTGGAAAACGTCAACGGCGGCCTTGTTTTCTCTAGAGATGGCGACATGATCTGGCAGTGCCGCAACTGCGGGCATATCGCAGTGGGTAAGATGGCACCGGAAACATGTCCCGTTTGCGCTCACCCGCAGAGTTATTTTCAAATTAAAGCAGAAAATTATTAAAAGAAGCCTCCCGTGCTAGGGAGGCTTCTTTTAGTTTTTCAAGCTTTGCAGTGGAGCTGGAATCCGTCCGCCTCTCGCAATGAACTTTGCAGGAGACTCATTTTTGTTTAACCGCATTACCGGACCGCTGCCAAGTAGACCGCCAAATTCTAGCGTGTCGCCAATATCTTTACCGATAGCTGGAATGATGCGTACAGCTGTAGTTTTCGTGTTTACCATACCGATAGCGGCTTCGTCTGCAATGATTGCGGAGAGCACTTCCGGCTTCGTGTCGCCAGGTACAACAATCATATCTAATCCCACCGAGCATACGCTGGTCATCGCTTCCAGCTTTTCGATATTTAATACGCCAGCCCTGGCCGCTGCAATCATCCCCGCGTCTTCAGATACAGGAATAAAAGCACCAGAGAGACCGCCAACATTAGAGGAGGCCATGACGCCGCCTTTCTTTACCGCATCGTTTAACAAAGCCAATGCTGCCGTGGTCCCATGGGTGCCGCACATTTCCAGTCCCATTTCTTCCAGAATATGTGCAACGGAGTCGCCTACCGCCGGAGTGGGCGCCAGAGACAAGTCCACGATGCCAAACGGAACGTTCAGCCGTTTGGAGGCTTCTGTACCAACTAACTGACCCATTCTGGTGATTTTAAAGGCTGTTTTCTTGATAATATCTGCAATACGGTTTAAATCTGCATCCGGATATTTGGAAAGGGCGGCCCTTACTACACCAGGACCGGATACGCCCACATTGATGACGCAGTCCGACTCACCGACTCCGTGAAATGCGCCTGCCATAAAGGGATTATCCTCGGGTGCGTTACAGAATACCACCAATTTTGCAGGACCGATACAGTTTCTATCTGCCGTATATTTCGCTGCGTCTGTAATTACCTGTCCCATGAGGGCAACTGCGTCCATGTTAATACCAGCTTTCGTGGTACCTACGTTTACAGAGGAACAGACTTGATCCGTTTCGCTGAGAGCTTGGGGAATTGAGCGGATCAGTTCCAGATCTCCGGCAGAGAAGCCCTTGTGTACCAATGCAGAATAGCCGCCGATAAAATTAACGCCGATTTCCTTGCCGGCCCGATCCAGGGTTTTGGCATATTTTACAGGATCACCGCCGCTTGCTGCTACCAGCATAGCAATAGGGGTAACTGATACGCGTTTGTTGATTATCGGGATTCCATACAGCTTAGATATATCCTCGCCTACAGTGACTAAATTTCCAGCTTTGCGCAGGATTTTCTCATACACCTTTTGGCAGGAAGCGTCAATATCACTGTCACAGCAATCCAGCAGGGAAATCCCCATAGTGATAGTACGTATGTCCAGATTTTCATTCTGGATCATATTTATGGTTTCCATTATGTCGCCTAAATTCAGCATGGGTACCCCTTTCAGATTCTATGCATAGAATTGAAGATATCTTCGTGCATGATGTTGATTTGCATACCGAGCTGTGCGCCCAGCGCTTCCAGATCGCCTTTCAGACTTGAGAATTTACAGTCCTTATCGGATATGTCCAGCATCATGACCATAACAAACATGTCTTGCAGAATCGACTGATTCACGTCCACCACATTGGCACGGTTTTCAAAACAGACGGAACTGACCTTAGACAAAATGCCGAAGGTATCTTTTCCGATTACAGATATTATTGCTCGCATATTTTTACTCCTAAATAGATTTATTTTACAACTTTTTCTCCATCGAACCAAAGGATTCCGTACCCGGTTCCCGACACGCCGCCGGCAGCAAGCCAATCTGCATATCTGCGCTGGAGGGAAGTGTTCCTGGGCAGCAGGGAGGGATCTCCGGGATAATTTATATTATAAATACGCCAGCACTCGTCAAAGCCACCAAGCTCTATGCGGTTTACAATTTCAAAATCCTGCTGAAAACGGATAATATTGGAATCGGCAGGCAGAAATTCTTGCATTCTGTCGTACAGCAGCCAGGATCCGCATATGATAGGCAGCAAGCCGTTGATGGTAAAATCGTTATAAAAATGATAGGCACGTCTGTAGGAATCCAGTACATCGTTGTGGCAAAGCGGCCTGCCAGAAGGAATGTGAAGATTGAGTACTTTCTTTTCGTCGCGCTTCATAGTTATACCATGTCCACTATAGGAGTCGGACAAATAGTAGGTAGTTTCTTCAAATTGCAGCCGTCCTAGCGCAAACCGGGTCATTTCAAAAAAACGATCAAACCAAAAAGCTACAAAAGTGCCCCACACGCCATGTACCGCATAACATTCGTTCAGCTTGTAGAGCAGATCCATCATGGAATCATACCAGATCGACTCATCTACCCCTTTTTCTTTATAGCGCATTCGCAGAGGCTCTCCCAGACAGGCAAACAAAAGAAACTGAGCAGTATATTCGTGTACGCCAGCCAAAGTGCCTGCTGCTGCAGCCTCTTGTATGGCTGTTGGGAAGTTTACCGTTGCGCCGCCTTTGTAGGCGTCTATTGGAGTGCGCAGCAGACGAGAGGCGTCTGCATTTGAAAGAATTTGGTCAAGTCCCTGCAAAAGTGCCGTTTTGGCTTCTGCGGGATAGGGAAATCGATTCAAGAAATTTTGCAGTTCAATTTTCATAAGATAATCTCTCTATATGTTGGAATCTTTGTCTATTATACGGTACATGGAAGAAAAAAGCAATAGCGGGACATGCAAAATATGTAGAATTTCTTTTAAAATGGAGCTGCATTATTAAAAAAAGAGTTGTCAATTTTGCAAATTTATGCTATACTACTTCCATATTCATTAAGGTTCATTAAGGATCTACCTTGGAAAGGATTATGATCATGATTGACGAATTGAAAATGATCGCGTCTCGCGTGCGCGAAATGCGGGAAATTTTGGGTATGTCTGCGGGAGAAATTGCTGAGAAAATTGGGACCAGCGAGGCGGAGTATCTGGCATATGAAAATGCACAGGATGACATTCCTGTAGGAAAATTATATTTGATTGCCAGCGAGTTTGGCGTGGACCCTACCGTTCTGTTGTGCGGAGACAGCCCTCGTATGGCGGACTACACAATTGTCCGTGGAGGGAAGGGTGTCAGCGTGGAGCGATTTGCAGGATATCAGTTTACCTCTCTTGCCTACAATTTTATAGGCAGAGAAATGGAACCTATGATTGTAGCACTTCAGCCCTCAGCGGAAAAACCGGAATTGGTCACGCATGCAGGGCAGGAATTTAACTTTGTACTGGAGGGTGCTGTTGTTGTGACTATTGGTCAGCGGGAGCATGTGTTGCGTGCCGGCGACAGCATTTATTTTAATCCGAGTATTCCTCACGGCCAGCATTGTGTGGATGCGCCTGCCCGTTTTCTCACAGTTATCAACGAGTGATGGCTATTGCGGCTAAAAACACAATCAATGATGTACTAAAAAGGTGTCCAGTGTGAAAAAGGAGAAGGCCTTGCTCCAAATACACCGTTTTCACGCTGCTTATGCGCCTATGCGCATAGGCGAGAAAGGCATGGTTGTTTCAATGAATCTTTTGTCCAAATTTTTGCCTCGCATAGAATTTGATTCCTATGCAGATTTTAAGAAGAATTATAAAGTAAATATTCCGGAAAATTTTAATTTCGGTTATGACGTTGTAGATGAATATGCGCGTCTGTGCCCTGGAAAGCAAGCGCTGATCCATGTAGATGAAAGCGACGTCATCACCCGCTATAGTTTTGGAGATATAAAGCGCCTTTCCGATCAATGCGCCAATATGTTTGCTTCCTGCGGAATCGGACGGGGAGACGTGGTTATGATGATGATGAAGGAGCGTGTGGAGGCGTGGCTGATCATTATTGCGCTGATGAAGCTTGGCGCTACTGTGATCCCGGCTACTTATCAGCTCACACCCAAAGACATTATATATCGCTGCGAGTGTGCAGATGTGAAAATGGTTTGCATGGCAGAGGATGAGGAGGTTATTCAGCATATGCGTGCCAGCAGGGACGTATGTCCGGGAGTACGGACCATTGCTCTTGTTGGTGACGATGTGCAGGCGCGGTATGGTGACGAGTTTATGGATTTCCGCGCTGAAATGCAGGCGGCGTCTGTAGAATTTATCCGGCCCACCGGGGAGAATGCGTCTTGTATGGACGATACGATGCTTATATATTTTTCTTCCGGCACAACGGGCATGCCCAAAATGATCGCGCACAATTTTACATATCCTCTGGGGCATATTACTACCGCGAAATATTGGCAGCAGGTTGAAGACGATGGAGTCCATTTCACGATGGCCGACTCTGGTTGGGCAAAATTCGGATGGGGCAAAATTTTTGGCCAGTGGATTGCCGGCAGCGCATTAGTTGCCTTTGATACAGGGCGGTTCCATCCCGACTTCCTTATGCGTGTAATTGGAGAGGTGCGTCCTACAACATTTTGTGCACCGCCTACGATATATCGGTTTTTAATTAAAGAGGATTTGTCCAAGGGAGATTTTACCTCCATCCATCACTGTACCACAGCGGGGGAACCGCTGAATCCAGAAGTATTCTATCGCTTTAAAGAAGCCACCGGACTGGAGATCCATGAGGGATTCGGACAGACAGAAACTTCTGTTATTATAGCGAATTTTGGCTGGGATCCGATCAAGCAGGGGTCTACTGGTTTGCCCTCTCCCCTGTATGATATTGATATAGTAGATGAAGAGGGCATCTCCTGTGAAGATGGTACGGTTGGCAGAATCGTTGTACGGAATGCTAGTGCTGAGCATCCGGTGGGCCTTTTCACCGATTACCGAAAGGATGCGGCAGCACAAGAGAAGGCCTGGAGAGGTGGTATGTACGATACTGGAGACCTGGCATGGCGGGATTCAGATGGCTACTTATGGTTTGAGGGAAGAGGAGACGATGTGATCAAGTGCTCCGGATACCGGATTGGTCCATTTGAGGTAGAAAGCGCGTTGATGACGCATCCTTCTGTATTAGAATGCGCGGTTACAGCTGCGCCGGATCCTATTCGTGGACAGGTTGTAAAGGCTACCATTGTTTTGGCAAAAGGCTTTGCCCCTTCTGATGAGCTGAAAAAGGAACTGCAAAATCATGTAAAGAAAGTGACTGCGCCGTATAAATACCCTCGTATCGTGGAATTTGCAGCGGAGCTGCCTAAGACCACCAGCGGAAAAATTCGTCGTACGGAAATTCGAGCGAGAGATGCGGAAAAACACAAGGCAGAATAATTTTTATAAAGATAACGGATTCACCCCTTTGTACATACACTGTGTGCAAAGGGGTGATGTTATATTATGAATGAATCTGTACTACAGAACAGAATCTGTATGCTGGAAAAGGCGATTCGCTGTAAAAATCGTGAAATACATATCTGTACTACATTGGAGAGGCAGACAAAGAACCGCCAGGAACGGATGCGGTTTCGCAGTTTGGGGCAGCAGGCCAAAGGGCATTTACATACGCTTACTCAGATATACCGTTTTTATAAGGGACATAACGCTGCTGTTCCTGCGTCGGAAACGATTCCTGTCCGTTCTGCTGCAGAAGGCGCGGCCCGAATTTTAGCCGGCAGGCGGGAAATGGAAGGAGTGTATCATGCGTTTGACGATGTTCGCCGTTCTCGTATTCGTAGTAGTATACGCAGCATGCAGCAGGACAACGAGAAAAGCGGACAGGAATTTAGGCGTCTGGCCGGCCAATACAGAAGTGGCCCAGTAGATGTTGTTGCAACGGCCGCCGACGCGGAGGCTTCTTATACGGTGCAGGCAGGGGATACCTTGTGGGGGATCGCCAGGCGTTTGGGAACAACAATAGAAGAATTGCTGGAGGCCAATCCGCAGATTGAGGATCCAAATTCTATTTATGTAGGGCAGGAGATTTATCTTCCGATGGAAGAGGCAGAGCCGATTCTTCCTTCTATTTCACCTGTTTCCAGAGAAGGAAGAGAAAGTCTTACGTATTTATATGCCGGCAATAGCGCAGCATACAAGAAAATTCTGGATGAAACCAATGACTCCATTCATACCATTTACCCGGATTACTTTGAAGTAGACGATGCAGGAAATCTGCTGATCTCTCCCGCGGGGAAAATAGATACAGAATTTATCAATGAAATGCACCGACAAAACATTCAGGTGGTTCCTTTTATCTCCAATCACTGGGATCGGGCCAAGGGAATTGTCGCTCTGAACAATCGACAGGCTTTAAGTCAGCAAATTGCCCAGACGGTGGAACAGTATGACTTAGACGGTGTAAACATCGATATTGAAAATGTGAATGAGCAGCAAAGAGACGCGTATACCGCTTTTGTGGAATCAGTGCGAGATGCCCTGGACCCCGATAAAATTTTATCTGTTGCGGTTGCAGCCAACCCCTATAATTTGACGATAGGATGGCAGGGCTCTTATGATTATCCGCGCTTGGCGTCTATTGCAGATTATCTCATGGTCATGGCGTACGATGAATCTTATGTGGGAAGTCCTCCTGGTCCTGTGGCCGGCAGCGACTTTTTTGAGGGCTCCATTCAATATGCTCTCAATCAAGGTGTTCCCAGAGATAAGATTGTGATGGGAATTCCTTTTTATGGACGATATTGGAAGACCGGCGACCCGGCGGGCGGAATCGGTATTGCAGCGGAGGATGTTCAGTTTCTTTTGGACAATTATACCGCTACCACTCGGTTTGATCAGCCTACCATGTCGGCGAATGCGACGGTAATCATCCGAGAGGGGGATCCACTTCCGCAAATTTGGGGCGGACGTGTGCTTTCCCCCGGCGTTTACGATATTTGGTATGACAGCCCGGCGTCTACCAGATGGAAGCTTGAGACCATTGACCGTGAAAATCTGAGAGGTGTGGGCAGTTGGGCGTTGGGACAGGAAATTCCAGAAATATGGGACTTTTATTCCGCGGCTTTAAACGGGGGCACAGCGCCGCCTGTACCCCCGATTGTTCCTGCTCCCCCGCCGCCAGCTGTCGATGAAGAAATTTTGGAACGGATCCTTGGGATTCTGAATAGTAGTGGGAACAACCGTCCTGTAGCGGCGGATACTCCACTGACCCGAGGTGAGGCGGCTGTCGTTATTGGGGACTTAATCGGTCTGACGCCTGAGCCAGGAGGAGAAGCGTTTTCTGATACAGTGGACTACTGGGGCAGTGGTCTGATTAACGCGTTGCGCCGTCGAGGCATTATTGAAGGGATTGGAGAAAATATGTTCGGCCCTAGTCAAAATTTGACAAAGGAAGAACTGGCAACCATTTTTGATCGTATTTTGGCATTGCCGGATACCATTGATTTTCATGAGGCCAAATACCAGGATGTGCCGCCTTCCCGGTGGTCGTATTATCCAGTGGAAAAAATGAGCTTTTACGATGTGATTCCAGGAGAGACCGACACATATTATGGCGCCAGAAATCCAATTTCGGCGGCAGAACTGGCAGAGGTATTCAGCAGGATCCAGCAGCAAACATATCCCATCGATTTTAACAGAAGATTGTACTCCGGCAGCGGGCCGGTAATTGAGCCTAGATAATGAGAAATAGAGCCGGTGGGGCTTTGCCCATCGGCTCTATTTTTTTACAGCTCTTTTTCGAAATAAAACAGTGCAAGCATAAATTTTTATTTTTGTTTACAAATTTCGACCAATTCGCTATACTATTATGCTGTAATGAAATTACGATACCTAATATGCTAAATAATTTAAAGAAAAGAAAGGAATTAACGTGAAATCATCGAAGTCTCTCTGTAAGGTCTTTCGGCTTGTGTGCATTGCGGCAGGCATTTTGTATTTGCTTGCGCTGACATGTTTTGTTCCCCTTTCTACCTCTCCAATTTAACAAGCGGGATGATGAACAACTCTGTTATCGCGCGGAATTTGCTTGGAAATCTGCTTCCTTTTTTGCCTATGGGAATTTTGCTTCCAGTGTTGTTTGAAAAAATAAAGCGATTTGGGTGGTTTGTCTTAACACAGTTTTGCGTAATTACTGTTTTTGAGACGATTCAGCTTCTTACGACAACCGGCTCCTTTGATGTGGACGATATTTTACTGAATCTGGTGGGAGCAGTGATTGGCTGGCTTTTATGGCTGGTCGCTCAACGAATTTATGCAGGGATGCGAATCAGGCATGAGACAAAAGACCTTGCGGCTTAAAGCTTAAATGAAAAACGCTGTCCACTAGAGGACAGCGTTTTTCTATAAATTTTTTATTAAGGGTATTGACAATGCACTCCGGTAATGTTACAATATGTAAGTAAAAAGAAGCAGAACACTCCGTTCTCACCGTGCCAGCTGGCTGCGTATCGGTTCATAAAACGTATGCTCCATAGGAGCATAGGATTTGTGCGGAGTTTTTGTTCCGCACTTTTTTATTGCAGCTTCCTGTATGAGCAGGCGGCAGTACGGTATGCCGGTCCGTCCGGCACAGGCTTTTATTATTTGAAATCGGGGGTGCCAACTATCAGCGCAAAAGAACTTCTTATCAATGACGATATCCGCGCAAAAGAGGTCCGGCTTTTGGATGAGCAGGGCGAACAGATGGGTATCAAAAGTCTTGCACAGGCAAAGGATTATGCTTATGAGAAAGGCGTAGATTTGGTTTGTATTGCGCCGCAGGCTGTTCCGCCGGTGTGTCGTGCAATGGACTATGGCAAATTTCGATATGAGCAGGACAAACGTGCGAAAGAACAAAAGAAAAAGCAGCAGACTGTGGAAGTCAAGGAAGTGCAGCTTTCCTGCCGCATTGACAAGCATGATTTTGACATGAAAGTTGCCCGCGCCATCAAGTTTTTACAGGATGGCAACAAGGTACGTGTTTGTTTGCGCTTTAAGGGCAGAGAAATGGCACATCAGGATCTTGGACGGGAAGTCGTTACAAAATTTCAGGAGGCATGTTCCGAATTTTCCACAACGGATAAAAAAGCTGCTATGGAAGGCAGACAATTGATCGTGTTCCTCACACCGCTGAAAACCCTTCCCAAGAAGGAAAAGCCGGCACAGGAGTCGGCAGAGTAATGTTCACGATAGCAGTTCTGCGGCTTGCCATGGACTGCGAGAGTATAGAAAGGAATTAGAAAAATGGGTAAAATCAAGACACATAAGGCATCAGCAAAACGGTTTTCCGTTACAGGCAGCGGCAAAGTGAAGAGATATCACAGCGCTCACCGCCATAACCTCAGCACGAACAAAACACAAAAACAAAAAAGACGTCTTCGTTCTGCAGATTATGTAAGTCCTGCAATGGAAGCAAACGTAAAGCGGCTTATTATGAAATAAAGGCACGCACTGCCGTGTATTAAGCTCTCCTGCCTGAAGGGCGGGGATATGAAACCGATGGACAGAAAGGAATAGAATAAAATGGCAAGAGTTAAAGGCGCAATGATGACGCGCAAGAGAAGAAAGAGAATTTTAAAAGCGGCTAAAGGATACTGGGGCGCAAAATCAAAGCATTTCAAGATGGCCAAACAGGCCGTTATGAAAAGCGGCAACTATGCATATATTGGCCGTAAACAAAAGAAAAGAGAATTTAGACAGCTTTGGATCACACGTATTTCTGCACAGGCAAAGGTAAACGGCATGAATTATTCTCAGTTTATGAACGGACTGAAGAAAGCTGGCATCAATCTAAACAGAAAGATGCTTTCTGAAATTGCTATTGCAGACAAAGAAGCTTTTGCAGCTCTTGTTGAAAAGGCTAAAGCGGCACTTTAATGATAAATGAACCCAACGGGCTCTCCCGCATGGGTTCTTTTCATTGTGGAAAGAAAGGTAGTCCCAGTTTGTTGTACGAATACATACGGAGGCGCAATGGAACCAACCTATATTACATCGAGAACGAACCCGCTGATAGTGAGTCTAGCCAAACTTGCTGATAAAAAAGAGCGGGATAAAACAGGGCTGTATATTGCGGAAGGCTTCAAACTATGTAAAGAAGCTTGTGGCAGAAGCAGGGTGCGGTATGCTGTTATACGTCAGGATCGTGAACAGCAAGAACGATATACAGCGCTTGTACAGTGTAGCGGCGGAGAACCGATTGTACTCTCGGAGTCCGTGTATAATAAAATTACAAAAGACCGCTCCCCCGATGGTATCCTGTTTGTTATAGAAGCAGAGTCTATGGAATTTCCGGAGAATATGAAGGGGGAACGTATCTGCATTTTAGACAGCATTCAGGATCCTGGAAATGTGGGAACGATTATTCGGACAGCAGCCGCTTTGGGAATGGATCGTGTAATTTTACACAACTGTGCCGATATTTATAATCCTAAAGTCATTCGTGCTACCATGGGGGCCTTTTTCAAAATATCTGTTAGTCTTTGCAGCAATATGCAGAAGACAATTGCACTTCTGCAAAGCGATGGAAGACGCGTGCTTGCCGCAGCTTTATCCGAGCAGGGGATTACACTTGGAGATGCGCCTCTTTTTTCTTCCGATTGCCCAATCCTTGGAAACGAAGGCCATGGTATAGCCGCAGCGGTTATAGACCAATGCGATGTCTGCATCAAAATCCCAATGACCGATAAAACAGAAAGCCTCAATGCATCTGCCGCCGCCGCTGTATTGCTTTGGGAATACAGCAAACTGCAATAATGTGACATAGCGTATCACTTACCGGATGGAAAATCAACGCAAATACAAAGAAAGGTATGGTCATTATTGTGAAAGACGATAAAAAATACTGGCTGTGGTTGTCCCATGCATGTGGTGCGGGAAGCAAGTGCGCGCTGCGTCTGGCCAGAACCTTTCGCAGTGCAAAAAATGTGTACAAGGCAAGCGAGAAGGATTTGAAAAATTGCGGTGTGCGTATTGAAAATAAAGTGCTTGCGAGACTGCTTTGTAAAAATACTTCCGAAGAAGAGCGAATATTGAAGTGGTGTCGGGACGGTGGCGTACAGGTGCTTGTTCCCGGAGATGCTGCATATCCCAAAAGTTTGTTTTCTCTGCAGGATATGCCAATGGTTTTGTACTGCATGGGTACAATTCCCACTTTTGAAGATCAGTTCAATTGCGCTGTGGTAGGAACTCGGACCATGTCTGAGTATGGTAAGAAAATGGCTTGTGAGATTGGCGCTGGCCTTGCAAGAGCCGGAGCTTGCGTCGTCAGTGGTCTGGCTCTTGGAGTGGACGGCGCGGCTATGGCGGCTGCTTTGGAAGAAGGCGGTATCACCGTAGCGGTACTAGGCTGCGGAATTGACGTAGTATATCCAAAGCAGCATCAGTCCTTGTATTATCATGTTGCGGAGCGCGGCGCCATTCTTACAGAATATGCTCCAGGTGTTTCTCCAAGTCAATATAACTTTCCCGTTCGAAACCGGATCATCAGTGGTCTTTCTCAAGGTGTTTGCATAATCGAAGGAGAGATGAAAAGTGGGGCGCTTATCACAGCGCGTCATGGGCTTTTTCAAGGAAGAGATGTATATGCTGTTCCAGGCCGCGTAGGCGACAAAAGCTCCGAGGGCGCCAATTATTTGCTTACCCAAGGAGCAACGCCTGTTACCAGTGCGGTTGACATTGTTTCCAACTACGAGTTTTTGTATCCCCACACGTTAAAGGTCGGCAGAGCTGCTTTGGCGAGTCTTCCAGTAGATGCGGACAGCGCTATGCGCAAGCATCAGGTGGCTAAACGAAGCATAGGCAGAAAGACGATTGCGGCAGACAGCAGTGAAGGGCGAGAGAAAAGCCGAAAAGACAAAATCAAACGAGCCAAAAATGAACCCATCTTCCCACCTATAGAGGAAAATGCGGAGCAAGCGCCTCAAATTAATATGGACGCTTTGAGCGAAATGGATATAAAAATTTATGAAGCCATGACGCCGGATGTACCAATGCTGCCGGACGAGATTTCCAGAGCAGGTTTTGCCTTGCAGCAGGTTATGACTTCTATGACAATGCTGGAAATAGCAGGGGCGGTAGAGGCTGGTGCTGGAGGATATTTTCTCAAGCGCGCAGCCGACATTGCGGGAAATAGTGGAAAAAATATGGAAGAACAGGACTGATATTTTTTTAATTTCCCCTTGCAAAATAGAGCGCCAGTGCGTATAATAAACCGTGAATTGTCACATATACCGTATATATTGCGCAAGAAGAGGAGACTTTGCATGACCAATTTAGTAATCGTGGAGTCGCCGGCGAAAGCGACAACAATTAAGGGATACCTTGGCCCCAGTTATCGTGTTGTTGCTTCCAAAGGCCATGTCCGGGATTTACCTAAATCTACGCTTGGAATAGATGTAGAAAATCATTTTACTCCCCATTATATCAATATCCGCGGAAAAGGGGATTTGATTAAGGAACTGAAGAAAGAAGCAAAAAACGCGGACAAAATATATCTCGCAACTGACCCTGACCGTGAGGGTGAGGCCATATCCTGGCATCTGTCTACTGCACTGGGGATTCCGGTAGACAATATAAAAAGAATTACATTTAATGAAATTACAAAGAGTGCAGTGAAAGAGGCAATAAAAGCACCTCGTGGACTTGATATGGATTTGGTGAATGCCCAGCAGGCACGCCGTATTTTAGACCGGATTGTAGGATATAAGCTCAGCCCTTTTTTGTGGAAAACGGTGCAGAGTGGTTTGTCCGCAGGCCGGGTTCAGTCTGTTGCCACACGAATTATCGTGGAACGAGAAAATGAAATCCGCGCTTTTCAGCCTAAAGAGTACTGGACAATTGACGCACTGCTTGAAACAGAGCAAGGGAAAGAGCTTACTGTACATTTTCACGGCAAAGCCGGAGAAAAGGAAAAAATGGAACTGCCGGATGAAAAGGCAGCGCAAGCGGTTTGTAAAGCAGTAGAGGGAAAGTGCTTTACAGCGGTGGATATTCGCAAAGGAACGAAACAGAAATCCCCTGCGCCGCCCTTTACAACTTCTACTATGCAGCAGGAAGCCTCTAAAAAATTGAATTTCCAGTCCCAGCGGACCATGCGAGTGGCGCAGGAACTGTATGAAGGTATTAATTTAGGATCTGACGGCGGCGTCCAGGGTTTGATTACTTACATGCGTACAGACTCACTGCGGATTGCTGCTGAAGCCCAGGCGGCGGCCCGGGAATACATTCAGGAAAAATATGGGGAGAAATATTGTCCGAAGGAAGCGCGTACTTTTAAGTCAAAAGCGACTGCACAGAACGCGCATGAGGCGATTCGTCCTGCATCAATGACTATGGATCCCGCCAAAGTAAAAAAGCATCTTTCCAGGGATCAATACCGTCTGTATAAACTGATTTGGGATCGGTTTATGGCTAGCCAGATGGCCAACGCGCAGCTTGCTACTGTGGCAATGGATGTGGAATGCGCAGGATATTTATTCCGGGCCACCGGATATACGGTGACTTTTGAAGGATATATGGCTGTATATGAGGAAACGCTGGAGTCCGAAAAGGCTGAAAAAGAAGAAAAGGATAAAAACAAGCGATTGCCAGTAGTAGAAAAGGGCGATACTTTGGAAAATAAAAAAATTCTTCCTTCTCAGCATTTTACAGAGCCGCCTCCGCGATATACAGAAGCATCGCTTATTAAATTTTTGGAGGAGCGTGGAATCGGAAGACCTTCCACATATACGCCAATTATTACAATTATTAATTCTCGTGGATACGTAACCCGGGAGGGAAAATCCCTTGTACCAACGCCTCTCGGTGAAGTTACTACAAAAATTATGATCGAGTCTTTCCCGGATATTGTAAACTACCAGTTTACTGCTTCTATGGAAGATAAGCTGGACTGTATTGAAAACGGCAAAGAAAATTTGGAATCTGTGCTGACCGAGTTCTACGAGGACTTTGCGAAAGAATTGGAGGAGGCACAGAATACTGTATCCAAGGAGGATATTCAACTGCCGGTAGAAGAAACGGATATTATATGCGAACTTTGCGGCAGTAAAATGATCGTGAAAAAGGGTCGGTACGGAAAATTTGCCGCATGTCCCAACTATCCTACCTGCAAAAATACTAAGCCGTTGAACAAAAAAGAAGACAGCGGCGAGGAAAAAGAGCCGGAAATCGCGCCTTTTAAATGTGAAGTGTGCGGGGCGGATATGGTTTTGCGTACAGGACGGTACGGCGCATTTTATGCTTGTGTGAAATATCCTACTTGTAAATTTACTAAACAAAAAGTGAAGGAATTGGGCGTAAATTGTCCTAGCTGCGGCAGTCCTCTTGTGACAAAATATGGAAAGAACCGCACTATTTTTTATAGTTGTTCTAAGTATCCAGAATGCAATTTTTCGTCCTGGGATCTTCCTACAAATAAGAAATGTCCAAACTGTGGCGAGATGCTGTATCAAAAAAAAGGAAAGAATATGCTGATTTGTAAAAAGGACGAGTGCGGGTATAAGCAGGAACTTCCTGATGAGGATGCAAAGGCATGACAGTGCAAATTATCGGTGCCGGCCTTGCTGGCTGTGAGGCAGCCTGGCAGGCAGCACGTTTTGGCGCAAAGGTGATACTATATGAAATGAAGCCGGCCAAAATGACACCGGCCCATTCCTATAGGGGATTTGCAGAATTGGTTTGTTCTAATTCCCTGCGTAGTGCTGATATTACCAGTGGTGTCGGTCTTTTGAAAGAAGAATTGTCCCGTATGGGGTCTCTGATCATGGAGGCTGCAAAGGCTACCAGTGTACCGGCAGGCGGAGCCATGGCGGTAGACCGCACGGCTTTTTCCGATTATATTACTGACAAAATTTACGCACATCCCGGTATTCAAGTTATTGAGGAAGAGATAGTAAAAATTCCCGAAGACGGGATCACGATCATTGCAACCGGGCCTCTTACTTCCGATACCCTTGCGGTAGAAATTGCAAAACTAGTTGGGAATAGACGGCTGTCCTTTTATGATGCGGCGGCCCCCATTGTAGATTTTTCTACTATTGATATGAATAAAGCGTTTTTTGCTTCCAGGTATGGTAAGGGTACGCCGGACTATATCAACTGCCCGATGAATAAAGATGAATATACCGCATTTTATGAGGCGTTGATTTCTGCTGAAGAAGCACAGCTCCACGACTTTGAGCAGGGAGAGAAGCTGAAGGTGTTTGAAGGATGCATGCCTGTAGAGATTATGGCGCGGCGCGGGGAAGACACCCTGCGGTTTGGTCCTCTTAAACCAGTAGGAATCAGTCGTCCTGGTACGGAAGAAAAGTATTATGCTGTTGTTCAGCTGCGTCGGGAAAATCAGGAAGGTACCATGTACAATTTGGTAGGGTTTCAGACACATCTTACCTTTCCGGAGCAGCGCCGGGTGTTCAGTATGATTCCTGGATTGGAAAATGCTGCGTTCCTGCGGTACGGTGTAATGCACAGAAATACCTTTTTAAATTCTCCAGAGCTGCTGTGTCCTGATTATTCCATGCGTGAGCGGGAAAATCTTTTCTTTGCAGGACAAATGACCGGCGTAGAAGGGTATGTGGAGTCGGCTGCGTCTGGTTTTGTGACAGGACTTTGCGCAGCGCAAAGAGGACTAGGCATCATAGAAAAAGAGCCGTTCCCGCGAACGACAATGATTGGTGCAATGGCTCATTACGTAAGTGAAGGCGGTGCTGCCGCTTTTCAGCCTATGAATGCCAATTTTGGTATTATCCAAAGCCCACCGGAGAAAATTCGCGGCGGGAAGAAGGTACGCTATGCCTTTTATGCAGACAGGGCTTTGGAAGAAATCGCCAACATAATAGATAAAGGATTTTTTGATATATGAAAATTATATTGGATGCTATGGGAGGCGATTTTGCCCCTTTAGAGGTGGTGAAGGGCGCAGCCCTTGCGGCAGGGCAGTATCCCCAAGCAAATCTGGTGCTGGTCGGAGATGAGGGGAAAATCCGCAGTGCGGTAAAAGAAGCCGGTACTGTGATAGATGGACTGCAGATCGTTCATACGACACAGGTGATCACAATGGAAGACGATCCGATGTCTATTTTAAAAGCAAAAAAGGATTCCTCTATGGGGAGGGGACTGCGGCTTTTGCGAGAGGATGGAGACGCCTTCATTTCTGCTGGAAATACCGGCGCGCTTCATACCGGCGCCTCCCTGATCGTTCGTTGTCTGCCGGGGGTACACAGAGCTTGCATCGGCACGGTTCTGCCCTTTGAAACGCCGGTTCTTTTGCTGGACAGTGGTGCCAACGCTGCAATTCAGCCGGAGTATCTGGCCCAATGGGCGTTGACAGGAAGTGTCTATGCTTCCCGCATTCTTGGAGTAGAAGACCCTAGGGTGGGGCTTTTGAATATCGGCGCTGAGGAATCAAAGGGAACGCCTGCGGTGACAGCGGCTTATGGGATTTTAAAGCAGCTGTCCGGCATCCATTTTGTAGGCAACGTGGAAGCTAGAGACGTACCTTTTGGAAAATGTGATATTTTGCTGACTGATGGATTTACCGGAAATATCCTTTTAAAATACACAGAAGGCATGGGATCCATGTTCTTTGATTTGATGAAAGATATGTTTTATAAAAATACTGCGACAAAGCTGGCTGCGCTTGTCGTAAAAAAAGGCCTTCGGCAGATTCGGGATACTTTTGATGCCTCTGCATATGGTGCAGCTCCGATTATCGGCCTTGCAAAGCCGGTATTTAAAGCGCATGGCAACGCGGATGCATCTACGATTGCAAGCGCAGTACGACAGGCAGTGCGATACGTAGAAGGCGGTGCTGCAAAAGCTATGGCAGAACTGGCCTTTATCCATACTGAAACAGAACAATAAACATAATGGAGATTTATATGTCTGAAAATACAAAATTGCCAAGAGATCCAAGACTTTTAGAAAAAACTATCGGATATTATTTTCGGGATCGGAGTTTACTGCAGACAGCGCTGACCCATTCTTCTTATACAAACGAGCTGCGTTCTAAAGGTATAGACAGTCACTGCAATGAGCGCTTGGAATTTTTGGGCGATTCTGTTTTATCTGTCATTGTAAGCAGATATTTGTTTTCAGAATTTGCGTCTCGTCAGGAAGGGGATCTAACAAAAATCCGCGCTGCTGTGGTTTGTGAAAAAGCTCTTGCCAAATATGCGGCCAAAATTTCTCTAGGGGAATATTTGCTTTTGGGTCACGGCGAGGATAAAAATGATGGCCGACATCGTCCGTCCATTACAGCAGACGCTTTTGAAGCGATGCTCGGCGCTTTTTACCTGGATTCTGGATATAACTGTGATAAAATTGCAAAATTTTTGCTTCCTTTTGTACAGGAAGAAATTGCTTATACTGGTGAGGACGCTTCCTTTGTAGATTATAAAACAGCTCTGCAGCAGATAGTACAGCAGGCAAGCGGAGAAAAACTGCGATATGTTTTGGTCGGCGAAAGCGGTCCGGATCATGACAAAAGTTTTCAGGTGGAGGCGCGTCTCAATTCCAATGTGATCGGACATGGAGTGGGCAATACCAAACGTGCGGCAGAGCAGAACGCTGCTAAGGAAGCCATGGCACTTTTTGGTGGCTCGGAGCAAAAGTGATTTATGATGAGAAAGCATAGCAATATTCCGATATTTATACAGCATATGGGCTGTCCCAATCAGTGCGTCTTTTGTGACCAGCACACGATTACGGGCGCCCATTCTTTTTGTGAAGAATCAGTGCGTCAGGATATTGATGCCGCACTGGAGACAATAGGCAACAGAGAATGCGAAATTGCCTATTTTGGAGGTTCTTTTACAGGAATAGACAGAGACCAAATGCTTCGATTACTAGAACTTGCACGTGAATATACTGAACGAGGGGCAGTACAGGGAATTCGCCTGTCAACCAGACCAGACTATATTTCCCCGGAAATTGTGGAGATTCTTCTGCAATACCCGATTTGTGCAGTGGAGCTTGGTATCCAAAGTATGGATGATGCGGTACTTGCCGCCAGCCGGCGGGGGCATACCGCTCAAGATACAGCGGCGGCATGTATGCTTTTGCGCAAGGCGGGTATTCCTTTCGTGGGGCAAATGATGACAGGTCTGCCGGCGGCTAATATAGCGAAAGAAACGAAAACAGCCCAGCAAATTTGCGAAATGGGCGCCTGCGGCGCACGGATTTATCCGTGTATTGTGTTTCAAAAGACGCCGCTAACCCATATGGTGGAGACTGGAACTTATACGCCTATGTCTGTGGAGGAGGCGGTAGAACGCAGCGCTGCCGTGTTGGAGGTATTCGACACTTATGAAATACCGTGTCTGAAAATCGGCTTGCACGATGGGGTGAGACTTCACAGTCCAGATACATATTTTGCCGGGCCGCATCATCCTGCTTTAGGTGAGATGGTGCGTAGCAGGGTATATCTGCATAAAATAGAAGCTGCTTTACAGAATTTTGATTTGCCGCTTTTGAAAAGAACGATCCGTATCGGCGTTGCAAAGGGACACGTTTCCATGGCCGTGGGGCAGAATAAAGAAAATAAACGTCGTATTTTGGAAAAAAGCAGGGCGAAATCTGTGAAAATTCTTGAAAATCCTTGCTTGCATGGCTATAATATTACTGTTGATATTTTATAAAGTATGTAAAAAGAGGTGGCGCTGTGTATCTGAAAACCCTGGAACTTCACGGATTTAAGTCTTTTCCTGAAAAAACAGTTTTGCACTTCAATCCGGGCGCTACAGTTATTGTGGGACCCAATGGAAGCGGCAAATCCAATATTACAGACGCGATGCGCTGGGTGCTTGGAGAGCTTTCTACTAAAAATATCCGCGGCAGCAAAATGGAAGATGTAATTTTTGTAGGTGCGGACGGCCACCGTCCTATGAGCTTTGCGGAGGTTTCCGTTACCTTTGATGATTCTCAAGCGCCCCGCAAGCTGAATTGCCCTCACGAGGAGGTAACGGTGACCAGGCGGTACTATCGAGGCGGAGAAAGTGAATATCTTATTAATAGACAGGCATGCCGCCTGAAGGACATATACGAGCTTTTCATGAATACCGGCATCGGCAGAGAAGGCTATTCTATTATCGGACAGGGAAAGATTGCAGAGATCATTTCTAAGAGAAGTGAGGATAGACGAGGTATTTTTGAAGAGTCGGCCGGGATTTCTAAATACCGATATAAAAAAACTGAGTCGCAGAAAAAACTCTCTCAGACAGAGGACAATATGACTCGTGTACTGGATATTTTCTCTGAACTGGAGGCTAGAGTGGGCCCTTTGGAGCGGGACGCCCAAAAAGCACGCAAATATTTGGAACTGTATGAAGAAAAAAAACAGCTGGATGTATCTTTATGGCTGTATGATATGGAGAAATTGCGGGGAGAGGCAGATGCTCTTGGTATTCAGTGTCGGCAGTCTGCTCATGAACTGGAAATGGCACAGGATACTGAGGCTCAATTGGAGACCCAATATGAACGTATGTTCGATGCCTCTCAGGAGAACAAACAGGTGTCCGGCCAACTATATGAGAAAATTAAGGGGATTACTGAAGAAATCCACCAGTTAGAGCAAAGCTATCAGACGCTGGAATCTGATATTGCCCACAAGTCTGCTATGGCGCAGGATGCGGATGCATCTCAACAGAAATCGTTGGATGCTGCCGCCCGTGAAGAGACCTATGCCGAGGAATTACAGGAACGACTGCTGAAAAATGGCCAGGAAATGGATAAGCTGCAGGAAGAAGTCTGCGGCTTGGATGCAAAAAAGAAAACTTGTATGGAGAAGAAGGCGGCGCTGGAAACTTCTTTGACCGCTGCACTTCAGGACATACAGGAAAAAGAACGCGTGCTTGGCGAACTGCGTGTGCGGTTTAGTGTACTGGAAAACAGCATCCATACACAAAGTGATCGCCAAGCGCAAATCGGAGAAGAAACTCGGCGATATCAAGAAAAACTTTCGGAAATCGAAAAGGGGCTGGCTGATTGCCGTGCCTCTGTAGAGTTGTATGAATCGGCGCTCAGAAAATCCGACGAGGAGGTTGCACGTTGTGACAGAGAACTGCTTGCTTTGTCCGATAAAGCGGAAATCGCCAGAAGAGATTTAGCGGAGCGGCAGGCTGAGGCCCAAGCGCTGTCAAGCAGGATTGCTGCCCTAGTGCGGATGCAGGAACATTTTGACGGATATAATAACAGTGTTCGCTTTGTCATGAAGGCACATGCCGATGGAAAGCTGAAAGGTATTCACGGGCCAATCTCCCATTTGATTCGAGTACAGGACGCGTACAGGGTGGCATTGGAAACAGCACTTGGCGCCAATATGCAAAATATTGTTGTGGACGACGAGGTGTCTGCTAAAAGTGCAATATATGCTTTAAAAAATGCTGGAGCAGGCCGCGCGACTTTTTATCCCCTTACATCCATGCAAAGCGGCACGAGAAATCGGGAACTGCTGGACGCTGCAGGCCAAAAAGGATTTATAGGCTTTGCAGATGAGCTTTTAGAAACCAAGGGGCAGTATAAAGCTGTAATTGCCAGCATTATCGGACGAATTGCTGTTTTTGACAATATCGAAAACGGAACGGATGTAGCTCGCCGGTGTGGATGGAAAATTCGAATTGTAACGCTAGACGGACAGCAGATCAATATGGGCGGCTCTCTTACAGGCGGATCTGTACGTAAAGATTCCGGTATGCTTAGCCGAGGTGCGCATATTGAAAAGCTGCAGGAACAGAAAGCGCGGTCTGACGAAGACGCTACTGCAGCCCAGAGTCTTTTGCAGACGTTGGAAGGAAAAATTACAGAACTGCAAAATTATCGCCGTAAAGAGGATGAAAAGGCAAAGCTGTCCGAAGTAATGCTGCGTACAGAGCGGAGTCAGCTGGATGAATATGAAGCAAACCGCAGTGTCATTGATAATTTGCTGGGTCAACTTGCAGAGGATCAGAAGCAGATTGCCCTGATTGGTGAGCAAGGCGGTGCAGATATGCAGCGTCTGGAAGGACAAATGCAGAAATTGGAGGCAGAGATCAGAGGGATTTCCTCCAAACGTACCCAGTTAGATATTGAACGCAATGGTTTAGACGATTCCATTCGGGAGACGGATGAAAAACGAGGAGCAGTGCAGATTTCTATTGCAGAACATATGCGAGATGCCCAAAACCTGCAGGAATCCATAGATGCATCGGTAATGCGTGCAGGCGAGCACCATAACGCGAGTGATACGTATAAAAACACAGCGACGTCCCTGCGAGATGCGGCATTACAGGCGCAAAAACTGACCGAAAGCAAAAAGCAGGAGGCGATGGACCTGCGGGAAGCCTTATCCGCAGCCGAACAGGAACGGGTACGACTGGAATCCGGCAATGCAGAGTATGATCGCCGGCTCAATGAGATACGTTTGAAAACGAAAGATATAGCCGCGAAGCGCGAGCTGTTGTTTCGTGCACATACTGCCAATGAAACGAAGCTGGATCGGCTGAACGATAACGTAGATAAGATGACGGCGCGCTTGTGGGATGAATATGAGCTAACCCATAGTACAGCGGCGGCTATGGATATTCCCGTTGTAACAGAGCAGTCGCGCGGGAGAGTGGCAGCAAGGCTTACCGAGATGAAAAATACCATCAAAGGGCTAGGCAATGTAAATGTTGGAGCAATTGATGAATATAGTGCACTGAAAGAGCGATATGATTATCTTGGAGAACAGTTGGCTGATCTGCGAACTTCTAAAGAGGAACTGGAAAAGATCATAGAGTCTATAGATTCAGAAATGGAACGGATGTTTATTGCGGCGTTTAATCAAATCAATCAGTATTTTGGTGAAACATTCCGCGAATTGTTCGGCGGCGGCAGCGCGCATTTGGTGCTTACTGATCCGGAGCATGTGTTAGAGTCCGGCGTGGAAATCAATGCTGCTCCTCCTGGGAAAATGGTAAAAAATCTGAATTTACTGTCGGGTGGAGAGCAGGCGTTTGTGGCTATAGCATTGATTTTTGCTATGATTCGCGTCAACCCGTCACCGTTCTGTATTTTTGACGAAATTGAGGCTGCACTGGATGAGGTCAACGTCACCAGAGTTGCCAATTATGTAAAGCGATTTTCTAAGGAACTGCAAATCATCTTGATTTCCCACCGACGGGGGATGATGGAAACTGCCGATACCCTGTATGGCGTGACGATGCCAAGGCGTGGTGTGTCCAAAGTATTTACGTTGGATGTGGCAGCCGTAGCCAGGGACAAGTCGGTAGCGGAGCAGTTTACCCAGTAATATACATACCGTATGAATGGAGACAACTATGGGATTTTTTGAAAAATTAAAAAATGGATTATCCAAAACCAAAAGCGCTGTATTTGGCCAGGTGGACAATGTGCTGCGATCTTTTGTTAAAGTTGATGAAGAATTGTTGGAGGAACTGGAGGAACTTCTCATTTGCTCCGATATGGGCTTTGAAACAGCCGAGGAAATCATCGATATTCTGCGACAGCAGATTAAAGAGGAGCGCCTGAAGGAGCCTTCCGATGTAAAAGAGGCGCTGCAAAAAATATTGCGTGAAAAAATTGGTGAAGGAGAGTCGCTCCATTTGGACACGACCCCTTCCGTCATTCTGGTAATTGGAGTCAATGGCGTAGGCAAAACGACTTCCATCGGTAAGATTGCGGCCAATTTGGTTTCCCAAGGAAAAAAAGTGGTAGTTGCGGCCGCGGATACTTTTCGAGCGGCGGCTATTGATCAGCTGCAGGTATGGGCGGATCGTGCTGGCGCAGAGCTGATTCGGCAAAACGAAGGAAGTGACCCTGCTGCTGTGGTTTTTGATGCAGCGGCTGCTGCAAAAAAGAGAGGCGCAGATGTACTGATTGTGGATACAGCAGGCCGGCTGCACAACAAAAAAAATCTTATGATGGAACTGGCAAAAATTGATCGAGTAATCAATCGGGAACTACCGGGAGCATCCAGAGAAACATTGCTTATTTTAGATGCTACTACTGGGCAAAATGCGGTGATTCAGGCGAGAGAATTTAAGGAATCTGCAGCGATTACTGGTCTTGTGCTTACGAAATTAGACGGAACCGCCAAAGGCGGAGCGGTGTTCAGCATCAAAAAAATGCTGGATATACCGATTAAATATATCGGAGTGGGCGAGCAGGTCGAGGATATGCAACCATTTGACGGAGATATGTTTGTATCCGCGCTGTTTGAAGAATGAGAACAGAAATTCGCAGCATAAAGAAAGATAGGGTCAGAATATGAAACTGGTTTTGGCTTCCAGAAATAGAAAGAAAATCGCCGAGGTGGAGGCACTACTCGATGGAACAGTTCTTTTGTCTCTGGATGATATCGGATATACGCAAGAAATAGTAGAAGACGGAAACAGCTTTGCTGAGAATGCGGTAATTAAAGCGTCTGTGCCGGCATGTATGGGATATGAAGGCGTTGCAGATGATTCAGGTCTTTGCGTAGACGATCTGGACGGCGCACCAGGAATCTATTCCGCGCGGTTTGCCGGAGTAAATGCTACAGATGCGGATAACAATGTAAAACTTTTGCAGGAGCTTGCAGATACCCCCTATTCACGGCGTGATGGAGATTTTGTCAGCGTAATGGCGTATGTTTGTCCGGCAGAGAAGATGCCACAGTGTCTGCAGGAAAAACTGGCGGCGGCAGGTGCCGTTTTCTGCAATGCCTTTGCGTCGGAAAAGGCAGGAAAAAATCTTGCGGCTTTTACGGTGGAAGGCAGATGCAGAGGCAAAGTGTTGTCTGCCCCACAGGGAGATAGCGGCTTTGGATATGATCCTCTTTTTTATATTGAAAAATATAAAAAAACATTTGCGCAGCTTACGCCGGCAGAGAAAAATACTATCAGTCACAGAGGGGTGGCTATAGATGTTTTTGCGTCCATGCTGCAAATTATACAAGAATGGGAGAACGAACATGCTGACAAGTAAACAACGCGCACGTCTGCGCGCCATGGCCAATTCTCTGGATACGATTTTTCAAGTAGGTAAGGGCGGCATTGAGGCTAGCCTCGTGAAAGGGGTGTCCGATGCACTGGAGGCTAGGGAACTGATTAAACTCCGGGTTTTAGATAATGCAGCTTACAGCGCTAGAGAAGCGGCAGACGCTCTTGCAGAGGCAACCAACGCGGATGTAGTTTCTGTGATTGGAAGCCGATTCGTGCTGTACCGTCCATCAGAAAATAACAAAATGATCATACTTTGATTATATTTTTCATGTATCCTGTTCGTGTAAGGTGACAATATATTCCAATACTGCCCACGCTATTGTGCGGCGGAATGGAGAGCAAAATGAAAATTGGTTTGTTTGGCGGTACGTTTTCCCCACCCCATAATGGACATGTTCGTTTCGCAAAGCTGTTTATAGAAAAGGTCGGGCTGGACCTCTTATATGTTATGCCGGCCGGTACGCCTCCGCACAAAGCAACAGATCCGTGGGGGACGGAGCAGGCGCGGCTGGAAATGGCCCAACTTGCTTTTGGATCCTTTGCCGCTGTATCGGATTATGAGGTACAGCAAAGCGGGAAATCCTATACCTATAAGACATTGGAGTATTTGCAGCACAAGCATCCGGAAGACACGCTGTATTTACTGGTAGGCGAGGATATGTATCTTTCTTTTGATACATGGAAAAATCCCGGATTGATTTTTTCGATGGCAACGGTGGTTTGTGTGAGCAGATCGACTGGGGCTAAGGAGAAAATGAAAACGGCTGGCACTGTATATGAAACGCGTTACGGTGGAAAGAGTCTGTATTTGTCAGACCAGCCGCTTCCTATTTCTTCTACACAAATTCGGGGAATGTGTGTATCTGGACAGGATATATCCCATTTAGTGCCGGAGGCGGTTGCCGCGTATATTATGAAACATGGATTATATAAATATGAATAGAGAAATAACTGCTACAATGCTGGACGCTCTGCGAGTGCAAGTTCGAGAATACTTAACTGAAAAACGATATGCCCACACGCTTGCCGTAGAAAAAGAAGCGGGGCAGTTGGCGGCATTGTTTTTACCTGCAGAAGAAAATTTTTTGCGAGCCGCAGCACTTCTTCATGATATTACGAAAAGGCTCAATTTGGAAAAACAGTTGCAATTATGTCAAAATTTTGATATAATAATTTCCAATGACGAAATAAAAGCGCCTAAGTTGCTCCATGCCAAAACGGCGGCAGCCTTGGCGAGCCGGGACTTTCCTCTGTTTGCTGACAGACGTGTACTATCTGGAATCCGGTGGCATACTACAGGCAGAGCAGGGATGTCTTTGTTTGAGTCTATCGTATATTTAGCCGATTATATTGAACCTACCCGTACCTTTGACGACTGCGTGATCCTGCGTCGCTTTTTCTGGGAGAAGATTTTGCAGGTAGTGGATACGGACAGCCGTATGGAAATTTTGCGGCAGACGATGGTGCTGTCGTTTGATATGACCATTCGCCAGCTTTTGGCAGAAGGAGCATTGGTAGATCGGGACACCATAGAGGCACGCAACTGGTTTTTATCTCCTGCGTTATGATTTTTAGTACGAACGGAGCGAAAAAGTGCGTACATTAAAAAAGTTTATTCGAAAATTTTTACCCCGTTTTGGGGCTTTTATGCTTGCTGCGGCTTGCTGCGTAGGCGCTTATGCCGCTGCTGTATTTTTTTTGTATAAACCGGAGCGAAATGACAATGTGATTCCTTTTGACACATCTGCCAGAGATCCTTCGGAAAAAGAGGTTGATACACCTCCTAATGATGAAGCAAAAGACACACATTATAATTTTTTAGTGTTGGGTCATGACCGGGCTGCTAGCCTGACAGATGTGATCATTCTAATTAGTTATGACATAGAAAAGCAGAGCATTTCTATGTTGCAAATCCCTCGCGACACCTATGTGGAGTTGGAAGACTACTCCTATCATAAAATCAATGGTGCATATAATTACTACGTTTCAGCTGCTAGTAAAAGTGGTAGTAGTAACCCGGAAAAAGATGGCTGTAGAGGCTTTGCTTCCTTTTTGGAAACAAACCTTTGTATCAAGATCCATTACTGTGCAGTGATGGATTTGGATGGCTTTGCCGGCATTGTGGAAGCTATCGGCGGAGTAGATATGTATGTCCCGCAGGATATGTATTATAATGACCCAGGGCAGAATTTGTATATCAACCTGCGGGAAGGATATCAGCATCTGAACGGTAAGACTGCCGAGCAGTTCGTGCGGTATAGAATGGGGTATGCTAATGCGGATATCGGACGGGGTAATGCCCAGAAATTGTTTATTGCAGCCTTTATTAAAAAACTGCAAAGCAGCGTCAGCGACTTATCCGTACTAAAGAATCTTGCAGCGAACGTAATTACCCATGTGGATACGGATATTACGGTGAATGACATTTTGTATTTTGGGAAAAACTTCCTGGGTCTGGGAAGCGAACCGCGTGTTGATATGGGAAATATCCGTATGCAGACCATGCCGGGAACGCCTAAATATCACAACGGTGTTTCTTACTATATCATGAACAAGGCGGCTGTGGCGGATATTATCAATGGAGACTTTAATATATATGGTTTTGATATTTTGTCTTCATTTGATCCGAAACAGGTATTTGTTGCGGAAGACAGCATAGAAATCCGCAATCTGTATCTGGCTGATAAAAGCACGGTGACGACAGATGTTTATGACGCCAGTAGTTTAAACAATCAAGGCGGTACAAATTAAAAATACCGGTCTAAAGCAAGGAAAGGCAAAGGATTTTATGATGAAAAGAAGAATTTTTGCAGGTTTGTTAGCGTTGCTGACGCTATTCACCCTTGTCTCATGCAGTAAGACAAAGTCTCCAGACAACGACAAGGAGCCGGTGGAAGATGACCAAGTATCTGCTCCCGGTAGTGAAACCAAATACAATTTTTTGGTGCTGGGTCATGACCGGGCAGCAAATCTTGCAGATGTGATTTTGCTGGTTAGCTTTGACATAGAGGATCACTCTCTCACACTCATGCAAATTCCAAGAGATACCTTTATGGATTATGGCGGAAATCATTATAAAATCAATTCTATGTATTCATCAGCCTATAACGATACAGATAAGGACAAAAGTGAAAATCGGCATCTAGAGGCTACCCGCAGTTTCGCTACAGCGTTGGAAGAAACGCTGTGCATAAAGATTCATTATGCCACTGTGATGGATTTGGACGGCTTTGGCGCAATTGTAAACGCCATTGGCGGGGTGGATATGTACGTGCCCTATGATATGGTATATCGCGATCCGGAGCAAGGGCTGAATATCAATTTGAAAGAGGGCCAGCAGACCCTGGACGGAAAAAAGGCAGAGCAGTTTATCCGCTACCGCAGCGGATATGTCCAGGGGGATATTGGCCGTGGGGATGCGCAGAAGCTATTTATGGCGGCATTTATCCAGTCTTTGAAAAACAATTTAAGTGTTGGTACAGTGGGTGAAATTGTTAACGCAGTGTACGAGCATGTGGACACGGAGCTTTCCATTTCCGATATGATTTATTTCGGCAAGGAGGTCTTGAGTCTGGAACTTTCTAACGTAAATATGATGACTCTTCCGGGAGAGGCAAAAACCAGCGCAAATTCCGGCGCTTCCTATTATGTAATGTGTCGGGAAGCTACCATTGATGTGATTGATAAATATTATAATATTTACGATTTTCCAGTAACGGACGATATTTTTGATAGAGATCAAGACTTTTGCAACACAACAGACGTTGAAATGAAAAACGCGTATCTAACCACAGCACAGGACTGTATTTCTAACATGTATAATGGACAGGATATTACAGAAGGTTCTATTGATATCGGTCTTTTAAAATAAATGACAGAAGGGATGACTTTCTATGTCTGAAACAGAAAAAATGATGCCTGACGCACAGATCGGGCTGAAAGAAAATCCGACGCCGCAGGATATCGCTGAATTTATGGTGCGCATCCTAGATGCAAAACGCGGGCGGGATATTAAACTGCTGTATGTGGAAAACAGAACCATTATCGCAGACTATTTTGTATTGTGTACCGGGTCCTCTACGACACAGGTTAGCGCTCTTTCGGATGAGGTGGAGTACCGCTTGTCTCAGTATGGAATTGCTCCTCTTCATATAGAGGGGAAGCGGGGGGACGGATGGATTCTCACCGATTATGGTTCTGTACTCCTGCATGTCTTCAATGGGGAGCAGAGAGATTTTTATAAGCTGGAAAAACTCTACGATGAGGGAAGCGAGCAGGATATTAGCAGCTTGCTGACTGCAGACTGATTATTGAAAAAGCTTTGTAAGTATAATCAACGATGAAGGGGCGAAACTGCTGTAATGAAATATGATTTTAAACAAATAGAGAAAAAATGGCAGGATAAGTGGGAAGCAGCTGGTGCGTTTCATGCCCAGGACTTCAGCGAAAAGCCAAAGTTTTATGCTTTGGTGGAATTTCCGTATCCCAGTGGAGCGGGGATGCATGTGGGTCATATTAAGGCATATATCGGTCTGGAGGTGGTTTCCAGGAAACGGCGTATGCAGGGTTACAACGTCCTGTTTCCCATTGGCTTCGATGCCTTTGGGCTTCCTACAGAAAACTATGCTGTAAAAACAGGCATCCATCCCAGAAAAGTGACGGATGCAAATATTGAAAAGTTTACTCAACAATTAAAGCGAGTAGGCTTTTCCTTGGATTGGAGCCGAGTGGTTGACACCACTGATGAAGACTATTATAAATGGACCCAGTGGGTTTTTCTGAAAATGCTGGATCATGGACTGGTATTCCGGGATAAAGCGCTGGTAAACTACTGTCCAAGCTGTAAGGTGGTTTTATCGAACGAAGACTCCCAGGGAGGAAAATGTGATATCTGCCATAGCGATGTGGTACAGAAATCAAAGGATGTTTGGTACTTACGGATTACAGAATATGCCGATAAGCTGCTTGAGGGGTTGGAAGAGGTAGACTATCTTCCGAATGTCAAACAGCAGCAGATCAACTGGATCGGCAGATCCACAGGTGCTTTTGTGGATTTTTCTATTACGAACATAGATGAGAAACTTACCGTATATACGACTCGTCCCGACACGCTGTTCGGTGTTACATTTATGGTTATGGCGCCGGAGCATCCGGTTATTGATGCCAATGCGAATAAGATTTCAAATATGGCAGAAATAGAGGCTTACCGGGCGGAGTGTGCCAAGAAGACCGAATTTGAACGTACCCAGCTAAATAAGAACAAAACGGGCGTGCGTATTGAGGGATTGTCTGCCGTGAATCCGATAAACGGAAAAGAGATACCCATTTATATCTCCGATTACGTAATGATGGGCTATGGAACCGGTGCGATTATGGCTGTTCCTGCCCATGATCAGCGCGACTATGATTTTGCCAAGAAATTTGGAATCGAAATTGTTGCGGTTATCAAAGGCGGAGACATCTCCAAGGAAGCATATACTGGCGATGGAGAAATGATCAACTCCGGATTTTTAAATGGATACACTAATAAAAAAGAATCCATTAAAAAAGCAATTTCCCAACTGGAAAAGATGGGCAAGGGCAAAGCCGGTGTGCAGTATAAAATGAAGGATTGGGCGTTCAATCGGCAGCGGTATTGGGGCGAGCCGATTCCTGTTATCCACTGTGATAAGTGTGGAATCGTAGGTGTGCCCTATGAAGAATTGCCGTTGCGACTGCCTGAAATGGAAAACTTTGAGCCAGGTACAGAAGGGGAAAGTCCTCTGGCAAAAATCGAGTCCTTTGTAAATTGCACGTGTCCAAAATGTGGTGGAAAGGCCCGCCGTGAGACAGACACTATGCCCCAATGGGCAGGATCTTCCTGGTATTTTTTGCGGTATATGGATCCCCACAACGATACGTGCTTGGCTGATCCTGAAAAACTAGCATACTGGTCTCCTGTAGACTGGTATAATGGCGGTATGGAGCATGTGACACGTCACATGATTTATTCCCGGTTCTGGCATCGTTTCTTGTATGATATCGGCGTGGTTCCTACAAAGGAGCCTTACGCTAAACGTACTGCGCAAGGACTCATTTTAGGACCGGACGGCGATAAAATGAGTAAGTCTAAGGGCAATGTAGTAGATCCTAACGATGTGGTGGATGAATATGGTGCCGATGTACTGCGGCTGTATGTGCTGTTTATGGGTGACTACGAAAAAGCGGCTCCCTGGTCTGAAAAGAGCGTGAAGGGCTGCAAGCGCTTTTTGGAGAGAACGGTCGGACTGATGGATATGGTACAGGGAACGGGAACAACACCGGCGCTGGAAGCTTCGTTCCATAAGACGATCAAGAAGGTAACCCATGATATTGAAGAAATGAAGTTCAATACGGCAATTGCTGCTATGATGGCTTTAATAAATGAAATCTATGATACAGGGTCCTTGACAGTAGATGAAATGAAAACTTTTGCCCGTCTGCTGTGTCCTTTTGCCCCTCATATCAGTGAGGAAATTTGGGAGCAATGCGGAGAAAGAGAATTGCTGTCTCTTTCTAATTGGCCTGCCTATGATGAGGCAAAAACCATCGACGATACTATTGAAATTGCCGTACAGATTTGCGGCAAACTGCGTGCCACCATACAGATTTCTAGGGAAGCCGATCAAAGCATCGTTCTTGCTGCTGCAAAGGCGGACGGCAAAGTGCAGGCTGCCTTGGAAGGAAAAACTATTGTAAAGGAAATTTATGTGCCTGGCAAAATCGTAAATATCGTTGCAAAGTGAGTTTCTTTTGGAAAATATTAAAATAATACTTGACAGAAAAGCGATTTTGCGATAAAATATAAAAGAAGTTTTTTCGCTTCAACGGCACAAGCGAAGGGAGGGAAACAGAATGGCAGAAATTAGAGTAAAAGAGAATGAAACTCTTGACAGTGCGCTCCGTCGCTTTAAGCGTCAGTGCCAGAGATCCGGTATCCAGGCCGAACTTCGCAAGAGAGAATGTTACGAGAAGCCCAGTGTAAAGAGAAAGAAAAAATCTGAGGCAGCAAGAAAGCGTAAGTATAAGTAAAATACGGATAGGGCTGATCTATAGGATCGGCCCTTTTCTTTTCAATAGTATGTTACGCTTCCTACTACAAAGAAAGGTGGAGGGTATTATGAAAATCGCAATATTGGATGCAAATACATTGGGAGAAGACATCAATCTTGCCTGTTTGCAGAGTCTGGGCGAGGTAATCACCTATCCCACTACTGCACCTGCGCAAGTGGCAGAACGGCTGCGGGCGGTGGATTGCGTTATCGTAAATAAGGTGCGGCTAGATAAAAACGTATTGACACATGCAAAGCAGTTGAAGATAGTTTGTGTGGCGGCAACGGGCTATGACAATATTTGCCTGGCCGATATGGAGGCCAGGGGAATTGGCGTTTGTAATGTGGTGGGGTATTCCACCAATAGTGTGGCACAGCTTACATTGTCTATGGTACTGTCGTTGGCGATGCATCTGCCTGTGTACAATCGTTTTGTAGCAAGCGGCGCTTATACAAGCAGCGGTGTGGCAAATTGCCTTGTCCCTGTATACCACGAACTGGCCGGGAAAACGTGGGGAATCGTTGGCTGCGGCAATATCGGAAAACAGGTGGCAACGGTTGCAGAGGCGCTGGGATGTCGGGTGATTGTGTGCAGGAGACGGTCGGATCCCACATATCCTTGTGTAGACATCGATACCTTGTGCAAAGAAGCAGACGTGATCACGGTGCATATGCCGCTTACTCCAGAAACGGAAAATTTGATATCCAAGAAACGTATCGCTTTGATGAAGCAGGACGCGATTGTGGTAAATGTGGCAAGGGGAGCAGTTTGCGATGAGACGGCACTATGTGGGGCAATTTTAGAAGGCCGATTAGGCGGCCTTGGTGTAGATGTGTATACGAAAGAACCTTTTCCTGCAGACAGTCCATACAATGCCATAATGCACATGGACAATGTGTGCCTAACGCCCCATATGGCATGGGGCGCCTATGAGGCGCGCAGTCGGTGTATGGAGGAGATTTGTGAGAATATCAAGGCCTTTTATCAGGGAAGACAGCGAAACCGTTTGGTATAGGAACTATAATAAATTATTTAAAAAAATTTTTATTTTTTGTATAAGCCAGCATAGCACGGGGAATACTACCATACCAGCAAAGAAAGGTATGGTCTCGTTATGAAAGTAAAAGTTATGGTTTGTATGTGTGCATCAATTCTTGCAGCGTTTTTGTTTGTGTCTGTTCTTCCAATTCATGGGGAAGAGAAAATATACAGCGATATGATCCGCCTCCACGTGATCGCCGCCTCTGACAGTGAAGAAGATCAGGCAGTAAAGTTGTTGGTGCGGGATGCTGTACTGGAGGTCGTGGAGCACTCTATGAAAAATGTGGAAAGCCAAGAGGAAGCAGCAGCGGCTATTGAGGCCGCTCATGATGAAATTTGTGCTGCAGCAAATGCTGTTTTAGAGCGGGAAGGATTTAATTATTCGGTTTGTGCTGAGCTTGGTCTGGAGAACTATCCTGAGCGTGTGTATGAGGGATTCACATTACCGGCAGGTCAGTATACATCGCTGCGTGTAATAATCGGAAGCGGAGAAGGGCACAATTGGTGGTGCGTTCTGTATCCGCCCCTCTGTACTACCGCTGCTCAGGAGAGAGAAAAGGTATTTATTACTGCCGGATTTACAGACGAGCAGTATAAAACCATTACGGAAACCGGAGAAGTGAAATACAAAGTTAAGTTTAAAATTTTAGAAATATTGTCTGATTTTTTTGCCAGAGAAAAAGATTCATAAAAAATAGAAAAAATTGCATTTAGCTGTTGACAAGCTGGATTCTTTATGCTATAATCAAAGAGCGCGTGGCGGAATAGCTCAGCTGGCTAGAGCAATCGGTTCATACCCGATAGGTCGTGGGTTCAAGTCCAACTTCCGCTACCACGGCCCGTTGGTCAAGCGGTCAAGACACCGCCCTTTCACGGCGGTAACGGGGGTTCGATTCCCCCACGGGTCACCAGTGGAAGAGTCACTGCGCAAAAAGGTACGCACATTGTGCGTACCTTTTTCCATTACATGCATAAAGGATAAATTATGCATTCCTGTTGCAATACAGCCAAGATTATGGTACAATAGTATGAAACAATGCAGGAAATAGAGCGACTTCCGTCATTTGCTGTAAAATTGTTATTCCCTTTACCGGATACGGAAAGGAACTGATAGTATTATGTATAAGATTATTTATAAAAAGTGTTTAAATGATTTCGTTATTATGATGGATGTAGAAGCGCCTCTCGTTGCCAGAAAAGCGGAACCAGGGCAGTTTATTATCCTGCGGGTAGATGAAAACGGAGAACGGATTCCTCTTACCATTGCAGGGTTTGACCAAAAGCAAGGCACGGTGCGGATTATTTTTCAGGTCGTAGGCGCTACGACTAAAAAGCTTAGTCATAAAAATGCAGGTGACTATTTGTCTGACTTTGTAGGACCACTGGGAACACCTACCCACACCGAGGGACTGAAAAAGGTTTGTATCGTAGGCGGTGGAGTAGGCTGTGCAATTGCTCTTCCTGTAGCACAGAAATTGCATGCTATGGGATGTGAGGTGCATGGAATCATTGGGTTTCGCAGCAAAGATCTGTTGATTTTAGAGGACGAATTTCGTGCCTGCTGTAATCAGCTTACGGTGATGACGGATGATGGGTCCTATGGTAGACAAGGGGTAGTGACCCTTCCGTTGGAGGAGGCGATTCAGGCAGGTGAGGCATATGATGAGGTTTTGGCTATTGGACCTCTAATTATGATGAAATTTGTTGTTGCTACTACAAAACCTTATCAGGTAAAAACTATCGTGTCTATGAATCCGATTATGATTGATGGTACAGGTATGTGCGGCGGATGCCGTCTTACCGTAGGCGGAGAAACCAAGTTTGCATGTGTAGACGGTCCGGATTTTGACGGCTTTTCTGTTGATTTTGACGAGGCTATGCAGAGAGGCTCTATATATAACAATTACGAGCGGCATGCATATAGCGAAACATGCAATTTGTTTACAAAGGAGGTTGAGTAATTTGGCAGCAAATATGAATCCGAAAAAGAACCCAATGCCTTCTCAGCCGCCGGAGGTTCGTGCCCACAATTTTAATGAAGTGGCGCTTGGATATACAAAGGATGCGGCCATGGATGAGGCAATGCGTTGTCTGGGATGTAAGCATATGCCTTGCGTATCTGGCTGCCCGGTAAACATCCATATTCCCGACTTTATTACCAAAATAAAAGAAGGCGATTTTGAAGGTGCCTACCAGATTATTGCACAATCTTCCAGTCTTCCTGCCGTTTGCGGCAGAGTATGCCCACAGGAAAACCAGTGTGAAAAGCATTGTGTGCGGGGAATAAAGGGAGAACCGGTAGGGATTGGTCGCCTGGAGCGGTTTGTGGCGGATTGGCATAATACATATGTACAGGAGCCGCCAAAGTGTCCCGTGTCCAATGGACATAAAGTGGCGGTGATCGGTGCGGGGCCTGCGGGCCTAGCTTGTGCGGGAGATCTCGCAAAAAAGGGCTATCAGGTGACGATTTTTGAGGCTCTGCACATGCCTGGAGGGGTATTGGTATATGGAATTCCCGAATTTCGACTTCCCAAGTCTATTGTAGAAAAGGAAGTCGACACGCTGCGTGCCCTTGGTGTAAAAATTGAAACGAATGTGGTTATAGGAAAAACGATTACAACAGATGAACTGCTTGGTGAAATGGGATTTGAGGCGGTATTTATTGGCAGTGGTGCAGGATTGCCTCGCTTTATGGGCATTCCTGGCGAGTCTTTAAAAGGGGTTTACTCCGCTAATGAGTATCTTACCCGCAGTAATTTGATGAAGGCGTATAGGGAAGACTCCAGCACGCCTATAATGAAGTCTCGGCGGGTCGCTGTTGTAGGCGGAGGAAATGTTGCTATGGATGCGGCGCGTACCGCTCTGCGCCTGGGGGCAGAGAAAGTGTATATCGTATATCGCCGTTCCATGGAGGAGCTTCCTGCTAGACATGAAGAGGTGGAGCATGCCGTGGAAGAGGGTGTGGAACTGCTGCTTCTTACTAATCCTACAGAAATTTTGGGGTACAACAATCCAGAGGATAAGCGAGATCCCCAAAACGGTTTTGTCACGGGCATTCGATGCACGAAAATGGAGCTTGGAGAGCCGGATGAGCGAGGAAGACGCAGTCCAGTGGAAATTCCCAACTCGTTTTTCACTGTAGAGGTAGACGCAGTAATTATGGCAATTGGCACCTCGCCCAATCCGTTGATTAAAAAAACGACTACGGGGCTGGAAGTAAACGCTAGAGGCGGTATTATTGTACAGGAAGAAACAGGCGCTACTACCATGGAGGGAGTATACGCCGGTGGAGATGCTGTGACTGGAGCTGCAACTGTTATTTTGGCTATGGGGGCTGGAAAGACCGCTGCATCAGCTATAGATATATATTTGCAGGGCAACTAATATAAAGGAAAGATAAAAAATTGGAAACAGAAGTATTTTCTGCCCAAGTGCCAGAAATGAATATGCTGGGAAATGGCATTTGCAAGCAGGATGGATGTGTGATTTTCTGCATGGGTGCTGTTGACGGGGACCAGATTCAGGCACAGATAGTGGAACAACGCAAAAATTATAAGATTGCAAAAGTAGTGTCCTGTGATGCGCCTTCTCCCTATCGGTGTGCGCCTGAATGCTCTGTATTTGGTTCCTGTGGAGGATGCACACTGCGCCATATTACTTATGAGCATGAAGTAGAGATCAAAAAGGCTTCTATTGAAGCCGCACTGCGTAGATCCGGACTGGGAGAGGTTGCCGTAGAAGAAATAATTTGTGGGGATGCGGAGCGGTATCGGAATAAAGCGGTGTATCATTTTTCAAGGGATAGAAAAATCGCCTATTTTCAAGGAGCATCGGATCAATATGTTCCGATATCCGATTGCTTGCTTTGTCCATCACTTTTTTCTGAGATTGCTAAAGAAACAGAAACTTTTTTTGCAGGCACTGAGATGGTGCCCGCATATCTTTATATACGCGGTAACCAGGCTTTGTCGCAGCTTTGTATCGTACTAGGACTAGGGGCGGAAAAACAGGCTGTCTGTGCAGAAATAGAAGAGTACGTAGCATATATCCGTGCAAAATATCCAAGTGTTGTGGGCATTTTGACAGGGCATTGTATGCATCCGGAAGAAAGAGGGGAAGCGCTGCAGCTTCTTTGGGGGAGAGATTATATTGAAGAATCTTTTCTGGGACTTACACTGAAGATTACAGCTTCTTCCTTTTTTCAAGTGAACACGGCTGCTGCACAGCTGCTGTGCCAAAAGGCGGTGGACTTTTTACATCCTGCTGCCGGGGACTATGGCGTTGATTTATATTGTGGTACAGGTATATTCGGCATGACTGTTGCTAAGCTGTATCCAGATGTGTATATTACCGGCGTGGAAATCAATGCCAGTGCTGTTGCAGATGCTAAGGAAAATGCTGCGGCAAACGGACTTTCCAATATGGGATTTTTTTGCGGGGACAGTGCAGATTTTGCGAAAAGTACGTATGGATCTATTGATTTTGCACTGATTGATCCGCCTAGATCCGGTTGCTCCGACAAAATGATTCAAGCGCTGTGTAAGCTGAAGCCGCAGAAAATTGTATATATATCCTGTGACCCGGGGACTTTGGGTAGAGATTTGAAAAAGCTTGTAGAAAAGGGATATATACTGGAGCGCGTTGCAGCGTGTGATTTGTTTCCGCGTACAAAGCATGTGGAGACGGTTGTACTGCTGTCACGGGGAATATGATTTCACATAAAAAGGAAGCGATGTAATAAATCGCTTCCTTTTATTTTATTAGATTGCGCAGAATACCAAACAGCATAAGAACTGCAATCATGATCCATATAATAACGTCACAGAAGAAGTCGTTCCTTTTATTATATCGAATATATAAATAAACCTTTCGCGCTCCTACTAGAAAAAATATGGGCAATAAACAAAACACTGCTGGATTGTAGTGAAAAGCGGCTAAAAAATCCAGGCGCAGCATAGATAGAAACATACGGGAAATACCGCATCCGGGGCATTGGAGACCAGTGATCCAATAAATAGGGCAGGGGATACCAATGCCTGTAAAATGGGCAAATAAAGTATATATCGCCCCAATCCCGGTAAGGATCAGGGCGATGCGGATAACCTTGGTTCGACGTTCAGTCATTATTTTGTTTGACCGAAGTCTTCTGCCAATTTGTTCAGTTCGTTTTGGATCAGCGCGTATGAAACAATAGAAAGTCCGACCACTGCGAGAATTAAGTACAAAACGCTGGAGCTACTGTCTTCAGAAACGCCGCGCATTTTCTTTGCAGTATTCAGATCGTTTCCTGTTTTATACATCCAGTACCAAAGATAGATACTACAAGTAACAAGAGAAAGCAGAAATACTACACCGCCGGAAGGGCCGTTGTTTTCAGAAACTTCATTGATATCGTTTACCATAGAAATAAACCAGATGATACCATAGATGCCGCATGTTACAATAGACAGAATGATACAGGTGGCGATATTTCTACTCTGGATGTATACCGGTTTTGCAGCAGCGCCTTGATTATTTTCCGGTGTAAAAAACGGAGTGTTGTTGTAGGTGCTGGTTTGCTCCTGAGTGGTATTCTCCTGAGAGATAGATGTTCCGCAAGCGTTGCAGAACTTTGCTCCCGCATCAAGGGGAGCGCCGCAATTTGGACAGTTCATATAAATTCCTTTCCTGCTTTTAAAATTTAAAATAAAGCATTCATATTTCGTCCACTATTTTATCATATTCATATATATGTTGTCAATATGCAAAATATGATATCAAAAACAGAATTATTTTGCGTCTAACCAGTTATCTCCCATAGAAATATCAACAGATAGCGGAACAGTGGTCTGTACCGCATGTTCCATTTCTGTTCGCAGAATTTCGGCTGCCCGATTGGCGCAATCCGGGCGTGCTTCCACAATGAGCTCGTCATGTACCTGTAAAATGAGACGAGCATCGATTCCCGATTCCTTAATCGCTCTGGATATGCCGATCATTGCCAGTTTAATAATGTCCGCTGCACTGCCTTGAATTGGACTGTTCATGGCGACTCGCTTGCCAAATGCCTGCAGATTTTTGTTTTTTGCTGCGAGTTCGGGGATAGGCCGTCGGCGTCCCAGCATTGTGGTCGTGTATCCATCGGATTGAGCTTTTGCAATGGTTTCCTTTAAATAATCATCTACCTTTACATATGTGGCCAGATAGCTGTCGATATATTCTCTGGCTGTTTTTCGGGACACGTGGAGGTCTTCTGCCAAGGAAAAATCACCGATTCCATAAACAATACCAAAATTAACTGCCTTTGCCTGACTACGCATTTCTTTTGTTACAAGTGTAGGGTCTATATGGAAAACTTGGGCTGCTGTAGAGGTGTGTATATCTGCGCCATTTAAAAAAGCTTCCTGCATTACAGGATCTGCAGAGATTTCTGCAAGCAGACGCAGTTCGATTTGAGAGTAGTCCGCGTCAATCAGCACGTAGCCTGGAGCTGCAATAAAGTACCGACGCAGCTCTTTCCCAAGCTCTCCGCGTACTGGAATGTTCTGCATATTGGGATCTACAGAAGAAAGGCGTCCTGTAGCAGTACCCGTTTGATTAAACTTTGTGTGGATTCTCCCGTCTTCATCTGCTAGCGCAATGAGATTTTCTCCATAGGTACCGATGAGCTTAGTAACCTGTCGGTAATCTAAAATGTCGCCGATAATGGGATGATAAGGGCGTAGCTTGGACAATGTGTCCGCGTCGGTAGAATATCCTGTTTTGGTCTTTTTACCGGTAGGAAGCTGCAATTCTTCAAAGAGTACTTCTCCAAGCTGCCGAGGAGAGTTTGGATTGAACTCTTTGCCTGCCTGCATATAGATTTTCTGACAGAGTGTTTCCTGGGTTTGGACGAGATGGGCGATATATTCGTGAAGTCCCTGGGTGTCTAAACGAAAACCCCAAGACTGCATTTCGGAAAGAACAGGAGACAAGGGAATTTCTACCGTATGGAGAAGGGAAGTCATTCCTGCTTCATCTAGGGCAGACGCCATAACAGGGTAGAGAAGAAGCGTATACCATGTCGGGGCATGCTCGCTCTCCTCCGGCTGGCAGGAAAGGTAGCGGACTACAAGCTTCTCGATGGGATAGGCGCTCTCTCCCGGAGATAGAAGATAGGCAGCGGTCATCGTGTCAAAGGCGCATTTGGGATGAATGTCTAGGGGCGATAAAAGGGTACAGAGGGTTTTATAGTCATGGAAAATACGTGGTATATCAAAGAAGGGGGCGCAGTCGCGGCATAAAGGTGTCTGATACAGATGACCGTCTGTCGCTACATACAACCACTCTCCCTGAACGGATACGGCAACATCCCCCTGAAGGGAACAAGGAAAGGTGCTATCCACTACTTCAGGCACGGGAATTTCCGGATCGGCGCTTTGCTGACTTGCCTTAGTAGCAAAGTCAAATCGTTTGGACAGCGCGGTAAACTCTAATTTTGTAAAGATATCTGTCAGTTCGTCCACGTGATAGCCATCCCACGTCAAGGCCCCAATGGAGGTTTCAATAGGTGCGCTGCAGCAAATACGGGCAAGCTTCTGAGACATATAGGCAGATTCCTTGCCTGCAATCAGCTTTTCTTTTGCCGCTTTGCCCGCGCCTCCAAGGGAGGCATCGGCGTATAATGCATCGAGGGAGCCAGTAGCTGCAATCAGCTTCAGTGCTGTTTTTTCGCCGATTCCAGAAACGCCGGGAATATTGTCGGAGGTATCGCCCATCAGGGCCTTTACGTCTACCAATTGATTCGGACATATACCGTAATCTTCCGTAAATTTAGTTTCGTCATATAAAATATCTTCTTTGGTTTTGACTAAAATTACCTTGCAGGCAGGTGTGATCAGCTGCAGAGAGTCTCTGTCCCCCGTCAGCACATATGCCTGGATATCTTCTTCTGCGTCTGCTGCGGCGCATAACGTACCAATAATATCATCTGCTTCGTATCCTTCACAGGTCAGCACATGAAAGCCCATAGCAGTGGCGGTTTTCTTTGCCCAGGGAAGTTGAGCCGCCAGTTCGTCCGGCATGCCGTGACGATTTGCCTTGTATCCATCGAACATTTTATGACGGAATGTGGGGCCGCGCAGGTCAAATGCACAGGCGAGACTATCCGGCTTTAAAGCGTCTAAGTGCTTTTTTAATATGGTAATAAACCCATATACAGCATTAGTTGGAATTTGATCTTTCGTGTATAGCGGGCGAATACCATAAAATGCACGGTTTAAAATACTGTTGCCGTCTACGATGAGCAGTGTTTTCATAGTTCCCTCAAATCTGTATTTTACTATCTTTTGTATATATAATATTATTGTACCGCAGCAGGGATAATATGTCAAGAAAGAAGGGACGGGCATACAAAATGGGCATAAAAAACGTTCTCCTTTTGGAGAACGTTTTTTTAGAAAAATCCTTAACCAAGTCTTGCTTCCAGGGCAGCCAGTTCTTCCTGCAGTTCTGCGGGAACGTGATCGCCTACCAGCTTGTAGAATTCCTTGATGTTTTCTACGTCTTCCAGCCAAGAAGCTTTGTCTACTGTGAGCAGATCACGCATAACATTCAAATCGATATCCAGACCTTCTATATTGATATCTTCAGCCTTAGGAACGAAACCAATGGGCGTTTCTACTGCATCAGCAACACCTGCACAGCGATCCAGAATCCAGAGAAGCACACGCATATTGTCGCCAAATCCGGGCCAAATAAAGTGGCCTTCGTCATCGGTTCTAAACCAGTTTACGTGGAAAATCTTCGGAGGATTTGGGATGTTTTTGCCCATATCCAGCCAGTGCTTGAAGTAGTCACCCATGTTATAGCCTGCGAAAGGACGCATTGCCATAGGGTCGCGACGAACAACGCCTACTGCGCCGGCAGCAGCAGCAGTCGTCTCGGAAGCCATAATAGAGCCTACGAAAGTACCATGCTGCCAGTTGAAAGACTGGTATACCAAGGGAGCAGTTTTTGCTCGTCTGCCGCCGAATACAATTGCATCAATCGGAACACCAGCCATGCTATTGAATTCAGGAGAAATGCAGGGACAGTTGACGGCTTTTGCGGTAAAGCGAGAGTTGGGATGTGCACCGCTTGTGCCAACTTTATCGCTCTTGTCGTATTTAGTGTAGTCCCACTTTTCGCCGCGCCAGTTGAGAGCATTTTTCGGCGGGTTTTCATCCAGACCTTCCCACCATACAGTGTTGTCATCCAGATTGTGGCATACGTTAGTGAAGATAGTATCTTTGCGGGTTGTAGCAAGGGCATTGTAGTTAGAATGCTCGTTTGTACCGGGGGCAACGCCGAAGAACCCATTTTCGGGGTTGACAGCCCAGAGACGTCCGTCCTTGCCAACACGCAGCCAAGCGATATCGTCGCCTACGCACCAAACTTTGTAGCCTTTTTTACGGAATGCTTCCGGTGGAATCAGCATGGCGAGGTTAGTTTTACCGCATGCGGAGGGGAAAGCGGCGCTGATGTAGTGTACGTCACCTTCGGGATTTTCCAGACCGAGGATAAGCATATGCTCAGCCATCCAGCCTTCTTTTCTACCCAGATAGGAAGCGATACGCAGTGCAAAGCATTTTTTACCCAGCAGTACGTTTCCGCCGTAGCCGGAGTTTACCGACATAATTGTGTTGTCCTGAGGGAAATGTACAATATAACGATTTTCTTCGTCCAGTTCTGCTTTTGCATGGAGACCCTTGATATAATCGGGACTGTCTCCCAGTGCCTCCAATACGCTTGTACCAACTCTAGTCATAATGAGCATGTTCAGTACAACGTAAATAGAGTCAGTAAGCTCAATGCCGTATTTTGCAAAGTCACTGCCTACAACGCCCATGGAGTAGGGAATTACATACATTGTTCTGCCCTTCATAGCGCCGGTATACAGTTTCTTCAGCTTTGTATACATTTCCTGCGGATCCATCCAGTTATTGATGTTTCCAGCTTCTTCTTTTGTGGGGGTGCAGATGAATGTACGGCCTTCCACACGCGCAACGTCATTTACAGCAGTACGATGCAGGTAACAGCCAGGTAGTTTTTCCTGGTTCAGTTTGATGATTTCTCCGGTAGAGCAAGCTTCTGCGCGCAGTGCTTCTGCCTGTTCTTCAGTGCCATCAATCCAGACGATTTTATCGGGCTGCGTCATGGCAGCCATTTCATCGATCCATGAAAGAACGTATTTGTTGTTTGTCATTTCTGTCTCTCCTTTGCAATTTGAAATGTAATAAAAAACCATTTTCTGCTATTTTATATAATACCATTAAAATCGTTGGAATTCAATAGATATAGTTGGATTTAACAAAGTGTTCACAAGTTACAGATGAATAATATGTTTATTTCGATTATATTGATATAAGAAAACATTTGATACTTTTATTTTGATTAAAATGCATAATTGATTTTTTGTTCCTGCAAAATTAAATAAAAAAACGGTATGATAAAAAAACTTTTTAAGATTGCATTATGCATACATATATGGTATACTTTAATATAGGTAATGTCATAATAACACATAATTCGATAAAAATAATAGAAAGGATTGTGGGGGAATGCCGGAATTAAAAGACAGGGAAAAGAAAATATTAGATTATATAGCAAATTGTTATACGGAAAAGGGATATTCGCCCAGTGTGCGGGACATTCAGAAAGAAATCGGTGTGCGCAGCACGGCTACCGTGTACAGTTATATCGAGAAGTTAGTAGAGAAGGGATATTTGAAAAAAGATCCCAATAAAAGTCGCTCTTTACGTCCGGATATCAGTATGCCTGCGTATCGTGTGCCTCTGATTGGAAAAGTGACGGCTGGCGTTCCGATTTTAGCGATAGAGGAGTATGAAGAGACCATTAACTTTTTTTCCGATGGACGCAAGTTTCCGCCGAATCGTCTTTTTGCATTGCGTGTGTCCGGAAGAAGTATGATTGAAGCGGGAATTATGGACGGCGATATTGTGGTGGTACTCCAAACGCCGATAGCTTCAGATGGTGAGATTGTAGTGGCTTTAATAGATGATGAAGCAACAGTGAAGACCTTTTATAAAGAAGCGAATCGCTTTCGTCTTCAACCGGAAAATCGAGAATATGAACCAATCTATACAGATTACGTGAAAATCCTTGGACGTGTTGTGGCAAATTTTCGATATTATTAAAATAAAAAGGCACAGGATTTCTTCTGTGCCTTTTTTATAATGAATTTTATTGACGAACCAACATTTCTGTATCCTGTGCGATCATCAGTTCTTCATTGGTGGGGATCAAATACACCTTTACTTTAGATGATGGGGTAGAAAGCTCTACAATATTGGGTTGGCGGAAGGCCTTTGCATTGCGTTCCGTATCGATTTCTATGCCTAAATAATGCATGTCTCTGCACACACGTTCCCGCAGCTCCGGATTGTTTTCACCCATACCGGCAGTAAATACGATTGCGTCCAGACCATCCATAGCGGCGGCATACGCGCCAATATATTTTTTAACTTGATATGCTAAGGTATTGGCGGTAAGGAACGCACGCTTGTCCCCGTTCAAGATAGCCGCTTCAATATCTCGACTGTCGGAAGAAATACCGGATAGCCCCAAAAAGCCGCATTCCTTGTTCATAAATGCACTCATTTCGTCCGGAGTTTTTCCAGTTTTGTTCATTACATAGGTGACGATAGCCGGATCGATGTCACCACAGCGGGTTCCCATCATAAGTCCTGCCAAAGGCGTCATTCCCATTGACGTATCAATACACTTTCCATCTTTCACAGCGGAGATGGAAGAACCATTTCCAATATGACATGTAACAATTTTTGTATTTTCCGTTCTGCCCAGAATTTTACACATTTCGCCTGCCACGAACCGGTGGGAAGTGCCGTGTGCACCAAATCGGCGGATATGGTATTTCTCACACATTTCATAGGGAAGCGCATAGGTGTATGCGTAGTCGGGCATGCTCTGATGAAAAGCAGTATCGAATACCAGAACTTCGGGGACACCGGGCATCGCTTTCATACAGCCTTCAATACCCATAATATGTGCGGGTGTATGCAGAGGAGCCAGCTCTACACAGTCCCGCAGTTTGCTAATGGTTTCTTCACTCACCAATACAGATTCCGTAAAGTAGGTGCCGCCATGTACGATTCGGTGCCCTACCGCTTCAATTTCACTCATATTGGAGATACAACCGTGCTCTTTGTCTGTCAAGCACTGGATTACGATTTCCGTTGCCACAGCATGATTGGGCATGCAGATCTCTTCTTTATATTTTATGCCGGTCGGGAGTTTGTGATCGATGATGCCGTCGATTCCAATGCGCTCACAGATCCCTTTTGCAAGGACTTCACTGGTGGAGGTGTCGAACAGCTGATACTTCAAAGAAGAACTGCCTGCGTTTACAACCAATACTTTCATAGTTAATAATAGCCTTTCCTTCTATATATAAATCATTTGTCTGCAAAGATTTGACAATATCCAATCTATCCTGTAAAATAACCGCAGTAAAGACAAATCTTTACAATATATTATTATACACATAATATTTCCAAACACAATACTTTTTAAGGATATTTTAATATATGAAAAAAATTTCTGCAGTAATATGTGAATTGAATCCCCTTCACGCAGGACATGCATTTCTTTTTCAAAGGGCAAAGGAAGACGCCCAGTGTCTGATTGCCGTGATGAGCGGCAATTTTGTGCAGCGTGGAGAATGCGCCATTTTTCACAAATATGCGAGAGCGGTATCAGCGGTAGAATCAGGGGCGGATTTAGTACTGGAACTGCCTTATCCATGGTGCAGCGGGTCTGCAGAGTTTTTTGCTGCCGCCGGAGTGCATATCGTTCAAGCTATTGGTGCCACACATTTATATTTTGGCAGTGAAACGGGTGATTTGCATGCACTGCAGCTTGCGGCATCGGTTATAAACAGCGAGGCCTTTCAAAAGCAGTTTCCGGGTGTAGGCCAGGCGGGAGTGCGGCGCGAGGAACTGCTAACCCAGCTGTGCCCAAATCTGGTTCCCGGATTTTTGTCTGGCGCGAACGATATTTTGGGAGTGGAATACTGCCGTCGGTTAGAAAAAACGATACCGATGCCTGTAAAGCGTCTCGATTGCACAGGCGCATCCGCTCTACGGGAGTCTATAACGCAGGAAATTTTAAAATCGGGAGAAAACCCCGCTGGGGCAGTTCTTTCCCGGCAGCTGGCCAATATATTATTTTATATGCTTCGATGTGCGGATGTGCCGCCGGAGGGTTTTGCAGAAGGAGATGGCGGTGTGATCCAGCGTCTGATGTGGGCGGCGAGGGAAGCTGTCAACGGTATGGATTTGTTTGCACGCGCGGCTACCAAACAGTATACCAACGCTAGGTTTCGCAGGGGGGCTTTGTTTGCCATAACAAAAACTACCTTAGATATGCTGCGGGTTATGCCCTGTTTTTCTCGCGTTCTTGCAGCCAATGCTACCGGCAGGTCTTTTTTATCTGAACTTCGCAGAAAAAATGTACCTGTCCAGATTATTACAAATCATAGAGAGCGGAGCGTACTTTCCAAGGCAGGTGCATCTCAGTATATCCATGCAGGAAAAGCAGATGCGCTGTATACGCTGTGTATGGACTCGCCCCGTCCGGCAGGATGGTTTTCCACAATACATCCTGCTATGCTGTAAGAAAGGAAAATATCGTCAAAATTAACAAAAAATATTGACAAGTGACAGGTATTTCTTTATAATATCAATAGAATCTTTGCGAAAACACGATGGTATAATGCCAATGAATAGGTGTGAAGAAGATGTATATTGGAATTGACTTGGGAACTACCGGCTGTAAAGTTGTGCTTTTTTCGCCTGAAGGAAAAAGTCTGTGTGAGTATAACAAGGAATATGAACTGATTTTTGATGGTATACATGTAGAGCAGGATGCAAATCTGTGGTGGAGTCTGGTACGGGATGGAATGCGGCATGTGGTAGCCTCTGCAGGCGTTTCTGCTGTTTCTGCTATATCGGTAAGCACACAAGGGATTTCCTTTGTTCTGGTAGACGGAGCGGGTATCCCTTTGTGTAATGCTGTCAGTTGGCTGGATATGCGTGGGGAAGATATGGCTGTGCGTCTGCAGAAAGCCTTTGGAGTGCAGGGGATTTATGCGAAAACGGGCATAGAATGTGAAGCGGATTATGCATTGCCTAAGCTCATGTGGTTTTTAGAAAATAAAGAGGATATTTATGCCCAGGCGGAGAAGATTTTGTTCCCCCTGGACTTTTTAAATTTACACCTGTGCGGCAAGGCGGTTTGCGACTATACCATTGCCGGCGGTACCATGCTTTATAATATTTGGGAGAAAGATTGGGACAGAGAACTACTGTCCTTTTCTGGTATAAATGCAAAAAAATTGCCCGAGGTGGCGTGTATGGGCACGTCTCTTGGCCCATTGCTGCCGGAGGTAGCGGCATACTGCGGTATCGAACCAGGTTGCCAAGTGGTACTGGGTGGGCAGGACCAAAAACTTGCCGCCATCGGCGCCGGTATCCGTCCAGGTACGTGTACCGTGTCGTTTGGGACAGCTACTGCAATTTCAAAATTGTACGAAGGTCCTCCGTTTGAAGAGGAGCGTATTACGGTTTTCCCGTTTGAAGAGGCCTCCTATATTGCAGAGATTCCGCTCTCCACTACAGGGGCGGCTCTGCGCTGGCTGGTGAAGACCATGTGCCCGGATAAATCTTATAAAGAAGTCGATCAGTTGGCAAAATTGTCTGCTCCTGGAGCCGGCGGGGTTATCTTTGAAACAGATTTAGCCACTGGTGGCACTCTTTCTGGATTGACGCTTTCTACCACGCTTCCCGACATCATTTATGCTCTTTTTGAAGGTGTGTCGAGAGATATCCGGGACAGTGTGGAGCGTCTGGGCGGCGCTAGAGATTTATTGGTATTTGGAGGCGGCGCAAAAAGCGATATTTGGTGCAGGATTCTTTCCAGAGTCTGTCAGACATCTGTATCTGTATTGGAAACACCAGAAACGGCAGCGCTTGGCGCAGCAATTCTTGCTTCAGGAAAGCGTATTTCCCCAGCAAACGTAAAAAAGCAAATTCACTGTGCAGGTTAAGCACAGGTTAATTTGGAATATTATTTTTTTAAAAGGAGAAAACTATGTTTCAGTTTGAACCGGCTGCATTTGTGCCGTACAAAAACAAAGAAGTTTTGGAAAGATGCCGCAATATAAAGCGTGAGGATATGGAAAAACATCCGAATCCCAATTTCCGTATCCATATTGTTCCCGATGCAGGTGGAATCTGGGTGGGGGATATGGTAGCCCGGATGGTACGTTCTGATCTGCTGGACGAAAAATTGGTTATGATTTGTCCTAATCCATGTCCTCTCACATATCTTGCCGTAGCAGAGGCAATCAACCGCCTGAATGTAAATTGCCGCAATGTACATATCTTTTGTATGGATGAGTGGGCGGATCAGGATGGAAACATTGCCCCGTTGGATTATCCTGCGGGATTTGCACACAGTAACCTGAAATATTTTTACGGCGCGATTCGTGAGGATTTGCGGATGCCATTGGAGCAATTCCACTATTTCACCAATGAAAATATTAAGGACTATTCCAAAATGATCAGCGACTGTGGAGACGGCGGCGCAGATGTCTGTTACTCCGGCCCCGGCTGGACGGGACATATTGCCTTTATTGATCCCTGCACGCCTGAATTTGGCTGTCCTCCTATTGAGGAATATCTAAATATGGAAGCGAGAGTCGTGACGCTCCATCCCATGACGATTTTGCAGAATTCTCTTCACGGCTGCTTCGGCTGTTCCGGCGATATTGCAAATGTGCCGCCTAAGGCCGCTACCATAGGCCCGCTGGATGTAAAAAATGCCAAAAACCGTTTGGAAATGCATGATCTTACCACTATGGGCAGTGTATCCTCTTGGCTGCGGATGACCTCTCGTCTGGTGTTGTATGGGGAAGTGACTCCGCTGGTGCCCTCTTCGATTCTCCAACTGATGGACACGGATGTATATGTTACAGAGGCTATTGCGCAGCCTTTTGAATGCTGGGAAACGGTTGGCTATTGAGCGGGCATGGAGAACACATATACTCTTTACGGGGATGTTGTTACAGGCGACTGCATTATAAAAAACGGTGCGGTTGCCGTACAGGATGGACGCATTTTATCTGTAGGCCCACAGGAGGCTGTGCCTCAAATCGGGGCGGTACAGAATTGGAGCGAATCCTATCTGCTTCCAGGATTTATTGATATTCACTGTCATGCAGGAGGCGACATCTGGTTTTACGAAGATCCTAGAGCTGCGGCAAAGTATCATTTGCAGCACGGTACTACGGGGCTTTGCTGCACCTTATACCGAGATTTGGGGATAGAGGGGATTCTATCTGCCCAGGAGAAGATAAAAGAAGCAATGCAGGATACTCCAAACATTTTAGGAGTCCATTTGGAAGGTCCTTATCTCAACCCCCGTTATGGATCAAAGCCGTCCGAGGAGTCGCTTGAAGCTGTGCAAGCGGAGTATATGCCCCTACTGGATACAGGGATTGTTCGACATGTAACCTTTGCTCCGGAGGTGAAGGGAACAGACAGACTTCTTTCGGACTTGCTGCATATGGGAATTGTAGGGTCAATCGGTCATAGTGAAGCTTCGCCGGAGCAAGTGCGCTGGGCAGCAGATGGCGGCGCGCGATGCGTCACCCATTTGTACGATGCAACCGGCGCCAGCATCACTCCCACAAGATGGGATGGTACCATTGAAGTGGATTTCAATATGGCGGTGCTTCTTTGTGACAGCATGTTTTATGAGATTATCTGTGATTCGATGGGCGTGCATGTACGCAGAGAGATTTTGCAGCTTACTAAAAAGCTGGTAGGGGCCGGTCGTATTATTGGAATTACAGACGCCTGTGGTGGTCCGGGAGGCAGCGGCGATGTGAATTTTGAGGATGGAGAACTGATGGGCAGTAAGCTGACCATGGACCAGGTAGCAAAGAATTTTTATGCTGCCGGATTTTCTATGCCGGAGATTGCTATGGTAACTTCTGGCAATGCGGCGAAGCTGTTGGAAATCTATCAGGATAGAGGCTCTATTGATCCAGGAAAGCGTGCTGATATTATCGCCCTTACAAAAGATTTTATAATACAACGCGTTTATAAGGCGTAACAGAAACTGTATATTGAGAAAGGAAGGATTATTCATGCTCAAAGCAGGTGTTGCACTTACTGATATTTCTCCGGGACGGGGGGTTCCTATGGCAGGCTATCCCCATTGTCCCCGTCCGAATATCGGCGTTCATGACCCGCTGTATTGCGCGGCGCTGTATTTAAATAATGGAAAAGATGAAATAGTCATGGTGACTATGGATCTGCTTTTCTTTGGGAAAAAATATTGCCGGATGATCCGGGAAAAAATTGGAAAAAATATAATGTTTACTACATCCCATACCCATTCCGGACCTTGGTCTTCTACACCATTGGCGTCTGAAATTGCGGAAGGGTGTTTCGATGATCCGGATTACATAGCAGTCCTTTTGCCTAAGGTAGAGACCTGCATCCGTGAGGCTATGGAAAATACGTTTGATGCAAAAATCGGCACGGGAATCGGGCATTGCGGCGGGGAGCAGGGAATTGGTGGAAACCGCCGGGACAAAGAGGGGATTCAAGATTCTACCGTGAATGTGATTGCGGTAAAAGATATGGAGGATACAGTACGTGGCGTGCTTTTGAATTATGCACTGCATCCCACCTATCTGCACGCGGAAAATTTATATGTGACAGCGGATTATCCAGGATATATCCGCCGTTACATTCGATACGCTTATCCTGATGCGGTATTTATGTTTGCTCAAGGTGCCAGCGGAAATCAATCTTCCCGGTATTTCAGAACGGGACAGGACTTTGAGGAAGCAGCCCGGGCAGGAACTACACTTGGCGTAGCAGTGTATCATACAGTGGAAGGACTGGACTTTACACAGGATATTGAAATCGCGTTTAAAAATAAAGAAATCGATCTTCCGGTACGCAATTTCCCACCGGTGGAACAAGCTAGAGTCGAGATGGAGCGGGCAAGAAAAGCGTTTTCACAGATGCCGGATGATAACTATATTGAAAAGCGTAACTGTGAGCTTGCCATGTTCGGTGCCGAAAACGAGTTTTACTATGCGCAGCTGTCGGAAAACAGTGATGTGCGGGACGCCGAACTGCCCTGTGAGGTGATGACGCTGCGCCTTGGGGATACGTTAATCTGCGGACTGCAGGGAGAAATTTTTGTAGAATATGGTTTGCAGCTAAAGGCCGCTTCTCCTTATGCAAAAACCTTTGTTTTTGAGGTGACCAACGGTACGCTTCCAGGATATATTTTCACACCGGAAGCTATCATGGAAGGCGGATATGAAGTAGGTACGTCTATATTTACCGGCGAAGCCGGTACGGCAATCGTGGAGGGAATCAAAAGTTTGTTTTAATATTATTTGTGTCGCCAAGCGACAGGAATGGAGCGATTATGAAACAGGCAAACATCATTGAGCGGTTTCGGTTAGACGGTAAGGTTGCCCTAGTTACAGGAGGCAGCGGATATTACGGCAAACAAATGGTAATTGCGTTAGCGGATGCGGGCGCTACAGTTTGCTGTGCGTCCAGAGGATTGGAGAAATGCCAGGCATTTACAGATTCATTGAACGCTGCAGGATACGATAAGGTATATGCAGATCAGTATGATCAGGCGGACGAGGACAGCATCAACGGATTGCTACATCGTATGGTAGAGAAGAGCGGGAAAGTGGATATCCTTGTAAATAATTCGGTTTTGCGGCCCATGCACGATTATGAGGGGTCGGCAGCTGACTTCGCTACTTCCATGCAGGTGAACGCTACAGGGCTTTTCTTGATTTCTCGAGCTTTTGGAAATCAAATGGAGAAAAACGGCGGCGGAAGTATCATTAACATTGGTTCCTACATGGGAATTTGCGGTTCCAATCCGTATCTTTATGCGGATAATCCGGAAATGGATGCGATTGACGCACCGGATTATTTCTATCACAAAGGTGGAATGGTTAATCTAACCCGTTTCCTAGCTGGGCGGTACGGTAAGGCCGGTGTACGGGTAAATTGTCTGAATTTGGGAGGACTTTTTAACAATCAACCAGAAGAATTTTTAGATCGTTACGCAAAAATGACCTACCTTGGCAGAATGGCAAACGAGTCGGATATTCAAGGGGTATTGGTATTTCTGGCTTCCGATGCATCTGCCTATATTACAGGTACCAGCATCAATGTAGATGGCGGGTACACTGCAAGATAAACGAAAGGGACATCGTCATGGAAATTAATATGCGTTCGAGCCGCGTCCTGCGTCGTATGCGGGAGGGCAATGTGGCCACCTGTGTAAAAATCAATTTGAACGACCCCCGGAGTGTAGAAATTGCTGCTATGAGCGGATTTGACTGCGTATGGGTAGATATGGAACATATTCCTACGGACTATTCTTTTATAGAAAATGCAGTCCGTGCGGCTAAAATCTATGATACGGATGTGTTGACCAGAGTTTGTAAAGGCTCATACAGCGATTATGTTCGTCCGCTGGAGGGAGATTCTGCCGGGATTATGGTACCCCATGTAATGAGTCTTGCAGAAGCAAAACAAATTGTATATTACACGAAATTTCATCCGATAGGTCGTCGACCTATTGATGGAGGCAATGCGGATGGAAAGTATTGCCTGGTAAATGAGGCGGAGTATATCCGCCAGGCTAACGAAGAGCGTTTTGTAATTATTCAGATTGAAGACCCGGAGCCTATGGAAGAACTGGAGGAAATTTGTTCACTGCCGGGAATTGATATGATTTTCTTTGGCCCGGCAGATTTTAGCCAGGGAATTGGTCGTCCGTATGAAACGGATATTCCTGAAATCCAGGAGGCCCGCCAAAAGATTGCATCCTGTGCCCGTCGCCATGGGAAGTGGGCGGGAACGGTGTGCGGTCCTGCTGCTTTTGACGAATATGCAGAAATGGGGTATACGTTCCTGTCTTGTGGAGCCGATGTAGTTGGCCTTGCTACGTACTATCAGAATATCACCCGAAATATCAGTGGAAGGAAGATTGTACAGGAATGAAATATACAAAGGTTGCAGGAATTCGAGTTTCCGGCATGTCTCTTGGAACCGTGCAGCTTGGCATGGACTACGGCATCGCAAACGCAGGCGGCAAGCCGGACCTTGCGCAAAGCTTTTCTATGGTTGCCTCTGCACTGGACGGCGGGGTGACTAGTCTGGATACCGCACGTGCATATGGTGATGCGGAAGAGGTGCTGGGTGCTTTTTTGAAGGAGTATACAGGGGAGCGGCCATTTGTTACCACAAAGGTGCCCCGATTTGACTTGGACAACGATGTACAAATTGAAAAGCATATTGTGGATAGCGTAGAAACATCTCTGGAAAAGTTAGGCGTTTCCAAAGTCAATTGCGTCATGCTGCACCACCCTGCGAATCTATATAAGCAGGGAGATATTATTGCGAAGTATATGGAGAGCCTGGTGCACCGGGGATATACGGATTTGATAGGCGCGTCTGTTTATACAGGAGAAGAGGTAGAACAAATGCTGCGCTATCCTGTGTATACCGCGACACAGGTGCCTATGAGTGTGTTCGATCAGCGAATGCTTGCGTCTGGAACGCTTGCGGCGCTGGAACAGCGTGGGATTGCGACTTTTGTGCGCAGTGTATTTTTGCAGGGGTTATTTTTCTTAGATCCGGATAGCCTTACAGATCCGCAGCTCTTAAAGCATGCAAAACAACAAATCCAGCAGCTGCGTGCATTTGCTGAAGATGAGTCCATGAGCGTTGCCGAACTTGCAATCGCTTTTATACGGGATTTGCCTGGTGTAACCAGTCTGGTTTTAGGAGCAGATACAAAAGAGCAGGTGAGGGCAAATCTTGCATATTTTGATGTGCCCCCTATTTGTGAAAAAACCAGACGCCTGATGGAGACCGCTTTTGCGAACGTCAATATTCCAGAAATTATGCGGGTGTTATCCCGCCCGAAATCCTAAGAATATTTTGCAAAATTCCATGATTATTTTTGCCGCGCCGCGGCAGGAACGGAGTTTTTTATGCGTGTTTTTCCTCTTGGAGAAAAAGACTTGAAAATCGGCATTCTCGGTATGACGGAGGGGAATGGCCACCCATATTCCTGGAGCGCTATGTTTAACGGATTTGATATGCGGTATATGGCGGAATGTCCTTTTCCTGTGATTCCTGCATATTTAAAAAAACAGCCCGCCCATACGATCGGAATCCCTGGTGCCCATATCACCCATATTTGCTGTACCGGGTACGCCCAGCGGGACATGGCAGAACATATAGCAAAGGCTGCAAATATCCCGAATGTGGTAGATGATCCTTTAGAAATGCTGGGACAGGTAGATGCAGTAATTTGTGCTACCGACATCGGCGGTGAACATATCCAGCGGTGTGCGCCTTTTTTGGATGCGGGTATTCCCATGTTTATCGACAAGCCTCTTGTAAATACGGAAGAGGATCTGCGGACCTTTATCCAGTGGAGACGGGAAGGAAAGCAGTTTCTCTCCTCCTCCTGTATGCGGTATAGCAAGGAGTTAGAACCTTATTATGCCGCGCCCTATCATCTTGGACGGCTGATGTACATTTGCTGCCCTATGTCCAAAAAGTGGGAGACATACGGGATTCATGCTGCTGAGGCAGTATATCCGCTGCTTGGACCAGGATTTGTTTCGGTACAGAACACAGGTACCTATGAACAAGCGCAGGTGCATCTGGTTCATGAAAACGGATGCCGGGTAGATATTCCTCAGGGGATTGGTATGGCTGGTGCCGGTATGCAGCTTGTGGGAATGGACGACTATGTATATATTGATTGCAAGGATTCCTACTATAGCTTCAAAAAGCAGCTGGACTTGTTCGTCCATTGGCTGCGGACGGGAGAGGAACCCTATCCGTTTGCAGAAACAGTTGAGCTGATGAAAATTATCATAGCCGGTCTCCGCAGCCGGGAAGAGGGCGGCAGAGTGGTTTCTCTTTCAGAAATTTGTGCGGAATAAAAAATAAGTTTATAAAAAGCTCCATTTTTATGGAGCTTTTTATTTCACTTTTATTTATAAAAGACAGTAAATTTATTATAGAAATAAATAGTATATAATTGGTATTTATATAACGATATAATTTAAGTTGGGTAGATCTGTTGAATTGACAAATTTGCATAAATTTATTACAATATTATTGCAAAATATGTCGATTCTGTACGGCGGGGGAGAAAAATGAAAAGGATTTTATCGTGTATACTAGTACTGTCTATATTGTTTATCCCTGTTTGCGGCGCGGCGGCGTATGCAGAAGATAGTCTGGGAGCAGCAGCGGAGTGTGCGGGGCATGCATTTGGCACGTTCAGCGGCGTATCTGCATGCGTAAATGGGAACGAGGAACTACATATTTGTGAAAATAATTTTCCGGATGCCATTTTCAGAAATTATGTTTGTGGACTTCCCGGCGCGGACGATGGATATCTTTCAGAACAGGAGAGTAAATCGGTAACAGAAATTATTATTGACCACAGTATGGTTTCATCTTTGCAGGGCATAGAGTTTTTTACTGCTTTGACTTTGCTGGATTGCTTTAAAAATGAGTTGACAAGATTGGATATGAGAAACAATCCCGCATTAATAGAATTACAGTGTTCTATGAATCAGTTGACAGAACTGGATGTAAGCAAAAATACGAATTTAGAGACTCTGGTTTTTTCTATGAATCAGGTAGCAAAGATAGATGTAAGCAACAATCCTGCTTTAAAAGATCTATATGCTTACTACAATCGGTTGACAGAATTAGATGTAAGTAATAATCCTGCTTTAACAAAGCTACAATGTACGCAAAACAGTATAGCCGAATTGAATGTAAGTCAAAATCCTGCATTAACGCTTTTATATTGTGATAGTAATCAATTGATGGATTTAGATGTAAGCAACAATCTTGCTCTCACGAAGCTGACCTGTTGTTTCAACCAGTTGTCTAAGCTGGATGTAGAAAATAATTCTGCTATAACAGAATTGCACTGTGCTTGGAACAATCTTTTGAAGCTGGATGTAAGGAACAATATTGCTTTAGAAAATTTTTATTGCAGCGGTAATCCATTAACAAAGATAGATGTAAGTGCAAACCCTTTGTTAAGATTCTTAATCTGCTCCGATACACAATTAACAGAATTAGATGTAAGTCAAAATCCCATTTTAGCCTCTTTAGAGTGTAAGAACAACCAATTGACGCAGCTGGATGTAAGTAACAACCCGGCTTTAAGTTTTTTTATCTGCAGCGGCAACCAATTAACACAATTGGATTTAACGAACAATCCAGCTTTAGAGCAGCTTGGGTGTGGCGGTAATCAGCTCATTGAGTTGGATGTAAGCGAGAATCCACAGCTGAGAATTTTAACTTGCCCTGATAATCAATTGACACAGCTAAATGTAACCAATAGTCCAATTTTGGAAGAGCTTTACTGCTATGAAAATCAGCTCATTGAGTTGGATATAAGCAAAAATCCCCAACTGAAAAATTTATCCTGTTTTGAGAATCAATTGACACAGCTCGATTTGACGAACAATTCTACATTGGAGCAGTTTGGATGCGGCGGTAATCGGCTAATGGAACTGGATGTGAGCGGAAGTCCCAAACTGAAGTTTTTATATTGCTATAATAATCAATTGACAAAACTGAATGCAGCGAATAATCCGGTATTGGATACGCTTGTATGCTATAATAATGAGTTGACAGAATTGGATGTAAGCAAATGTACGCAGCTAAAACTGTTATCTTGCTATGCTAACCAATTGATGCAGATAAATTTGGGAGATAATCCGGTATTAGAGGAGATTATTTGCAGCAATAACTATTTAAAGGAATTAGATGTAAGAAATATTCCGAAGCTGCGCTATTTGTCTTGCTTTAATAATCAATTGTGGCAGCTGGACGTAACAAATAATCCGCTGTTGGAAGAGCTTTATTGCAGCAGTAATCAGTTGACGGATATAAATGTCAGCAGAAATCCTTCTTTACAAATTTTACACTGCTTTTATAATCATTTGAAAGCGTTGGATTTAAGAGCAAACGGGCAGTTAACTGAGGTTATATGCAATACCCAATGTAATTTTTTAAATGCTGTCTATAAAAACGGAAGATGGGAAGTGGATATGAGAATGTTTGTCTCTCCGAACGAATTTGATAGAATTCTTGTGGATGACATCGGAACATTTGATCCTAATACAGGGATAGTAACCTTTGCGCAAAAGCCGGTTTATTTTGCGTATTATTATGATACAGGAAATCCTGCAGAGGAGTACCTGATAACAGTGTTGGAAGAGGAGCATGCTTTCAGCGAGTGGACAATAAAACAGGAAGCTACTTGTACAGAAAATGGAAGTATGTCTCATTATTGCTTACAGTGCATATATGAGGAGGTCTCACCAATTTATTCTAATGGACATACATATTCAAAGGATGGCATTTGTGTGGATTGTGGTTTTGCCAAAAACTGCAGGGTCAATATAAACGGAAAAATATCCCAACATACTGTGGGACAGGAGGTTTCCCTAGCAGCGGATACATTCTACCTCTCTAATGGATGGGGATATCGATTTGCAGGCTGGCGCGGGGACATCGACACTGTTGCGGATCCTGCCAGCGGAAATACCACGGTCAGAATTCCAGCAAGAGATATTACACTGCAGGCAGAATATATTCTCATTGGGGACATAGATGGAAACGGAGATGTATCCCCGGCGGATGCGGTGCAGATCGCCAGGATGTCTGTGCAGAATATCCCTGAAAGGACAGCTGGAGATATTGACGGAGACGGAATAGTAACTTCTGCTGATGTAGTATATATGAAGCGCTATCTGGTTGGCAATTTTATGCCGACTAAATAAAAGAAAAATCCCTGTGGGAAATTTGATTTTCCACAGGGATTTTTTATTAAGTATTAAATTTGGGGCATTTTTCAGAAAACATTTCAGATATAAAAAGGATACAGATTAGTCAGCGTCTTCCTTGGGCGGATCCATTTTTTTGACATTGATTTCTTTGACCATTTTATTGTCGCAATCGGTTACCTTTACCAAAAGATTTCCATAGATAAAGGTTTCACCTATTTCTGGAATCCCTTCAAATTGCATTTGAATCCAACCGTTTATTGTTTGCGGCTTCTCATCGTCTTCTTCATATTTGATATCGAAATAGTCTAAAAGTTCATCCAAATCGGCAGCACAATCCATGGTAATGCTACCGTCATCGTTAACAATCATGGAGAAAGTTTCCACTTCATCGTGCTCATCCCATACGTCACCGATTAGCTCCTCAATGATATCTTCCATAGTGACAATTCCAAGCAGGCCGCCAAATTCGTCAATGACGAAAGCCATATGACATTTTTCACTTTGGAGATCCCGTAAAAGATCGTCGACTTTGTGATGTTTAGAAACAAATAAAGGCTTTTGATAAAATGCACGCAAATCCGTTTTCCCAGAGTTAAAGGCGAAGAAAAAGTCTTTTTCATGAAGTACGCCTTTAATATCGTCTACAGACTCTCCGATGACCGGCAGCCTGGAGTATCCGGTATCAAAAAACAGCATCATAATTTCTCTGGAATCTGTATCTTCTTTTACTGCTGCAATGTCAATACGGGGCGTAAGAATTTCTCCTGCGGTGAGATCACTGAATGCAATGGCGCTGCGGATCAGCTCACTTTCGTCTTCATCTAACCCACCGTCCTGTTCCGCCTCTTCCACCATTGTGATTAAATCATCCTCTGTAGTAATTGAAACGGAATCAGCCTTGAAAATCTTGCATAGCAATGTTTTCAAAAAGGAAAATAGGGCAGTGACGGGCGTAAATATAGTAATGAGGCCCTTCATAATGCCGCATACAGCCATTGTATATCCATCTGCGTGATCTTTAGCCAGGGTTTTAGGGGAAATTTCACCGAATATCAATACTACCACGGTAATAACAATTGTGGAAATAGTGGCTACCAGATCTTCGCTTGCATTGGTCAGCAAATGCATAAAAAACAGTGTACTGATGGTAGTTAAAGTAATATTTACAATATTGTTTCCAATGAGAGTGGTGGTGATCAGTCTGTCATACCGATCATCCAGCTTTAACACGAGTGCAGCTTTTTTGTTTCCTGACGATGCAAGACTTTTCATTCGAATGCGGTTAAAAGAAGAAAATGCGGTTTCCGTTGCCGAGAAAAAGCCCGACAGTGCGGTAAGTAAAATCATGACGAAAAGCATGATTATACTGTCGCTGTCCATAATATTGTAAATTCCTTTCAAGATAAAGTTACTGTTTATTATATACTATAAAAGAGCGGTTTGTCAATGCGCTTTTGCGATATCTTTTTATTCTCCCAAAATATGTTTAAGAAACCATTTTTCTTTAATTATTTTCGCGGCATTGTGAACACCTGCTCCGTTGCAGTCAAGCCCTACTACTTCGGGGATCTGTGCGTCCTGATCCGGCCGAATGCTAGCTAGCCGCTCTCGAATCAATAGGGTAAGTGATCCTGGATCAGCATAAAGATTGCCTGTCAGAACAATTTTATCAATGGGAACAACAGAGAAAATCCAATAAAGTGTGTTGGATAAAACAGTTAATGCTTGATCCACGTTTGCGCTGCGGCAAATAAAGTCTTCCACCGATTTTCCACCGCTGGCTCCCACGTTGCCAAATTTACAAAATCGAAGGGCTTCACTGTTGTCGCCACTACGTAAGTAGCAGCTGGATATTTCCTGCTTGTCCAGGAAAACGCACAGCACGCTTATATCTTTTCCTATCGTACCCTGTACAGCACCAGCAGTAAATCGACGTATGTCTCCAATGACCGGTGCGACCGCGCCAAAAGAGTATTCTTCAAAAATACTGCGTAGCGCAAGTCCTGTGAGTTGAGGGCTTCGGGGTGAGAGAACCCGATCGGTGTAATCGTCATAGTCACCGGGAGTAAGAATGGCACAACCGCAGCATTTTTGTATGTTGATTTTCTCACTAACATAATGACCGGCTTGTTCAAAGAAAAAATGCAAATTTTCATCTGCAAAATAGTCAGGATTGAAATGATAAGTAAATGTGTCTGTAATGCGTAGTGTCAAATCACAAATGTGAGCTGAATAGTTTGGTGCAGCTAAATTGTAAACCACGATATAAATACTGCCGGAGGCACTTAGCACTCTGGATTTGCGCCCGCGGACGCCATCAAGGGATACGGTTTGACGCAAAATTTTTAAAGAGAGAAGTGCGTCTGCAACTTTTCCAACAGTGACTACACTCAAACCAGTAATTTTGGCAATTTCTGCTCTGGAAATTCTATTTTTTGAAGTTGCCGCTCGAAAAATCTCCAAAATGCTTTCCGATTTTAAATTTCCAAATTCAGATCTCATATTTAGTTACTCCATAATAGTGTCACAGGTTATTTGCTTTAGCCTTACACTGTTATTTTACAGCATCAGTGTCTTTCTGTCAATGTATTCCAAAAAGGATTAAATGCCACCCTCTCATAAAGAATGACATCACACGCAGGACATAGCATCCTTGTTGCCTCCGACAAAGCTGTTACAAAGCGGAGAACATGACAATAAACGACTACGAACCCGCTATCGGATTATCGGTAGCGGCTACCGATAATATCAAAAACATAATTACAAGGACGGCGGGGAATGTTCCTCGCCGTCTTTGTACTGGCCAATACTTAATGGCAGTATGAACTTGTCCTTATTGCCTGTGACTGGTACAATAGAGGTCAAATTGAATATCTTTGGGAGAACTGAAATCTTTTGAAAAACCTTGTAAGGTTTTAGAGTTTTTCCCGTCTTATAGGGTGAAGGGACCTTCAAGTTGCAGAGAGGAGGCATTGCGTTGGAGGATAGTCAAATCATTGAATTATACTGGAAAAAGAATACAGACGCTATATCAAAAACCGCCGACAAGTATGGCGCATACTGCTATGCAATTGCCGAAAACATTCTGCACAACCACGAAGATTCCGAGGAGTGTGTCAATGATACTTGGCTCCATGCATGGAATGCGATGCCTCCGCAGAAGCCCAATGTGCTTCGGCTGTTTTTGGCGAAAATTACCCGCAATCTTTCCTTAGACCGCTTCAATGTGCGAAATGCAGAAAAACGGGGCGGCGGCGAGATCACCCTTGTCCTGGACGAACTGGTGGAATGTTTTAATGGCGGCGCAGACACAGAGACAGCATACGAGGCCAAAGAACTGCGGCAGTGTATCCGGCGTTTTGTGCGCTCACTGCCGGAGCGGGAGGGAAACGTGCTGGTACGCCGGTACTTCTTTGCCGAATCCATAGCGGATATTGCGCGGCGGTACGGCCTGACAGAAAATCATGTGACGGTGATGCTGAGCCGGACGCGGAAAAAGCTGAAGGCGCATCTCTTGAAGGAGGGATACCGATGAACAAAAACGATTTATTCAGGGCATTTGACGGAGTGGATGACGATATTCTGGAACGCAGTGAGGTTCCCACAGCCCTCCGCAGGCCATTGGCCTACCGAAAGTGGCTGGCGGTGGCCGCCTGTTTGGTTCTAATTGTAAGTTTGACGGGGGGTATCCTCGTTGCTGAAGCCAAAGAGTACAACGAGGCGGTAGACTTTTTCGAGGAGAACGGTCTGTCCACCGAGGGGCTGAGCCGGTCAGACGTGAAAGCTGTTTACCGGGATATTACCAGCCAGCATTTCACCTATGACAAAACGGCGGAGGTCATTGAACGGGCAGTACCTGGGCTGGAAATCTCCCAGCGGGAGCCTACCCCGGAGGAGTTGGCGGCGCTGTGGGATCGGAACGTGTGGCGCAACACCCGGCCGGAAACCGGGTTTAGCTACCGCATGGATGTCCGGGAGAAACTGGACGAGAGCCTGGGCTTCGATGTGCTGGACAAGAGCATTTTGGAGTGCTACCGGGACGGCAATCCGATCTGGACGGTGGAGTTCCCCGGCCTCTACGTGGAGGACGGCGCGCACACCTCCGCCGGGACGGCGGTGTGGGGGCATAATGACACCTGGTCCAGTGAGCAGCCTGTGTATTCCAGCGTGGCTCGGGTGGACGAGAGCGGGAACGTCCTCTGGCAACGTCAACTGGATCACGGCTTTGAGCGAGAGTATATCGCCGCCGTGCTGGACAACGGGGACGGCACATGGGCGGTCGTCAGCCGGGGAGACTTCCGTTACCTCTGCCTGAGCCAGTACGACACAGACGGAACCGAGCTTAGCTTCTGCAAGACCGAGGTCGGTAATAAGGGCATCTGGAATGCCGTCCGCTTGGGAGAGGGCTACCTGATACAGCTGGGACACAAGCTGGATGGAGAAACCGCCCGGCTGGTGAAGCTGGATCGGGAGGGGAGTCTAATGGACACCTTCACTTATGAAGGGGAGGACTGTGATTACACCATCACTGATATGATTGAGTTTGGGGATCGGGTGTATCTGTCCGCCTACGCAGTGCCCAAGCAGAAGGACAAGGGCGGGCGGTATGAGATTGCCGATATCCTGGCCTACCTGTTTGACAACAACATTTGGGAGATTTCCAGCGAGGAGCTGACCCCCATGGTGCGAGACAACTACACGGCGGTACTACTGCTGTGCGACTCAGAAGGGGGCGCGCCAGAGACATTCTATTCTGTCAAAAGCTCTCTGGGTGGAAAATTGACCGTAAACGACACTGGAGAATTGGCGTGGGATGTAGAGAGCGTGGTAAGCACATTCTTTTCCCCAGCTACTAACTCCTTTACCATCGGCGGCACCTGTCAGGTATTCTGTTATACTTTTGATAATGCCGGAACTCTGCTTCGCCAAGAGGACACAGGCGAAACTGTACCATATCATAGATAATCCCCCAAGGGTAGCCCAAGAGGAGTCCTCCACCAGCATTCTTATATGTTTTTCCTTTGAGTTGGTACAATCTAAGGGATTAGAATTTATTTTTCGCTACTTGGCAAGCAGTGTCTTTGTTCCCACAAAGACTCAAAACAGCTTTCCAGCGTGACC
>CAOKAC010000005.1 GCA_948466345.1 uncultured Clostridia bacterium | reverse complement strand
GATCACATCTCCCTGCAGATTCTTCACAAAGTAGTACGTTTCCCCTTCGTTCACCATGCCGCACACCTTGCCTTCACTGTCATACAGGTATTCTGCTCCCTTGTACTCGTCCCACAGTATCCGCGTCCCGTCTACTATATACCGGTACCGCTTCCCGTTCACAATCCGTTCCGTTCGCACATTTCCAAGATTGTATGTAAACGACAGCGTCTTTCCTGCGCGGCTTGCCTCTGCAAGCTGGCCTCCTTTGTGCCACTTCAGTTCCCAGCCCCGATACGATACGGGATTCGGCAGCATTCCTACATATCGTATCTCTTCTGCTCCATATCCTATCAAACGGTCTCTGTAGACCGCATCGTAGCTGTATTCCTTCCCTCCTTTTTTCTGTATATTTCCGTACCCATCGTATTCTACTCCTGTGCTTTCTTTTCTTCCTTCCGCCGGATTGTCCTTATGCTCCCCTATCAGCTGGCCCAGCTCGTTGTACGTATACTGCGTGATCCCCTCCACGCTGTCCGTTACCTGCGTAATCCGCTGTTCTCCATCGTATGTATACCGGATCAGTCGTCCGTCCAGCGCATTATCCCTACTGCTCGAACTGCTGTACTGGATCGTTTCTACCAGCCGCGTTGTCGCTTCCGATTTTACCTTCTTATTCTGGATATGCTCCGCTGTCACCTGTCCTGGCTGATACGTATATTTTCTGGTCAAATACCCCGCGGAAAATTTCACCTCGTCCGACGTTTTTCTTCCAAAGTGGTCTGTATTGTACTGGCTTTTTGCTCCTCCCGGCATCGTTACAATACGGGTGCCGTCCGGTTCTACGGAATACCTGTATTCCTGCGTAAACGATCCACTTTGTATCCGTTTCCCCGTCAGCGTATCTCCTCCGCTGTATTGATACCCCACTGTACATATCGGCTCTCTGGAATATACTACCTCGTTTGCGTCCACCTCGACTGCGTTTTCCCTTACCTGCCCTATCGTACTTCCTTTTTTATAGCTATAATTATACTCCTTCTTATTCCCTATGTCAATCACTCGTACAATTTGACCGCTGCTGTCATACGCATATTTATACCGATGGGTCTGTTGCCTATTCTTTGTCCATGTTTCCGACAAAATCTGACCAAATCGATTGTATACATATGTCACGGACGAGCCGTCGATCATACCAATCCCTTTGAGCCTGCCATGATCGTTTTTATATGCATATCGAGCGTCAAAGCCTGTGCTGTTCGATGCAATGTTAGATAATTTGTGATGACTGTTATAAGAATATGTAACGCATTTTCCATCTCCGCGAGTCATTGCGGTAAGGTTTCCCGCTTTATCATACGCATAGGATACGGTAGCAAGAGGCGCCGTGCTCTGGCCATATGCAGCCATTTCGGACAGTCTGCCGTTTTCCCCATAGGAAAACCTTGTAAGATTTTCGCAACGGTCCAATACGCTGTCGATACGGGAGGTCGCTCTGTCTACGCTGAACCATGTATTATATCCCCGTTCATCCGTGGTACGGATCTGGTCATTGCCGGCGTTGTTGCCAGGTGCGTTTGCATCATCCTGGTTATACCCGAATGAGCGGTAAATAGTGCCGTGCTTACCCTCCTGGAAGATGGTTTCCGTAATACGGTTGCCATACGGGTCTACTGCTTCCTCAAAGGCCGCAATATCAGGTTCTGTTTTTTTTGCAGGACTTAGTTCCTGTTCTTCCTCCGTATCATATTCCGCCGGAAATGCATATTTTGTCAGTCCAGTTTCATAGTTGTTCCGAACGAGCTGAATGCAGTCGAACCGCGCTGTGCCTATATTATAAGAATATTCACAAAATACCTGCAAAGACCGCATGGCTTTGAATTTTGACTTTGAAAAGCGCACAAATCCGAACTGCCAGTCCGTAGTAGACGGAGAGAAGTCTGCGGCATGTTCTTCCTCGGTATTATCTCCATATATGATTTTTGCCACCAAACGCATCTGTGCGGTTTTCCCGCCGGATCGCTCTTTTTCGGGAAGAGCAACTGCCCTGGCAAAGCCGCTGAGAGTAAAGCTCTCCCGCACATCGGTATAGCAATGAACGTCCACGCTTTGCTCTGCAGTGCGCCGACTATCCAAATTACCCTGGATGAAGAGACTGCGTGAACCGGTAAAGCTGTCCGACGTATTGACTCCGGCGCCCACAGGCAGGCTCCAGTTCGATGTTCCTCGCTCAAAGCCGCCATTTTCCATACAATTATAGGGGCCGGCAAAGCTGTTTTTCTCCAACTGCGCCCCATCCGCATAAAGCTCCGCGCGTCCATTGATACAAATCCACACCTTGACGGATTGCGCTGTAGTCAAGGTAAAAGGAAGAATCAGGCGAACATATTCTGTGCTTTTCTCCGTAATCCGTTCACTTTGTGCAAGAATTGTATCCGACGTGTCTGTAACCCGCAGAAACACGCCTGCCCCATCGTTTGTACCGACAACATCCGACAGTAGCTGCATATAGGCAGAAAACGCATATTCTCCCGCCGGCAGCGTATCAGTCAATTGCCAAACGCCGGCATCGCCGGAACTGGAAAGCGTTTCTTCCATACGAAGCACGGTATTTCCGTACAGAGCATTTTGCGGTGTGGAATAAGTGCTTACACGAAGTGTCGGGCATTCTCCACTAGATTTTACCCATCCGTTCAGCGTTTGGAAGGAATGATTCTGCAGCAGGTTATCCCCGCCGCTGTTGTAGCTGACGCCGTTGATATAAGGGTTAATTCCGGTACCAGAGGGAATGATCTGCACCTTATCCCCATTTTGTGTATATGCGTAGCTGCTCAGCATTGCTCCATAGTTGTCAAAGGTATAAACCGTATAGATTTTTTCTGTTTGGTCTTCATGATCAATGGTATTTTCCGCTGTCGTTTTTCGGGCAGCAATATTGTAGGTATAGGAAACGATTTCGCCTTCCAGGTTTCCTGCTCCCTTTTCTTTTACGCTGCTAATGCGGCCTGCGTTATCGTATGTATACTCGATACGATCGGTATATACAGATGCCGTTTGTGTATCATAGGAGCTTATAGCAGTGAGCATATTTTCTGTATATTCCAGCTTTGTATATGCCCCATCCCGTGCGATCACGCCGGAAAGATTGTCACCTGTATACCGGTACTGCACCTTTTTTCCGTCCGGTCCGGTGATAGAAGTAAGGGTACCCGACGCAGCCCAATCCAAAGCGAACACGCGGTCTGCACCGTCTATAATGGAAGTGATTCTGTCCGCAGTATAGATGACTTGCAGCTTATTTTTGTTTTGATCTTCAATGGAAATCAGCCTGCCGGCAGCATCAAAGGTATATGTATCTGCGCAGTAGTAAAGCTCACGTTTATGGGGATCGTACATATATCCGGACTCTTCCAAATCCTCGCATAAATAGTATTCCTTTTTTGTACCTAGCAAGGTTGTATATGTCTTTTTAAAATATTCTTTTGTACTCTCCACAAGATGGATTCCGGCACCGGATTCGTCCATAAACACATATCCGCTGCGTGCTGTGCCATTCTGTATAAACGTTTTAGGCACAATACTCTGCATATAGTTCAGCTTCCAGCCGTTACCTAGCCGCATGGCGCTAAAATTTGCAGTGTCCAAATCTATTTCAGTGTTTTGCGTATACTGATATCCAGCCAGCGCGCTGTGAAATGTATGCCGGATTGATATCGGCATACGAATCCCCTGCCATGCCAAATCCTCTGCCTCTACCTTGAGCATGCCGGTTTGCAGCGCCATAGACGCACGTCCAAACGCTGCCAAATTATGAGAAACACTTGCCGCCGTGTTTGTCTCCTCGCCGATCTCATACGTTACGACTATCTTCGGCTGATATGCTGTTGCAGCGCTTGGGCCGTAGATATCAGCATAAGATATGCGGCTACCGCTTTCGTCCTGCGCCCGCAGCATCAGGTTTCTATGGGAAGCATCTCCCATACGTATGCTGTCATAAAAAGCAGTGATATCAAAGGACAACGCAGCTGTTCCTATAGAAGTATCCCGTACATAATCCAGCATGTCCGAACGAATGCTGGGCGTACAAGTACCAGCAGTAATATCCCCCGTGACTTGGTATAAACACAAATGTTGCGTATTTCCCACACACTTTTGCTGGTGCAAATCCAGCGTAACCTTTTGAATCCGTGCATGCCTTGGGATATCCGGCATCGCCAGCTTTATATACATACGGCTTGCAAAGCAGGAGCTTCCCGCCTGCACACTTCCGACAGAAATCGTTCCGCTGTCCCTAGTCATGCTGCCGTTTTTCCACCGGTATGTCTGCATATTGGTTTCACCGGATAACACGACCTGCGGATCAATGATTACCGGAAAAACGCGGTCCACTGCATCAATCCATGCACTGTCAGGAATGATTGTAAGCGCCGTCTGCGCCTCGTTTACAGTCCGTACTTCATAGTAAACAGCATCACTACGGGTTCCTGCACCATCTGTCATAAAAGGCGCAGGAATCGTAAATACCTCTTCTCCGGTTTCCAAACTACAGAAGGTCAGGGTACGTTCCGCTTCTTGAAACTGCATTTTTAAGCCGCCTGTCTCCAATAAGAATCCGTACCGGTAACTGTCTGCCCTTTCTCGAATAACAATGTCTTCTTTAACTCGATCACCAGCTACAGAATATCGATAGTCCGTATGATCTGCGGCATTTTCATACAGCAGATACTCTCCGTTTTCTTCTTTGTGATGCAAAGATGCTTCCATATCGCCACTTCCGTGACCCCGCTGAAGCGAAGAAACGGTAAGACAGCATCCCTCCTTTTCCATTCGGAATATCTCGCCTAACTCTTTTTTTCTGTTAAACCGCACCTGAAATCTGCCAAAGCTATTTTCAAAATATGCTTCCTTTTCTTTCAAATGTACACATTCCGGAATCTCCTCATAGTCTCCATCCGCCTGTGGTGTATGTACCGGATTGGCAAAATACACCGCTTTTTTCCGTATGCCGTCCCGCGTATAAACTTTCCGATTTTTGCCGCGCCGCGACATATCTTCCCAAAGAGGAGGAGCCTCTTTTTCTGCCAGCCTCAGTTTTCCTGACGTATCATCCGTTCTTAGAACTTCTTGTTCCAACGCATTTGTTTTTTTCTTGTAATCTTCCATTCTTTTCTCCTTTATGATATTGGGGATGCCTTATCATAAAGATTCAACCGGTCAAGTACTGTCCGATTTATGTAAGATTGACTGCACAAGGTTCATAAAAAATTTCACAGTACAATTCTCAGTCAAATATTGAAAATAACTGATGCCTAACCGGCATCAGTTATTTAGAAAAGCTGTTACGACTATTAAGCCACAGCTTGGATTTATAAAGAAAACACCACCGAATCCAAACCACAGGGGGTTAGATTTTGGTGGTGCTTTCACTTTCAAAAACGAATGCAGGCTTATTCCACAATCATACGAATGTATCAGCGGAGCTTCAATGTTTGAATTAATCCGCTTGCCAATTTACATTTTTGTGTCTAATTCGAAAGAAGAGTGGAAGTTCGTAAAGACGCCTAGATAGGAGAGCCATGACAAATACAAATTATAGAGGTTCAGTCTTCAAAGGTATTTTCCTTTTTGTAAATCCACAAGGTGGTACCCATCCCGGCTGCAGAAACCGCTAAAATCCAGAACCACATATTGCTGGTATCGCCTGTTTGTGGGGAGTCCTGATCCGGCTTAGATGGCTTAGACAAATTTCCGGTATCATTGCCGGAAGTGTTATCTCCAGGCTTTTCCGTACTGCCAATCGGAGGAATCGCCACAGCGTCTTTCTTGTAGTGACAAATGGAGCATTCCTCATGTTTACTGCCGTTATCGGCAATGCCAGACTCCTTGTCGATGATCCACTGGAAGATGTGGCTCTCAGCAACAGTTTTTTCACCGCAGGCTGTGCATTCCTGCCAGTGTCCGTCAGCACTGTATTCCCATCCGTCATAGGTATGACCTGCTTGTATTACAGTCTCATCCTTCACAACTTCGCAGTTCTTACAATGAATAGACTTGCTGCCGTCCGTGGTACAATCGGCTTCCTTGTCAATCGTAAATTTGTCGTCCCACTCGTGTCCGTTAGGACCAACATCTCTTTCTTCAAATGCTTCACAGTTCAGGCAGATACGCTTTTCGCTTCCCTTTTCTGTACAGGTCGGAGGTGTCACGGGTTCCCATTCACCCCAAGCATGTGCCTGATAAACCCAAACGGCATAGACTGTCATATCTTCGGAACCAAGAGTAACCTCTTTGAGGAGTTCTGGAGCATTCTCCTCATCTTCATAGATTTGAGTAGTCGCCTGGTTGGTCCAGCCAAGAAAGATTACTTTTCTTCTCTTTACAGCGCTATGAGCCGGTCCAACGTCGCTCAATGTGACTTTATCTCCAGGGATGTAACTATTGCCATCAATGGGCTCGCTGCTTACAGTGCCGCCCTCCTGTGCATTCCCGTTGTATATGATTCTGATCGGTTCTGCATAATCGGCCACTCCGTTTCCATTGCGGTCTTCTGCCCAAACTGCGTAGAGGGACACATCCTCTGTTCCCATGATGATTTCAGTTCCTGTAATCAGAATCTTTTGCACATCATCTTTCTGCTCTGCTGTAAAAGTGTCCTCATACTTGCTCCGGCTCCAGCCCACAAAGGTTTCTTGAGTGCCACGGGTAAAATCTTTCTTCTCTGTCAGCTTAATATGTTCGCCTTTTTTAATATTAAATCTGCTTTCCGGCGTATTTCCCGTGCCGCCGTTCAGATCATAAGTGAGGGAGTATGTCTCCAGCACATCTGCTGTTCCATCATTATCTTCATCATAGCCCCACGCTGCATATACCGTTTCGTCCTTATCTGCAAAGGTGAGCTTAGTAATGCATGTAGGTGCGGCATCTGTTCTGCTGTAAATTTTGCTTGTTTGCTGCGTTGCCCAGCCAATGAACACCACCTTTTTGCCATTGAAGCTGCTATGCGTCGGCACGATATCGCTCAATGTGACTTCATCTCCAGGAAGGTAACTATTGCCATCAACTGGCTCGTTGCTTACAGTGCCGTCCTCCTGCGCATTCCCGTTATACGTCAGCGAACATGCTTCCTCATAATCGGCCATTCCGTTTCCATTGCGGTCCGTCGCCCAAACCGCGTAAACATCCGCACCGGTGTCTTTCATGATCAATTGGGTGTAAATACTGTCCTTCAGCTGGTCGTAGTCCTTTTGCGTCTGCACAACAGCAGGAAACACCTCCGTACTCCAGCCGATAAATACTGCATTATCCTTTTTAAAGGAATACGTCCCTATCGCGCCTTCTCCCTCTACGCTGTTATGGGATTGCTTGCTGCCGTAAATATTTTCCGCCGTTGTGTTGAGAAGAGCCGTTGTACCTACAACATGGTGATGGACGCACACCACGTCAATGTTCTCACCATTGTTGGAGTGATATCGGACATGAACAGCATCATCGTTATAGTCCGGATGGCCATTTCCGTTAGCATCTACCGCCCATACAGCATAGAAAACGACATCTTTCGCTGGCATCGTGTATTCATGATCCGAAATAATTTTGTCCGTATCCGCCTTGTCTGCGTCCTCGTCCAAGATCTTATCAATCTTTTCTGTACTCCAGCCGACAAAGATTGCATCGCCCCTTTTTAACGTATCAGTATACGATATGGTAAATTGTTCACCTGCTATATACTGTACATCCTGCGGCACAGTGCCTGCTGTGTTTCCATTACCATCATATGTCACCGTATAAAGCTGGTCTACCTGTGCGGTAAAGGTTTGATCTTTTGTAATTTTTAAATTCTGGAGTTCCTTAGTAGTCTTTACCTCTCCAGCTTCATTTTTCCACTTATCGTTAAACTTCCATCCGTCCTTAGCCGTTACAGTCGGAATACCTGTAGATAACGTATCGTTGTTCCACACCTTCGCTGTCTTTTCACTCAATTCAGCTTTATCCGCGTCTACACCAAATGTGACCGTATGCGGCTTCTGCAAGCCAATCGAAAGCAGCTGGTTCGCCTGACTGTTTTTGCTGTTGACCACGATGGTGGCAGTAGCGGTATTTTCTCCGGTATCCTCGTTGAATTTTCCTTGTGACGGAAGAGAGAATTTCAGAGGATTCGTAGCGCTTGCATCGGTACTACCCGGATTGTGAATGATTACATAATATGTATCCGCTCGGCGGCCTGTAAATTTAAATGTTCCGTTTGTTGCGGTCAGCTCATGGCTCTCATGGTCATCGCTTCCCACCGCATTCTGATGAGGGGCTTCTATTTTTACCTCTCCCTGATAGAGCTCATCCACATCCTTATCATAAACACCGTTAAAATTCTTGTCTATAAATATTTTTCCAGCGATGATACCAGTCTGGAACTCTGCCTGTATGTGCGGCAACGGCATATGACCGCCATTTTCTTCCGAGCCTACCGTATAGGGAGTATATCCGCAGGGACCGAAATTGACGATGCTACCCACCAGTTCTGAGGCAGGCGTTTCCGTTTCATAGTGCAGATAAATCTTCACATCTGCGTCCTTCGGAATTTCTGTGGTAGTCTCCTTCGCACTGATACGAAGCATTTTCACCTGACTCCAGTCGGTTATCTTACCTGCATCCACATAGGCAGCCGGATCGTTATAATAGCCTTCTTCACCAATGCCCTTAGTAGAATCCACAGTAGTGCTGTACTGTATCTGAAGATCATTTTGGGAACTGCCCTGAATCGTTGCAGGCCCTGTCATCTTCATATTGAATTCAAACGCCTTATCCTGAATATGAGTGTCCCAGTTATCCCCCTTCTTTGGAACGGGAATGTAATAGTAGAATGCTTTTGCGTCATCCTGACCGAACGCTCTGCCCGTCTCGTTCTTTGCGGTAAAGCGGAGGTCAATACCGTGAGAGCTTTCTCTGAGGAACACCTTCTTATTATTAATCTCGTAATTGAAGTATCCCTCGTTGTCCTCCTCGCCTGCTTTTTCCGCGTCGGAATCACCCTCAGACAATTTTGCGCCAAAATCAAAAGTCAGGCCGAGACGCGCTGCTACTACAGATAACTTTGTATCCGTAGCATTTACATTGAAAGTACTGAATTTCTCAGTTTTATCACCGTCTCCATCTAAATCGTTGGTATCATCCACACAGTATTCGCCAAGTGTTCCATTGGCCTGAGACGGCAATGCTGCGCTTTTTACTCGTACACAGTCCCGCATATCCAGCGCTACGGCATCCGCAGTAGGATCAATCTTCATTGTAAAGGACAGCTGAAGCTGAATTTGACCCAGCTCCTCAGTAAACCAGCTAACCGCCCCTTCTCCATTATTAAACGATATCTTGCGCAGTACATAGTCGCCGCTATCATCTAACTCCTCTGTAATGGTATAGTCTACGTCCTTCTGCAGCATTGTATTGGTGATGCTTCCACTTTCTATGGCAGAGTCCCCCAGCAAAATTCGGTCTGCCGTACTGCCTTCATTTCTGGACAGTTGAAGCTCCTCAACTGCAACAGACTTCGGCAGCCGGATATAAATCTCTGTATCCGGCACTACCTTATGAATTGTATAGGGATAAGCTGAAGTAGCAATTACACCATTAAAATGAACTTTCTCTCCAGCAGTAGTTGAAAACTTATCAAGCACCGGAATCTTGTTGCCATGCTCATCAAGGGAATTCAACATCGCCAGTGACACCCGACCCTCTTCTTCAGTGAAAGTAAGAGTATAAGATGCCTCCGGCAGAGCCACTGTGCTGTCATCGGTAGAGTACATTTTTATGGTGGCAAAGCTTGTATAATTTTCAGCGTTCACCCCTTTCAGCAGCTTACCGAAAGTCGTTGCACAGCCCGAAGAAGGATCTCCGTTTCGGGACTCGACGTAGCCAAAATAGCCTGCGTCATAGGAACCAACATCTGCACGAATATAGGTGAAATATTCGTCTGCCGCAAGTCCGGCCATCGCTCTGGTGAATAAAACTGAATTATTGACACTTTCAACAGGTGCACTGTGCTGCTGCTCAATTGCATTTTGATTCGTTTTATACCAAATCGTAACCGTATTTCCGCTTGTTGCGGGTATACGCTGCGCAGTCACGCCAATTGTATCACTATAGTCATATGAAAATTCTACTGTCTGCGGAGTGCTTGCAACCGTTCCCATGTTTGCCACATGGAACTGCCCCAAATAATAGACGATGTCCGGATTTGTCGAAAACTCGCTAAAAATCCCGTTTACACCTCCAGTTCCGCCTACCGGCTGTCCCGCTACCTTCATGTCACTTACATCCGTAGCCTTGAACGTATCCAGATTGGCTTTTTGAAAATCGGAATTTATAATCTCGGTATTCGTATTATCCGCATATATAATCGTTCCGGCGACAGCAGTTGCCCCAGTACTAGGAATGCTGGAATTTCTCCATTTAATACTATCACCAACGATGCAATCGCTTTCCCCCTTCCATTCAAAATAGGGAGTGAAGTGCTCATCTCTTGGAATATATAGATTTTTCCAGGTAAGGGTGACGGTATGATTTACATCATCCGTTTTCTCTTCAAACAGGAATCCCGCAACATCCTTGTGATGCACAGGATCCATCCAGTTGATCCCGTCATTCGCCACAATATCAAAATCTGTGCGAACATACTTTGCATATGTATCCTGCGTTGCATTATAAGGGAGGGCGATGGTGACGTTCAATTCCTTAAAAAACATACCCATCGTGTAGCGGTTTCTGTCGGGGCGAAAACGTACCTGCTGCATTTTAAAGAGCGTGTCTGTTGTCACCGGCACCACACGTTTGGAATCCCATGAGGTAAAGATAGGCCCGCCCAGTGTTGCACCTGTGATGTTGGCATTCTTGGAAACCTTTGCGTACTCCACCTGACTGTCTGCATCATCAATTTCACCAGAATAAGTTCTAATCTCTAGCGGCTCCTGTACAATTGTATTAAGCTTCTTGTTCCAAAGAGTTGTATCCGGAGCTAAAATAATATTGAAGCTGCTGTTCTCCGCCGTATCGCGGAGCGAGTAGGTGATCGTGCCGGACTTCGGACGATAACTGCCATAAGTGTTGTCGCTGTTTAAATCAGCGATGTCTTCAGGCGTTACGCCGGACACCAAGCCAGTCATAGAGTTCGGCTTCGGATACTCTACAACGAGCAAACCATCCGGGATTTTAATTTCTACCTTTTTATCTTTCAGGTTCAGTGTACTTTTTACCTTAATATGCAGCGTTACATACTTAGCATAATCAATGTCAAAAGTGGCAGAGCCGCTTTCAAGTAAAGATTGCTCGTTGCCCGCATCATCTCTTATAACAGCGGTCTCAATCTTCATTGTTGCCGTTTCGGCGTCTAGATTCACCGTCTCATATGATGCCTTGACCGCCATATTTGTGCTGAGCAATATAACACAAAGCGCCGCACTGGCAATTCTTTGCCAAATTTGGGGTTTGCATTTTCCAACAAATGCTTTGTTACTTTTTTTCACAAAAATATTTCTCCTTCTCTCTATCGCTCGATACTATTGTACGATTCTCATCTGATTTTGTATACTTCTATAACTTTCAGAACATGTTATATCACACGCAATAAAAAACGCAGTATTGTATATCCATTTTATACATTTAAATATATTTTCCTATCCTTAGAAATACGCCTATTATATTGCAGGCATGCCTTTTAATAGAATGGAACCTGCATATGCCATATACGGCTGCCTTTTGGAGATCGCTAACAAACAGGAATTTATATATTTTCCATAATCAATTCTTTGCACTTCCATTCTTCACCCAGAACATAATATTTTTCTGTTGCATCAAGAACTGCATCACGAAAACCCACTGCTTTATAACAGTAATAAGCGGGAAAATTATTCTCAAAAACACCCAATGAGGCTCTTTTAGCGCCATATATTTCAAATGCAAATTTTAGCCCTAGCCGGAGCATAGCTTTTCCATAGCCTTTTCCTCTCTTGTGAGGATTTACAATAACAAATCCAAAACGTAATTCATCCAATGATTCATCAGGGGTTCTTAGTGTAAAAAAGCCAACAATTCCTGTTTCATCAAATGCAGTAAACGGCATTAGAGATTCAACAAAACAAAATTCCTTTTGTGTTATCGGATAATTACCGAGTATGCCTGCTGTCCATTGATAAAATGCTTTTTCATTTTGACACCACGATAATATTGTATCTACATCCGAAGCTTTATATGGTCTTATTCTAATCATACATTTTTCCTTGCAAATTTCGATTTGTCGTTGTGTTCAGTTTAGCATAATTATAGGACGCCTATAAAATTTTTTGAAAAAATTCAAGAAGAATAAATTCTTCACTTGACAATGTGGCAAAGTATTGCTTATCCTTTGTGTTTTCAGCTTTGTGATAAAGAGAAAATGTCTTGGAAAAGATCGGGAAAATCAGTCAAAATACGTGCTTTCCCCGTTTTAAGTTAAAAAGAAAGAAAGTGCGTAAACACCAGTTTACGCACTTTCTGACATTGGCGGAGAAGGAGAGATTTGAACTCTCGCGCCGGTTACCCGACCTACACCCTTAGCAGGGGCGCCTCTTCGGCCAACTTGAGTACTTCTCCATTCGATCTGCATGGAATTATCATTCCTAACAGCCTTTTTATTATACACAGAAAACCGTATTCTGTCAACCTCTTTTCATAAAAAAGAAAATTTCATTTATATACAAGTACGCAAAGGACAGCCATTAATTCATATCTATACGTAGCCCGCACAAAATTCATTATTATATGTGATTTTATCACATATAATTTTTATTAATTTAGATATACTAATAGAAAGTAAAAGTATGCATTGGCATAAGCCAAAGAAAGGAATGGTAAAAACATGGCAAAGTACGTTTGTACAGTCTGTGGATATGTTTATAATGAAGAAGCTGGAGAACCTGATATGGGAATCGAGCCGGGAACTAAATGGGAAGACGTTCCTGAAGATTTTGCCTGCCCCTTATGTTCTGTAGGCAAAGAGCAATTTGAGGCAGCAGAATAACATGCAGTCAAAAAGCGCTTTATCTTGAATTAGATAAAGCGCTTTTTAACGCAAAAATATTGACATAAGATATTTTATCTGCTAACATATTTATAGTCTATAAGATGTGAAAGGAGACTCATATGCCTTTTTGTACAAAATGTGGCGCTCAATTTGAAGGAGACGGCATCCTATGTTTTTTATGTGAATCCAACGCCACTCAAAATGATCCATCCAAAGCGTCCTTTGCAAAATCTGCAGATGCCTTTGGCGCTGCTGAGGATTATACCGCATCGTTTGACCCTAAAGATATACAAGCGAACAAAGGCATGGGGGTTTTAGCCTATTTGGGGATTCTATTTTGTGTGCCTTACTTCGCTGCACAAAAATCAAGATTTAGCCAGTTTCATGCAAAACAAGGAATGATTTTATTTCTCTTTGAAGTGGTTATTAATCTTATTATGGGCACGCTGAGAGCTTTTTTCAGCTGGATTCGTCCTATAGGTTTTCTTCTAGGTTTTCTCCATTCTCTATTCGGTTTGGCTATTTTAGCCTTGATTGTAATTGGAATATCTAATGTGCTGAAAGGGAAAGCAAAGGAACTTCCCTTTCTAGGAAAACTTACAAAGAAGTTATAATTTTATTTGTCCCAGATAAACACTCCTGGGACTTTTTATTTGTTTTTTATAATAAAAAAGAAAGGCACGGATCTCTGTATTTCTACAGAAAATCCATGCCTTCTTTCTCTATTTTAGCTCTTCCGGACTACCTGTGAAAATAATGTGTACGCATTATTTTACAGAGGTTTTCTTCTTTCTAACGATAATCACAGCCGCACATCCTACTACTGCAACAACCGCAACAATGGCGATATAAATCATATAGTCACCTGTCTTTGGAGGATTATTACCATCATTAGGCTGTGTTGTAGAATCAGCAGGCTCATTGGTAATATCTCCATTGGTTGTTACCTCAGGTGCTGTGGTATCAACAGGTTCCTGTGTATTGCCAGGTGCTGTGGTATCAACAGGTTCCTGTGTATTGCCAGGTTCTGTTGTCTCGCCAGGTTCTGTCGTCTCTGTACCCTTTTCAGGTATCACTTCTCTGTTCAGCTCAGCTCCACAAACAGTACAATTCTGCGTTTTCAAACCTGTTTCAGTTTCAGTAGGTTCTTTAACTATTGTCCATTCACCAGGAGTATGCGGAACTTTTTCAATCTTTTCGGTGCGTACTACTTGATCGCAAACAGTACAAGTATAGGTTTTTTCACCTTCTTCTTCACACGTTGCATCTTTTGTTACAACACCAGCATCCTCAGTATGAGGAATAACAGGAATGGGTTCAGTATGAGTCAATTCTCCACAAGTCTCACAGTAGGTATTCAGCGTACCTGTTGTTGTACAAGTAGCTGCCGGTTCTGCAACAGGCGTACCATCCTTGTGACCATTTGCGTCAACTGTTGTAGAAGACAGCAGTTCATCGCACCGCTCACAATATACATATTTCATACCTGTATCTGTACAAGTAGGAGCAGGATCTATAATAGGATCGCCTTCTTCGTGGCCCAATGCATCAGGGTGATCAGGGTCTACGTCCTTTGTCACTACTTCATTACACAGTGCACATTTTTCTTCAATGTAACCAGGATCAGTACAAGTAGGCTCAACCGTTTCAGGCGGCAATTTATCTGTATGCGGACATTTTACCTTGACAACGCCGTTGTCAACTTCTATGGCAACATACTCTTCATCTGCATTCACGTTATAGTTATCAATAGCAGAACCGGTAAAGGTATATTCATCCAATACCGTTGCACCTTCCGGAATATCAAACAGCATATAGAAAGCTACACCGTCCTCTGTGACGTCTGCAATTTCAGGGCTTTCTACAAAAATAGTCAGCGTGCCATCTTTATCACTTACACTAAACTTATCAGTTGTAAAGAGGCCGCTTTCCAAGCCAGCAAAAGTCATCTGGTCCGGATCATATACAAACTCGGCACCCAAAGATACAACACCAGGGTTGTTCAACAGGTTTACAGGCACTTTTGCCTGCTGACCAGCATACTGTTCTGTCTTTTCAGGAGACAAACCGGCAACCTTAGGAATCGATTCTGTGCTGAGTTCCCCATCGCACTCCTGACAGAGTGTAGAAAGAACACCTTCTTCATACATTGTAGGCTTCTTAGTAACCGCAGTATACGTTTCGCCGCTTATATGTTCGCAAGGGGTTACTGTAACAGAACCGCTTGCAGGAAGGAACTCAACATTTTCTTCATCCTGGTTGATAACTTCCTTTACTTCCATGCTGATCGGTGTCTCACCTTCAACAAGTGCTTTAAACTTCAAGGAATACAAAACACCATCTACATCTGTTACGTTCTGCATTGCATCCTTTTCAATGAAGACAGTAATCTTACCATCCTCTTCACTGTATCCATCTGCAATGCTAAAGAGTCCATCTTCCACGCCTATAAATTCCAAAGCAGTGGTATCATAAGCAAATTCTGCCCGGATTGCCCAGATGCCTTCTGTATTTCTGCCAACACTTACAGGAACGCTAACTTCCTGGAAACGGGGGCCGGATACTTCAGCAACTTCGATCTTCATGGTTTCGGAAACCTCAATCGTTACGGTTCCGGGAACCAATGTAGTTTCAAGAGCTTCTTCCTCATAGGTAAGAACTTCTACTACTGTAGGAGCGATCTTATGCTCACCCGCTACTTTATCGGGAGTTGCTACAGTAAAGGTTACATTCGCAATCGTACCAGTGCCGGTAAAGTCAGCAGCTTCACCTGCCTCAAAGTACAGCATAACATTTCCCTTGTCGTCTATGCTAGAGAGGAAGTGGTTCGCTCCAATCATGTCACCAGCAGTAACCTCTTTTACGGTAAATACGTTGGCATCATATTGCAGACCCAGTCTTGCAATAAAGAAACCAGAGTTGGCATCCAATTTTACAGGAACAGTGACTTCGCCGCCATTTACACCTGTTGCTGCGCCTACAGAGAAAGTAGCGCCATCTACAGGAGTCTCAGCAACAGTGACACCGCCTTTTACAAGGACAGGATCAATATAAGTCAGCGGATTCAAAGTCATGATATATTTGGACGCTGTTGCGACACCGATTTCGTATGTATCAATCTGAGCGTCTGCAGCAACGTCAAAGCTCAGAGTACCAAGCAGGCCATTGTAGTAGCTAGCCTCTTTCATATTACGGTCCAGCAGCAATTTTACAAAACGATAATCGCTGTCCGGGCCAGCAGGAATCTCCACATCACAAGCTTCAAAAGCGCCGACAGCATTTGCCGTTGCCTGTACATTTTCCTGGTTGAGCACTTTATCTGCTTCCCAGTTTTCCCAATCTCCCTGGGGAATACCGTCAGAAGTTTTAAAGCCGGCAAAAGTCAAGGTTTTGGGATAGTAAATAAGCAGCGTTGCTCCCATAATGTCATCGGGGTTAATTTCGGCAGTATTGCCATCCCAATAAAGTCCAACATCTGCTTTTGTTTCACCTTCATATATGGTAGCATTGTCCATATGGATGGTGAAAGCATCATAATTATGCGTTTCGTTGCCCGCGGTCTCGTTGTCAGCAGCAATCACGAGAAAAGCCGAACATAGGCTTGTCACGAGCAAAGCTACTACCACAAAAACCGATAATAGTTTTTTCATGGGCTAACCTCCTAAAATATTAGTACCTACATTATACTTTTCCCGTATACAATTGTCAAGAGATTCACAAAAAATTTATACGAAAATTATACGTATTATTCCAAAAAAATTCACAATACACATAGTTTTGAAAGGCTTTTCTGCCGCTTTATTTTTTATGAATTTTACAAAAAAGTTGCCTCTTTTTCTCAATATATTTTTGTATACACTATTTACATGCCAAAGGCGCATTCAGTATTTATTCTTTTTTTGTTGACAATTTATTTATATTCTGATATATTTTTATTAACAGAATATAGTCTGTTGTTATTTAAAAAATGAAGGAAAGGGATTTTTATGAAAACCAGTCAAAAAATGCTATGTATCCTAGCTGCACTTATTGCCTCCATCTGTATCTTTACAGGCGTTTCCTTCGCAGCCGATTCGAATACGATGACGGATACTGCAAAAGTCACTGCCGCAGACGCCTTCTCTGAAGAATGCGCAGAATCTGTAGACGATATAGACCTTGCAGAGCCAGAGGCGGATTCAGACTCTCCCTACTCCAAATTTTATGGAACACCCTTAGCGCTGCTTCCTCCCCTTATTGCAATTGTCTTGGCGCTAATCACCAAAGAAGTATACTCTTCCTTATTTATAGGAATCATTGCAGGTGCACTGCTCTTTACTAACTTCAATATCGTCCGCACACTGGAATCTATTTTCCAAGTAATGACGGAATATGTAGGCGATCCGTGGAATCTGGGAATTTTAATCTTTCTAGTCATGCTTGGAATCATCGTGGGGCTGATTACAAAGTCCGGAGGTTCCGCTGCATACGGGAACTGGGCGACAAAGCGGATCAAATCCCGGCGCGGAGCTTTGCTTTCCACGTTCGTACTAGGCGCAATCATCTTTGTCGACGACTACTTCAATTGCCTTACAGTTGGCTCCGTAATGCGGCCTGTAACAGACAAGCACAAAATTTCCAGAGTTAAGCTGTCTTATATCATTGATGCTACTGCTGCGCCTATATGCATTATTGCGCCGATTTCTTCCTGGGCAGCTGCTGTTTCTTCTTATACTACCGAAGGCGAAGGGCTTTCTCTATTCATTCAAACCATTCCATACAATCTATATGCCCTACTTACAATTGTGATGGTCATTGCAATTAGCGTGATGGATTTTGATTTTGGTCCTATGAAAAAGTATGAAAGAAACGCAAGACAAAACGGGGATCTATTCACTACCGGCAAAGAAGAATATTCCTCCGCGGAAGAGATTTCTGTTTCCGGAAAAGGAAAAGTAATTGATTTGATTTTGCCTGTAATTGTTCTAATCATTTCTTGTATTGCAGGAATGATTTACACTGGTGGATTTTTCGACGGCAATGGCACAGATTTTGTCACCGCGTTTTCCAAAAGCGATGCCTCTGTAGGCTTGGTAATGGGGTCTTTTGTAAGTCTTATTTTCACTTTACTGCTTTATCTGCCCCGTCGTATTGTTTCCTTTAAATCCTGTATGGAATCGATTCCGCAGGGATTTAAAGCCATGGTTCCTTCCATTATTATTTTGATGTTTGCATGGACCCTCGGCGGACTTTGCAGAGATCATTTAGGCGCCGGCGAATTTGTGGCAAACTGGATCCATGACACAGGTTTTTCCACCAATATGCTGCCGGCTGTTATATTCCTTGTAGCGCTGGGACTTGCATTTTCTACTGGTACTTCTTGGGGGACCTTTGGCATTTTGATTCCAATTTCACTAGATATATTTGAAAAAGCAGGAATTACCGGATCTGCAACGGTAATTGTAATTTCCGCATGTTTGGCAGGTGCAGTTTGCGGCGACCACTGTTCCCCCATTTCCGACACTACCATTATGGCTTCAGCGGGAGCACAATGCAATCATGTGAACCATGTATCCACGCAATTGCCTTATGTACTTTTGATAGCAGCAATCTCCTTTATAGGATATATACTGACCGCCATCATCAAGCAATGGTATATTCTGCTGCCGCTTATGGTGGTTCTTTTGCTTGGTATTCTATTCTTTATAAAATTCATTATAAGCCGTAAAAAGAACGCAGCTTAGCACAATAAATAAAAAAACATATGTAAAAATGCCTATCTGCAAAAACAGATAGGCATTTTTATTTCACTTTTCAAAGCAACATATCAACAAATACACCGCCGCGCAAGACTTTTCCATATTGAAAGCCACAGCTTTTCGCAAGCTCTGCGGCCTCGGAAAATTTCCAGTCCAAGCCTTCCAACTGGTGGCAGTCACTGGTGATAATCACCTGCCCGCCCAAATGATGCAAATGCCGCAGCAAAAATGCCGCTGGATAGGGGGCAGAGCGGCCTGCCCGCAGCATCGCTCCTGTATTAATTTCAAATAACGGACAAGTCGGCACTACCTGTTCCATCGCTTCCAGCGCTGCATTACGGTATCGGGAATCCGATTCATCAAACAGACATGCGCCTTCGTTAAATTTTGTAATTAAGTCAAAGTGTCCTACAATATTACATCCGGTCACCGCCGCAACTTGGGCAGCTTGCCGATAGTAAGCCTGGGCGTACCGATAATAATCTCCGCCAAAGTACCGTTCCACTATCGATGTTGTCGTTTTTTGGGATGCGTCTACCGCTGCATAGGCATCGTCGTCACACCGAATATAGTGGGTACTGCCGATGATATAATCATATGGAAAGGAGACTTTATCGGAAAAAACGTCTTGTTCAATTCCAAGGTACACCTGTATGGTATCTTTATATTCTTGCTGCAATGATCGAATCTCTCTTTGATATACTTGCGTCCCTTCTCTGGACATACAGTATTCCGTGTCGCAAGGTGTATATGCATGTCCAGAAAATCCAATAGACTCCCATCCCAATGCAATTGCACGTTGGATCAATTCCCGAGCTGTATTTTTTCCATCGCAATAGGTAGTATGGGTGTGCAAATTAGACAGAGGCGTCATTTTGTCATCTTCTCCTGCTTCACTTTATGGTCGATTACGTGACGGGAAGCAAGCTCCTTGTATATATCATCTACAGAGATCCCCATCTGCACCATCAGCACCAATACATGATAGGTAAGATCGGATATTTCATAAATCACTTCCGCTTTATCATCTGCTTTACCGGCAATAATCACCTCTGTAGACTCTTCTCCCACTTTTTTCAAAATTTTGTCAATGCCCTTTTCAAAGAGATAGGTAGTATACGATCCCTCTTTCTTTTCCGTTTTTCTGCCTTCTATCAACCGCATAAGGCCGTCGAGAGAAAAGGGTTCTTCGCCGCCTGCATTATATACACTATGAAAAAAGCAAGATTCTTCGCCGGTGTGACAGGCAGGGCCTTCCGGCAAAACATATACGGTCAGCGCATCACAGTCGCAATCTGTATCAATACGCACGATATGCTGCACATTGCCGGACGTTTCTCCCTTTCTCCAGAGTTCTTGTCTGGAACGGGACCAGAAGCAAGTCCGCTTTTCTTCTAAGCTAATTGCAAGACTCTCCCGACTCATATAAGCAACTGTCAGAACTTTATTGGTTCTGTTATCAATCACCACTGCAGGGATAAGACCTTTTTCATCAAATTTCAAATCTTCTATTTTCATTTTTAATTATCCTCCCAAATTCTATCTCTGTTAATTATAAGCGGACATTAATTCCATCTTTCTGCAATTTTCTTTTCAAATCGCCGATAGACACTTCTCCAAAATGAAAGATAGAGGCAGCTAGCCCCGCATCCACCTTAGGTACCTGCGTAAATAAGGTAGTAAAATCCTCCATACAACCAGCCCCGCCGGAAGCAATCACCGGTACATCCACCAGTTCACATACGGCAGACAACATCTCCAAGTCAAAACCACGCTTTACGCCGTCCGTGTCAATACTATTCAGAACAATTTCGCCCGCTCCGTTTTCCACGCCCTGCCGGATCCACTCCAAGGCATCCATTCCAGTGTTTTCTCTGCCGCCTTTAGCAAACACGGTAAAACGGCCATCCACACGCCGTACATCTACAGAAAGCACCACACACTGATCGCCATATTTTTTTGCTGCTGCAGGAATCAGGCCGGGATCCCGCAAAGCGCCGGAATTGACGCTCACCTTGTCCGCGCCGCACTTCAGAACCCGATCAAAATCGTCTATGGTGTTAATACCTCCACCTACCGTAAGGGGAATAAAAATTTGGCTGGCAACCTCTGTCAGAATATCTGTAAAAAGCCTCCGTCCTTCAAAGGATGCGGTAATATCGTAAAATACCAATTCATCCGCGCCCCCCTCACTGTAGTGCTTCGCCAGCATGATAGGGGAGGATACATCGTTCACATCTAAAAAATTGACGCCTTTTACTACACGTCCGTCTCGTACATCCAGGCAAGGAATAATCCGTTTTGTTATCATCACATACTCCCTTAAAGCACTCCCTGACAAGCCAGCACTGCCGCCGCCAAATCAATAGCGCCTGTATAGATGGCTTTTCCTAAAATCGCCCCGTATAATTGCATATCCCGCAGCTTTTTCACGTCTTCAAGCGTAGTAACTCCACCGGAAGCGATGAGGCGCACGGAATATTTCTCCGAAAGGTTTTTATACATTTCCATATTAGGTCCGGCAAGCATTCCGTCCTTAGAAATATCTGTGCAAATTACCGTCTGTACACCTGCCTCAGTCAGACGTCCAAACAATGCATCACAGGACAGCGCACTTTTCTCCTGCCAACCGCGGATAGCCGCCATTCCATCCCGCACATCTACGCCTACCGCAATTTTTTCGCCATATCTGTCAACCATCTTCTGCAAAAACGAAGGGTCGGTCACCGCAGCAGTCCCTATAATTACACGATGTACACCAGCGTCTAAATAGCGGTGCACAATTTCCGGATTGCGGATACCTCCGCCTACCTGTACCTTCAACCCACTGGTCTCCACCAATTTTTCTACCACTGCCAAATTTGGTGTAGTCCCATCCTTCGCTCCTTCCAAATCCACCGTATGTAGGTACTGTGCACCGGCACAACAAAACTCCATGCCAAGTTCCTCCGGATGCTCACTGTAAACGGTCATCTGAGCGTAGTCCCCTTTTACCAGGCGAACTGCTTTCCCCTCATATAAGTCAATTGCCGGAAATAGATTCATGCTTTTCTCTCCATATCCTATTAAATTTCACAAAATGCTTTTAGTATCTTTAGCCCCACCGCTCCGCTTTTTTCCGGATGAAATTGGGTGCCAAACACATTTTTATTTTCTGCTGCAGCCGTCACAAGCGTACCATATTCTGTTTGCGCGCTGATCCAAGGATCACACTCAGCTGCATAATAGGAGTGCACAAAATATACATGATCCCCTTCCTGAATATTTTTAAACAAGGGACTGCATGGCTTCCCTTTTGGAAAATGCAGTGCATTCCAACCAATATGCGGCACTTTATATGTATCCGGCACAACGCCACGCATAGGAACAATTTTTCCAGGAATCAGCCCAAGTCCCGTATGCTCACCATATTCTAGGCTTTTGTCAAAAAGCAGTTGCATACCTAAACAGATGCCCAGCAGCGGTTTCCCTTTCTCCGCTTCACGAATCACTACCTGATCCAAACCTGCCTCACGCAACTTTTGTACCGCATCTCCAAAAGCGCCCACTCCTGGCAAAATAATTCGATCACATGATTCAATACGCTGCCGTTCTCCAGTTACAATTGCTTCTACTCCAATATAGGCAAATGACGATTTTAAAGAAAATAAATTTCCCACTCCATAATCTACAATGGCGATCATCTCATAGCACTCCTTTGGTAGAAGGAATCTCTCCAACCATTTGGGGGTCTGCTGCAACACAGCGACGCAGGGTGCGGCCTAGCGCTTTAAAAATCCCTTCAATAATATGATGTGTATTGGAACCAGCCAACTGCTGTACATGAAGTGTTAATCCAGCGCTACGCACGAACGCAAGCAAAAACTCCTGTACCAATTCCGTATCAAACAAACCTACTTTTTTTGCACGCAATTGTACTGTATAAGAAAGATGTGCACGTCCCGAAAAATCAGCGGCGCATAAGATAAGCGCTTCATCCATAGGAAGTGTAATATTCCCATAACGATAAATACCTGCCATATCTCCCAGCGCTTCGCCAAAGGCCCTACCTAGACAGATGCCGATATCCTCCACCGTATGGTGGCAGTCTACCTGCAAATCTCCTTGGCAAGTAAGATGCAGATCAAACCGACCATGGGCAGCAAACAAAGTAAGCATGTGATCCAAAAAGCCCACGCCTGTATCGATCTGTGTCTGGCCCGTGCCATCTAAACATAGCTTTAACCGGATATCCGTTTCTTTTGTTTTTCTGCTAATTTCTCCAACGCGCATTTTTTATGACCATACCTTCCTTAGTATCTGCATGTCTATGCCGTACTTATCTTTTAAACTTAACTTCTTTTATTGTCTAGAACAGACAGCATCTTGTCCATCTGTTCCCTTGTCCCAATGGTAATCCGAACAAAGTCTCGTATACGCGCCCCACTAAACCAGCGAACTAAAACACCACCAGCCCGCAGCTGCTGGTAAATCGCTTCTCCTTCTGTTCCCGGCTTTCTTGCAAATACAAAATTGGCATTTGACGGCAGTACCACAAATCCTCTATCTTTCAAAGCATTGATCGTATATTCCCGTACTTGCACAATATTTTCTACATTCGTCTTATAATATGCACCCGACTCCAAACATGCAATTCCAGCAATTTGTGTAAGTCGGTTTACATCATAGGGATTCATACAGTATTTGATCCGCTCTAAGTCCTGAATCAATTCCCTACTGCCTATAGCAAATCCCAGACGGGCACCCGCCAAAGAACGGGACTTAGAATACGTACGTATTACCAACAAATTGTCATAACATCCCACCAGAGACAAAGCGGAGTCTGCTCCAAAATCTACATAGGCTTCATCAATCATAACCACATGCTCTGGATTACTCCGAACGATTTTTTCAATTGCATTTAATGGAAGTGCAATTCCTGTAGGAGCGTTGGGATTGGCAATTACAATATGCATTCCGATATTTTCATAATCCGGCACATGAACGCAGTAGTCCTCCGTCAGTGGAATTACACGGCATGGAACACCGTGAAGCTGTCCATATACGGAATAAAAGCCATATGTGATATCCGGAAATGCAATTCCATGCTCCCGATCACAAAAAGCCATAAACGCCATATTGAGAATGTCGTCTGATCCATTGGTAACAAACACATTTTTCGCTTCAACGCCATACGTATCCGCAAGCTTTTCCCGCAGCATACGGCAAGTGGGATCCGGATACAGATTTAAAAAGGACACCTGCTCCTGATTTACCGCCTCAAGCACTTGTGGGGATGGGGGATACGGAGATTCGTTCGTATTGAGTTTGATATATGCCCGGTCTTGGGGCTGCTCTCCCGGTGTATACGGTTCCAACGCAGCAAAACGCTTGCTTAAAAATTTGCTCATGCTTCCTCAACTTTTATTTCTGATCTTCTGCAAAACGAATGCGTGCAGAGTTCGCATGGGCACCAAGCCCCTCCTGATCTGCAAAATATCCGACCTTTTCGAAAACAGGCTCCAGGGCTTCCTTTGTATAATAGGTGAACTGCGTTTTCTTTACAAAATCATCTACAGACAAAGGGCTGGAAAAACGAGCGGTTCCACTGGTAGGAAGGGTATGATTGGGTCCTGCAAAATAATCGCCTAACGCCTCAGGGCAATATCTTCCGAGGAACACACTTCCTGCATGCTTTATCCGACCAAGATAATCAAAGGGTGCATCTGTACAAATCTCCAAATGTTCCGGTGCCAGGGCGTTAGAAATTTCTACTGCTTGACAGATAGAGTCCGCAATGATAATTTTCCCGTTGTCATCAATAGATCGGCGTGCAATATCCTCTCTCTCCAGCAGTGGAATCTGTCGCTCCAATTCCTGGGACACCTGCTCCGCCAGTTTTTTACTGTCCGTAACCAAAACTGCCGAAGCACACACATCGTGCTCTGCCTGAGACAGAAGGTCCGCCGCCACATACACCGGATTAGACGCACCATCGGCAATTACTAATATTTCGCTTGGCCCGGCAATCATATCAATTGCCACTACGCCAAAAACCTGGCGTTTGGCCTCCGCTACATACCGGTTTCCTGGACCCACGATTTTATCCACTCTGGGAACAGACTGTGTACCATACGCAAGTGCGGCCACAGCCTGGGCACCCCCAACCTTAAAAATTTTCTGTACGCCGCCAATTTTTGCCGCTGCGAGTATTACCGGATTGATTTTCCCATCCTGCCCTGGAGGGGTTACCATCACGATTTCCTCTACCCCGGCAATTTGAGCAGGAATGCAGTTCATTAACACAGAAGAAGGATATGCTGCTGTACCGCCAGGTACATACAGACCCACGCGTTCCATAGGTATCACCCGCTGCCCAAGTACTTCTCCAGTAGTCCCGGTCAGAACAAATCCGCTGCGCTTTTGATTGGCATGAAAAGCCCAGATTCGTTCTTTCGCTTCCTGCAAAATCTGAAGATACTTGGAATCCATAGCGGCTACTGCTTCTTCAATCTCGTGTTCACTGACAGCAAGGCTCTCCAGACTTGCCCCGTCAAACTTCTCTGTATATGTCAGCAAGGCGGTGTCTCCATCCGTCTGCACATTTTGAATGATCTCCGTTACAACGCGCTCTACTGACGGATCTACTGTCCGAACGCTGCGGTTGAGAATTTCCCCTGCGCACTGAGCGTATTCCATAATGCGTATCATTCTTTATTCCCTTTCTGCAATCGCCTTTTGAATTTTTTCTGTCATAGCAAGAATTTCAGCATTTTTAAATTGAAAGCTTGCTTTGTTGACTACCAAACGCGCGCTGATTGGCACAATGGTTTCATAGGGTTCCAAATTATTTTCATACAAAGTTTTGCCCGTTTCTACAATATCTACGATTACGTCGGATAGTCCCAAAAGAGGTGCAATTTCAATAGACCCATTCAGTTTGATGATGTCAATATCCAAGCCTTTTTTATCGTAAAAATCCCTTGCAATATGGGGGAACTTTGTTGCAACGCGAATTGTCCTTTCGCCGCTGGGCTGCATCCCCTTTTTACCAGCTACAGCCATTCTGCATTTTCCCATCTGCAGGTCGGCCAATTCATATACATCATGGCCACCTTCCAGCAGGATATCTTTGCCGACAATACCTACATCGGCGGCGCCGCGTTCCACATAAATAGCCACATCAGAGGGTTTAGCCCAAAAATAACAAACACCGTTTTCTGAATTTTCAAAAATAAGTTTTCGGCTGTCCTCCAAAATTTCCGGGCATCCATATCCAATGTTTGCAAAAATTTTATATGCTTTTTCTCCAAGCCTTCCCTTAGGGAGAGCAATATTCAACTTTCTCATACAACGCCTCCTCCCTTTGTCTCATCCATACACATATGTTTTTTATAGCGAACAGTACCAGTCTTATCTTTCTGCACGCGTACCCGCAGGCCTTCATTGGTCAATTTCTGGGCTTCTACTGCGGCGGCGACAGGATCTGCACTGCCATATGTAATTAATACATCCAGGTCGTTATCCCGCATATCCTCACCAAACTGTTCCAAAAGATTCGGATAAATTGCAAAGCCAATAGCACCTGCTTGTTTACCAAATTTTTTCACAAGGGTATCATATCGTCCGCCAGAGAGCACGTGGGCGGGAATGCCATCCACAAATCCCTGGAAGGTAACTCCGTTGTAGTAATCCATATCATTTGTCACCGAAAAGTCCAATACAAATTGTGCGCCACAGCCGACTGCATCCAATACTCGATATAACTTCGCTAACTCATCTACAGCCTGGCGTGCGGGGTCCCCGGCAGATGTATCTGCAAGCAGCGCAGCCAGCGTAGCAAGGCTCTCTTTCAAAGGTCCATAAACTTCTGCAACGGATGTAAGCTTGCTTATATCTTTTTCTGCAACCGCCTCTCCTCGACAAATCGCTTGAAGCTCATGGACATTCTTTTCTCCCAGACAGCGCAGCACTTCCCGTCTGGCCACTCCCTCTAAGTTTGCCTGATCCAAAAGTGCCGTTACCAAGCCCATATGACTGATACCAATAACGGAACTGGATGAAATTTCACGAAGGCTTTTCGCCGCCAAGGCCAATACTTCCGCTTGAGCATATGTATCCATTTCTCCAATATACTCAATGCCCACCTGCAGGATCTCCTGGATTCCACCGGACTGATCTGTACTGCGATAGACATTCTCACAATAATATACCTTTTCTGGTTCAGAAAAAGACTCTGGAGCATTTTTTACGATAGAGAGTGTAATATCCGGTTTTAGCGCAAGCAATGTTCCGCCAGCATCTGTAAAAGTGAGAATATTACTACTGGAAAGAAAGCTTTTGTTTTCCAAATACAAATCATAATGTTCAAATTTGTTCATCTTATATTTTTTGTATCCGTACAGTTCATACAGGCGCCGCATTTTTAAAATATATTTTTCTTCCTCACGCAATAAACCTAAAATTGTCATGTAAGGTCTCCATTCTTTTTTAATCTTTTATAGAGTAAAGCAAGCTGCAAAACTTATTTTGCAACCACTTATCATGCAAAAATAAAAGTGTGGAAGTTTACATAATAAAACTTTCCTTTATTATACCATATACAAAAAACTTCCGCAAGCATCTCTCTTTACTAAGTATAGCACACTTCTTTACTTTAGTCAAGTAAATTATTAAAGCTTTTTCGTATAAAAAAGACCCGCCAGCAGGCGGGTCTTTTTTATACGAAAAGTTACGGGTATCTGGTAACACCGTCTCTTTCTTCTCCATAGAACTGGAACATCGGGTCTTCTATGTAACTGATACTGCTAGGCAGCGAATACGGCTCATCTGCCGAGAATATCTCCATACCATTATCCTTGATATAGTTGTACATATTGTCATACCGTTCCATATACAACTGCCGAAGTTCTTCATTATTTCCCTTATAGTAGCGGTGATGCACACAAGACAGCCCAAGGAAATCAAAACATGCAATCAACGTTTCAATTCTATCACGCTGTTCATCTGTCTGGGCTTTTTCCAATGCTGCTGTCAGCAGGGCCCGCATTTCCTCATAGTTCTTGTCGATATACTCAAAATTATACATCTGGCGGGGCCGGTCATAGTTATTGATAAAGCATCCTGCCAAATCACCCGCCTCATTCTGCATCATAATGAAGTCAAACAGCTCTTCATTGCCGTCACCATATTGCAGATACAGATATTCCATTATGTGACCATAGAACTCTTCTTCCGTCATTTCGGGATCCCAGTTCAGACGAATCGCAAGATATTCCTTCAAGGTTTCAAAGTTATACTCCGTACCGCCACCTTCGTAGAATATGCCGCTGACACCACACTCATTGATCAGATAGTTGTAATCATAGTACAGGTTTATGATATTAGGACAGCCCACCAGATAGTAGTGATAAGTTACAGGGTAATACCAGAACCACAGTTCTGCACCTGTATCTCGGCAAATATCTCCCCACGCTTTCAATGCTTTTTCATCATAGGTGTTGTTTCCGCCAAGAGTAGTAACATTATCTCCGCATTCACCGCTGCCAATAAAGTGGTTATTGCAACCGGTTCCACAGAACAATACGATCAGATCCTCGTCTGGGAAAATTGTTTGAGGAATGATATGATCATATATGATAAAATACAATTTCATTCCCGGATAATACTGCTGTATATCCTTCACAGCACGGTTGGCAATATATACGCTTCCACCTGCGTAGCCATCTGTCTCATAGATTGTAGCACAGTCTGCACACTTACAATATCCCTTGATGTTATCACAGATAGAGAAAGACATGGAAGATGTACCCTTCCGGAATACATGGCTCGGTCTATTCGTACCTTGTGCCCATTCAACAAAAATCATATCCAGAGTCAACTTCAAGCCAGTGAACATCTGATTATAGGACTCTTCACCGGTCATGCAAGGCTGCCATGAATACTCATCTCTCTGTATGCCCTGCTGATAACGTTCCTGCAAAGTAGGCGCATCTTCCGGACCAGTAGCCATTCTGTAGTAATAGCCAAAAGAATGGGCATTGATAAAGTGCGCGCCCGTCAGCGTACCATGACGATCATCATCCGAAAATGCAGATCCACGTCCGTTCAGTCTGCGCGGGAACGCAAATTCTTCATTGTTTTCTGCAGCTGTCTGTCTTGCCATACGGAAAACAAGTTCAGGAATCTTCTTGAAATATGTACCCTCTGCAATGTCGGAGGTACGGCTCTTATATGCGCGGTATTCCTTGGTACTGAAGAATCGATAGCCCAGATACTCTTCTAAAATATCATAGGCAGCATACATATTACCTCTGCGGGTACCATAGATATGCAGTTGTCCATCCTTCACTTCATAGATGTAGCCTTCAATGCCAAGCTCGCCGGTCTCATCTTCCTGATGGAAGTAGACGGCATTTTCTGTTTTAGGCGTACCAAAGCAGATTTCCATATTGTGTCCCGTTGCCATCCGAGTATACTTGCGCAGCATATCTGCACCATAGTACAGATTGCTGGTTTCAGAATCTGTTCCCTCGGGCACAACGATGCAATATGTAGTAATCGAATTGCCTGCAATGGTAAAGTTATACAGCGCTTGGCCGTATCCTTCAGTAATCTCGTAGTCAGACCAATCTTTCGCGCCGGCTATACACATTTTAAACTGAAGTGCGTCATATGCGCTTACCTGGCCGTCCGCGTCCATGTCCGCAGCGTCCCGTATTACATTTACGCCCTCCACATCTGCTAGATAGCGAGCCACTTCCAGCGCGTCCGTAGGATCGGCAACCCCATCCCCATTCACGTCGCCCAAAGTGAAAGTGTCATCTACTACCATTCCTGCCGCAGCACCGATACTAAGCATACCTGCCAGCATCGATAGCAACAGCACCAGTGATAATGCTTTTTTCATTTGGTTTCTCCTTGCATTAATAGACGAGTTTATCGTATATCTGTGTTTATTGTACCATATTAGTTATACATAATCAAGTATTTTTTTGATTTTTTTGTACAAAAATCACAGAAGCCTTGTTTCTATTTTGTAAATAAAATGCATTATTTTTTTGAATATACTTTTATACTTTCATAAAAAAGAGAGCTCTGCAAGACAGAGCTCTTTTTTTTATGAAATAGTGGACCAATTGCTTTATTCACCTTAACGAATCACGGATATCTGGTCACGCCGCTTCTTTCTTCTCCATAGAATTGGAACATCGGGTCTTCCTTATAGCTGATGCTGCCAGGGATCGAGTATGGCTCATCGTTAGAGAATATCACCATATCGTTGTTCTTAATATAATTGTACATTGCGTCATACCGTTCCATGTACAACTGCCGAAGCGCATCGTCATTTCCTTTATAGTAGCGATGGTGCACACAGGTAAGTCCTAGGAAATCAAAGCAGGCGATCAGCGTTTCAATTCTATCGCGCTGGTTGCTGGTTTGCGCCTTTTCCAATGCTGTTGTCAGCAGAGTCCGCATTTCTTCATAATGTTCATCAATATACGTATAATCATACATCTGACGAGGCCGGTCATAGTTGTTGACAAAACAGCCTGCACGGTCGCCTGCCTCATTCTGCATCACAATAAAATCGAACAATTCTTCATTGCCGTCACCATAGTACATATACAAGTATTCTTTTACAAGTGCAACAAATTCCTCTTCCGCCATATCTGGGTCCACGATAACCCGGGAGGCGATATATGCCTTCAAGGCTTCAAAATTGTAGGTACGGCCGCCGCCTTCATAATATATGCCGGTAACATTGTACATGTTCACCACATTCACAATGTCCGCCCAAATGTTATAGATATTCGGACAGCCTACAAGATAATAGTGACACGTTACCGGGTAGTACCAAAGCCACAATTCGGCTCCAGTTTGTGCACAGATATCTCCCCATGCCTGCAAAGCCGCTTCTTCGTATTTATTGCTGTAGTTCAACTGTGTTAAGTTGTCTCCACAACCGCCGCTACCAATCACATGATTATTGCAGCCGTTATGACAAAACATGATAATGAGATCTTCATGAGGGAAAATATCCTGAGGAATCGTATGATCATAAAGAATCAAATATAGCTTCAGATCAGGATAATACTGCTGTATATCCTCTACCGCACGGTTGGCAATGTATACGCTTCCGCCTGCATACCCGTTTGTGGAATAGAGTGTAGAGCAATCGGCACATTTGCAAAACTTTATATTATCACAAATGGAAAATGACATAGATGAGGATTCTCTACGCAATACAACATTTGCCCATTCCTCTGTAACCATCTTAATACACAAATACAATCCAGTAAACATCTGATTATAGGATTCTTCACTGGTAAAGCAAGGCTGCCATATAGATTCATCTTTCTGCACACCTTGCTGGTAACGCTCATTTAGCGTAGGCGCATTTTCCGGACCAGTAGCCATTCTATAATACCATCCAAAAGAATGAGCGTTAATAAAGTGGGGGCCGGTCAGTGTTCCAAATCTTTCTTCCGTATATCCGTATAGCTGTGTTCCGTTCAATTTTCTTGGAAAAAAATAATCCTCCGCGCCGGTGGTATCAAAGGTCTGCACACAAAATCGGAAGGAGAGCGGTGGTATTTCTTTTATATACATACCCTCCGGCACATCCGACATTCTATTCTTATATAACAAGGTTTGCGGTCCGCTGAAGAACCGGTAGCCCATGTATTCTTCTATTATTTCATAAACGGCATACATATTGCCCCGCCGGGTACCATAAATGTGCAGTTGTCCGTTCGCAACTTCATAAATATACCCGTCCAATCCAAGTTCCAGCCCCTGCTCGCTTAACTCATCAATCGCGTGAAAATAAATACCGTTTTCTGTAGTCTTTTCTCCATAAACAATTTGCAGTTCAGAACCTGTGGCCTCTTTAATATGCTTTTGCATCATTTCCGCTGCATAATGTGCATTGCTGGTTTCGGGGTCAGTATCTGCCGGAACCACAAGACTGTATGTGTCGATGGAATTGCCTCCTATTGTAAACCGATACAAAGCCGCTCCATCGGTTTCATAGTCAGACCACTGTTTTGCACCGGCTATACACATTTTAAACTGGAGTGCATCATACGCGCTTACTTGCCCGTCTGCATCTATATCCGCAGCATTTCGTATTACGCTCGCACCTTCCACATCTGCAAGATATCTTGCCACTTCCAGCGCGTCCGTAGGATCCGCAACGCCATCCCCATTTACATCGCCTAAAGTGAATGTTTCATCAATTCTTACCGATCTTGCTGCAGCGCTGATACTAAGCATACCTGCCAGCATTGAAAGCATCAGCACCAGTGATACTATTTTTCTCATCCAATTTCTCCTTTCTCTTCTCAAGGATTGTATTTAGATAGGTACATATTAACATAATGTATAAACATTTTCAATAGATTATTATATTTTTATTATAATTTAATAAATCAATACTGCTTTTATTTATCCATGTTTTAAGCAAGCCTAAAAGCGTACGCAATTTTTTCGCAACCCTGTGTTCAATTAGCTAAAAAAAGGACTCCCATAGGGAGTCCTTTCCACTTTTTATTTTTCTGGATATCTGCCGATACCAGGACGCTCATTTCCATAAAACTGATACATGGGGTCTTCTGTATAGCTGATCGTGCTTGGCAACTTATATACGCTCTCATCCGGGAAAACAACTATATTATTATTCTTGATATAGTTATACATGTTGTCGTATCTCTCCATGTACAAAGTACGGCTCTCTTCCGTCCCGTTTTTATAATACCGATGATGTACGCAGGAAAGTCCCAAAAAGTCGCAGCATGCAAGCAAAGTATCAATTCTCGTTTCTTGTTCCGTCGTCTTTGCCTTATTACGCGCCTCTGTAAGCAGCGTTCTCATTTCTTCATAATGTTCATCAATATACGCAAAATCGTACATTTGCCGCGGACGGTCATAGTTGTTCATAAAGCAACCTGCACGGTCTCCAGCTTCATTCTGCATAAGAATATATTGATACAATTCCTCATATCCTTCGCCGTAATACATGTACAGATATTCCTTTAAAATATCAACAAACTCTTCTTCCGTCATATCCGGATCTGCTGCCATTCGTGAAGAGAGATATGCTTTCAATGTTTCAAAATTGTAGGTACGGCCGCCGCCCTCATGATAAAATCCAGTCACATGGCACTCTTCAACCAAAAACTTTAAATCATTATAAATATTAATAATATTCGGACAGCCTACCAAATAATAGCTATACGTTACCGGATAATACCAAAACCACAGTTCCGCGCCGGTCTGTGCACAAGCATCGCCCCACGCCTTCAAGCATTTTTCATCCAACGTATTGCTTTTGCCTAGCAAATTCACGTTGTCTCCGCAATCCCCGCTTCCAAGCAAATGATTGTTGCATCCGGTTCCCCAGTAGTATATTATAAGATTTTTGTCCGGATAAATGTTGTTTGGCATAGCATGCTCATACATACCACACATAATTTTCATACCGGGATAATAATCCTGAATATCCACTGCGGCGCGGTTTGCCATATTTACAATAGCACCCATAAGACCATTCTCGGCATACATTGCAGCACAGTTTGCGCACTTACACATGATTCCAGTGGAACCGTCCGTATCATTTGGAGAAAACGACAGACTGGATGTTTCTGGGCGGAAAGTATGACTTCCCCACTCCTCTGTAATCATTTTTGCAATGAGCACCAGCCCCTCAAACAGTTGTTCGTAGATTCCATCATCCGTAAAGCAGGGATTCCATACTAGGTCGCCTCTGCTTGTATCGCCGTTTTCATACCGATACGATAAAGGACGCTCCGTTCCTTCCGGCGCAACAGGTCCTGAATACATCTGCCACTGATACTGGAAAGAATGGGCATTGATAAAGTGAGGACCTGTTGAGGTTCCACTATAGTAGGAATATGTAGAATTAGATCCGTTCATTTTCCTTGGGAAGCTATACTGATCACGATTATTGAACGTCTGACCAACTACCCGGAAGCTCATAAGCGGAATTTTCTTTTCATATACGCCTTCCGAAATATCCGCTGTACGTTTTTTGTAAAGCATCGTTTCATCGCTGTTATAGAACCGATATCCAAGATACGATTCCAAAATATCATACACCGCATACATACAGCCACGCCGCGTTCCATAAATATGCAGCTGTCCCTGTTCCACAGAATAGATGTAACCCTCTATTCCAAGTTCTCCGGTCTCATCCTCAATATGAAAAATAATAGCGCCCGGCGTTGTCCAAGTTCCCTTCACAATCGGAACCTCTACGCCAGTAGCAATTTGAATATATTTGCGCATTTCCTTCGCCGCAAAATAGGCGTTCATCCCATACACATCTTTGTTTTCCTCTGTATCGTCCGGTAAATTTTCCGGAACAACCAGACTATATGTATCGATGGGATTGCCGGCAATTGTAAGGTTATATAACGCCTCCCCATTTCCTGATTTTTCATAATCGGAAAAGTTCTTTGCGCCGGCTATGCACATTTTAAACTGCAATGCGTCATATGCACTTACCTGGCCGTCTGCATCCATATCTGCAGCGTCCCGTATCACATTCGCACCTTCCACATCCGCCAAGTAACGAGCTACCTCCAGTGCGTCTGTAGGATCCGCAACGCCATCTTCATTTACGTCCCCTAAAGCGAACGTATCGTCCACCACAAAATTGTGTGCAGCAATCCCGATGCTCAGCATACCACTAAGCATTCCAAGCAAAAGCATGAATGAAATTAATTTCTTCATTTGTCTACTCCCATCTTCACTTCACGAAGCATTTACAAGTTGTTAAAATTATATCATAATATATAATTTTTATCAATAGTTTTCTATATTTTATATGAATTTTTTTATAAAAAGACATTTCGGGGCAGTCAACTGCTTTTTTCTTTCATGAAATACCCTTCGACCAAACTTTTTTGTATCTTTTCGCGGTAACTCTACAAAAAGAAAAGGAGCCGTTGGCTCCTTTTCTTTTTGTATTTTAATATGTGTCTATTGTTTTCTTATTGCCGCCTATATAATCACGGTCCAAAGTAAGTACACCATTATCCATACGGAAAATACGGTCTGCCATTTCTGCAATCGCGAGGTCGTGGGTTACCATCAACAAAGTCTGACCTCTGGTTTCACGAATTTTCAAAAGCAGCTTCAGAACTTCGTCCGCATTTGCGCGGTCCAAGTTACCTGTAGGTTCGTCAGCAAACAGGATTTGGGGGTTGTTAATCAGTGCACGGGCAATCGCAACTCTCTGGCACTGACCACCGGACATCTCGCTGGGCAAGTGGTGCAGACGCTCGCTCAAACCCAGATGCTCAACAAGTTCACGCAAAGATTCCTGATAAGACATATCTGGCTTATTACACATAACTGTAGGGAGCAGAATATTCTCCAGTGCAGTAAACTGAGGAATCAGGTTGTGCCTCTGGTAAATGAAGCCCATATTTTCCCCTCTGAATCGGCCTAGCTGATCAGCGCCCATCTTAGTAATTTCTACATTGTCTATGAGAATACGTCCGGCATTTGCCCGGTCTAAGCCGGCGCAAATGTGCAGAAAAGTAGATTTACCGGAACCGGAAGATCCGATAATTGCCACAAACTCGCCCTTTTCCACTTTAATATTTGCACGGTTTACTGCCGTGATTACAGATTCGGACTGTCTGTACTGCTTAATGACACTTTCCGTCTGCAGCATATATTCTGTATTGGTAGCCATTTATTGCATCCTTTCCTGGCAGCACTGCTGCCCAATCATAGGTTATATTAAAAATTCCGGGAGACAGATCACTCTTCATGTTCTACACCGCTACCGCCGTTTTCCAGCGAATAGCGATTCTTGAAGTAGCTTCTGTAGGGCAGATATGCGGAAAAGAATCCGCACGCCACAGACATTACTACAGAAATGACCAGCGCATACCAGGGCATATAGAAGGTATACCGTACATATTCGTTCGAGAAGTTCGGAACGATGACGTTATATGCATAGAACATCAGATAGCTTCCCAAATAACTTAGCAGGATACTCACAATCAAAGACATAATCGCCATACTAAGTCCGCCAAGCAGGTAGATGATCCGAATGTCACTTCCGTTTGCACCCATGGACTGAATAATATTGAATTCCTTCTCACGCTTAAAGTAATACAGCGTTTGAGAGAAGAACCAAATGATCGGGGAAACACAAAGAATCAGAATGGAAATTGCAATATAAAGCTCGTTATAATGTTCGTCTGCTTTAATATTATTTTCCGCAAGTGTGTTCATATTTTTGATAGATACAGCACCAATGTCACCCTCATTTTCCTCGATCAGCATGGTACGCATCTCATCTTCAATAAAGGTGATATGCGCATCATCCAAACTGGGATCCGTATAGAGCTTGAGCTGCGTTGCAGTCGGTTCTCTTCCGGTAACGGCCTGATATGTATCGTTCAGCATGTATACCGGCACACTTCCAGAGGGGATATCTTTAATTACTGCACAAACTTCCAGATCGGTATAAGTGTACTCATAGTTCTTAATCTGACGGCGCAAAAGAGATTTTCCACTTAAGTTTGAATCTACCTGGGTAACTGCATTCTTATAGGTGCTGACTGCGACCTTATCGCCTACATCGAACTTATAGGTTTTAATGTTGCTCTTGGAGTCGCCCACAATGACATACTGTTTGTCGCCATTGCTTTCTAAAATCTTTGTTGGATCGCCTTCAACATCATATTGCTCCAAAAAGCTGAACAGGTCCGCATAGTTGTTTGGATCCACCGCTTTATACAGCACATCGTTTGTCACTTTGTAACTGCCCTCACCTGTATAAGGAGAGTAAGCATCTTTCGTTCTATATACGAAAAATCCGGAAGCAAAAGGTTTAATATCTTTTTTATTTACAAGCATAAAAGAATTGATATACTTTGCTTCTGTAACAGGGCTTTGCATCACATCGGGGTCTTCCGCTGTAGGTGTTGCATTACCCGTGGTTTCTATTCCGTTCAGCGCCTTGAAATCTTCATCAAAGTCATCGCCATATTCTTTCAGGAAAGATTCATTCAGTTCATTCAAATCTTTACTGAGCATGGAATCATACGAAATATAGGTATTTGCCAAGTCCAATTCCATTTGATACTGGGCACGGGGATAGTTCAAATCTGTGGTATAAATATTTGCAAGGTACAGTCCACAGATAAACAAAGCACAGAATACAATTGCAGTGGTCAGCAACTGCAAATTATACTTTCTAAACCGCCAGATAGAATACAGTTCATACTGGAGTGGGAACTTTTTGCCCAGCAGATTGAAAGATTTTCTCGGAGAGCTTACCAGGTTAGAGTTGTCTTCCGTAACGATCAGTGACATAGGCTGACGCATAGATGTGACACGCATGGGCATGAATACACAAGCCAAGACAACCAGAAGGCTGAATATAAATACCTGCAGGAACACCAACGCGGAGAATGCGAAAGCAAATCCGGAAGGAGCATAAATGAAGTACACGATAACAGTAGATGCGATTACCGCCGGAATGTATGTCACCAGCATGATCACAAACAATTCCCAAAACGCTGTGCCGAACAGCATTTTGAAATCGGCGCCAAATGTCATATACACACCGTAAGTGAACTTGTACTGGTTCATCCGGATGTTGTAAATAGACATCAGCAAGAACACCGACAGCACGATGAGAAGCAGAGTGATGATCCAGAAGGTGGTATTATTGCTGTCCACCCGATCATTATATTCCAAAAGCAGGGTAGCGTCATTTTGGAAGTTTTGATACGGATACGCTTCAATATTAGAAAGCACGGACAGATAATCCGCCTCAAATTCACGGGCATACTTTTGAACGATAGCCTCATCTGCGCCTTCCTTACCGAAACGCAGGAAAATATCATACACTTCCTTATCGTCTTTCGCATTCACCCGTTTGTCATAATCTACAATGACGTATAGTTGCTTTTGCTCGTCAAATGTACCACGATCTGCATTTTTGTACTCTTTCAGATAGTTGTACTGACTGAGCGTCAGGTTACGAATCACATAGTGATAATCGTATTCCTCTTTGATCTGCTGAAATGCCACGGAATTGTTATTGGTAGCGGAAATCGCCATCATTCCGTACAGCAATTGCACAATAAAAATTGCCGCGAAAAAAACGCAATATTGTTTAAAGTTAAAAAATACACTTTTCCATGCGATCTTGATATTTCGCGTAAGGTATTCCCAGATCCGTTCTAGCATCGCTCTGCGGAGCTGCAATGAACTACAGCACCATCCTCCTTTGAAAGTTTCCGCGCCCCGCGCGGAGAAAGACGCAGGAGGGCATACTCCCCCTGCGTTCTTATTCTTTTTGTATTATAGCATTATTTTTTGAAAAATGTAGTATATTTTATGAACAAAATATAACAAGTTTTTTGCTTTGTTTTTGAAAAACGTGTTATTATTGTATATATACGACAATTTATTACCTCTTTATTTATATTTTTATACATTTTTTTCATCATTACATACAAATTCACTTGTTAAATTTGAGCAGCAATCCTCTTGGATATTTTACAGTTTCATCGTAAAAATTTTGCTCTCTATTTTAAAAAATTCCAGTGATGCAAGCATGCACCTTACTAAATCGAATAAAAGCATGACTTTTTTCTCCATTTCCGGCAGAATACTCTTGACCCCATAGAAGTTCTGTTATAAAATAAAGATAAAGTAAGAATTTTTTTGTTAACCGGCCCGAAGCCAGAGAGAACAGGTCTGATTTATGCTCCCATTCAAGAGAAATGAGAAATATGCATCCATTGCCTTTTATGCGTTTCTTACTATCACCGCATCTGCGGCGGTGTTTTTATGTATATTGAATTTCAGCACTGTAACGGACACGATCAGCAAAATTTTTGCCGCACTCTCCCCCTTTACTTATGGTTTTATCGTTGCATACCTGTGTAATCCCATTATGTGCTTTTATGAGCGAACGATATTGTCTTTTAAAAATGCTAAAAGGAATATGCGTGCCGTACGCAGAACGCTTTCTCTAATTCTAACAATGCTCACTGCCATCGCCGTCATCACTGTCATTCTGTACGCCATCATTCCGCAGACTGTGGAAAGCTTTGAAGATTTGGGCAGCCAGATGAACATTTACATAAAAAATGTACAGACTTTTGCAGATGAACTGGTGAAAAAGCACTCTGGTACTATTTGGGGCGAGCATCACGACACGTTGGCCTCCCTTCTTGCAGAGTATGATATCTCCCTAAATATCAAGGATCTTTTTACTCAGTACTATACTTTTATTCAAAGCGGCGCCAACTATGTCATCAGCTATGGCGGTGCGTTGGTGGGAGAAGTAAAAAACTTTGCCATTGGCATAATCCTCGCAATTTATTTCTTATATTCCAAAGAAAAGCTTTGTGCGCAGATGAAGAAAATTCTCTCCGCATTATTCAAGAGAAGAACTTATTTAAACACTATACGCCTTGCCCGATTCACACATGAAACCTTTGGGGGATTTATTGTTGGTAAGCTATTGGACTCCTTTATTATCGGCCTTTTATCCTTACTGGTTCTCTGGCTTTTCAAAATCCCATATTATCCTCTGCTAAGTGTAATTATTGGAGTTACAAACATTGTACCTTTCTTTGGCCCAATAATAGGCGGCATTATTTGCTGTATTCTGATACTGATTGTTTCTCCAGCTGATTTCTTGTGGGTGCTGATTATCGCAGTTGCTATTCAGCAAATTGACGGCAACATCCTAGGGCCTAAGATTTTGGGAAATTCCATTGGAATCAGTTCTCTTTGGATTATCATTGCAATTACTGCTGCTGGCGGGCTCTTTGGATTTACCGGCATGGTACTGGGCGTCCCTATGACTGCTGTTTTGTACGTATTATTCAAACAATTTGTAGAAAACCGGCTGCGGCACAAAAACGCCCCCGTCCACACAGAGTTTTATAAAACAGACCCGCCATGCAGTGACGGTCTGGACCCGGGTATCGTGTTTATCGACAAGGATACGCCTGTTCCCGAGCTTACATTGGAAGATGATGTGCCTGATCCACAGCCAATGCAAAAGCGTCCATTTCCCAAAATGCTAAAAAAACTGATTGCCAAAAACGATAAAAAATTTTTTGGAAAGAAACATAAATAATTTAGAAAAGCAACAATATAAAAAATGGAGATGAACATGAAAAAACTATTTACATCAGAATCTGTTACAGAAGGGCATCCGGATAAAATTTGCGATATGATTTCAGACGCCGTATTGGACGCTATCCTCCTGCAGGATCCTGCGGCAAGGGTTGCATGTGAAGCCTTTGCAACCACAGGTCTTGTAAATGTGATGGGGGAAATCACCACAAAGGCATATGTAGATATTTCCGCCATTGTACGTGAAACCATTCGGGGTATTGGGTATGATCGTGCCAAATATGGGTTTGACGGCGACACATGCGGTGTACTCAGTTCCATTCACGAACAGTCTCCGGACATTGCCATGGGCGTAGACAAATCTTTCGAGGCAAAGGTCGGAGAAGATAGGGAGGGCACCGGCGCTGGAGATCAGGGTATGATGTTTGGTTATGCCTGCGACGAAACTCCTGAACTGATGCCGCTGCCGATTTCCCTAGCGCATAAGCTGGCCAAACGACTGACGCAGGTAAGAAAAGAGCATATTTTGTCTTATCTGCGTCCGGATGGAAAAACACAGGTGACTGTGGAATATGATGGGGACAAGCCGATACGGCTGGATACAATCGTCATTTCCACCCAACACGATCCGGAAGTAGCCCTCGAAATCATCCGTCAAGATATTTTGGAAACTGTTATCAGGCCGATAGCAGGTAATATGATGGATGCAGACACCATCATTCATATTAATCCAACCGGCCGGTTTGTAGTAGGCGGACCAGCAGGAGACACAGGACTGACAGGCCGTAAAATTATCGTAGATACATATGGAGGATACGCCCGCCACGGGGGAGGCGCCTTTTCCGGGAAGGATCCTACTAAAGTGGACCGCAGTGCAGCATATCTTGCGCGCTACATTGCAAAAAATATCGTAGCTGCAGGCGCCGCGAAAAAATGCGAGGTACAGCTGGCATACGCAATTGGTGTTGCTAAGCCTGTTTCATTGATGATCGATACATTTGGAACCGGTCTTGTGAATAACGAGGCGCTGTCTGCCTACATTATGCAAAATGTAGACATGCGTCCCGATGCGATTATCCAGCGCTTTGATTTACGGCGTCCCATTTACAAATCCCTTGCAGCATATGGACATATGGGCAGAGAGGATTTAAACGCCCCCTGGGAAAAAACAGATCTTGCAGCATCCATCCGGGCAGGCCTTTCTCTTTGATGTCTGTCCCATTATATTTTACTTGCAGATAAATTATGAAAGAGACCGCAATGCGGTCTCTTTTTTATCTCTCATCGCCTTTTATGCATACACTATATGCATAGGAAAGCGTCTCGCTCTCCAAATTTCCAAAGCCTGTATACAATCAAGCGGCTTTACAAGGGGGATCATTATGCTGCATTTGATTGGGGAAATCATTGTCTCTATTTTTTTCGTTTTTGGCTTGTACTGTGCCTGCAAAGAAATTTGGCGTTGTATCATTACCACCCTTCGGCGCAGGAAGAAAACGAATGAAAAAATTGACAACTGCACCCCAAACACGTATAATAAAGAAAGTACATCTATATTTAAACGATAATGTGAGAAGGGGGCCTGCGGAACATGCAGCATACAACAAGAGATGCCTTGGAAACACTTCATGGTACCGTAGGCTCCATCATATACAGCTCACCGGACAGCGGCTATACAGTATGTGAAGTAGAAGAAAACGGACTGCCTGTGATTGCAGTCGGTACACTTCCCTACATCGGAGAAGGGGATATTCTGCACGCATCCGGAAGATGGACAACCCATCCCACCTACGGAAGACAGTTTCGGGTAGAAACGTACGAAAAACAATTTCCCACCTCAAAAGATGAAATTCTACGTTATTTATCCTCCGGTGCTATATCCGGTATTGGCCCGAAAACCGCTGCGCGTATTGTGGATAAGTTTGAAGAAGATACCTTTGACGTGCTGGAATCTCATCCGGAATGGCTTGTAGAAATTCCTGGAATCAGCCGGCAAAAGGCAGAAAAAATATCGGAAAGCTTTATTGAAAAAGCTGGCGCGCGAAATGTTATGATGTTTTGTGCAGACTTTTTTGGCGTCTCCACTTCTATGAAAATCTATAAAAAGTGGGGAGGACGAGCAGTAGATATGATTCGTTCCAATCCGTATTGCCTTTGTGATTCCATTAGTGGAATCGGATTTCGTCGAGCAGATGCAATTGCCAGAACCTGCGGTATTGCAATGGATAGTGATGCGCGCATTGCCGGAGGCCTTTCCCACGTTTTAACAAATGCTGCTGTTGGCAGTGGGCATACATGTCTTACACGCAGCGAACTGATTCGTGAAACAGAACAACTGCTTTCTGTAGATGAAGACCTAATCTCCGCTGCATTAGATAAACTAACCAAACTTGGACAGCTGATCAACGAGACACGGGATACTATCTCTTATATTTATCTACCCCGCTATCACAGTGCAGAGGTATACTGTGCGTCTAAGCTAATCCAACTGCATTTGCAGTGTCCCAAAATCGACGCAGAGGATATCCATGCATTTATTGACCGTACGGAGCATCTCTCTGGCATTCAATACGCAATGGAACAGAGACAGGCACTGTCCGCCGCTCTTGGCAAAGGAATCTTGATCCTTACCGGCGGCCCCGGTACAGGCAAAACAACGATTATTAAAGGACTGCTTTCCATTTTTGCCACGCTTGGTATGGAAATTGCTTTGGCCGCTCCCACCGGTCGGGCAGCCAAACGGATGAGTGAAGCGACCGGATATGAAGCAAAAACCATTCATCGTCTGTTGGAGATGGAACATAACGACAACAGCGACCCCGTTTTTATCAGAAACGCTTCAAACTATCTGGAAGAAGATGTGCTAATCATTGATGAATCTTCCATGATTGATATTTTGCTGTTGGAAGGACTTTTGAAAGCGGTAAAACCTGGTGCGCGCGTTATTCTTATCGGGGATATCGACCAGCTTCCCTCCGTAGGAGCTGGAAATGTGCTGGCAGATCTTATTGAATCCGACTGTTTTTCCACCGTGCGCTTGACGGAAATCTTTCGTCAAGATAGCGAAAGTATGATTATTTTAAATGCTCATGCCATCAATGAAGGCCGTATGCCGGATACCAGCAATCATGCGCCGGACTTTTTCTTTCTTACTCGGGATACCGATACCTCTATCGCGGCAACCGTTGCTGATCTTGTAAAAAATCGGCTGCCCAAAGCCTATGGCGCCGACTTTGCCGCGGGGATCCAGGTAATTACCCCTTCCCGTAAAGGCGCCGCAGGTACGGATGAATTAAACCTTCTTATGCAGAGTATGCTGAATCCACCGTCTCCTGAAAAAATACAACGCAGCGCCCACGGAGTGATATTCCGGGATGGAGACCGTGTTATGCAGGTAAAAAACAACTACTCTATAGAATGGACGAAAGATGGGCTGGAAGGTCTTGGCATCTTTAATGGTGACATTGGAGAAATCGACTCTATTGATAGCGCTTCCGAATCTATGCTTATTGATTTTGACGGCCGCATCACAGAATATGCCTTTTCCGGGTTGGATGAATTGGAGCACGCCTATGCCATCACCGTACATAAAAGTCAGGGAAGCGAATATCCTGTGGTAATCCTTCCGTTGTATAACTGCGCGCCTATGCTGCTCACCCGCAATCTATTATACACTGCTGTCACCAGAGCGTCTAAAATGGTGATATTGGTTGGCAGAAAAAGTGTTTTGTCTACTATGGTCAACAACAACCGTCACACCACCAGATATACCGGGCTTAAGCAGTTTTTGAAGGGATAGCTGTTATATGGAAAAATTTGATTTTGCCATTTTGGCAAGCCGGATAGCCTCTTTTATGCTCCGGCTGATAACGGTACCCAAATGTATTGCTTGTGGAAATACTTTGGAAAGAGAAGGAGAAATCTGTCCGGATTGTCTTGCTATTTGGAAAAGCGCCAGAGAGACACACTGCCCTAGATGTCATAAAACAGCCCCGGCCTGCACCTGTCGTCCCCTTTCCATGTTTTCCACGGATCTGCTTCGCCGGCGGCCCATGCTGTCACTAATATTTCTAGGAAAGCCCGGCAGCCAGCAAATAGAAGACAAGCTGACTAGGACCATTGTCTATAAAACCAAACGAAGTGAAAACAGAGCCGCCGCAAACTTTTGCGCCAGAGAATTATCGGCGGTAATGCTCCGCTTTCTGTATGCTGCTGGCGAAACGCCTGCAGACTGGATTATCACCTATCCTCCCGGCACCAGACAACGCATTCGCAAATATGGATTTGACCAGAGCCGGCAACTTGCTAAAAAAATCTCCCGCTATACCGGAATCCCATGGACAGCGTGTTTTCGAAGAAAAGGGCATACCATGCAAAAAACACTAAATTCTATGGAACGCCGCATCAATGCAGAACGGGCATATGCGTTGCGTGACTGCCAAATCCAAGGAAAAAGCATACTGCTTATAGATGACGTTATTACAACTGGTGCCACTGTAAATGCATGCGCCAGGCTCCTTCAGCAAGGCGGTGCACAAAAAGTATTTCCCATCTCTATCGCACGTACCAAACGAACAGCGGCATCTGCGCGCCGTTCGCCTTCCAATCATCCCTGGTTCACATATCGTATAAAGAAATAACTCCCGGAATTCGGGAGTTATTTCTTTATTATTGGGGCAGTGCTGCAAGTGCTTCTTCAATACCGTGCAGCTGCGCTTTATATTTTTCCAATTTCGCTTCTTCTGCCGCAACTACCGCAGCAGGCGCTTTTGCGGTAAAACCTGCGTTAGACAGTTTTCCTTCGCAGCGTTTAATCTCGCCTGCGATCTTGGACTGTTCTCCCTCCAGACGCTTTCTTTCTGCTGCAAAATCCACCATATCCGCCAACGGGATGTAAATGGTTGCACTATCTGTTACGATACGTACAGCTGTATCGTCTGCATAGGTATCCGTAACCGTAACGCTGGATGCAGATGCAAGTCGGGCAAAAAAGGGATGGCTTCCTGGACCAAAAGCATCTTTATCACCCGTCACAATATATATTGCTGCCTTGCGGGAAGGCGGCACCTGCATTTCCGCACGGCGGGCACGAATCGCTTGAATTGCTTGGATCACCTTATCCATCAAAGCCGCTTCATCATAGAAAGCAGCCACCTCGTCACCAATAGGATAAGCCTGAGTCATGATGCTCTCCGCAATACCTGGCAAACCACTGTATATTTCTTCCGTAATAAAAGGCATAAACGGATGGAGCAAACGCAGGATCCCAGACAATACCCATGCCAGTACGCTCTGCGCTGTCCTGGATCTTGCCGGATCATCTCCAGATACGGAAGGTTTAGAAAGTTCAATATACCAATCACAGTATTCATCCCAAATAAAATCGTACAAGGTAGACAACGCAATACCGATTTCATACCGCTCTAAATTCAAATTGACGTTTTTCGCCGCTGCGTTGAATCGGGAGAGAATCCATTTATCTTCCAGCGCCAGTTCTCTTTCATCGGGAAGCACGATTTCATCTATATCTAAATTCATCATCACAAATCGGGCAGCATTCCAAAGCTTGTTTGCAAAGTTACGGGCTGCCTCAATTTTTTCTGTAGAGAAACGCATATCGTTTCCTGGGCTGTTTCCAGTCGCCAGGGCAAAGCGGAGTGCATCTGCGCCATATTCCGAAATCAACTCCAATGGATCAATTCCGTTTCCAAGAGACTTGGACATTTTTCTTCCTTGCGCGTCCCGCACCAGACCGTGGATCAGAACGGTATCAAAGGGGATTTCATCCATATAAGCCAGACCGGAGAAAATCATTCTGGACACCCAGAAAGTGATAATATCATAAGCAGTAACCAGCGTACTGGTGGGATAAAAATATGCAAGATCCTCTGTCTGTTCCGGCCAGCCCAATGTAGAGAAGGGCCAGAGCGCAGAAGAAAACCAGGTATCCAGCGTATCCGGATCCTGCGTCATATGACCGCCGCACTTAGGACAGATTTGCAGCGGGTCCTCAGAAACCTCCAAGTGGCCGCAGGATGCATTATCACAATAATATGCGGGAATACGATGCCCCCACCAAAGTTGACGGGAAATGCACCAATCTCGGATATTTTCCATCCAATGAAAATAATTTTTCTGGAATCGCTGGGGAACAAATTTAATTTTGCCGCTGCGTACTGCTTCAATCGCCGGTTTTGCAAGGGGCTCCATTTTTACGAACCACTGGAGGCTCACTCTAGGTTCTACTGTTGTGCCGCAGCGATAACAGGTACCTACATTATGGCTGTGATCCTCTACTCGCAGCAGATATCCGCCTGCCTCCAAATCCTTTACAATTGCCTGTCGAGCCTCATAACGGTCCATACCAGCATAAGCAGGATAATCCTCTGTAATTTTCGCATCCGGCGTCATCATCACCGGCATGTCCAGTTTGTGACGGCGACCAACTTCAAAATCGTTGGGGTCATGGGCAGGCGTTATTTTTACACATCCGGTTCCAAAATCCTGCTCTACATATTCATCGGCAATCAGGGGAATCTTCCGTCCAACCAGCGGCAGAACCAGCATTTTTCCAACCATAGCTTTATACCGCTCGTCAGAAGGATGGACAGCAACAGCCGTATCCGCCAGCAATGTTTCTGGGCGGGTAGTAGCAATCTCCACATACCCGCTGCCATCCTCAAAGGGATACCGAATGTGCCAGAAATGGCCCGCTTGCTCCTCGTGCTCTACTTCCGCATCAGAAATAGAGGTGAGACATTTCGGACACCAGTTGATGATCCGTTCGCCACGATAGATCAAACCCTCATTGTACAATTTAATAAAAACAGCCTGTACCGCTTTAGAACAACCTTCATCCAAAGTAAACCGTTCTCTGGACCAATCACAGGAAGATCCCAGCTTTTTCAACTGCTCAATGATTCGACCGCCGTACTTTTCACGCCAATCCCAAGCTCGCTCTAAAAATCCTTCCCGACCAATATCATCTTTCGTCACGCCATCCTTGCGCATCTGCTCTACGATTTTAGCTTCCGTTGCAATGGACGCATGGTCTGTTCCCGGAATCCACAAAGTATTATAACCGCACATACGCTTATGACGGATCAAAATATCCTGCAGCGTATTGTTTAAGGCATGTCCCATGTGCAGTTGCCCGGTAATATTTGGTGGGGGAATTACGATGGAGTAATGGGGCTTTGTTCTATCCTGATCGGGAGCAAAGTATCCCGCATCACACCAGGCAGAATAAATACGTTCTTCAAATTCCGCCGGGGCATAGGTTTTTGGTAGTTCTTTTTTCATTTTTAAATTTATTCCTTTCTTTGCATACGAAAATGAATGTGTAGGCACTTCTAAAATAAAAAGCGCCCTGAAAAATCAGGACGCAATACGCGCGGTACCACCTGCATTCGCCTAAAGGCGCGCTTAATAGAAAACAATCATTTCCCCTCCCTTAACGCGGGATACGGCAAAACTTACTAATTTTTTCAGTCCTGCGGCTCCAGGACTACCTTCCTACGCCGTCTGCTACGGTGTTTTCAGCTCCCACCGCTCTCTGAAAGCAGCACATGCGAAGTACTCTTCCCTTCCCAGCCTTTACATTTTTATAAATTGTAGCATGCCGCAGTCTTTTTGTCAAGTGCGGCATGCATTTTCCGTCATTTTCGTGAACTCAGGCTTCGCCGTCTGTGTTCTTCTCTTCCTCGGCTGTAGAAGCTTCCTTCAATTTTACGCCGCACAGCGGACAGAAATCATATTCTGTGGTCACTTGTGCGCTACATCCCGGGCAAATCACACTTTTCTGCAGTTTAGCCAAAGAATCACGCAGGCATTTGATTTTTTCCTTTACCTGATCTGCCTCCATTAAAAGGGCTGCAATCTCAGACGTGTGGTCTTCTCCCTGCCGCTGATACGCATAGTACATGCTACCGATCTCAGAAAAGCATTTGTCCAGATTGTTCTCTTCACTACGAATAGACATTTTGATCTTTGCAATAGACGTAAGCTCCTCTGTTTTCTTTACAGTATATGCAGCCGCATCCTTTGCGCTTTTTGCAATATCCTCCCAAAGTGCCATTATAAATATCCTCCATGCCTTTCTTAACGAATTCAATCAAAACACCTATACTGCCGCTTTGATCTATACGTCCATTATACACAAGTAAAAAATGAATGTCAATGAAATATTCATGACTATACGGTTAAAAGTGCCCACATTGGAAAATACTATTTCATGACAGCTCATTTGAAAGGAAGCATAGCTTATGCAAATCGATAAAAAGTCCTATCGAAAGTATGCCGATGCCAGGGCACAAAAGTCGCCCTGTGCCAAAAACTGTATCAACGCATTTCTGTACGGTGGCTTTATCTGTGTAATCGCCCAAGGACTAAAGGATCTTTATATGATATTTCTAACGGAAAAAGACGCCGCTACACTTGTTTCCGTTACATTGATTTTTCTCGCGGCGCTGTTAACTGGAATTGGCGTATTTGACCGAATCGCCAAACATGCCGGCGCAGGAACTCTGGTTCCTATTACCGGATTTTCCAATGCTGTAGCCTCGTCCGCCTTAGATGCCAAAGGAGAGGGATTTGTTTTAGGGGTAGGTGCAAAAATCTTTACCATTGCTGGTCCCGTTATTTTGTACGGCATCACTGCCGGCGCTGTTTATGGTGTGATATATTACATCATAACATTGATTATATAATTGAACGCAATTCTGCAATAGGAGAAAAAATGGGAAATATTATTCAAATAGCAAAACCAGTTTATATCTTATCCTCTGCAACAGTAGTGGGCCAGCATGAAAAAAAGGGGCCGCTGGGAGAATACTTCGATATTATAGGGGATGCCGACGATACCTTCGGATGCGATACCTGGGAAAAATCTGAAAGTGAAATGCAGCGATTAGCCCTTTCCCGTGCTCTCAACTACGCTGTAAAAAAAGACAATGACCTAGAAGCAATATTAGCAGGGGATCTCCTCAATCAATGTGCCGGCTCCTGCTACGGTCTGGTAAACTTCGACACTCCTTTTTTAGGATTATTTGGCGCATGTTCTACAGCTGCCGAAGCGCTGCTGTTATCCTCTCTCCTGTGTTCTTCTCATATGAACCGGTGCGCTGCCGTCTCATCCTCTCATAATGCATCGGCAGAGCGGCAATTTCGATATCCACTGGAATATGGAGGACAGCGTGCACCGACAGCACAGTGGACGGTTACCGGATCCGGCGCATTCATTCTTTCCAACACAAAAGAGGATTTTGTCAATACATCCTACAATGGCGGTCCGGTTCCTGTAATCTCTGATGTATGTATTGGGAAATCCATTGATGCAGGAATTACAGATGCAAATAATATGGGCGCAGCAATGGCTCCGGCGGCTGCCGATACACTTTTACGCTATTTCAAAGAATCGTCCAGTCAGCCTGGAGACTTTGATATTATTATGACTGGAGACTTAGGATTTGAAGGCAGCCGAATCTTATGTGATCTGACAGCAGCTGAGGGACTGGACATATCTGCCGTACACTGCGACGGGGGATTGATTATTTATGATCGGGTCGGCCAGGACAAGCACGCAGGCGGCAGCGGATGTGGATGCAGCGCTGTCGTGTTGGCGGCACAGGCTTTGCGAGGGATTCGTACGGGGCAGATTGCAAATATGCTGTTTATCGGAACCGGAGCGTTAATGAATCCTACCGCAATTCAGCAGGGTGCCTCTATTCCCGGAATTGCACATTTGGTTCATATCTCGTCAGATATACTGTAAAGGAGAAAATAATGGATATTATACTGCCATATATTTGGGCCTTCCTGGTAGGTGGACTTTTATGTGTGATCGCACAAATCCTGATCGATAAAACGAAACTGACACCTGCCCGGATTTTAGTATCATATGTAGTCGCCGGTGTAATTTTAGGCGGATGTGGAATTTACAAATGCTTAATTGATTTTGCAGGAGCAGGTGCATCTACACCGCTCACCGGATTTGGATATTTGATTGCAAAAGGCATTCGAGAAGAAGTAGATAAAAACGGACTTATCGGAGTGCTTACCGGTGGGATCAGCGCTGCTGCCGCAGGAATTGCCGCGGCACTGATCTTTGGTTTACTTGCTGCAATTTGCTTTCGTGACAAAAGAAAACAATAATCAAAAAGTTCCCACAGAAATCTGTGGGAACTTTTTTAGTTTATAAAACTTATTTTGTAGGAATATAACTATCTACTAGATACCGTTTCATGAGAATAACATCCGCAGAAGTTACATCGCCATCGCCGTTAATATCGCCGGTAGACGCCATCGGCATATTTCCTGCTGCCATTCTGGCAACAAGAAGAGCGTCTGCGGGAGCAAGCACTCCATCGCCGTTCGTATCACCAATCAGAATATAATCCGCAGTGATTGTAATGTTCTTTGCAGGCATTGTAAAAGTAGTTTCATTTTGCGTTGCATCAGCAATTGCGTCTACATCGCCGCTCCAAGCTGCAAAACGATAACCCAGCTTATCTTTTACATAGAATGCGTCTGCTTTGATAGCTACCTGATCCCCAGCAGAATAATTTTTCTCTTCACCATTAATAGTTACTGTGTAATCTCCACCAGGTCCGGGTTCTTCAGGCTTGTTATTCCAGTCAGGAATAGGAGCTTCACTCCGCAGACGTTCAATTTCAATGTTCTTTGCATAGAACTGTACGTCGAATGTTCTCATAACCGGAGCGCCCTTATTATCGTTTCTAACATGCTTTCTAAGTTCAGTAAATGCAGATACCATGAGTTCACCATCCCAGAATACGAAAGAGGACTGGGTGATGTCATCATAAACAACTTTCAGGGTATGCCATTCATTAAAGGAAATAAGCTCTGCAGCAGTAGCTTTGTCTACTTTATTATAGGCAATTGCCCATTTTTCCATCTGTTCGGTGGTATGAACCTTTGTAGACTCCGTACGGTTTCCACGGAAGATTGCAAAGTAGTACTGATCTTCGTCAGGAATATAGCAAAGGCCGCCATAATAACCGTTCTTTTCATTTCCGCCATAACACATGTAGATACCAGAAGTATATCCGCTTTCACCTCCCATGTTGTTGGCATTGTCATCTTTACCGCCGCCCTCTTTCGGGAAGCTGTAATCCTGCATATTTACATCTATGGAATAGCTCCAGGACAGCAAGTCATCCGCATCATCTTCCCAGAATGCCGTACCTGTAAAGTTTAGCTGTGTCAAATTGGCCACAGCCTGACCATTCCAAATTTCGTAGGAACCTCTTGTTTGTCCGTTGTTATCTTTGTAGAACGAGCCATCTGAATATGCCCACAATTTGTTCCAGCCAGTTTCTTCTTCTTCTGTATCAGAAACGTCAAAGTAATCTGGCAACGCTTTCAAATTCGTTTGATCTTCAGTAAAGGATCCAACCTTTTCATATTCTGTTTTCGGAATAAACTTCTTAACAATATATCCGCAACCAGGTCTTGTACAAGTACCTGTCATACCGCCTACAGCGTCGGCCGTAGGAAGAGAAGCTTCAGAGTATTCATATACATGGCCAAGACTGTGGCCCTTTTCATATCCGCAGTTTGTACACTTGTATCCATTTTCGCAGGTAGGATCAGCAAATGTTTCATGGGTGCAGATGTCTGCTTCTCTGAAATCTGTACCGTCCAATACCAAGCAGTTGGAACCGCCAGCAACTTCGTAATGATGGTAGCTTGCGTCTCTGGTTACACCATTACCCCATTCCAAGTCAGAGTCATAGTCCCCGCCAACGCCAAACTGTCCGTTCATCAACGCCAAAGACATGCCAAGCTGCATACCGACTTCCGGCTCAAAATATTCTCCGGACTCTATAATTTCCTTGGCACTGTCCATGTATTCCCACGGAATAGCTATTTCATACTGTGTGTAGGAACGGAAGTAAAGTCCTGCTCCATAATCAGGATCCATTACTGTTGTTACAGCAGCATATACAGGACCCCACCCAAACTCACCTACACCTTGTGAAACATCCGACTCAGAACCTGTATAAGTTACCTCGTCGCCAGGTTTTGCAGGGGGAACTTCCACAACATTGTACCGTTTAGCAGCATCCCAGCGTTCTACAAATACTTTCTGCGTTTTTATATCTTGCGTAAGAGAGACGATAAAGTTCGGAAATTCAGAATAAGTATCCTGCCAAGCATACTTCATACGCTTCCATGGATAGGGATTAATTTTTCCGTCATAGCCTTCACCATCCTTGACGGAGTTCGGTCCGTCCGGATCCAGTCTGAACTGAATAGCATCGCCGTTCCATGCGCCTTCCTGCTTTGCTGAATCCTTCACGTTATGATGACCGTCCAAGTCTAGTACGTCTACAGCCATGTAGAAATAGTCGTCATCCCACAAGAAGTACGCGTCAAACTGCAGGGGATCAAACGTAAGGTCTTTAAATTGAGCATGCTTAAAGTTTGTCTGAAAATATGTATTTTCCTTGGAAGGAGAATCAATATCCACATTTTTCTGACCGTTCTTACCACTGAAATGGGAAGCATATTCAGAACTGATGGAAAGAGCAGGTTTACCCCATTCTCCTTCTTCGATTTTACCGTCCAATTTAATTACATCATCCGTTGTAGGATGAACTCTGAAGTTCACAAGCTCACCCTCGCTAGACGGTTTAGCGTTTGCATAATCGTTGTCACCGGTAACTTCATGATAATATACTTCTCCGCCGAAGCGATACGCTGTGGCATAAGCATTACCCCAGTCAAGCTTAGGCTTCTGTGCAGCCGCAGACGCACTGGGAACAGTGAAAATCACCATAGACAGTAGCATTGCCGCTACTAAAACGAGAGATAAAGATCTTCTCATTTTCTAATCCTCCTAATAATAATCGGAACAACAAAATTGAATAACTGTTCCTGTATGGTAGAATTATACCATGGCCAGTCAAAAAATTCAATATATTTTGGTGCTTTTTTTGAAGTTTTTTTCATTACATTCATAAAAACGCAAAATGCAGGAAATAGTTTCCTGCATTTTATTCGTGTAATTTCATATTTCTTCCACTTCAGCACAAATCTGCAAAGAAAGCTCCTCCAGCGCTGTATCATCCGGCGCACTTGGACATCCAGACATCGGTTCCGATGCATTTTGCACCTTTGGAAATGCAATTACTTCACGGATATCCTCGGTGCCGAGAAGCAGCGCCACCAAGCGATCCAATCCAAAAGCAAGTCCCAGATGGGGCGGAATACCGTAATGGAGAGCACGAAGAAGAAATCCAAACTTTTCCTCAGCCTCCCTTTCAGAAATGCCAAGCGCTGCAAACATCTGCTTCTGCCGCTCCACAGTATGTACACGGACAGAGCCGCCGCCTAGTTCCGTACCGTTAAGCACTATATCATACGCACGGGAACGAACAGCGCCTGGATCAGATATAAGCTTTTCCATATCTTCTTCCATAGGCATAGTAAAAGGATGGTGTTTGGAGTAGTATCTGCCGTCTTCTTCATCATATTCAAATAATGGAAATTCCGTAACCCAAAGAAAGTCGTAACGGCCTTTTTCAATCATACCGAGACGCTTAGCAATTTCACATCGAAGTGCGCCTAAAGAATCAAATACCACTTTATCCCTTGCAGCTACGATCAACACCAAATCTCCCTCACCTGCACCGATCGTACGCAAAATCGATTTTGTTTCTTCGTCGCTCAAAAATTTTGCAAAAGAAGACGACGGCATTGCGGCATTCTTATACCAGGCAAGTCCCTTCGCACCATAAGTTTTTACAAATTCTGTCAAAGAATCTATTTCTTTTCTGGACATGGACGCTCCGCCGGGCACATTGATGCCACGCACACTTCCGCCGTTTTTTATACATTCGGCAAAAACCGAAAATCCGCAGTTCTTTACTACATGGGACAAATCACATAGTTCCATGCCAAACCGGGTGTCCGGCTTATCACTTCCAAAGCGGCGCATCGCCTCAGCATAAGTGATTCTAGGAAAAGGCGTTGTTAGCGGAAGCTGCATAAAGTCCTGAAACACACGTTTTAAAAAGCCTTCATTTAACCGAATGATATCCTCTTCATCTGCAAAGGACATTTCCAAGTCTATTTGAGTAAACTCCGGCTGCCGATCTGCCCGGAGGTCCTCATCCCGGTAACAGCGAGCAATTTGAAAATATCGATCAAAGCCAGCGTACATCAGCATTTGCTTATACAGCTGCGGGGATTGAGGCAGTGCGTAAAAACATCCGGGATGCACCCTGGAAGGTACCAGATAGTCTCTTGCGCCTTCCGGCGTCGGCTTTATTAGAGTTGGCGTTTCGATATCTATAAAACCGTTTTCTGCGAAATATTGCCGAGCAATTCCGCTGATCCTGCTGCGGGCCATGATATTATACTGCATATCCGGTCGACGCAAGTCCAAAAAGCGATAGAGCATGCGAGTTTCGCTATTGGTGGTGCTATTTTCTACAATTGGGAAAGGCGGCGTTTTTGCATCAGACAATACTTTCAGGTCTTCCACCGCGATTTCAATTTGTCCGGTAGCAAGCTGATCGTTGACAGCTCCCTCTCCTCTGGGCCGGACAACACCCTTTGCACACAGCACAAATTCCGAACGCGCAGAAAATGCTTTGTCAAAAACGGCTTTATCTGTATTTTCATCAAAGGCAAGCTGCACGATTCCTGTTCGGTCCCGCAGATCGATAAAAATCAGTCCGCCCAGGTCTCGCTGGCGTTGACACCACCCTAGTACGCAGACATGTTCACCTGCGTTTGCAGCGGACAGGGTACCGCAGTAATGCGTTCGCTTATCGTTTTTTTCAAATGTTTCCATAATATAATCCCTTTCCGAAATTGCTAACATATCTATAATGTAACATTATAGCAAACCGTATATAAAAAAGCAAGATTTCGAAAAAGGATAATCAAAAAAGAGGGCGCGAATGCGCCCTGCTTTATTGTGCGCCGCCTTCCTTCACAGCCAAATCATATTCCTCGGCCAGTCGGTTCCAGGTGCGCTTATCCACAATTCCGGTAGGCTCCAACCCGACCACCCGCTGAAATTCCATAACAGCACCTGCAGTTGCTTGATCATACTTATGATTTAGAGGCAAATATGCATAGCAGTCGTAAAACAATTTAATTTCGTTAAGCATGATTTTCAAAATGCACACCAGATTGCTCCGTTCTCCCATTTCCATCTGATAACCTGATCTCCCTTGAAATGGACGAATCGGTCTGCTGTCCTCATAGTATTCCTTTTGTTTGTCATGGGCTGCACAAAGCGCCTCCCAAGTAGCACGATCTGCCTCTCCTGTAGGTAAAATACCCTGTGTCTGCTGGAAACGCTGCACCGCGTTTCTTGTGTTAGCCCCGTATACACCGTCTCCCCTTACATATAGCGCTGGATCTCCTGTCCAGCGGGACAGTTTTCTGAGGTAATTCTGCATTTGACGAACACGTTCCTCGTCATTATTTATATCAATATATGCCATTTCTATATCGCCTTTCTTTATGCACCGCTATTACCTAGCCGGCGCTTGTCTGTTGTCCTTCCCGCAGGGTGCGGAACGTCTTTACAATGGAGGTATATGTTACAATATCTGCAATACCTGTAGGATCCAACCCAAATATATTCTGATACGCCAATACCGCTGTCTCTGTAGCTGGTCCGAATATACCATCCACCGTAAGCTTTGGAATCTGGGTGTATGTGTTGGAAATAAAATTGAGATATTCCTGCAAATATCGTACTTCATTCCCTGTTTCTCCAAGTCCGATAGGAAATCCGGGATATGGAGCAGGACCTTCTTCAAAATATCCAATGGGTATGCTGTCTCGGAAGGTACGATACATATCATACAACATGCTGAGGGTATAAATATCTACCACACCGGTAACAGGAAGCCCATATTCCGCCTGAAATGCCCTGACGGCATTTTCTGTCTGATTGTCATAGATTCCATTAAAATTTACCGATGGAACCCGATTGTTGTAATACGCAACAAAATTCAAATAATACTGTATAAGCCGTACAGCCTCCCCTGTTGCCCCCAACCCAATCTGGGTTGGAAACAAATCGGTTACCTCTTCAATAGAAACCCCCTCCGAATCCAAATCCGACAAGCGTTTCACAGCGGCATTGATGCGCTGCAGCGCATACCACGTTGCTTCATCAATTTCCCCTGTTTGAGGAAGAGAAAATATTCTCTGAAACGTACGTACAGCTTCGGCGGTCTGTTCCGTATAAACCCCGCCCAGCTCCGTTATTTTGGGAATAGCCGGATAATTTTTCGAAATGCGGTTCAGCCATGTCTCCACAACATTTACCGCATTACCGATGGATCCAATTCTGAGAACCCGGCCGGGGAAGGTTTCCTGTATGTCCTGGGTAGGTGTATTGAAATTCAAGTTGATGTCGTCCCCGTAATAGTACTGCAAAATTTCAAAAGGGGTATATCCTTGTTCCGCAAGATCTACTGTTCCCCATTGACTGAGGCCGTCACACTGGACTCGTATTCCGTCGCAATACAGGGCATAAATAGGCTCAACACTTCCCTGGCGTTTAATATATACATTAAATAGCTGATCTACTAAATTGCTGATGTTTTCGAACACATCTCTGTTTTCTACAAATGCCTGATCTATGCCTGTAGAGTTAGTAATATCAAAATCATATCCTCTGGAACGATAATACCCTGTATAAATACGATTCAACGCAAAAGTGACCTGTGCAATAATATTGGCTCGCAAAGCATTTTCCGGCCAGGTAGGATATAACTCGCTAGACGCTACATTTTTTATGTAATCCACAAAAGGAACCGTAACATTTGGAGCTGCGGAGTCCGGCGGGCCCAAATGTACTGTAATCTCGTTTGGAATAAATGGTAATCTTTGGGTAATCATAGCTGTAACTCCGATGGCGGCACATCATATATTTTCGTAAATTCTTTTGGATATCCTGGCGACAAGGCAGAAAACTCGTTTTCCGGAGTAAGATTGACACTTTGTAAAGATGTAATTCCATCAAAAACAGGGACATTTGCGATTTCAGCGCTGTTATATCCGTCTTTAGATACTTTTACATGATACGTGGCGAAAGGAACGCCGTCCTCTGTCGGTGTAAGCGAACGCTCTCGCGGCGGCGCATTTAGTTTTACTTTTGGAGCCAAACCGGACGGGTCTGTACGTAAAGAATATATCACGCCGCTGTCTTCTCCCGTTTCGTCTACTCCGAAAATCAACACTTGCGCGTCTTCGATTCCAAAGGCCCCGTTCGCAGCCACTACCTTTACCTGAAGCCATCCGGCCCCGCTTTGATCATTCATATATTTTCATCCCCCTTCATAGTTCGTGCAGTCTACTGCCATGGTAAAATTTTATGCACTGTCCGGTAAAACGGTGACTGTCAAATACAACGAAACGGCAAAAAGCGACAAATTAAATCCGATTTTCATTTGGATATACAAATTGACCATCCATAAAAGCAAAACGGACAGGAGCGATCCTATCCGGCAAATTCGGTATGCCCGGTCCGGCATAAACAGCAGATCACATAATCCGTTCAGAACCCCACCGCCGTCCAGTCCCTGAATTGGCAAAAGATTTACAGTTCCAAGCCCTATGCAATAAAAAAGAAAAAGACGCCCGGATCCCTCTGTCGCAGCAATACTGCTCCATTGACAAAAAAACGCCGCTGCAAAATTGACGGCAGGGCCTGCCATACAAACAAGTAGTTCCTGCCAGGGAGGGTGTACACCCGCATAACGCAGAGCTATACCGGCCGGACCCAAATGTACAGCCGGTCGGCTCCAATGCAAAAAGGATGCACAAAGCAGATGGCCGCCCTCGTGCAGCAAAACCGCCCAAAAAAGCAGCACTGGGGAAGGACACATGAAAAGAGCGGCAGCAAAAAAAAGAACTCCCGCCATATTCAGCTATTATAGCCGAATACACCGGCCATTACATCCGCAAAGTATTCCCAAAAGCTCCACTCCTGCGGCTGCTCCGGCGGAGTATAGGTAACCGCTCCAAGATTTTTGCTGCCTACCGCCTGATACACCGCATCCGCAGATGAAGCATCTCCTCTCCCTGCAAATACACAGAGAGAAAGCGCGCATAATGCCGCACAAATAATGGCTGCAGCGTCTGCAGCGTGGCTTTTCTTCCTTGGCTTTATCGCATCACTTGTACTGGGAACAGATATCGATGCCGCCGCATCATTTTTCTGTCTTCCGCTTCTAATTTTCTGTATCATAATTACACACCTCTTTCAAAACAACTAGAAACATCATATTTATATCACATTTCCCGACTTTAAACCAGAACAAAAACGCTGTAAAATACATATGCAGAATAGAAAGAAAAAAACACCAGTAAAACTGGTGTTTTAAAAAATCAATACAATAGGATTGCAGGATTATCCCTGTATCAAATGTATCGAATGACTTACCGATTTTCGATTTTCATGACTTTCTCGATCCGGCCGCAGTGATATCCGCCCATAAATTCCGTTTTTAAAAACAGTTCCACCATGTCCAGCGCCAACCCTTCTCCTACTACCCGTGCGCCAAAGCATAACACATTTGCATCGTTATGCAACCGCGTCATCCGCACACTGAAGGTATCGGAACAGCATGCCGCACGAATCCCTCGTACCTTATTGGCACACATACTCATACCAATTCCCGTTCCGCAGATTAGAATAGCCCGGTCACACGTTCCTGCGGCAACCGCCTCACACGCGGGCACACCATAGTCTGGATAGTCTACGCTTTCGGGACCATCACAGCCAAAGTCCAGGCACGTATATCCTTCTTTTTCCAAATACTGCATTACAGCTATTTTGAGCGGATATCCGCCATGATCACACGCTATCGCTATTTTTTTCATATCAAACTCTTTCCTTTTTTGTATTTTCTATCGCAAGCCGCGCTTCTCGTTCCCTCTGGGCCTGAGGCTTGCGCAAATAAGTGGGCAGGAGAGCCTCTCCCGTATAGTCTGCCTTATTTTCTGCATTTGCATAAATTTTATAACCCAACAACGCTACAGACGCCGCGCTTTGATACCGCAGCCGCTCCGGAGTAACCCGATCCGTAAGAGCAGAAACCAGTTCATAGCCGTCTCCCACGAAATACACAGGTTTTTCCATCTCTTTAAGCAGTGCAGAAAGCTCTTCTATAGATATTGCACAGTCTTCCCGCAGACGTCGGATACGAATCCCGTCTGTATCAAACAGCGCCGTATATACCTGCTGTCGTCTTGCATTCATCACTGGGCAAAGAATGCCCCTGTGTCCAGCCAAGTTTTGTGCCAATGCCTCCAGTGCAGAAACAGGCACGCAAGGTGTATTATAGGGTTGTGCTAGCCCCTTTACAGTAGCTGCGCCGATACGTACTCCGGTAAAGGATCCCGGGCCTACGGCACAGGCATACAACCCGATATCCGCCGGCTTTATTCCCAGCAGGTGCAGCATGCTTTCGATCATAGGCAGCAGCGTCGTGCTGTGGGTGTTTCCAGAATTTATCGTATACTCGCCAAGCAGCTTTCCATCCTGCACAACGGCAGCAGTAGCCGTACCTGCAGTGGTATCCAGTCCAAGTGTCAGCATTGTTCCCACTCCATTTCAATTTGCCGATCACACGCTCCGGTTTTTCGAATCGTCACGGTAATTACATCTTCGGGCCGCTCCGCGAGATACTCGCTCCACTCTACGATGCAATGTCCGCCGGCAACATAGTCATCAAACCCAATCTCCTCCAGACCGTCCTCTGACTCTTCCAGTCTATATAAATCAAAATGGAAAAGCGGCACAGTCCCTTCCCGATATTCATGAACTATGGTGTAGGTGGGGCTTTTCACTCTGCTGCCCGGTGATACTACGGATGCAAAACCACGGACAAAAGCCGTTTTTCCCGCACCCAGATCGCTCTCCAAGCAAATAAACCATAGCTCGTTCGGGCGCTGCTGCATAAGACGTTCTGCAAGATATGCTCCCGCCGCTTCTGTCTCCTCTGGAGAATGGGTTTCTAAATATTTCATCATCAAAACAGCCCTGTAATTTTTCCCTGTGCATCTACATCTATATTGCAGGCTGCCGGCACTTTAGGCAAACCAGGCATGGTCATAATCGCGCCAGTCAGCGCTACAATAAAACCTGCGCCCGCCGACAGGCGCACTTCCCGCACAGTGATATCAAAATCAGTAGGCCGCCCCAGCTTTGCAGGGTCGTCCGACAGAGAGTATTGAGTCTTCGCCATACATACCGGGAATCTCCCATATTCCGGGTTCAATTCCACAATCTGCTGAATCGATTTACGTGCTGCCGAGTCAAACTGAACGCCTCTGGCCCCGTAAATTTCCGTTGCGATTCGCCGAATTTTATCTTCAATAGACAGGCTATCTTCATAAATCGGGGCAAAGTTTGCAGGCTCCTCACAGGCGTCCACAACCGCTTGCGCAAGTTCCATACCACCTTCGCCACCCTTTGCAAAAACCTCCGACATAGCACACCGGGCGCCTCTTGCAAAACAGATGCTGCGTACGGTCTCCAGCTCCGCTTCTGTATCTGTATGGAAGCGGTTCACCGCAACTATAACCGGCACCCCATACTTTTGCAAATTTTCAATATGTGCTTCCAAATTGACGCCGCCGCGCCGTACCGCCGTTACATCTTCTTCAGCTAGCGCATCCTTAGGTACGCCTCCGTTGTACTTCAGAGCACGTACAGTAGCTACCAGAACTACCGCCGCAGGAGCCAGGCCCGCCATTCGGCACTTGATATCGAAAAACTTTTCTGCACCCAAATCCGCACCGAATCCCGCCTCTGTAATAGCATAATCCCCCAGTTTCAATGCCAACTTGGTAGCCCGGACAGAATTGCATCCGTGAGCGATATTGGCAAACGGTCCGCCGTGGATGATAGCGGGAGTATTTTCTATAGTCTGCACCAGATTGGGCTTAAGCGCATCTATCAGCAAAGCTGTCATAGCTCCATCCGCATGAAGCTCCTTCGCATATACGGGCGCGCCTCCTCTTGTATACGCAACAAGGATATTTCCAAGTCTGCGTTTCAGATCCGTCAAATCCCTTGCCAGACATAGAATCGCCATAACCTCGCTGGCAACCGTAATCATAAAATGGTCTTCTCTTGGAACGCCGTCTACCGGCTTTCCAAGTCCCACCACCACATTACGCAGAGCTCTGTCATTGGTGTCCGTTACCCGGCCGAACAAAATGCGCCGCCCGTCAATATCCAATGGGTTTCCCTGCTGAATATGATTGTCGATCATCGCACACAGTAAATTGTTTGCCGCTGTAATAGCATGAAAATCTCCGGTAAAATGCAGATTGATATCCTCCATAGGGAGTACCTGCGCATATCCACCGCCGGCAGCGCCACCTTTGATCCCGAAAACAGGACCAAGAGAGGGTTCCCGCAGCGCAATTACGGCACTTTTGCCAATCTTTTTCATAGCCATTCCAAGGCCCACCGTCGTGGTGGTTTTTCCCTCTCCCGCAGGAGTCGGGTTGATAGCTGTAACCAAAACAAGCTTTCCATCAGGACGGTCTGCAGTACGCCGAATAAAGTCGTCGCTGATTTTTGCCTTATACCGGCCATATGGCTCCAGTTCCTCCGGCAAAATTCCAAGCCCTTCTGCAATCTCCCCAATAGGCCGCATTTTCGCCGCTCTGGCAATTTCGATGTCTGTGCGCATATGTATCCCCCATTTCACCTGATAAACTACTATCAGTATACCACAACTTATCCTTAATAGCAAATATTTTTCTTTTCATAAAAAATGGGTTTACAAAGCAAAAAGTTTGTGCTATAATAAGCGGGCAGTCAAAAAGGCTGTATACTCCCCTGTATTTTTCATATCTGTCTGTAGCTCAGCTGGATAGAGCACTGGATTCCGATTCCAGGTGTCGCGGGTTCAAATCCTGCCAGACAGGCCAGCGGCAGTACGCTGCCCCCAAAGCCACGCACTGTTAGGTGTGTGGCTTTTATATTTTGAAAGTGCTCTGTTATGCAAATTCGATATTCTAAATAAGGAGAACATATATTATGGAAAAAATCAAAGTTGGAATTGCAGGATATGGCAACATCGGTCGAGGCGTCGAAAAAGCGGTGAACGCCGCCGTCGATATGGAGCTTTGCGCGTTTTTTACCCGACGTGACCCGGCAGCGCTGCAGACAAATACCCCTAACGCAAAAATTTTGTCTGTGGATGATGCCAAAAGCATGCAGGGAGAATTGGATATCGTAATCCTCTGCGGCGGTTCCGCAACCGATCTGCCCAAGCAGGGCCCTGTCTTTGCCCGTCTTTTCAACACCATAGACAGCTTTGACACCCATGCTAAAATTCCTGATTATTTCGCAGCCATGCAGGACGCAGCCAAGGATACCCTCTCCATCTTATCTGTAGGCTGGGATCCCGGACTGTTCTCCATTATGCGCCAACTGTCACTGGCTGCACTTCCCACAGGCAACGACTATACCTTCTGGGGCAGAGGCGTTTCTCAAGGCCATTCCGACGCCATTCGTCGAATTGACGGCGTGGCAAACGCCATTCAATATACCGTCCCGGTGGAAGAAGCAGTACAAGCAGTCCGGGATGGAAAAAATCCCACGCTGACTACTCGCCAGAAGCACCTGCGGGAATGCTATGTGGTAGCAAAGGACGGCGCGGATAAAGACCGCATCGAACGGGAAATCAAAGAAATGCCCAACTATTTTTCTGACTATGACACTACAGTGACGTTCGTCTCAGAAGAAGAATTGAAGCGGTGTCACAGCAAAATGCCCCACGGCGGCATGGTAATCCGCAGTGGAAGCACCGGTGAAAATCAACACGTAATGGAATTCTCCCTAAAGTTGGACTCTAACCCGGAATTTACCGCCAGCGTGCTCACCGCATATGCCAGAGCTGCAGTCCGTTTGCATCAGGAAGGAAAACGGGGCGCTATGACCGTGCTGGATGTGCCCCTGTCTTATCTCACACCAGAAGACCCCGCTTGGCAAAGAAAAAATCTTCTGTAAGCGTTAGTCTTCCCATTTGCTGAAAAACCGCTCGCTGGATATCCCGTGGGGCCGGTTGAACCGGCGCAGTTCAAACAACTCGTCCGGATCTCTTTTTAGGTAATTGATCCGCTCGGTACAAGTAAACGCAGCTTCAAATCCCAGCTCTCGGATTATGGATATAGTATCATCACAATACACTCCATAGGGAAATGCAATGGCGTTTACAAGACGCACGTTTTCCGCAGTGCATTTGTTCCGAAACTGGGTGAGGTCTTCTGCCAGCTTGGTCTTATAGTTGGAGTAGTCTTCTCCGGTGATCTTGCCACACCCTTTGCGGGTATTCAATTTGTGCATCGTATAGGTATGACATTGAATTTCAAAAACGTCACCATGGGAAATCTCCTGTACTGCATCCCAGGCAAGATAGGAATAATCCAGCATATGATCCCGCTTTTCCGTGAACAAATCTGCCGCACTGCCAATCACCGCAATGACGGCTTGAAACCCGTATTTTTCCAGAAGCGGACCGCCGTATGCAAGAGTGGATTCATATCCATCGTCAAACGTAATCATCACAGGCTTTTCGGGAAGCTCGCCTTCCCCCTTGCTCCATCGGATCAACTGTTCTGTAGTAATGCTCTCATATCCATGATCCTGCAAATACTGCAAATCTGTCTCCAGTTCATCGGGAGACAGTACATAATCTCCCTGCAGCCGGGTTTTCGGAGACAAGTGGTGATACATAACAATGGGGAGCCGCAATTCTTCCTCTTTATCATCGGATGCTGCGGATGCCGGCAGTATAAGAAAAGCGGCAAGTAGTAATAATGTAACAAATTTTTTCAAAAATTCCGCCTCCTTTCTCATTTAGTTTTTGCAGAACAAATCGGATTATTTGTGATAATTTTTGGACAAAAAAGACGTTCCATTTATATAAATGGAACGTCTTTTTATTTTTCTAAATTTTCTTTTGAAGATTCGTTTTTATAGTGATCTAAGGCAAATTGGCAACATTGCAAAACTAATAAATTAAAGGAAATATCATTTTCTTCAGCCGTTTGATTCAACTTCTCGAACAATCTATTCGTAAACCGAATTGTTCGAGGGATATTTGCTCCTTTAAATTCTTTTTTTATTTCAAAATTATAATTAAACATATAAACACATCCATAATTATTATTGACATAATTATAATGCTAATGTATAATAATTTATATAACCAAAATTGGTTATATTTTGTCAAATTTTATTGTCTTTCTTATTTGCCACATATTCAATATATTCCCATACAGATTTGCGAGTAGACCGATCCAAAGAAAGCAGAGCCGTAAGCACTTGATCAATGGAAATATCATCGCAATACGGCGCTGTTAATCTGTCCAATGCATGCTTATATTTCGTTCGCTGCAAAATAAAATCTGTATTTGTGATGATAAAAATATGGCATTGAGCCTCTTAAAAACAATCACGAAACATATAGTGTAATATAGGAACTATCAGGGGTGCCCCCTGAATTTTATCTTCCTGCAAATCTTAATTTGTTTACATCTTACCAGTAAGAAGCCATTCCATGGAAACCTCGAGCACCTTAGAAAGAGCAAGCAGTTCATAATCAGCAATTAAACGCTCTCCGCGTTCCATGCGACTAATAGCTTTTTGTTCGACAACAACATTTTCCAACTGCAATTTCGCGGCTAAATCTGCTTGAGACCACCCATTCTTTTCTCTGATAGACTTTATTCGAGAACCAGCAATATTTTTCCTTCCGTTTATTCCGTAAATCTTCATGATATTGTCTCCCAACTCTTGTACTCTGTACTTATGGTTGACAATACCATATTTTTTATCACTTATTACCCTAATAATGACTAATGAGGGCAACATGGAACAAAATTTAGAAGAAAAACGACTTGCGGCCGTAGGACCATATGGACACATTGCACTTTCTGCGCAGGTAAGCCGAATCATGGACTGAGAACCGGGATTGGAAATTATGGGAACAAAGGTAGACGGAATGCTGATTCTCCAGCCGTTTCAGCCACGATGCCGCATTTGCGGGTCTATGCAGCACGTGAAAGAAATCGGTGAGTTGTTTTTGTGTCAGAGGTGTATTCAAAATGCGAATCAGGCGCCCTGTTACAGCAGTATGGATGCAGTTCGGAGAACCACTCCTTTTCCAGAGGAATACGAGGAAGGTCTCGAGGACGTTTGTGCAGAGGAATGCGGTACATTGGAAGATCACGGATATCCCGATGAAAATGATACAGACTACGACAGCGATATATTTATGAGAAATCACAAATAGGAGGCAGCAAAAAGTATCCGATCAAATGCAGGCACGGTTTGCCTCTTGCCGCTGCTGCATTTTCCACCAACTGAAAAATCCGTAAATGTCATTTGCGAAAAATACCGCAAAACAAATGGCCACCGACAAATAAGAAGCATTGGAAAGTGATGCAAGTATCCATAAAACAATGAGGATGATATCATTTGCCGCATAAGCAACGGCGTAAAACGCACTTCTTCTGCATGTAAGATACACCGCAAGAAAGCTTGTTGTAACAGAAGCCGTGCTCAAAATCAAATTTGTCGTGTGAAAAGCTGCCAGGATATAATAAAACACGACTGTAACCACCGCAGTCAGCAAAATCATAAAAAGCATCTCTTTTCGCTTCAGCCGATTTACTTTCACTTCCGCTTTGTTTCCATTGTACGGATTTCGCAGCCACGAAATCAGCGCAAAAACAGCCATTGGTGCGGTCATCCCCAGGTATGTAATCATTTCTCCATAATAGGCAAATGTAAAAGATATAGCGCCATATAGCATGCTGAATACAACCATTAAAATTTGACCGATGGGATTTCCCTTAGCGTTGAAAATCAGCGACGTCACCCCTATCAAGGAGGCGGCAAGTGTGCTATAATTTATTCTGTCGAATAGAAAAAAGGACACAATAATGAACGCAGCCGACGCGCCCCAAAGCACGATTTCTCCTTTTGTAAAATAATGCAATAGGGATTTCCAATTTTTATGAGACATATACAACATACCTCCGAAACAAAACAAGCACCCGTCCGCACATCTTCTAAGACCTAACGATGTGCGGCGAATGCTTCCGCTTCTCTACCCGGTGGCAGATTCTTTCTTATTTTGTTTAAACAAGTATACCGCAGAAAGGCAAAAAAGTCAATACGATTATTGTGCACTCTTGGCCGTAAAATCCCCACAGACAATTTTATATACGCACACTGCCTCCGCCTGCTGCGCCGTAAACGTAGCCGACTTTCCTGTCTGATGCCGAAACAAAATTTCCAGCGCGCGGCATTTATCTGCTGCGTTCTCGATAAATTCCAACACGCCCCGGCCCATTACGCTGGAATAGGCGTATCCGTATCCGCATGGAGACGGCGCAGCGCGTAAAGCGCCCTCAGTGCCAACGGCAAAGCATACCGTCTGCTCCCGCTTCCATATATCCATCTTACGGCCTTCCGCAGCGCTGTGAAAATACAAAGTCAGGATGCCGTTTTCCATTGTATAGCCATAGCTGAGAGGTACAACATACGGTTCCATTCCGTCCAGCATTCCCACATAGCAGGTTTGGCATGTATCCAAAATGGCACATATTTCCCCGGTATCGGTTACTTCACGATCCTTTCTGCGCATAAACAGCCTCCTCTTTTTTCATCTCGCTATCATTGTACACATATACACGCGCAAAAGCAAGACATGTATAAAAAGATTGACAAAAAAGCCACCTTGTGATATGATAAAAGAAATTATCAGGAGGACGCTGCTATGACATTGACAACCTTTGGCATGATCGTGGTGGTCGGCATTATCATTTTATGTGATAATGTTGTTTTGCGTCGTGCTGATTAAGGGTAGAATTTGAATCCACCCCTTGCGGCATCCGCCGCAAGGGGTTTTCTTTCGGAGGCTTTACGTGAAACGAAGCGGAGCACAAATTATAGTTGAACAGCTGTGCGCCCATGGCGTGACTACCGTATTCGGATATCCGGGAAGTGCGGTTTTGCCCCTGTATGACGAGCTGTATAAAAATGCCCATCGCATCCGTCATATCATTACCGCACATGAGCAGGGCGCGGCACACGCTGCCGACGGATATGCCAGAGCCAGCGGAAAAACCGGCGTAGTCATTACTACCAGTGGCCCCGGCGCCACCAATATCGTTACCGGCATTGCAAACGCCTATTTGGACAGCGTGCCGCTGGTGGCCATCACCGGAAACGTAGATGTACCGTTGCTTGGGAAAGACAGTTTTCAGGAAGTAGATATCGTAGGTATCACCCAGCCTGTGGTAAAACACAATTTTGTGGTAAGAGATATCGAAGAACTGGAGTTCATTCTGCACGAAGCCTTCCGCATCGCCGGCAGTGGGCGCAAGGGACCGGTGTTGGTAGACATACCACGAGATATTCAAACAAAACTCTGTACATATCAGGAAACGAAACCCGCGGATGCTCCGGATCCCATACAAAAACATAGTGATTTGCAGGAGGCGCTCCAAGCAATCGCAGGAAGCAAGCGGCCCTATATTTACGCCGGCGGCGGCGTGGTAGCATCCGGCGCGCAGGAAGAACTGCTGGAATTTTCCCAGCGGATCTGTGCACCTGTAGGGCTGAGCATGATGGGAATGACCGCTTTACCTGCGTCTTACCAATGGAATTTAGGTATGTGCGGGATGCACGGTACATACGCCGCCGCTCTCGCCGAATCGGAAAGCGATTTGCTGATCGCTCTCGGCGTACGATTTTCTGAGCGTGCCACCGGAGATATTGAAGCCTACCGAAAAAACAGAACGATTCTGCATATAGATATCGATCTGTCGGAAATCGATAAAAATGTTCCCTCTCAGATAGGGATTTGCGGAGATATGAAAGAAGTACTGCGCTCCTTGCTGGACGCTCTCCCTCAAAGAGAAAACAATACATGGCAGCAACGTGTGACACAGTTAAAAAGCATACAAAATACACCGTCTCCACACAGCTTTTGTCCCCAAAACATCATTGAAGTCGTCAGCCGGTATTGCAGCGCCGATACTTTGATTGCAACAGATGTAGGCCAACACCAAATATGGACCATGCTGTACTATCCCTTTGAGAAGCCCCGTACGCTCCTTACTTCAGGAGGGTTAGGCACTATGGGATACGGGCTGGGAGCAGCTATCGGCGGCTGTATTGCTATGGGGTGCAGGCAAACCGTGCTCTTTACCAGCGACGGCAGCTTCGGAATGAATCTGGGAGAGCTTGCTACCGCAGTCTCTCAAGAGCTGCCAATCGCTGTAGTGATTCTTAATAACAACTCCCTGGGAATGGTCCGTCAGTGGCAGACTATGTTTTATGAGGGGCGTTATTCTCAATCAACCCTCTATCGAAAAACGGATTTTGCCGCCCTTGCAAAGGCATTTGGCGCCGTAGGATACAAGGCCGCTACCCTGCAGGAACTGGAATACGCTCTGCAAAATGCGCCAAAAACTGGACCCATTGTGATTGATTGTCCCATCGGTATAGACGAAAAGGTACTTCCTATGATTCCCCCCGGGGGATGTGTAGAGGATATCATCACTTCCTAGAAAGGATGCTGTATATGGAAAAATTTACAATAGAACTGATTGTGGCAAACCGCTACGGCGTCCTCAATCGGATTACCGGATTGTATGCCCGGCGAGGGTATAATATCGACAGCCTGAATGTAAACGAAACGGCGGATCCTCAGTTTTCCAGAATGCTGATCGTATCCAGAGGCGATGCATATATTCAAACACAAATGGTGCGGCAGCTTTCCAAGCTGTACGATGTGAAGGAAGTCACGCTGATGGCTACAGTCAATTTTAAACAATAAGGGACGATGACAGCTTTGCCGTCTCCCTTGCAGCCTGCTCATGAGAAGCCTCAAAAACAATCCCTGCCAACGCTGTGCGTTGGCAGGGATTGTTTTATCTGTATTTTCTGTTGTACACCCAAAGCAAAAACAAAAGTCCTCCAATGCCGAGAAGCATGATCCCGGCATACACCGCACCGATATGCCGCTGAAATACTACAATCAGCGAAATACATACTGCAAAAAGTGCCGTCATGAGGATATATCGAATCGCCTTCATCGTTATGACCATGCCTTTCTATGCATTTGTATCCATTATCCTTCTTCTGCGTTCATCCATCGAATCTCACCAGGAGCAAGGTCTGCCGTATGCTCTGCACCAGCGCCGTCCCAAAATTTTGTACTGCGGGTTTCCATGGTGTTGTTCACCAGTGCATATTTACCGCTGCTGCGGTACCCGTGCACTTCGCAGCAGGGATCTTTAGCATAAAATCTATACAGTTCTTTCTCCATACCTGCAGTATAATATATACTGCGCAGTAGCAGGCGTGCATTTTCACTGTTATAAGGAAGGCCCGCTATATATACACCTCTGCCCTTTCCAAACGCATGTGCACTGAGATGCACTTCTCCGTTGGAATATTCCAAAATTTCACAGTCTGGAGTGAGCGCATATACATTTCTTCTGCACTCGCCAAAATCAATCGGCCCCGTCATATCTTCCGTAATAAAATGAACCTTTACTGGATTTATATAATATTTATCCTCTGTAATGGTCAGTCCTCGTTCCTGTTCTACTCCAAGTACATCGCTAAGCTGCAAATACCGCCCCTGATGTGGATATGCTGAAGGATCACCTACTCCAATAAATCCTCCGCCATGCCAAACCCACATCCGCAGCCGCTCCAGCAAAATCTCATTTCTCCAACAGGCTCCTCCGGAAAAGGCAGTACCTCCGTCTCCAGCGTTGATGATTACATCAATATCTTCAGGAACCCCGCTTTCTACAATATCAGAAAAAGAGATAAACCGTACATTTACTGCCATTCCACTGAGCGCTTCCAGCACACCCAGATAAGAATAGGTCTGCTTATATACCATACCATGGGCTGCTATATAACTTTGCCAAGACCGTATCTCACCCCAGCAGTTTAGTACTGCCACCGTGATAGGTGCATATGGTTTTTGTCCCTCTATAGTATCCAATATTTCACGAAACTCCCCTGCGATATTTTCCACACAGTCTACGAATGCAGGAAATTCTGCCGCAAGGCTTAAATATCCTCCATATCCGATCCGGGATACAGGACTGCGCAAAATCGCCCGGCGGGCGGCAATCCAGTTTTCCATCGCTTCCTCTTCCGGATGTGCGCCGGGATAAAAAGTATCTGGAAAGAAATAGGGCAAAAACCGCGCTTCCGTATATTTTACATGCGGGATGTCGGCAATCATACGTAGGGTAACGCCGCTGTTTACACTGCCCACTACAGCGTCCAGGCCGATTTTTTGGAAGTGCTTTCCGTAAGGCTCCGCGCCGATCCAGTTGTCCCCCAAAAACATCATCGCCTCTTTGCCAGCCTCATGAACGATTTCTACCAGCTGCGCCGCCCGCTCACACACAAAGCGCTGGATATATTCCATATAGTCCAAATACTGTTTGCGGGGCGGGCGAAAGGAATTGTTATAGTATCCTTCATCTACAAAATCCTCCGGTTCCAGCTTATATCCGTATTCCTTTTCAAAGCCAACCATTGCTCCTGGAGATACAGCTGCACCATAGCCCAGCCAGTCTACATATTTTTCTTTTTTCAGATTGTTGTAAACCAACGTAAAATGATAAAAAAACGTGGTAAACCGCACTACGTCCACCTGGGGATTCTGCGCAAGCCAGTGGGATAGCGCCGTTTTCATATATGCCCAAGACAGTTCCCCATGCGCATCAAAAGGAATATCCCGTTCTCTATCCTGCCACTCGTTGGTAATATAATTGTACATTTGGGTAGGGTCCCAATTGATAAAAGCGGGAAACGAGAGCGTATACACATGGCCCGGTACCGTTTTTTCAATTGTTACCGTACCTTCTTCTCTGTCGATAAAAAAATATTCTTTCGACACCACCGTTCCCTGCGTTCGGTCTCGTACTTCCCAGTTATGCTCAGGATCCCAGTCATAGTCCGGCTCTAACTGCTGATCGAAATAGCCCTCCATGATGGGAAAAGAAAGTTCTGTACCGACAGCAGTGTGCCGATTGCTCATTAAAAAAATGCGCTGACGCTCTTCCAGATGTTCACGGGCAAATGTGTTGTAGCCTCTAGCGACAAAATAGGTGGAATATACTTTTGCGGGGCTAAGCGCCGCCGTCTCATCTGTGAGATCCGTTCCATCGCTGTTTCGAATTGCATCCGCTCCCCAACGCCGAATCAGCTCCTTTGTCTCCTCCAAAAAGCCCGCCTGGGTGGGAATTGTAAAACGGCCATGTTTTCTCATCTATCGGATATCCTTTCTTTATCAGTCTTTCAATCCGCCTACGTTCATACCTTGGGTGAGCTTTTTCTGTACCAGAATATACAAAATCAGCGTAGGCAGCATGACGATTACAAGCCCCGCGTACATCTGCCCGTATTGCGCGGCGGCATTCTGCGCCTTCATCAGGTTCATCAGTCCTACCGGCAGAGTTTTTGCCCAGTCCTGCGTCATCAGGGTGATAGCTATAATATACTCATTCCAGAAAGACAGAAAATTAAATAAAATCACGGTAATAACAGAAGGACGCGCCATGGGAATCATTACCCGGATCATCGTCTGCATATATCCGCTGCCATCTACGTATGCCGCTTCTTCATATTCTTTTGGCAGTGTTTGAAAATATCCGGAGAGAAGATAGATCGTAAACGGCAATGCGGTAGAAGCATAAACTAAAGCCAGCACAAATCGATTGTTTAAAAAAATCGGCGTTCCCACCAGATTTCCCGCATCAACCAACATCAAAAAAATGGGGACAACAATATAACTGACATTAATAAACAGCCCGCCCATAAAAAGCGTACGCAGTAGCCGACGTCCACCAAACTTGTATCTGGCAAGCACATATGCCGCCGGTAGCGCTACCACCAAAAGGATTCCTAGCGCCACTGCGGTCACAATCACAGAATTGAGAAAATATTCTCCCATATGGGCCTCCTGCCAGGCCCTGGCAAAGTTTTCAAAATACAAGCCGGCTGGCAAAGACCAGGGATTTTGATAAAACTCTGCATTTTCCTTAAGAGATGCAAGAAATACCCACCCCACAGGAACAATAATTGATAGTGCAAAAAGGATCAGCACCACATAAATAAAGATACGATACAGTTTATCTCCTCTGTTCATAGACGCCTCCGGCTGCAAAAATCATAAATCTACACTATCCCGCCGGGTCACTAAATTAATGATCCCGGACAGAGCAAAGGAAAACAGGAAAACCAGCACACCAATGGCCATACCATATCCATAAGAAGAATTTGTATACGCTTGCTTATACATATAGCTAAGGAACACTTCTGTTGATCCGTCGGGGCCGCCGCTGGTCATAGCCCGCACAAGCAAAAAGCTGATATTGATAGAACTGATGATAAAAAAAGTAAGCGTTGTACGAATATTCGTCCAAATCAGGGGAATCGTGATAGAAAAAAACTGCCGTACACGGCCTGCCCCCTCTAGGGAAGCTGCTTCATACATACTTTCCGGAACAGAGGACATAGACGCCGTATACATAACCATGTAGTATCCAACCGCCTGCCAAATCATAGCAATGGCAATGCTGTATATAACAACCTTCTGATCCCCCAGCCATAATACCTGTCCTGCAGTGCCTCCGGTGAAGAAGGACAGCAGCGTATTGAGCAGGCCTCTACTGGGATCATATACGGCGGAAAAAATCGCGGCAATAACCACGGCAGATAAAATATTGGGTATATAGAATACCACACGAAAAAATCCTTTAAAACGCAACTTTTCTCTGGTGAGGACCGCCGCTGTTAGCAGCGCCATCGCCATAGTGACGATCGTTACAATAACAATTAGCAGCACCGTATTTTGAAAGGATTGCCAGAACTTTGCATCGGAAAACAATTTCACAAAGTTATCCAGTCCTACAAACTCTCTGTGCTGAGAATATCCGCCCCATTTGTACATGGAAATAATAAAAATATTCAAGGTAGGATACAGCATGAAAACGCTGAAAAGAATCAGCGCAGGAATTGTGCAAACAGACAGAAAAGCACGCCGTCCTTTGTGTTTTCGCATAAATTCAGTCATTCCTTTCCTTGGATGTATCGGCAGGACGGAAAATCCGTCCTGCCGTTTATAATATCAGTGCAGGGCCTTATTTCTTCAGCGCCTTACGCAAACTATCGCTGGCCTTTTTTATAGCATTCTGCCATTCATCCACTGTTTTATCTCCAGATACAATGCTGTTGACCGTGCCAAACAGCGTATCTGTCATGCTGACGCCTTCGACAGGGTCTGTAGCTGCAAACCCGCCGAGAACCGGTTTAGCGCCTGTATCATATATACTGTAAAACAGCTTATTTTCTCCTTCCAAGATCTCACTGACTCCCTGAATAGGTTGGATAGCGCCGGATTCAGCAAAAATTTTAACAGCCTTGTCGGTATACAAATATGCGATAAAATCCTTCGCCTCATCCTTATGCTTTGCATTTTCCGGAACCCAAATCTGCTCAAAATAGGTGTAGGAATATCGGTCGCTATCGCTATCTATTGCCGGAAGGGCCATAAATCCCCATTCAAATCCTTCTGATCGCGGCGCGTCTGCCATTTCGCCCACAACCCAAGTACCGCTTGGCATAAACAACGCTTTGTTATCCAAAATCAGCTGCTGATTTTTTAAATAGTTATCATTGTTGGCGTTTGCCACTGTGGTAGGCTCGGTATAAGAAGCGATCCGAGCCACAATGTCCAGTGCTTTCCTAGCATTTTTATCTTCCCAAACCCCTTCTTTATAACGCATACAGTCATTATAAAAATCTACGCCCCCGGTTTCACAAAGCAGTGCAAACATTAAGGAGTCAAAATAGCCTGCCGTAGGGTAGGTAAACAGAGCCATTCCTTCCGCTTCCGCCTTTTGGCCCAGCTCCCACATTTCGTCCCAAGTTGTGGGGACTGTCCAATTCTTTTGTGCAAACAGGCCCGCATTGTAGAAAAGCCCACAGGGACCGTAAAACATAGGCGCCATATACATACTGTCATCATCGTAAGGATGGGTTGCAGCAGTATCTGTAAACCCTTCAATCAGCTTGTCCTTTACAGATACATCCTCACCGAATACTTTTTCATCTAAAATATCAGAGATGTCCGCAAGGGAATTTTCCCGGATCATCGTTTCCGTTAATCCTGCTTCTCTACCGGTAGCCAGATGGACCACATCCGGATAATCACCGGATTTCATTTTAGAACCGATTACATCCTCCAGATTTTTCTCTGCAGTCAGTTCGATTTTTATGTCCGTATGATCCGCCTCATATGCGGCGGCCACGTCCTCCCACATTTTCTTACCGTAAGCAGACTCTAAAACGGCAACCTTTAATATCGTTTTTCCATCGCTGTCCTTATCCTTATCATCCTCTTGTGTACCGCAGGATGCAAAAAGCGGGAGTGTCAGCATCAGCGCGCAAAACAACGCAACAAATCGTTTCATCTTTCCCTATTCCTTTCTTGAAGCCGGGGATTATGGTATAAAATCTGCCCGACCCTTTATTGATTCACTGTTAGCATTACCCTGACAGCAGAAACTATACATGTTTGTACAAATTAGGCGGGGATGGAGGATTTTGGAAATAAAAAAACAGAAGTGCTTTTACACTTCTGTTTTGTATCTTTAAAATCACCGATTCAACTGCGCTTCTACCAAACGATCCACCACAGTGGGATTGGCCCTGCCGCCGGAAGCCGCCATAACCCTCCCTACAATCGCCTTTGCAGCAGCCTTCTTGCCCTTTTGATAATCTGCCACAGATTTGGGATTCTGCTGAATGGCATCCTGCACCCATTTTAGAATCACCGCTTCATCGTTTATCTGCGCTAGGCCTTCCCGCTCAACCTTTTCTGCCACATCAAAGTCCGCCTCCCACAGCTCTTTGATCAGCTTTTTCACTGTTGCAGAGTTGATCACGCCATCTCCAGACAATGATGCAAGGGCGGCCATACGCTGGGGCAAAATTTTGCAGACGCTTTCTTCCCCGTCTGCGAGGCGCATTACTTCGGACAGCAGCATATTTGCTACAAGCTTGGGATACCCGGTCCCCGCCGCAGCCCTTTCAAAATAATCCGCCATTGCCATATCTGTAGTAAGTACTTCGCCATCATAAGCAGATAAACCGTATTTTTCCATATATTCCTTTTTCCGCTGATCCGGCAACCGGGGGATCTGGGCCTGCAACTGCGCAATTTTGTCGTCCGTCAGACGGATAGGGGGCAAATCCGGATCGGGGAAATACCGATAATCATTTGCATTTTCCTTGGTACGCATGGAATAGGTTTTTCCAGTGGCTGCATCAAATCGGCGGGTCTCCTGTATAATTTTTTCTCCCGCCTCAATGGCCTCTACCTGCCGTTTGTATTCGTATTCGATAGCCTTTCCTATAAACTGAAAGGAGTTCAAATTTTTCATCTCCGTACGGGTGCCAAATACCTCCGTACCCTTTTTGCGCACAGACAAGTTTACATCACACCGCAGCGATCCCTCGTTCATTTTACAATCCGACACACCGGTGTACAAAATAATAGCCCGCAGCTTCTGCAAATAGGCCTTTGCTTCTTCTGCACTGCGTATATCCGGTTCACTGACAATCTCGATCAACGGCACACCGCAACGATTGCAATCGATCATAGTTCCTTTTTCGTCATCGTGCATCAGCTTGCCGGCATCTTCCTCAATATGGATTCGAGTAATGCCAATTCGCTTTGCTCCATCTCCCGTCTCGATATCCAACCACCCATGTTCGCACAGGGGAAGATCGTACTGAGAAATTTGATATGCTTTTGGCAGGTCGGGATAAAAATAGTTTTTCCGGTCCTGCTTGGAAAACCGAGCAATGGTGCAGTTTGTAGCAAGTCCCGCCTTCACCGCATAGTCCACCACCTTGCCATTGAGAACTGGAAGCGTTCCTGGCAGTCCCAGACAAACCGGGCAGGTTTGGGTGTTGGGCGCAGCGCCGAAGGTAGTAGGACAGGAGCAGAAAATTTTCGTATCTGTTTTTAGTTCCACATGAACTTCCAGTCCGATCACCATTTCATAATCTTTGATCATCTGCATACTTTACCTTCCCCCTTTCCCATTTCAAAAGCATATCCAACACGGTACAGCATCGCTTCAGAAAAGGCGGGGCCAATAAGCTGCATGCCTACCGGCATACCTCCTTCTCCTGTTCCACAGGGCATGGACAGCGCCGGAAGCCCGGCGATATTTACCGGAACGCTGTAGGCATCTCCCAAGTACATTTCCAAAGGATCGCTGGTTTTTTCTCCAATTTTATAGGCAACAGTAGGCGCAACCGGAGAAAGGATACAATCGCATTTTTCAAAGGCTGCATCAAAATCCGCCCGTACCAAACTGCGCACCTGCAGCGCTTTTTTATAATACGCATCGTAGTATCCGGAGGACAAGGCAAAGGTTCCCAGCATGATCCGTCGTTTCACCTCCGCACCAAACCCTTCGCTGCGGCTGTTCTGATATAACGTATCCATATCGGAAAAATCCGCTGCCCGATATCCATATCGTACTCCGTCAAATCGTGCCAGATTAGAGGAAGCCTCCGCTGAGGAAATGACATAATAAGCGGCCAGGGCATGATCCAAAGAGGGCATTTTCACCTGCACAAGCGCAGCTCCCATTCCTTCTAAGGTATCTGCTGCAGCCAGCACTGCCTGTTTTACATCCGCCGAAATACCATCCCCAAAAAATTCTTCCGGAAGACCAATTCGCAGACCGGCAACACCGTCCTGTAATCCGGCAAGATAGTCCTCTGTCGATCTGTCGGCGCATGTTGCGTCCCGTTTATCATATCCGGCAATGGCGGACAGCACCAATGCATTGTCCCGCACGTCCCGGGTAACAGGGCCAATCTGATCCAAGGAAGAGGCAAAGGCAACCAACCCATATCGGGAAACGCGCCCGTACGTAGGCTTCATTCCCACTACTCCGCAAAAGGCCGCCGGCTGACGGATAGAACCGCCGGTATCACTTCCCAGAGTGTAGGCGGCTTCTCCCGCAGCAACTGCCGCAGCAGATCCGCCGGAGGAACCGCCCGGCACTCGTGTAGTATCACAGGGATTTTTCGTAATCCCCATGGCAGAGTTTTCCGTCGAGGACCCCATAGCAAACTCATCCATGTTCAGTTTACCCAGTAGCACATATCCCGCGTCCTGCAACCGCTGAATTACGTGGGCGTCGTATGGCGGTACATAATCTGCAAGCATTTTTGAAGCGCAAGTAGTAGCAATGCCTTTTGTACACATATTGTCCTTGATGCCGGCAGGAATCCCGGTAAGCGCCGCGCCCTCTCCTGCCGCAATCCGCTTATCTGCCGCCTTTGCCTGCTCCAATGCATAATCTGCATTTGTAGAAATATAGGCATGGACATCCTGCTCACGCTGAGAAATCGTATCCAGATAAGCCTTTGTCAGTTCCACCGCAGAGTATTCTTTTTTCTCTAGAGACTGGGCGTGTGCATATACACTTTTGTTGATAAGTTCTTTCATATTACACTATCCTTCCACAACACGGGGAACGGTGATATACCCGTCATCCTTGGTTTTTGCTGCCGCCAACAGTTCATCTCTGTCAAATGGATGATCCACTGCATCTGTCCGAAATACATTTTCCATAGGAACAATGTGTTCGGCTGCCGCTGTACCAGCTGTATCCACCTTAGACAGTTGGTCTGCAAAAGCAATAATATTTTTCATATCTGCCTGCAGTCCCTGCATTTCTTCCTGAGAAAAAGCAAGGCGTGCCAGCCCCGCTACTGCAGGCACATCGATTCGAGGCGTTTGTTTTTTCTTTTCTGCCGTCCCGCCGTCTCCCCCTTCCCAAAGCTTATCCAATCCAAGAACGGTAAGTTGCTCTGGATCTACAGGAGTAGGCGCATCTGTCATTGGACAGGAAGCATCCTTGATTTTCGGGAATGCAATCACATCCCGCAGGGAATCTGCACCAAGCAGCAGCATCACCAATCGATCCAAGCCAAAGGCAAAGCCACCGTGCGGAGGGGTTCCATATCGGAAAGCATTTACCATAAAGCCAAACCGGGTCTCAATCTCTTCTGCAGAGAAGCCCAGCGCTTCAAACATTTTCTCCTGCACATCCTGTCTGTGGATTCGGATGGATCCGCTCCCAAGCTCGATACCGTTGAGCACCACATCATAAGCTTGTGCCCGCACTTTGCTAGGATCGGTAAACAAATACTGCACATCCTCCGGATAGGGCATGGTAAAGGGATGGTGCGTAGAAACATACCGCTTCTCTTCTTCGGAGTATTCAAACTGCGGAAAATCGGTAACAAACAGGAAAGAAAATTTTTCCTTATCCCGCAGACCCAATATTTCAGCTACATCCAGACGCAGATTGCCTAATGTGCGGCGGACAGTAGCAAGGGTATCTGCAGAAAATAGAACAAAATCTCCTGGAACAGCACCCATACGGTCCAGCAAAGTCTGCATTTCTTCTTTTGTAAAATATTTTGTAAGAATCGAATAGACCTCTCCATCGGGACGGATCGCAATCCACGCCATCCCCTTTGCACCGTAAGAAATGGCATTTTCGGTAAGGGTCTCAATCTGGGTTCTGGTAAAGTTGGCGCAGCCCTTGGCGTTAATGGCGCGCACTACACCGCCTTTGTCACATACAGAACGGAATACGCTGAAAGAACATTCTGCAGCAAGATCGGTAACGTCTATAATAGGAAGGTCAAACCGCAAATCCGGTTTGTCGCTGCCATACCGATCCATCGCCTCATGCCATGTGAGACGCAAAAAAGGTTCAGTAATATCTCGCCCGGTATACGCCTTGAAAATATGTCCAAACATTTTTTCCAGATGCACCAGAATATCTTCTTGGTCTACAAAAGACATTTCCATATCCACCTGGGTAAATTCCGGCTGTCGATCCGCACGCAGGTCTTCATCCCGGAAGCAGCGGGCCACCTGATAATATTTATCGATTCCGCCCACCATCAGCAGCTGCTTATATATTTGAGGAGACTGGGGCAGTGCATAAAAAGATCCCTGATGTACCCGGCTCGGCACCAAATAATCTCTAGCGCCTTCCGGAGTAGATTTACACAGCATAGGCGTTTCTACGCAGATAAAGCCCTGTGCATCCAAATAGTCCTGGCTGGCCTTTTGCACCAAGTGCCGGGCGCGGAGATTTTTCAGCATAGCAGGACTGCGCAGGTCCAGATACCTGTACCGGAGCCGTAGATCCTCTCGCACACTGATGTTGTCGTCCATAGAAAAAGGCAGTTGCTGTGCCTGGGACAACAGTTCCAAAGAGTCTGCATACAGTTCCACCGTTCCAGTAGCAAGGCGGGGATTGTAGGTGTCCTCGCTGCGCTGACGGATCACGCCTGACACAGCAATAACAGACTGGCTGCGCAATCCATCCGCCGCTTTGAAAGCGCTCTCATCCAAAGCAGATGCATCAAATACCACCTGCAAAATGCCTTCTCGGTCTTTCAAATCTACAAAAACGACACCGCCCATGTCCCGCTTTGTTTGGACCCAACCGCAGCAGGTCTGTCGTGTTCCCATTTGTTCTTCCCGTACCAGACCGCAATACATGGTTCTTTTCATCATTTTAATAATATTGCTCCTCTTTCATATTGTTTTAAAATACTCTCAAGGGGTACAAAAAAGTCCTTCGCCCCTGTAAAACAGGGACGAAGGACTAAAATCCTCCGCGGTACCACCCATTATAGATCCCAACGGATCCGCTCATAGATACGTGTATATCCTGCAGCTATAACGTGCCGCACGCGTCCACGCCTACTTGCATCGCTTTCAGGTGGAGGCTCCAAGCTGTTCTTCACCGCAGCATTCGTACCGCGCTCGCACCATCCGCGGCTCTCTTGAACTGCAACTCCGGCTACTCGTCTCTTCACAGCCTTTTACTTATTTGGTTTAGTATAGCATGTTTCTTTCTCGTTGTCAATAGGCAATCCGCTTTTACTCATTGAAGATCAGCCCCTAATATGAAGCGTATACAATCCTTTAGAAAATATGCATGTTGGTTAGTCCTGAAACAAAAGCAGCCCTGGGAAATTCCGTGGCTGCTTTTGTTTTATTAGGAGAAAAGAAGTAATCCAATTTTATTGATTCTTGTCTTGTGAAAATGCAATATCACTATCCGGCGTATATTCATAACAGGTGACTTCTACATCCATCATCTGTCCGCCGCGATAAATAGTGAAGGTAAGCACATCGCCTACTGCGTGCCCTTCAATCGCTTCTTCCACATCGCTTGCGGATGTGATTTCCGCTCCATCTACGGCTATGATTCGGTCACCGACTTGAAGCGCGCTGTCATTGTATCCTTCTCCGACGCGCATAACGTATACACCTGTAGCCTGAGAACGGAAATACCGATAAGCAGTGTAAGAATCCTTCACATCAAACAGACTGACGCCTATAAATGTTTTTCCAGTTACATACCCGTTTGCCTGCAGTTCTCCAATAACGTGCTCTGCATCGTTGATGGGAATGGCAAATCCAAGTCCCTCAATTTCCGTGCCGGTGGATTTGGCGTTGACAACGCCAACCAGTTCACCCTTCATATTAAACAGGCCGCCGCCAGAGTTGCCAGGGTTGATGGCCGCGTCAATCTGGATCAGCGTCATCACCGTATTGTCTACTGTAATTTCCCGGTCCGTGGCAGACACAATACCGCTCGTTGCGGTTCCACCCAATTGCCCCAAGGGATTTCCCACTGCCATGACCTGGTCCCCTACCTGTAAAGTAGAGCTGTCTCCAAAGACTGCGTGTTCCAGCTCCTCGGCATCAATTTTCAGCAATGCAATATCGGAGTCCTCATCCCGTCCGATTAACTGCGCTTCATATTCCGTGCCATCGGTAAGACGCACTTTAATTGTATCCGCCACTTTATTATCTGATACAATCACGTGATTGTTGGTTACAATATAACCGTTTTCGCTGACAACTACACCGCTTCCGGCTCCACTGCTTACATATTGGAAATTTCCGTATGAACTGAGAAAATCTGTTGTAATTTCTACAACACTGTTTTTCACTGTTTTATAAACCTGTGCTTGGGTCAGCGGATCTTTGAGTTCATTTCCGTCTGCATCGGCAATTACCGCCGTTTTGTATATCACAAGCGGATCTCTTCCAGATGCACTTCCTCCTGCAGACGACCCGTTTGTCAGCGTAATTCCAAAGTACGCGCCGCCAAGTCCCATTCCAAATGAAAGCAAAAGACACGCTGCCACAATTAGTGCAATGCCCGCTCTATTTTTGCTGTGCTCTTTTTTCTTTTTAGGAGGTCTATCTCCAGGCCCCCCCGGTGTGGGCGCATAAGGAGGACGATATCGATATTCACCAGACTCGCTTTTTTGCATCCATGCGGGATTCAACGTACTGCCACTTTGTCCTGTTATATTTTCAAGCGGCGTATACTGCGTGTTGGGCTGCCGATTCGCTTCCATACTGCTGCCGGCAGTGTCTTGATGCGGCTCCTGCCGTGCCGGCTGAGCATTAGACCAGTGATTCCAGGAAGCGGGATCCGCTGTTGGCTTCTGTACATCTGGAGTATCTTGCGCAGGTGTCGACTCTGTGGCGCTGGTCTGTCCGGGAAAAGGTACTGTAGGGTCTTCTGTTCTCTCTTTTTGCGGTACATTCCGTACTTCACCGTTTTCTCCAGACGCAGGCTCCATATTGTCGTTTCTGTATTCTTCCATGTTTTATAACCATACCTTTCGGCAAATATTTTTATATTCTATCCTGATGCTGTTATTATATTTCCCAAATGTGATAGTTTTTTGAAGACAAAAGGAAAAATACTTGAAAACAAGCGGAAAACAATGTAAAAAAGTACTATGAAGCTGTTTTCTCCGCTGTTACGATAAAACCGTCTACGTTATTGCCGGATACCGTATACGTACAGTCTGCAGGGATCTTACACTGAGTGGTTCCCTTCTTAGCCTCCACATAATAAATCAAAATTCCCTTGTCAAATGTCTCCTCTGGCGCCAGCGGGACGCTAGTATCTGCTTCCAGGTTATATAGAAGCCGTGTGCCGTCGTATGTGTAGGATTTCAAAAAGTCAATGTATTCCTCCAGACAGAGATCCCGCTCCTCCATGATCCGCGCATGAGGCGTACCCACATATCGATAATGCCAAGACTCATAATTGATACCGGTGATATACACCTTCTCCTCCGGATATCGGAGAATAAATCCATAATCCTCGCAGTTTTCCCGAAACCACGCACATGGCTCGTAGCTTTCCACATAGTAAGTTCCCTCTCCAGGAACATATACGTTCAAGTCCATAGCAAGTCCGGTATGGTGCTCGCTATATCCAGGATTGGCTACATATGCCTTGGCATAATCCTCTCCATTAGTGGCTGCGTAGTCAGCATACAAATCCACCTGCTCCTGATAACTGCGATATCCGCTGTTTACCTGCATACTGGAAAATCCAGTTGCCGCAAAATATGCTTCCGTTAATACATTGAATCTTTCAATAGTGCTCTTGCGCAGTTTCGAGGCCTTATCCCGAACATAATATTTGTCATTTTTCAAAGAAGAAACTGAGGTAATTTCTGCTTCTGCATCTTTTGGAAAGGTATATGGATAGGCATAGTTTACCAAAATAAGCGTTCCTGTGTGAACGGATTCCTCTGACAAGGTTAGTATTTGTTCACGGTTCTCCTCTAAGCCGGCTCCGGAGCCATCCACATTTTGGTGTATCCCTATATCGGAAGAGGACTGCACATTCTCTTCTGGTTTATTTCTTCCGCTGACAAGCAGATAAATACAAACGCCAAAGACTACAGCAAAAATTAGCGTAATAAGTATCACACCCGGATTTGGCGGCCTGCGTCTCCGCCGGCGATATCTGCTTACCGGACGCCGTCGTTGTCCATGCCCCGCTTCCTCCGGTGTATATGTTCGTTTGACTTCCTGCTGAGGATACAATCCGCCCTCGGAATTGCCTTTCCAGTTATCGTTCATAAATGCTACCCCAATATCACATTGTCCCTCTGCCTTGTGGCAGAGGAACATATTAACATCAAGGAAAAACGGTAGTTTTTCCTTGCACAGCTTTGTCCGCTCGCGCCGGCGTGCCAACGCGCTTCGCGCACGACACTTGCAAAGCAATATGGTGTGGACTGCGGCGGCGCCTGTCCGCCTTGTCCACAAAATCTATTGCAAGCATGTACTTTGTCCGCCGCAATTCATAATCCCTCTGCCATAAGGCAGAGGGACATATTGTATTATTTTATTCTTCTGTTTCCAGAGCGTCTTTTCTGGACAAATTCAATCTGCCACGTTCGTCTACACCCAGGAATTTGACGCGCATCTTGTCGCCTACATTACAGATGTCTTCAACCTTTTCGGTGCGCTTATTATCTAGCTTGGAAATGTGTACAAGGCCTTCTTTTCCAGGTGCAAATTCTACAAAAGCACCAATAGGAATAATTCTTGTAACAACCCCTTCATAAATTGCACCGGCCTCCGGTTCAAACACAATCCCATCGATAATCTTTTTCGCTTCATCAATGCTGGATTGATCAATTGCAGAAATGAAGATACTGCCATCGTCTTCAATATCGATTTTAGCTCCGGTATCCGCTACAATTTTTTGAATCACCTTGCCGCCTGTGCCGATTACTTCCCGGATTTTGTCTACATGGATTTTCATGGAAAGCATCTTAGGCGCAAACTCAGATACTTGTTTTCTAGGTTCGGGAATCGCCTTCAGCAGGATTTCATCAATGATATAATCCCGTCCCTTGTGGGTTACCTCAAAAGCCTCGCGGATAATCTCCGGAGTTAGACCATCTACTTTAATATCCATCTGAATCGATGTGATACCCTTGTGGGTACCGGCTACCTTAAAGTCCATATCGCCGTAAAAGTCTTCCAGCCCTTGGATATCGATCATAGTCATAAAGTCATCGCTGTCTTCCGCAGTGATCAAGCCGCAGGAAATACCTGCAACCGGCGCGGTAATCGGCACACCAGCATCCATTAGCGCCAGTGTGGAACCGCAAACAGACCCCTGGGAAGTAGAACCGTTAGAAGACACTACCTCAGACACCAGACGAATCGCATACGGGAAGTCCTCCACAGAAGGAAGCACCGGCACAAGAGACCGTTCTGCCAATGCGCCATGTCCAATTTCCCGGCGTCCGGGACTTCTTGCGGATTTTGCCTCTCCTACAGAATAGCCGGGGAAGTTGTAATGATGCATATACCGTTTGCTGTCCTCTGCCCAAATACCGTCCAGTATCTGCGCATCGCTGATGGGGCCTAATGTAGCCAAAGTCATAACCTGGGTTTGGCCTCTGGTGAAGAGACCGGAACCATGGACCCGATTGAAAAGGCCGACTTCCGCGCTCAGCGGACGAATCTCATCCATCCGTCTACCGTCTACACGTTTTTTATCAACCAGCAACCAGCGACGGACGATTTTCTTTTGAATTTTATAAATAAGCTCCGGATAAATTGTGGGCAATTCTGGGTATTTTTCTAGAAAAGCTTCCATAATTTTATCTTGAATGGGCTCCATGCGCTCGTCTCGGATATTCTTATCGTCTGTATCCAACGCCTGCATCACGTCCTCTTCCACATAAGCAAAGATTTCGTCAAACATGTCGTGATCCAGTTCGCCGGAAGGATAGGAGAATTTCTCCTTGCCTACTTCAGAAACAATATTGCGGATAAATACAAGCAGCTGCTTAATTACCGCATGCGCCAGCATAATAGCGTTGAACATGTCATCGTCAGACACTTCCTTTGCGCCGGCTTCAATCATAACCACCTTTTCCTCAGATGCAGATACAGTTAAATCCAGAATGCTGGTTTCGTCCTGCTTTTGGGTGGGATTGATCATCATCTTGCCATCAGGGGTCATGCCTACAAAAACAGCACCGATAGGCCCGTTCCAGGGAATATCAGAAATAGACAGCGCAATGGAAGCACCAATCATAGCGGCAATTTCCGGTGCGGCATCATGGTCAACGGAAAGAACCGTCAACGAGACGTTTATATCATTTCGCAGATCCTTAGGAAACAGCGGCCGAATAGAACGGTCAATTACCCGGGAAGTAAGAATTGCCTTTTCTCCAGGTCTGCCCTCCCGTTTTAAAAAGCCGCCGGGGATTTTGCCCACAGAATACATTCTCTCCTCAAAGTCTACAGACAGAGGAAGAAAATCAATTCCCTCCCGCGGACGGGCAGACGCGGTAGCACAGGCAAGCACCGCAGTATCGCCATAACGTACTACACAGGAACCGTTAGCCAGACCTGCTACTTTGCCGGTTTCCACCACAAGGGGTCTGCCGGCCAGTTCAAATGTAAAAGTTTTGTACTTCTCAAACATTTTTATACCTCCATGTTTGTTTGCTTCTTCGGAGGTTTAGCACTTAAATATATGCCGCCTGCCGCGACGCATATTTAACTGCTAATCCGCTCGAAGAAACGATTATTTTAATATGCCCCACAAATGCTTTGCATCTGCGGGGCTTTCGTGAGGCAGCGGCAGGCGCCGCTGCCATAACACATCACAGGGAAAGCTGCAGCCGGATGAATTACTTTCTCAAGCCAAGCTTTTCTACGATTGCACGGTAGCGATTGATATCCTTTTTCTGCAGGTAGCCCAGCAGATTGCGACGATGGCCAACCATTTTCAGCATACCTCTGCGAGAATGGAAGTCTTTCTGATTTACTTTCAGGTGCTCGGTCAGAGTCTTAATTCTATGGGTCAGAATGGCGATCTGCACCTCCGGAGAACCTGTGTCTCCTTCATGCATCTTGTACTCTTCAATAATTTTGTTCTTTTCTTCTTTTGTGATCATTGTTTTCACCTCATAAAAATATTTGCAATCGCATTTCTCAGGCGGCGGCAGGTGAAAAAACCTCTGGAAGGCTTTGCATCCGCTGTCCGGGAAACCGACATTGCTAGAGGACATTATAGCACAATCGCCCGCCAATGTAAAGCTATTTTACAAATTTTTCTGTTTTACGTTTTTTGGGGCAAATAGGTTTTTCCATAAGGCAATGCCGCCGGCGATTACCAGCATACCGCCAAACAACTTGCGCACCAGCGCCGGATCTACCGCATTCGCAGCAGCTGCTCCGAAATATGCCGCAACCATACCGAACGACGAGGTAAATAAAAGAATACCAAAGGGAATACGCCGTTTTGTTATATGCACAAACAGAGCGGCGGCAGACGCAAAAATAAAGAAAAACAAGTTTAGTCCCTGGGCGCTGATTTGATCCACGTTTCGAATCAGCGTAAGATAAATGACCAGCAAGCCTCCGCCGCCGATACCCATACCAGATAGAGCTCCCAGCAGTACGGCGGCGATAAAATCAATAATTACCATTTGCTCCTCCATGTAAGTATTACTTCCTTTATCTTGCATCAAAGAGCCTCTCAATATGCAGTAGAACTGTGAGAAAACTGACTGTTGTACAGATGATGATAAAATCCCTCTGCCTTCAGCAGCGTTTTGTGATTTCCCTGCTCCACGATTTTTCCGTCCCGCATGACCAGAATCATATCAGCGTCCCGGATCGTAGACAACCGGTGCGCCACGATAAAGGATGTTCTGCCCTGCATCATTTTTGCAAAAGCGTCCTGTATTTTCATTTCAGTCCGGGTATCAATGGAGCTGGTAGCCTCATCCAGAATCAGCATAGGCGGAAGACTGAGCATAATTCTGGAAATACATAAAAGCTGCCGCTGCCCCTGAGACAAGCTGCTCTCTTCTCCCAGCACCGTATCATATCCCTGGGGCAACCGCCGGATAAAACTGTCCGCATGGCTGGCCCTCGCCGCCGCCACAATTTCTTCTTCTGTAGCATCAGGACGTCCAAAAGCAATATTTTCCCGCACTGTACCGCTGCAAAGCCATGTGTCCTGCAGTACCATACCAAAATTTTCTCGCAGGCTGTGCCGCGTAACGGTCCGAATGTCGGCGCCATCTACGCAGATTTTCCCCCCGTCTACATCATAAAAACGCATGAGCAAATTAATCAAGGTTGTTTTTCCGCATCCTGTTGGACCTACTATAGCGATTCGCTGTCCAGCGCTTACCTGCAAATTGAGATTTTCTATTAAAGCTTTACTTTTATCGTATGAAAAACTTACCGACTCAAGCGTAACATCTCCCTGGACTTGCTGTAAAGCATCTGTTCCGTCCAGGGGCTGCTCTGCTTCATCCAATAATTCAAATACCCGTCCGGCACAAGCCATAGCATTCTGCAGCTCTGTGACTACACCGGTAATTTCGTTGAACGGCTTTGCGTACTGTACCGCATAGGATAGCAGACAGGACAACGCACCTATCGTCATCGCCCCGGATATAGCGGACAGTGCTCCCAAAAATACCGCTACTGCATATACAGTGTTGCTGATCAGTCGGGTAGTTGGATTCACCAGCGCTGAAAAGAACAATGCCCGCACAGAAGATACCTGCAATTCATCATTGATTTGATCGAACCGCTTTTGATTTTCCTCTTCCCGATGGAAAGCATTTACAATTTTCTGATGCTCAATCATCTCTCCAACAAAACCGGTCTGCACGCCCCGCACTTCCGACTGAACACGAAACATATGGTAGGTTCTTGTAGCAATAAACCGGGCCACCAGTAAAGACAACGGTGTAAGCAAAATGACCGCAGCAGCAGTCTGCCAGTGAATGCTGATCATAAATCCTACTGTCCCCAGAATCGTAATCACACCAGTGAACAATTGTGTAAATCCCATAAGCAGGCCATCACAGAACTGATCCACATCCGTAATCACACGACTCACCGTATCCCCTTGTGGATGTGCATCCAAATAGGAAAACGGCAGCTTTTGAATTTTTACAATTGCCGCGTTTCTAATATCCTGTGCTACACTGTACGTAATCCGGTTGTTGACTACATTCATCAGCCACTGTACCAACGCTGTCACCGCGGCAATGGCGCCCGCCCAAAGCAGGATAGAACCAAGCGCATCAAACTGCACCGCGCCCTCTTCCGTGATAGTATCAATAGCATCTCCAAAAAGCACCGGCAAATACAGCGTCAGCGCCACACTGACCGCAGCCAAGAAAACCGTTACGAAAAAGAGCCATTTGTATTTCCCGATATATTGCAAAACTCTTGACAAAGCGCCTTTATTTTGTTTCTTTTTCATGCCGTTTCCTCCTCACTGCCAAACTGTGAACGGTATATTTCTTGATATACCTTACATAAATCAAGCAGCTGTTTATGCGTTCCCTTGCCGGCAATGGTTCCATCGTCCAAAACAAGAATCTGATCTGCATGCATTACAGAAGAAGCCCGCTGGGAAACGATAAAAACAAGAGGCTTTGGAGAAAGTGCACCGATAGCGGCACGCAAGGCTGCTTCCGTAGCGTGGTCCAATGCAGAAGCGCTGTCATCTAAAATTAAAATTTGGGGAGAACGTACCAACGCACGGGCAATGGTCAGCCGCTGCCGCTGCCCGCCGGAAAAGTTTCGGCCGCCCTGCTCTACCATAGCGTCCAGCCCTCCTTTATCCCGCACTACTTGATCTGCCTGGGCAATCTCCAGAGCCTTCCAAATGGCAGCATCGTCAGCTGCAGAATCCCCCCACAGCATATTGTCGCGAATCGTACCGGAAAACAGCACCGCCTTTTGCGGAACTACCGCTATACGCCGAAGGAGCTGCGCCCTGTCCCACACAGCAGTGGCGGTGCCGTTTACATATACCTGCCCTTCTGTGGGAAGATAAAATCCGGGAATCAAATGCATCAGACTGGATTTCCCGCTGCCGGTGCCGCCAATCACACCGACAGTCTCCCCCGGTGCCGCCGAAAAAGAAATATGGGACAAACTATCCTCTCCTGCTCCGCTGTACCGCAGCGAAGCATTTTCAAAGCGGACACCACTTTTGTTCACACCGGTTTGCCCACCATCGGAGAGCGCCGGTGTATCTGGCTGTACTGCAAGCGTTTCCTCTACACGAGCCGCACTGGCAAAGGATTTTGTAATCATAATGACTAGGTTGGCCATTTTCACCAGTTCCACTAATATCTGCGACATGTAATTATACAGTGCAAGCACCGCGCCGGTAGTGATAATACCCTTATTTACCTGGCCTGCACCTACCCACAGAAGGGCAATGATCCCCAAATTGATTACCACATATGTGAGGGGATTCATCAAGGCTGAAATTCTTCCTACCGCCTTCTGCATAATCAGAAGAGCCTTGTTTTTTTCTTCAAAGCTTTTTTTCTCTCGATTTTCTGCACAGAATGCCCGAATCACTCTAGCCCCCCCAAGATTTTCCCGAGTAGCGCCAAGCACCCTTTCCAGTCGACGCTGTACCTTTTCATACAAGGGAATGCTCGCCAAAATAATAGCAAACACTACGATACATAAAGTAGGGATCACCACTACAAACGTCACAGCGGAATGGGGGTCCACTACAAAAGCCAGCACTGCCGCGCCAAACACAATAAAAGGGGAACGCAAAAATAGACGCAGCATCATATTGACGCCATTTTGCACCGTATTGATATCACTGGTCATTCGCGTGATCAGAGAAGAAGTTCCAAGCGTATCCAATTGAGAATAGGAAAGGTGTTGCACCCGTTCAAAAAGTGCATGGCGCAGTTTGGTTGCAAAACCCACAGCAGCCACAGCAGAAAAATACTGCGCTGTAACAGAAAAGGCAAGTCCCGCAACAGCAAGCCCCACAAGCAGTAGGCACTGGAGCAGCACGGATTTCCAATCTCCGCTGCGAATACCGCTGTCGATAATGTTGGCAACCACAAGGGGAACCGCTAGTTCAAACACCGCCTCAATCAATTTGAACAGCGGGCCCAGTATCGTCTCTTTTTCATACCCTTTTAAATATTTCAGCAGTTTTCTCATATCTTACCCTGACCCATATGCAAAATTTACTTTATACTGTACAAAAGCATGGCGGCAACCATATTGTACTATTTTTCATTATAACCCCTCCTATTTTATAAGTCAATGACCCTCACCTCTTGCAAATGGAGAAATTTTGCAGTATCATATTCTTATGAATATACAATATACACTGATTCGGACAAATCGAAAGTCTATTGGCATTCGGATCAGCGACACGGGAGAAGTAATCGTGCGCGCCCCCCGGTACACACCAGTGGGGGAAATTGAAACGATTTTGCAGCAGCACGCAGCATGGATCGAAAAAAACAAGCAGCGGTCAGTGGACCGGCAGATGCGGTTTGACAGTCTGGATAGAGAGCAGACCGAACAGCTGCGGCAACTGGCAAAAATTCGTCTTACAAAAAAGACGGAGTTTTTTGCTGCCCGCATGGGATTGACTTATGAAAAAATATCTATCACCAGTGCAAAAAAGAGACTTGGCTCCTGCAGCACCAGAGGCAGTATATGCTATTCCCTGTATCTGCTCCTATATCCGGACGCGGCAGTGGATTATGTAGTTGTGCACGAACTGGCCCATCTGGTAGAGCCCAATCATTCTAAAAATTTTTATGCGGTTATCGAACGGTATCTTCCCGATTGGCAGGCACGCAAGGCTCTGCTGCAGCCTGCGTATATGAGAAATCCACTGGATGGGAAAGAATTGTAATAGCTTCTATACCGAAGCGGTAAAGGGCACCCGTGTCGGGTGCCCTTTACCGTATTTATTCTTCTGCGTTTTTTGCAGCGCGTCGTTCTTCTACTTGGGCGCGGATCATCATATCCTTTACCTTCATAAGTCTAGTCTGTGCACCGCGCTCATTTTCATCCAGCTTCATGGAAATTGTTTTGACTCCCGCTTCATACTGGGGAATCATAATGTATTCCAATGCATTGACTCTGCGGCGTGTCTTTTCTATCTCGTCGCACAAAAGTGTTGCCGTTTTTTCCAGCTGTGCCAGCCGAACAAGCTGAGCGGACGCAGCGCAAATTTGTTCCACCGCCTCATCCAGTGCACCGGAAGTAAAGGCATATCCGTATCCTGCGCCGCCTGTGTCTGACGCTCTGATAGCCTCATACTGAAACACTGGTACATACACGCTCATAATATTTTTTTGTTTGACCAAAAGCTCTCCCTGAATACCCGGCAGCATCAGTGCTTCCGTCATCATACGAGGATCCGTCAGCGCTGCAGCTGATGCAAAACTGGAATACACGCTCCCAAGCTGCTGACACAGCGCCTCACGCAGAACCTTCGCCTCCCGTACTACATCTAAAAACTGGCGCATCAGCTCATCCCGTTTATCTTTGAGAAGCTTGTGCCCTCGTCTGGCTGTGACCAGGCGTGCCTTCAGCTTTTTCAATTCCATTCTGGTGGGGTTCACTTTGATCTCCGCCATATGCTGCGTGCTCCCTTCCCCGGCCTCTTATTCTTCTACCGGCCAGTATTTATCCAAAAGCTGAGGTTTAATCCGTTTCATTTCGCTCCTTGGAAGAATCCGCAGAAGCGACCATCCCAAATCCAATGTTTCCTCGATGGTGCGGTTTTCATAAAATCCCTGGTTGATATACTGCTTTTCAAATGCATCGGAAAATTTTGCGTACAACCGTTCCACCGGTGTCAGCGCCGCTTCTCCCAATACTACCATCAATTCCTTTGCGTCTTTTCCTCTGGCATAGCTGAAAAATAGCTGGTTCATCGTATCGGCGTGGTCTTCTCTGGTTTTCCCCGCCCCGATGCCCTTGTCCTTCAATCGAGAAAGAGAGGGGAGCACATCTACAGGCGGCAGATATCCCTTACGGTACATCTCTCTGGACAAAATAATCTGCCCCTCTGTTATATATCCTGTAAGATCCGGAATGGGATGGGTTTTGTCATCTTCCGGCATGGTCAGAATGGGGATCATGGTAATTGACCCCTCGCTGCCCATTTTCCGACCCGCACGCTCATACATCGTTGCAAGGTCTGTATATAAATATCCCGGATATCCCCGCCGTCCCGGCACCTCCTTTCGGGCGGCAGATACTTCACGCAGAGCCTCCGCATAGTTGGTAATATCCGTAATAATCACCAACACGTGCATGTCACAGGTATATGCAAGATATTCCGCAGCAGTAAGCGCCATTCTAGGCGCGGTGATCCGCTCAATAGCTGGATCGGAAGCAAGGTTGATAAACAGTACGGTACGGTCCAGCGCACCTGTTTTCTTAAAATCAGAAATAAAAAAATCTGCTTCTTCAAATGTAATGCCCACAGCGGCAAAAACCACAGCAAATTTGGAATCGTCCGTCACACCGCCGGTACGAACCTTGGCCTGGCGGGTAATTTGGGCAGCCAGATTGGCATGGGGCAGCCCGGATCCCGAAAAAATGGGCAGTTTTTGTCCCCGTACTAGGGTATTCAGCCCATCAATTGTAGAAATGCCCGTCTGAATAAATTCAGACGGATACCGGCGCGCCGCAGGATTGATTGGCGTGCCATTTACATCCGGTGTTGCCTCCGGCAGAATTTTCGGGCCGCCGTCAATGGGTTCACCCATACCGGAGAACACCCGCCCCAACATATCCCGTGATACAGGAAGCTGTACACCGTGCCCTAGAAAACGAACCTTAGAAGCTGCCAAATTGATCCCTGCCGCATTTTCAAACAGCTGGACCAGTACGTTGGAGCCGTCAATCTCTAAAACCCGGCACCGGCGCACCTCTCCGCTAGGCAGCTCAATCTCTCCCAATTCATCGTATTTTACCCCGTCAACCTTTTTTACCAGCATCAGCGGGCCGGCCACCTCTTCAATGGTTTTATATTCACGGATCATGCCTCTCCGCTCCCTTCTCCGCTTTGCATAAGAGCATCTATTTGCCGATCGATTTCCAACCGAATTTGAGCATACGCTTCTTCGAATTGGTCGGCGGCAACAGCCTTAGCACGGCCAATCTGCTCCCGCACCGGCAATTCGGAAATTTTCTGAATATCCACGCCTTTTTCAATTGCTGCCGCAGCCTTCTCTTCAAAATACAAAATCAAAGAAGCGAGCGCGTACTGCTGCTGCATGGGCGTATAAGAATCCGTATCAGAAAAGGCGTTTTGCTGGAGATAATCCTCACGAATGCTTTGCGCTACTTCCAATGTCAGGCGATCCTGGGGAGAAAGGGCATCCATACCTACCAGCTTTACAATCTCATCTAATTCCGATTCCGCCTGCAGCAGCCGGGAAATTTCACCGGACTGCGCCGTCCAGTTATGATGGACATTCTCCGAGAACCATTCTTCCAGACGATCTTTATATAAAGAATAAGAGCTAAGCCAGTTAATCGCTGGGAAATGTCGCCGATACGCAAGACTTGCATCCAATCCCCAAAACACTTTTACAATCCGCAGCGTCGCCTGAGAGACAGGTTCGGATATATCACCTCCAGGAGGAGATACCGCACCGATAGCGGAAAGTGAGCCTCTGCGTCTATCACTGCCAATACACACCACGTCTCCTGCACGCTCATAAAACTGGGATAGTCGGGAGGTAAGGTACGCCGGATATCCTTCGTCGCCAGGCATTTCCTCCAAACGTCCGGACATCTCACGCAGCGCCTCTGCCCATCGGGAGGTGGAATCGGCGATTACCGCTACCGAATATCCCATATCCCGGAAATATTCTGCAATCGTGATACCCGTATATATCGATGCCTCTCTGGCTGCCACCGGCATATCAGATGTATTTGCAATGAGTACTGTACGCTTCATTAATGACTCACCGCTTCTGGGGTCAATGATTTCCGGGAATTCACCTAGCACGTCCGTCATTTCATTGCCCCGCTCCCCGCAGCCGATGTATACCACCAGGTCCACGTTGCTCCATTTGGCAAGCTGATGCTGCACCACGGTTTTTCCACTGCCGAATGGTCCCGGCACACAGGCAGTTCCTCCTTTTGCAATGGGAAATAGCGTGTCAACGATACGCTGCCCCGTCACCATCGGTTCTCTGGGCGGCAGTTTTTCCAGATAAGGCCGCGCACGGCGCACCGGCCATTTCTGCATCAATGTGAGAGAACGTTCTCCGTTTTCTGTTTCCAAAATACCGATCTGATCTGTCACGGTATACTCCCCAGAAAAGAGTTCCCGAACAGTACCGTCCCCACCAACGGGAACCATAATCTTATGGCGTATTACTTCCGTTTCATCCACATATCCCAGAACATCCCCCGCAGTTACCCGCGATCCTGCTTTAACCTGAGCATGAAATTTCCATTTTTTCTCTCGATCCAGGGAAGGCACTGAAACGCCCCGCGTAATGTTGGAACCATATAGCTCCCGCATTTTTTCAAGAGGGCGCTGTATCCCATCATAAATATTCGTGACAATTCCCGGCCCAAGCTCCACGGACAACGGCGCTCCGGTTGATACTACCTGCTCTCCCCTTCCTAGCCCCGCTGTTTCCTCATATACCTGAATGGAAGCCCGGTCTCCATGGATTTCTATAATCTCGCCGATTAGCTGATGCTTTCCAACATGGACCACATCAAACATGTTGGCATCCCGCATTCCCTCTGCAATGACCAGTGGGCCGGATATTTTTACGATTTTCCCTTCCGTCATACGTATGACCTCTGTTTCTTAATCTTTGAAAATAATGTCAGCTCCTACAGCCCGTTCGACCGCATGTTTCAGCTGGGCTGTTCCATAGCCGCTGTCCCTATCCGGCAAAGTAACAATTGCCGGTAAGGTATCTGCCGATAGCCGTGCAATTTCTTTTTCAATCTCTCTGGCCAGCGCCGCCGTAATATAGAGTATCGCACAATTTTCTTCCTTTGCCCTTTTCAAAGCCGACAGCGCCTCCCGTGGGCTTTGGGCATCATATACGGTAAAGCCGGCTGCCATAAAGCATAGCACCTGGTCTCTGGGACCGATCACGCCAATCTTATACATTTACTTCACGTAGCCTTTCCCGAAGTGTATCTGCACTGTTGCCGGATTCCAATTCGGCGGCAATTATCCGCCCATTGGTAAGTTCCGCCTCACGAATCAACAGATATCGAACAGCCACTTCCGGGCCAAATGGCTTAAATCGATAGGGCTGGCATGCCAACAGCACCGCTTCGTCAAAAATCTTTTCTATACCGGATAAATCTGCAGCAGACACTGCACGGCGTACCGCATCCTTAACATAGCAGTCCCCAATCCGCTCGCTAATCTGTTCTATATGTGCAAAAATTCCTTCTTCTCCAAACAGTACAGAAAGAGCAAGCTGTCCGCCGGGAATAAATACGCGCGACAAAAGAGAACGCCCCGCTTCCACAGGCAGTCCACGCAAACGAATACGCAGGCAGGCTAAAATATTGGCAAAATCCGCACGCATACAAACAATCTGTCTGATCAGCGGCACGCCTCCTTCTGCAGCTTTTTCTGCCATATCTGCAAAACATGCCCGATCCAGCAGTAAATCAATGCAGCGCGCCTCCCCCGTTTTACTATACTCATGCCGCGCCGTCCGGACAGCAGCAGCCATGGCAGGCGGAAGATCCGGTAAAAAATCTCGCTGCAGATATTCCTGCATCTGCTGCACAGATACCGTGCCGCAGGTATAAAATCCGTTATAGGAACGAATCTCTTGTACCGCACATTTAATGGCAATTTTTATATTTGTACAATCGTATTTATATAGCAAGGGATAATACACAGCAAAATTTGGTACTGCACTGCGCACTTTTTCCACTGCATCATGGAAGGCTGCATCAAAAACCAGCTTTTCCTTTGCCGGGACAGAAACGTGAAATAACTCCGACACAATTTGATACAACTGCCCGGCTGAGGATGCCTCCAGCATCCGTGCCATACGTGCAGATACATTCCCGACCCCCTCGCCGGCCCGCAGAAAGGATGAAGAAAACAGGTATTCTTTGTCAGGGATCATAGCCGTACATTCCTTTCTTTGGTGCTTTTTTATGTTTCTCCATTCTCCTGGGACGGGAACAAAATACTTAATACTACATGTTCCATTTGCTCTCGGACACTGCCGATTACCGCCTCCACAGAACAGTTGGATTCAATATCGCCATAGCGCAGTATCAATCCGCCTCGGATAGGCGCTATATCCTCGGCAAGTGTAAAATCTATTTCTCCAAAGCTAGGAGAAATCTGTTTTAAAAATTTTTTTGCCTCTTTGATGACAAGAGGTGCCAACGCCTGATCCGCCTCACACAGCAACAGTTCAAAATCTGTACTATCCGCCTCTTCCTCGCCATATGTCTCCTGTAGGTACTGTACTCTCACCACTCTCTCTGCAGCAGCATCTGCCAGCAAATGCGCCAAAAACACACAATACTCCTCACGAGGCAGCTCATATAAGTACTTTTCCGCCTCTGCAAAAGCTCTTGTCAATATACCTACCTTAGTGGCAAGCAAAATTTCCCGTTTTTTCATATCGGCTGTTGATTCTGCCCGCACTACCGCAACGTCCTTTTCCCGCTCTGCTCGAGCCTGCGCCGCTTCCACTATAGCGTCTGCGCGCTGCACAGACTCTTTTTCAATCTGTTCGCATTCCTGCTGTGCCGCTTCTCGTATTGCTTGGGCTTCATCCTGGGCCTGAGAAAGGATCATATCCAAAATTTTTTCCAAATTATGCATCCGTCGTCCATGCCTTTCTTTGCTTTTACCCCAAATTCTAGGGCAAAGGCGTTCACAATTGATATCTTACGGGTTAAAAAACAACACAGGTAGCATAGACACAAGGAGAGCAAAAATTGCATAAGTTTCCACTAAAGCGGCGGAGGTAATAGCCTTTACCACCTGACCGTCTCTGCGGGACACGAGTCCGATTCCAGCGGCGGCAACACGTCCTTGGGCAATACCGGAAAAATACCCCACAATCGCGATAGGAAGAGACGCGGCCAAAAGATACATGCCCTGTGAAAAATCGAGGACGACTTCCCCGCCGAACAAACCGATTTTCATTAGAATCAAAAACGCAGTAACCAACCCATAAATACCCTGCGTACCAGGAAGCGCCTGCAGAAGAAGCGCCTGTCCGAATTTGGACGGATCATCCGCCAGCATACCGGAGGCTGCCTCCCCCACGATGCCAACGCCCTTTGCGCTGCCGATACAGGCAAAGGTAGCCGCTAGGGCGGCGCCTAAAAGCGCCAGATTCTGTCCGGTAAAAATAGCCGTTAAAAATTCTGTGAATGTCATGATCCCTCTCCTTATTTTCTTATTTAAAATTTACATACTTGCTTTTTGGTTCCAGAGGTGCAAAGGCCCGCCCGCCGGATTCATAAAACTTACCAAAAAATTCGATATACTGCAATCTGCTGGTATGGACGTATGTGCCCAAAATATTAACCAAAAAATTAATCACGTGACCAAGCAGAAACACGACGACAAAGAGGATAATCCCACCCACTGTAAAACCGCCCATAGTACTGAGCAGATTCATTACGCTGGCGATCACTGCAGAAGCCAAGCTGAGCGCCAATATTCTGGAATAGGACAGCAGGTCGGATAAATATCCCACAATATCGTACAGACTCATAACACCTTTGAGCAGCCTCATAAATCCGTTTTTTTCGTGACGCCCTTGCGTGCAGATCAACATGAGACCGCCGAGTCCCGCCAGAATAGCTCCCGCCATAGGCTCCATAAAATACACGCCGGCGCCGGCAAACAAAATCAGCCAGCTGCCCACATCTGCAATAGCGTCAAATATATATCCGTCTCGCACCAAAATAATAAATTTAATGACAAACGCAGTCACCATATGCACCGCGCCTACGCCAAGAGAAAGCACCAGCATCATGATGGGCTCCTCCACCATATCAAACCAAACTGCCAAAGTCGGCGTGTTCTCCCGTCCGCCAAACCCTTCCATCACTGCAGCAGGCAGGTCCCCAAAATAGCCGCCGAACAAAATTCCGCCGATGATACAAGATGCTCCGCAAATGGCAAACATTCGTAGAAATTGACGCATGCCCTCCGATGGATGCAGCAATTTCAAAGCAGCTATACATCCAATCACCATAATAGCGCCATAGCCCACATCGGCAAACATGAGACCAAAAATAATGGTATAAAAAACAGACATAATCGCTGTAGGGTCAAAGCGTCCATACCGTGGTAGTGCGTACATGGAAAGGACAGATTCAAAATTGCGTGCTGCAGGACGGTTGGAAAGTAGTACCGGCACATCCTCGTTTGACTCTGGATCCTCAAAACTGTAAGCAGCATCGTATTTTTCCAGCAATCTCTTTGTCTTATCCTGCGCCCGGACAGGAACCCATCCGCTGAGAAGAACCGTTTTCTCTGTTTCGACAGTCCGCCCTCTTGCACCAAGCCTATCCTGTCGAGTAAGAAATATATCATGTAAAGCCTTGATATCCGCCAGCCGCGTATCGGCCATTTTCTTTGCCGCTTTTTTCAGCCTCTCCAGCTCCTGACGGAGCGCCTCAATCTGCCGCATACAACTTGCAGCAGCGCCGGCTGCATATCCCTCCTCTGCCGATGCCTTTACCGGGCAAACCGCGAACCCGCCGGAAGCAAGGACTTTCCGGGCCTCATCAAAATCGTCCTTGTGGGCAACCAGCAGCAAGGCGCGAACCGTTTTATCTGTATAAATTTCTATAATCTCATGGGCTAGATCCGCTAGTCTTTCGTTGATAGCCGCCATATCTGCGTTGAGCGGCAGCGTACCGCAAAGATAACGCGTATAAACCGTCCTATCACCAGGTAGGACAACATCTTCTCCAATCCACGGCTGATAGGCGCCATGTTCCCCCTCTAATCGAAGAAGTTCTCCCTCTGTATAGGCAATTTTCTCAGCTAGTGTGTTAGCCGCTCTTACCTCATCCATGGCTATTGTATCCAAGCCACTGTCAAAGTCATCGATAGAAGCTTCCATAGGCGGGTCAAATATAGTATGCTTTCCCGTCTCATATGCTGCTAAAAATGCAATTGCTCGCCGGGTCAAGGCAATGCGGGACATGAGTTCCCCCATTTCCTGTGATACATCTGCAGCCGATATCATTTGTACATCACCAAAATCACTTTTTGAAACTTCAACGCATCTAAGCTTTTGCAATTCGGTAATTAGCCGCTGTGTATCCTTTTCCAGCGCAACGACAGACAGCTTTTTCATCTGTGCTACTGCCATTTTTTAAAAATCTCCCGAATAATTTCGTTGACAGCAGCCTTCATATTCTCGTCAGCAGCCGCAACCATTCTCTTGGCCTGTCCACGTGCTTCCTCATGGCTGGAATCAATGCGTATATCAAATATTTTTTTGTTTTCCGCATCTGCATCCAAGGCAATTTGACGCGCCTGCGTCTGTGCATCTTCTATTCTTCTAGAAGCAGCATCTCTCGCTGCTGTAACAAAGGCAGCAGCATGACACGCTGCGTCCGCTGTGATTTCCCGCGCACGCACTTCTGCATCTTTAATTTTTTCTATCACTTCATTTTCCACAGCGTTTCACCCCTACTCCGCTTTGCGGCACTACCACAGGCATTTCTAACCAGCAAAGCTTGTCTGTATTAATCGTACCACAAAAATTGGAAAATTGCAACAAATAAAACAAGACTTCACAAGAATTTTACATGCATTTTATATAAATTATTTTGTTTTAATTGTCGTTTTAGTCTTTTTGCGCTTTCGTATTTTAGGATGCGCATCCTGCTGCAAATCCAAAACACCATCTCGCCACTTATGCTCTATACGGGCGCTTCCTACAGAGCGGCCGCGAATCCGTAGGCGCAGGTAAATTTCCACGTTAAATCCGTCCATCGTTTCAGCAATTCGATAATCCACATAATATTTACCGCCTGCGGGAAAAGTATCCGCGTGACAGTATTCCAGCACGCAGTCCTTCATATATTCGTAGAAAGCGGTCATTCGCTGGGCATCGCCCCGTTCTCGCTTGCAGATTTTATCTGTTCCTTCCTTGGGGACAAAGGCGGGATAACGCATCATAGCGCCCGCTTCTACACACTGTTTTGGTTCGGTTCTCATAGTAACGACCACGCCTTTCTTTAATTTTGTGACAGTTACAAAGCATTGAAACTGTCCTATTCAGACGCGGGGCACAAATTGGGTCTGAAAGCGGCCAAAGTTTCCTTTTGTCTTCCTTCATTTTCAGACTTTACCTCCGCCGGTATTAAAATACTCCTTTTTTATTTTATGCGGTTTTGTATCGCAAGATGCTTAAATCCGGCAAATATGGCATGGTGAATATTGGATAAAATATGGCATAAAGCAGCATGGATAAATAAAAAAGAGGGGCAAAGCCCCTCTTTTTTTACACATTCATACAGGAAATTTCCCGAACAAAATCAGCCACCAGTTCTAGTTGAGACTCCTTGTTATCTCGCAGCCAAGCTGCGCGGTATCCTACAAGCCACTCCTCAAACTGGGCCAAAATTTTCTCTCCATCCAGATATCCGTCTACTTTTTTTATTCTAAGACAAACCTGGTTCATCAATTGAATTGCCCGACATGCCAACAGCAAATCCACGAACCGCTCGTCTGTTTCAGACACGGAACGAATGGTATCTATCACTCCATCCAACGTCTTGATATTCTCGATGGCCTTTTCCACATCCAAAGCCAGCTCAGTCTTTCTGCCTTCCGCAGTGTTTGCACTAAACCAGTACATAAATTCCATCCAGTCACAGGTCCGCTCACATCTGCCCATCGTGCGAACAACGTCAATCATGTTTACTTCATCGGAATCGTAAAGAAGCGAGCTTGCGGCTTGCTCAAAAGCAGGCGTCAGCTGTCCATCCGCGTTCCATCCTTTTTCGGCACCGATTACTATACCGTATAGAGAACAGTTAAAGGAGCAAATATTTCCAAAGTCTCCCCAGTTGGTATTCAGTACACCCAGTGCACCATATTTCGCACCATATTCTACAAGCTTTGTAATATTTCCTTCGGAACGGTCAAGCCCCTCTACAAAACGGTTCCAGCTGGAAGTGCCCGGACAGACAATCTGTTTCAGCTTTGCGTCTGCAAAAGCCTTTACCTTGTTTTCATCCGGATCCTTTTCATAAGTCCAGTTAAGCATAATGGTATCCGCAGGAATCTCGCTCATTTTATCCGGCTGTTCCAGAGCGATATCGCCCCACATCATAACCGTCTTGCCTCTGGATTTTACGTGTGCAATAATCTTAGACAAAAACTTGAAGTATTCTTCGCCCGCATCCTTACCAGCATTACGTCCACGACACAGGTCAAATGTTTCATCACAGCAGATATTGAAGCGGTTAGAACGGCACAAAGGAATAAACTGATCAATCAGACTTTTAATAAGTTCAATGCTTTCCGGGTTAGATACATCAATCGTATGATGCGCCATCTTTTCAAGCCAATATACCTGTGTAGGCTTGTAATCTGCCAACTCGCACAGATGACGGTACTTTTCACTTTGCAGCAAATTGTACAGATGGCCAAAGGTAGCCAAGGACGGTACAAGCTCTATAAAATTGTCATAACAGTAGTCATCTAATGCAATGATCTCTTCTGCAGTCAGCACATCCTTTGCGGACATAACCCCATCATATTCAACAAACTCGTAAGCATCCTCTATATAAAGCTGAAGATGATTGATTTTATAATATGCCAGCATATCTGTAATGTGACAAAGCTGCTTCAATGTAGGCACACGGCCACGAGTCACGTCGTGATATAACCCCCGTTCTTCAAAGTCCGGCGCGTCCTCAATGACGCAACATGGAATAGCATCTCCATATTCATGGATGATCTGACGCAAGGTCTGCACTCCATAATATGCTCCCTGGGCCCCCTGTCCCTTAATTTCAATGCCGTTTTCCAGCACAGACAAGGTGTACCCTTCACCACTATCACCATGGGAAATATAAATACCTCCCTCTGTGCAGCCGCAGCTGCTGACTTTCATTCTAATCGGTGCTCCAGTAAGTTCTTCGATTTCATTTTTCAAAGTGGTGGCAATCTTGACAATACGCCGGTCACTTCCCTCTGCAATTCGCAAATTCCGGAGAGCAATTAATGCTACGTTCCCTTTTTTCTCCTCAATACTTGCAGGTGTTGGTATAATTTTCATACGTACATACCTCTCTTTTGTTTACTATAACTTACTATATTACAAGTTAAATTATTATAGCCTGCCGCTGTCCGCATTGCAAGGCTTTTTTCCAAAAAACTGTATTTTTTTCTAATTTACATTTGAACCTGTGAAATATCATACAAAGCCTTCTCACTGTACCGTGCTTCATAAAGTTTGGAAAGCGCTTCTAACTTTGCATCCAACGCCTCTTGCTGCAGATTGGCACGCACCCGCATCTGCCACTGCGGCTCTCCGTCTTCCAGCATATGAAGAATATACGCGCCTTCCGTGGCAGCAATTACTGTAGCGTCGCCTGTTTGACGCTCCTCGTCAAATATCCAGTTTTCCAATTCCGCCGCAACGCGGCCCCGCTCCAAATTCAGAGAAATATCTCCGCCATATTCCTGCATCAAAGACTCAAATGCGTCGTGAGCGTTCACTTCATTCTCTTTTTTCCATTGATCCAACACTGCCTGTGCCTTATTTTTGGCAGTGTCAATCCCTTCTCCCTTTTCCGGTTTAAAGAGAATAAACTCCAAATTTTTCACTGGTGTGGCATCCCGATAGAGTGTCTCTCCCAATGGCTCGCCCACCGCCGGTAAAAGCATATATACAGCAGTTTTTCCATCGTCTGTTTCTTCAGTATATGTTTCGAATGCCTTTCGCTCCGCGTCAAATGCCCACTGGGAGAAGGGCGTATCTTCCACATACCCAACGCGGCGCTTATATGCCGCTTCAATCTTTTCTTCTAAATCCTCTGTTGAAAGCTCCGGCGTCTCCTCCAGTAGCTGTGCACGCAGCAGATCCACAAAGGCATCTTCACTTTCTGCATTTGCAAAACGTTCTGCTTGCTGTGCAGGAACTGCCGCGTAAATCAGTCCCACCAAACTGTAGTTTTTGCTATTTTTTGTGAAGCAGTCTTCCAAATCTTCTACAGTATATGCCTGCTCTTTTTCCAGCTTTTCCGTATACTGCGCCGCCAGCATCTGCAAGCGGAGGCACTTTTTAATAGTCGTCTCATTGACAGACTCTCCGAACAGGCTATGCAGATAATACGCTGTGGAAGTATTATTCTGTACGGCAGCCGTATTATAGCGAGCCAAGGTATCGTCTATCTTTTGCGCATTTTCTTCGGAAAGTTCCATTCCTTCTGCCAGCGCTGCTTCTCCTAAATAAAGCAGCTGTTGTACTTGTTTCAATGTCTGTGCAATCAGATAGTCAAACCAGGTATGGGTATCGGAATACTTTTGTTCAGATAGCGGTTTCGCTGTATCCAGGTGCATCTGTTCCAACCGCCCGGCATAGTTGCTTACAAAGGTTCTATAATAAGAATTAAAAAAATACTCCATCATAGACTGGGAGACCGTATAGTTTTCTGTAGTTACGGCAACGGTACTGTTGATTTCCGTTTCTTCCTCTGGGGTTTTCTTGTCCGCATCAGAGCAGCCAGCCAATAAGGAGGTCACCAGCGCCACGCCAAGCAGTACAGCTATAATTTTACGGATACTCATTTTATCGCATACCTTTCTTTATTTTTATAACACTTTTCCGCGACATACGATATTACTTTTAATGATTTATTATCAAAAAGCATAAAGAACAAGGGAATCAGCGACCTGATTCCCTTTGTCTTACAAATTGCATTTATGCGTGCTTGATTTCCTGTACCAAAGACAGACCCTTTGATTTAAAAGTCACTGTTGTTTCTTTGGCAATTGCCTCATATTCTTCACCATACTGTGTGTTCTTCAGCGCATTGTCCGCATTATACTGCCATTTCACAGCACCCTCACCGGAGAAATAAAGAATATAGTACCCATCGTTTTCCACAAACTCCATATACGTGTCGCCAGGCTGACGGGCAGAGTCAAAGGCCCATTCATCCACTTTTTCAGAAAGCGCCTTATAATCCGCATTTTCTATAAGTCCGCCTTCATATCGGCCGTCGCCGTACTTATCGCGAGAAGCCAGTTCGGCAAACGCTTCTTCTGTTCCTTTGTCGTTGTATTCCGCAAGGATTGCTTCCGCAGTAGTACGTGCTGTTTCCTGATCGTTTTCTGACGCGCTGAGTTTTACAGGAATATAGCGATAATTTTTCAAGCGATAGGTGTCTCTATACATGCAGGCATAATCCAAATCAGAATCTTCATCTGCAGGTAGAATCATGTATACGGTATAGTCATGATGATCGTCGTGGTCGTGTTCGTCCGTAAATACATCATAAGGCGCGCGTCCATCATCATACGCCCATTTCGTAAAATCAGAATCTCCCGATTTCACTTTCCCCTCTGTCAGGCATTTGTCAACCATACTATCGATATCAATAGATTCCGCTTTCAGTGCTTCTTCATCCTTATCCGCATAAACAACGTCTGTCAGATAAGATCTTACGCATGCATAAAATTCATCTGCATTTTTTGTAGCTGCCAGCTTATCTACATAGGGTTTCAATGCAGTGGAAGCATCCTCCTTCGCAGTATCCGAATCGGTGGTTGTTTCCTCTCCGGCAGCAGTCGTTTCTTCATCCTTATCTTCATCGTCTTCTTGCGGTTCAAAAGTGTAAGAAAGATAATCAACCTTTAGAAATGTGCTATTGTTTTCGTCAAAATACTTGTTCCAGTCTTCCTCGCTAAATTCATACTGTGCCATCATATGATCATGGTACAGCTCGGCTCTATAGGAGAGTTCCAAACATTTTTCAACATCTTTTTTCGTCACGCTTGCACCATATACATTTTTAATATAGTACTGGGTCGTCACATTGTAATTGGCAGCATAGGTGTCAAAATTGCCAAGCAATTCTTTGATCTCAGCTTTGTCCTCGTCACTGAGTTCCAGCCCCAAATCATATGCACCTTCTGCAAGAACCAGTGTTTCCTGGACTTCCCGCTTTGTTGCCTTCATAATATAATCAAACCATGTTTCATTGTCTGTATACTTCTGTTCGCTAAGTGCTTTGGAGGTATCCAGCCCCATATACTGGGAGAAGCCCCCGTTTACATAGGTTTGATAGGTAGCATTGAAAAAGTACGTCATCATAGCAGCAGTTACCTCATAGTGCTCACTTTCTGCCGCAATGGTGTTTCTCTGAATCATACCGCTGCTATAAATTCCATATGCAGAAAGAACGCCCAGCACAATCACTACCGCTAACACAAATGCAATAATCGTAACAACTTTTTTTGCTTTTCCCTCTTTCTTTTTGGTATAGCTTTTGGAAGAACCAGTCGCCAGAATATCCTCGGCGCTGTTCCTCTGCTGTCCTTTACTCATTTATTTGTCCGCCTTTCTTTTCTTCGTCAAGGATTTTGACCATTAGGAAGCTCCTCACGCAGCTTTTATAAGAACTTCCTTCTAATTTTAAGATTATATCACATTGCCTGCCTTTTTTCCACCCCCATACAAATTTTTTTGTGAATTTTCCTAAAAAATTTTTTTATCAGAAAGTTTCTTGACAATTCCCACTGAATATGCTATCATATATTAGTCGACAGGATGTCGTTATAATTGCGCCCTTAGCTCAGCGGATAGAGTGCCCGGCTACGAACCGGTAGGCCAGAGGTTCAAATCCTCTAGGGCGCGCCAAAAGAAAGAACCGTGTTTACGGTTCTTTCTTTTTATTTTCCAAGCATTTTGATTATAAAAATATCCCCCGGCCTTTTTGCCAGGGGATTCCTTTTTGGTCTTACTTACAGGGGACAAACATTTACAGCACGCAGCTTCTCGCTGTTTTTCGGATCGGGCTCAGTGTCAAATGTAACCTTCTGACCTTCTGTCAGCGTTCTGAATCCGTCGGTCATGATTGCAGAAAAATGTACGAATACATCCTCTCCGCCTTCATCGTTAGAAATAAATCCATATCCCTTATCGGCATGGAACCATTTTACTGTACCTTTATTCATCGGGTACCTCCAAAAAATATAAAATTGTACCCATATAAATACAAAAGCTCACAGGTACGCAAATCAAAACAACCTTGACCTGACATACGTGTGAGAACAGAGCAATTATTTTGAATACGCAAAATATTATAACACGATTTGTATCTTTTGTCAACAAGTTTCCAAAAATATGTTTTATACATTGATCCTTTTGCCCACATATGATACAATAACTGCACCGCATACATGAGGAGGACCGCTATGGTATATTATGAAGAGTACGTACCCATAAATGGAATCCAGCAATATTTTCTCCACTGCCCCGCTCCGGGTGCGGCTACCGTATTGCTGTATCTCCATGGCGGCCCCGGATTTTCCGCGTCGTATCGCGCCTATTTGCTGAATCCTCCTCAGTCCACTGCCACGCTGGTCTTTTATGACCAGCGTGGCAGTGGCAAAACGCTGCTGAAAAATCGCTCCGCCAAACCTACATTTCCCCTGCTGTTGGAGGATTTACGCTGTACCATCGCTTATTTAAAAGCAAAATACTCTACAAAAAATATTTTACTGCTGGGGCATTCGTGGGGCAGCGTACTTGGATCAGAGTATGTGCTTGGATACCCCAAAACCGTTTCCGCCTATATTGGCATGGGCCAGGTCGTCAATATGAAAAAAGGGAGGGACGCCGCACAGGAAGAATTGCAGCGACGCATACAAAGTAGAAAGCAGTCCACAACCGCCTCCAAACGCAGGTCTTCCCTTTGGCTGCAATACCGATACGGATTCTATCCTCCGTTGCTCAATTCTATAAAAAGTGTTTGGAAAAGCCCTGTTTTTTCCTGCAGGGATCTGCCCGCTCTTTTGCGTGCCCCTTTTGTAAACAAGCCGCTGAATCGATTCTTGTGGGAATATGACGCTGTACAGAAACCCGTGTATACGATTCCAGTATATTATATTTTGGGAAAGAACGACTGGCAGGTCCCCAGCATCCTTGCATCCCGTTTTTTTGAGACAATCCGTGCGCCAAGGAAAAAACTGTTTTGGATTCCCGACGCCGGACATTCTACAGATGTAGATAATCCAAAAGCTTTTTGGGATGCCATAGCTGAAATTTGCGTGCAAATTTCTAGTTAATATTCAGTTGATTTATATTTACACAAAATCTATTTTCTAATAAAGTATCGTTAATATTGAAGTGTTATACTTTACCTATGCTGGAAATTACCAACATAATGCGACGAAATGAGGTGAAACTATGCTGAAATTACTTAGGCAACTAAAAAAATGGGAATGGCTGCAAGTACTTTGCGGTCTTATTTTTATTTGTTTTCAGGTTTGGCTGGATTTAAAACTTCCGGACTACATGTCTGAAATCACCACCCTGGTGCAGACGCCGGGCAGCGCTATGTCCAGTATTTGGGCCGCCGGCGGCAAAATGCTGCTATGTGCGCTGGGAAGCCTAGCAGCGGCAGTAATTGTAGGGTTCTTTGCCGCAAGACTGGCCGCTACGCTTTCCTGCCGTCTGCGTGATCAAATTTATAAAAAGGTAGAGTCCTTTTCTATGGAGGAAATCGGAAATTTTTCTATTTCCAGTTTGATAACCCGATCTACCAACGATATTACACAAATTCAAATGATTGTCGCTATGGGAATGCAGGTGATGATCAAAGCGCCCATCATGGCAGTTTGGGCTATTTTAAAAATATCCAGCAAAAGCTGGCAATGGTCCGCAGCAACCGGCTGTGCGGTATTCGTGCTGGTTTTAATCGTATCTGTTCTGATGCTGTTCGCTCTGCCAAAATTTAAAGCCATTCAAAAAATGACCGATCACCTAAACCTGATCACCAGAGAAAATCTCACCGGCGTGCGAGTGATTCGCGCTTACAATGCAGAAAGCTATCAGGAACAAAAATTTGAGCAGGCAAACGAACAGCTTACCCGTACGCATCTGTTTACAGGCCGGCTGATGGCGATTATGATGCCCGGTATGACCTTGGTCATGAACGGACTGTCCCTTTCCATCTATTGGATCGGCGCATACTTGATTAATGCTGCCGCAGTAGCAGACCGTTTGCGGCTTTTCTCCGACATGGTAGTCTATTCCTCTTACGCCATGCAGGTAGTAATGGCCTTTATGATGCTGGTCATGATCTTTATAATGCTGCCTCGGGCCGCTGTTTCTGCAAAGCGTATTAATGAAGTGCTGGATACACAGCCACGCATTTTGGACGGAAAAGAAACGGAAGCCCTTGCCCCTATGGGAGAAGTGGAATTTAAAAACGTCAGCTTTAAATATCCCGACGCCTCGGAATATGTGCTTCACGATATTTCATTTAAAGCAAGCCCCGGAGAAACGGTGGCGTTCATCGGCTCTACCGGAAGCGGCAAAAGTACACTTATTCATTTGATTCCCCGATTCTATGATGCAACGGACGGTCAAGTATTGATTGGTGGCCGCGATGTGCGGGAATATGCGTTAGAAGAACTGCACAACAAAATTGGCTACGTACCGCAAAGGGCTGTACTTTTCTCAGGTACCATTAAATCTAATATTGATTTTGGAGAAAACGGAAAGCCCGCACCTGATGCAGACGCCCTGACCAAAGCGGCGGATATCGCTCAAGCTGCCGACTTTATTGAAAAAAAGCAGGAAAAGTACGATGCGCCCATCGCGCAAAACGGAACCAACCTGTCCGGCGGACAAAAGCAGCGTATGGCAATCGCCAGAGCGGTTTGCCGCGAACCGGAAATTTTTATTTTTGACGATTCTTTTTCTGCCCTGGACTATAAAACCGACAGCACTCTACGCCGCCGGCTAGCACAAGAAACCACAAACGCCACTACCTTTATTGTTGCACAGAGAATTGGCACCATCCGCCATGCAGACCAGATTATTGTGTTGGATGAAGGACACGTGGCAGGGATTGGCACCCATGATACGCTGATGCAAAATTGTAAGGTATATCAGGAAATCGCTTATTCACAACTTTCAAAGGAGGAACTGGGAAATGCATAACGGACCAGCAATGAGAGGCCACGGCGCCATGCCGATGTCCCATGGTGCAAAACACTCCTTTTCTTCCACATGGGGAAGATTGGTCAACTACTGTACCCCCTGGATGCCTGCAGTTATCGTTGCCTTGCTTTTTGCAATGGGCGGCACAATCTTTACTATTCTCGGGCCGGACAAAATCAGTGAGATGACCAATGCCATCACAAAAGGTCTGATGGGCCGTATTGATATGAAGGCGGTTACAACAATTGCTTTAACATTGGTAGTATTTTACGCTTCCAGTATCCTGCTTTCTTATGCGCAAAGTTTTATTATGGCTACGGTCACCCAAAAAGTATCCAAAAGTATGCGCAAAGACATATCCCAAAAAATCAATGTCCTTCCGCTGAAATATTTTGATTCCACCAGCTATGGAGACATTCTCTCCCGTGTGACCAATGACGTAGACACCATTGGACAAACGCTGAACCAAAGCATCGGCAGCCTGGTATCCGCAATTACTCTTTTGATCGGTTCTGTCTTTATGATGTTTAAAACCAACTGGATCATGGCGGTGGTGGCCATGGGCGCCTCTTTGATCGGCTTTGCTATTATGATGTTTATTATCGCACATTCACAGAAATATTTCACCCGTCAGCAAAAGCTGGTAGGCGAAATTAACGGCCATGTAGAAGAAGTATACGCCGGTCATAACGTCGTAAAGGCATACAACGCAGAGCACAATCTATACAAAAAGTTTTACAAAATTAATACGGAATTATATGCCTGTATGTGGAAATCTCAGTTTATGTCGGGCCTTATGATGCCGCTAATGCATTTTATCGGGAACTTTGGATATGTAGCCGTATGTGTTGTAGGCGCGGCACTGGCTATGAACGGCACCATTTCCTTTGGCGTCATCGTAGCCTTTATGATTTACGTGCGTCTGTTCACCCAACCTCTTGCCACCATCGCGCAATCCGCAACCAGCTTACAGTCTACCGGCGCTGCCAGCTATCGAGTATTTGAATTTTTAAATGAAGAAGAGCTTGCAGACGAAAGCGGCAAAACTGCTCGGTTGGAAACAGCACGTGGAGACATTGCATTTCGCAATGTACAGTTTGGCTACAACGCGGACAAAATGATCATTCAGGATTTTTCAGCAAAAGTGAAGGCAGGGCAGAAAATCGCTATCGTAGGGCCTACCGGTGCCGGAAAAACCACTATGGTCAACCTGCTCATGCGTTTCTATGAAACAAATAAAGGGGAAATCCTTGTGGATGGTGTTCCGCTCAGCAGCCTTACCAGAGAAAATGTACACGCGCTATTTTGCATGGTACTCCAGGACACCTGGTTATTTGAAGGATCCATTTGGGATAATATTGTATACAGCAAAAAGGGAGTCGCCAGGGATGATGTAATTGCTGCGTGTAAAGCGGTCGGCATCCACCACTTTATTAAAACTTTGCCTGAAGGCTATGACACGATTCTCCATGAAAATGACAGTTTGTCTGCAGGACAAAAGCAGTTGATCACTATCGCACGAGCAATGGTAGAAAACGCACCCATGTTAATTTTGGACGAGGCCACCAGTTCGGTAGACACCCGTACAGAAATTCTCATCCAGGAAGCCATGGATAAGTTGATGACTGGACGCACCTCTATTATTATTGCACATCGTCTGTCGACAATTAAAAATGCAGATTTGATTCTTGTTATGAAAGATGGAGATATTATTGAAAGCGGCAATCACAACGAGCTGATGGAGAAAAACGGATTTTATGCGGATCTGTATAACAGCCAGTTTGAAAAAACTGCAGAATAGACATTGCATTGTTATCTGCACAAGAAATACCCCCTCCCCTTTAATTAGGGGAGGGGGTATTTCGTTTAAAGGCGTCTTAGAGCCTTTTTTATCAGTCCATATCAAAGATTCCTGGAATGCGGTGCTTGTTGTCATACAAAACATTATACTGCAGATAACTGTACAGTTTTAAAGGATCCGTCAGCGACGGCACATTATAGGAAGTTTCATGGAAAACACCCGCATAATCATACCAGCCCATAGCGTTGATTGCCTTTACCTCTTTGTTTACCGTATTTACAAACTGCATAAATTTGCTTGGCTGCTGTTCCATATCCAGAATTTGCAAGAGCCACGTTGGAAGAAAATTCAAGCTGGTCAGTTCTCGATCCGCCGGCAAACGGTCTCCTGCCACCGCCTCCAAGTCATAGTTTGCCCAGAAAACATAGGGCACTACATACTTTGCCATTTGCGCTTCTGTGGATGAATCATCCGTTACATCAAAAAACAATGCGCCAATATTAGTAAGGGACGGCTGATGATCCCCGTAAAACAGGATCAGCGTATCCTCTTCCACTGTTTTGAAATATTCTACAAACGACTGAAATGCTCGATCTGCATTATTGATGGAAGACAGATATTCTTGTACGCCTGTATATCGTTCATATCCATCTAAAGTGACCGTATAATCAAAATTGGAAGAAGAAAAGCCGCCGTGATTTTGCATTGTTACTGCGAAAGCAAATAACGGTTCGTCTGAATCCCGATTTTCATAGGTTTCAATAAGCTTATCATAAATTGTCTGGTCGCTTACATGTCCTCTATAATAATCTTCATCTGTCAAATCGGTAAAGCTATCTTTAAAGCAGGTTTCATCAAAACCAAAATAATCGTAGATTTTTTCCCGCTGCCAGTTGGTTCGATCTTCCGGATGCACTGCGAACGTGTGGTATCCTGCATTTTTAAACATATCCACAATGGTAAAGCTGTTGTCCTGGGTCATATATAAGTTATAGGCAACTGTATTACGGGGAATAAACTGTATGGACAGGCCCGACAAAAATTCCAGTTCCGAATTAGCTGTATTGCCTCCATAAACAGATACAAGAGAATGCCCCTTGATTACATTATTTGCTTCCCTCGAAAGAGAATCCAAAAACGGCGTGACAGGAACAGATGTAGGCATCTCATTGCCCAGATATTTTGCAATATTCTGCACATCGGAAAAAGTTTCATTCATGATCACGATCACATTGGGCTGTTTTTTCTTTTCCGGTTTTTTATCTGTATCCGAATTTTTGGCATCTGCAATATATGCATCCAGCCTATCCTCCAAAGTATCCGGATCATACCCATCTGGCACCTGTACCCGCGTAGCTGACGCAGAATAAATCAGATTTACCCAAAATCCGTTTCGCTCACTGCCCCGGTATTTCCAGTATTTGTCCTGATATCCAATGACTGGAGCCATAAACTGCGTGTATATGATAACAGTACTCAAAATCATCAATACAACCGAACCCATGCTCATCAGCATCATACTCCGATTGCGCTTTTGTCTAGGATAACGGGTACGCACTAAGAAAACGCCAAAACAAACACTTAGAACAAGCCCTATCATAGTCACTGGGGACAGGGCAAAGGAATAGTCCCCCGCCACCTTTGCGGCAGTACCGATTGCGCTTATATCGGAAAACTGGATTTCAAAGCTTCTAGCCTGCACCACAATGTGGTCAATAATGGCAACAATCGTACAAAAAACAAGCAGAATCAGAGAAGAAATTCGAATACTGCCAATCAAAATCCATAGTAGGGACGCAGCGCCTGCCATCAAAAGCAAATTTAGAACAAATTTTAGTGGTCCAATCAGAAAAATGCCGCAGCTAATCGTAACCTGCATTAGTATAAATGCAATCAGCGTCAGTGCTGCTAAAATCAGAAAGGCGGCCCATGAGGGCAGTGTTTCCGACAGATGAATTTGAAAAAACAGTGTGCAAAACAAAAGTACTGCTCCGCCAACACCAATCGCCGGATGGGCCCCACAAAGCAGGGCAGCGGCTGCAAATAACACAGAAATAATACTAAATAAAATTATATTATTTCTCTTCTTTTCATGGGTAAATTTAATCCACATAACAACTCCACGCCGCACAGCGGCAAACTTTTTTCATTTAATACATACGCCAGAGCTCTGCGCAGCAGTCCTGCTGCGGCAAAACTCATCGGGAAAATTATACCATGAAAAAATGAACAAATCTATCAAAATTCGTTTTTTGGAGGATTTGCACAAAGATATTCATCCGCGCGCCCTGTGAACCCACCCTAAAAAGGTGCACATGCCAAACACTGCAATATCTACACAAACAATGGTAGCGCCCATAGGCGATGCCCACAAAACAGAAGCCAAAATGCCAAGCAGAGCGCAGCCAATGGAGATCGCGCCGCTGCACAGCACAACAGCACGAAAACTTCCGAATAAGCGCATCGCAGATAAAGCCGGAAAAATGATCAGCGCAGATATAAGAAGAGATCCTACCAAACGCATGGCAAGAACAATAATCACAGCAGTAACCACCGCAAGGACCAGTTTGTATATATTGGAACGAATACCTGTAGCATGCGCAAAAGTCTCATCAAAGGTTACCGCAAAAATTTTATGATAAAACAGGAGATAAACGACAATCACTGATGCCGACATAACCACGCATATCCATACATCTGTACGCGTTAATGTTAAAATAGATGTAGATCCAAACAATGTAGTACATACATCCCCGGCTAAATTGGAAGATGTGCCAAATACATGCATAAGCAAGTATCCTATGCCAAGCGCCCCCACCGAAAGCATTGCAATGGCGGCATCGCCCTTGATCCTTGCACCCTGCCTGGCACAGAGAAGAAATATTGCTACCAAAATTGTAACAGGCAATACAAGAAGCATGTTATTGGAAAGCTGCAGCACCGATGCCGCAGCCACTGCACCAAAGGCCACATGGGACAGTCCGTCACCAATAAAAGAATACCGCTTCAGCACCAAAGTCACACCTAATAGTGACGCACATAAAGCGATGAGCACACCAGCAATTAGCGCATATTGCAAAGTAGGATAAGAAAAATAAAAAGAGAGTCTGTCAAATAGAGCTGCCATCTGCGCTCCTCCACAGCAAATATTTTGCCGCAGGCCCATAAAAAGCCTGCCCCTGTGCCCCAATATGCAAGACACTGCCGGCATACTGCAGCGCCGCCTCTATATCATGGGTAACCATAAGTACCGAGATGCCGTCTTCCCTGTTCAGCTTTTCAATGATATGATACATCTCCTCTGCCGCCGCAGGATCTAATCCCGCCACCGGCTCATCTAAAAGCAAAAGCTTGCGGGTAGCGCATAATGCCCTAGCCAAAAGTACACGCTGCTGCTGTCCCCCAGACAGTTCCCGATACCGCTTTCGCGCAAGATGGCTGATCCCCAAACGCTCCATATTAGCAGCCGCCAACGCCTTTTCTTCCCGATTATAAAAGGGACGCAGTCCACAGCGATTCAAGCATCCGGATAAAACGATCTCTCCCACAGCTGCCGGGAAATCCCGCTGGACCGCCATTTGCTGCGGCAGATAGCCGATTTCCTTTGGACGCAGGCCATCACCCTGCTGAATACTGCCCGCTGCCGGGGGAATGAGGCGCAAAATTGTTTTGATAAGGGTACTTTTTCCAGAACCATTTTCTCCAACAATACAAAGATAATCTCCCGCCTGCACTGTAAAATTTATGTTCTCCGCAATTCGTTTGCCGTCATATCCCAACGCCAGAGAACGACAGGTAATCTGCGCCATATTACTCCATTTCTGCCGCCTGGAGCGGCTATGCCAATTGATACACTACTGCAATGCGGTGCGCAGTACATCGAAGTTGTCTTCCATAACAGAAAAATACGTCACACCTGTATCCATTCGTTCTTCTGTAACAGACTGCATGGAATCCAGCACAAGAATGCTTTGATTTTTCTCTGTCGTATTTTCAATAATTGTCTGCGCAAGCGTCTGATCGGAGGTTTCCGACACCAAAATATACCCAAGATCCAGTGTATCTAGCTTCTGTGCCAGAGAAATCACCGTGTCAAAGCTTACTTCCGATTCGGCCGAACATCCTATAAACGCAGCATGACACGCGATACCATAATCCTGAAACAAATACCCAAAAGGAAACCTGTCTCCAAAAACCAGCGTATCTGTAAGAGCACTTTCCGCCGCCTGACGATACTTCCCATCCAGAGCATCCAGCTTTTCGGTGTATGCATTCAAATTAGCCGCATATTCTTCTGCCTGCTCCGGGCACAGCGCAGCAAGCGCCTGTTCAATATACGCACACAAAATTTCTGCATTTTTCAAAGACAGCCACACATGCTCGTCCGCTTCTGCATCGCCGTCCAGCACCTGAAGTAAATCTATTTCTACACGTTCTTTATTGGGGGCCGCCGCCAGCGCATCCTTCACCCAGCCATCCGACTCTCCGCCCACATAAAGAAACACATCACAGTCGGATATAGTTACAATATCTTGGGCAGAAGGTTGATAACTGTGCAGATCCACACCATTTTTCACAAGCAGAGACAAGTCCACTCCATCCGTCTTCCCGCCCAAAATTTCCCGCACCCAGTCGTAGGCAGGAAAAATGGTAGATACAATTTTTATCCCGTCCGCGCTTTTTTTGTTTCCATCGATGCACGCCCCTAGGGAAAGCGCCATAAACAGCGCCAGTACACAAGCAAATATTTTCTTCATAAATATCCTCCAAGCGCTGTTTTTTATTTACATTTCCCACATGCGCCGTATAATATGGTTTTCTTTTTGTTAATATGAAAGCCGGCGGCCGCTGCAGAAGCAAACATTTCCATCGTCTCCATCGCCTTTCGATCCATGTGAAATATGCTGCCGCATATTTCACATTTTAAATGGATGTGCTCTCTGCAATCCCCATCCCCGATGTATTGATAGAGGAATGTTCTGCTGCCGTCCCTAGGAAACCGCTGGATCATCCCCTCCGCCGCCATGGCGTTGATGTTCCTGTAAATAGAGCTAACGCTGATATTTCCGTCCTGACACAGATGTGCGGCAATTTCCTCCACAGAAAACTGCCGGTCACTGTTCCTCTGCAAAAAGGAAAGCAGCTGTTTTCGCTGCTCTGTATGGTATTTTTTCATAGTAAGCTCCCTTCTGCCAGCACAAATTTGCAAATCATTCGCAAATATAGATATATAGTACCACAACCTAGTATATTTGTCAATAACTATACATCTTGACAGACAAAAGGATTCATGCTATCCTTCCTAATAGTTACGGAGGGACCACTATGACAAATCAAGAAATTCTGCAAATCGCTATGGAACAATCCGCCTTAGATGCCGGGTGCCAGGCGGAAGATTTCTGCCAAAAAGAAAATAAAGTCATACTATCTCAAAAGCACGATGGAGCGAGAAAAAATTTTGGAAACCTGCCTCTTTTCTGCAGTCTTATTTCCTATGGAAATAACGTCATAGCGTCTGTAGATGCGCAAATTGCCGATGCAGTGGGAGCTTATATAAATACTGTTCCTTTTCACCGCTGCTTTGAAACGCCATATATGCATCGTCTTACAAATATACTGACCTCCTATAATATGGAGATTGGCTTGACACGGGAAGGATTCCTACCGGACACTGATATTCTGCGGCCCTTACCTTGTCTCTATCCCATAAGGCTCCTGAATCCGCCTGATTTTGCCCATTTGTATACAACTCCTTGGAGCAATAATGCTCTTTCTAAAAAATTTTGCCATTTGGATATTCTGGCCGTGGGAGCTTATGATGGAGACAGATTGATTGGCCTGGCAGGATGCAGCGCCGACTGCGATACCATGTGGCAGATCGGCATTGATGTTTTGCCGGACTATCAGCGACAAGGCGTTGCCGCTGCCCTCACAAGTACTCTTGCGTGGGAAACGCTGCAGCGAGGCAAGGTTCCCTATTACTGCTGCGTCTGGTCTAATATCCCTTCTGCCCGTAACGCTATACGCAGCGGTTTCCGACCCGCTTGGATAGAAGTCACTGCAAGGCCGAAACCGATTATGTAAAAACCTGCGAATATATTCGCAGGTTTTTACATTTAAAAATGGATTAAACCCAAGTGTTCCAGCAAAATTTTAAGTCCCATAACAATTAAAATAACTCCACCGACAATCTGGGCACGGCTTTTATATTTCGCACCGAAGATGTTCCCGATTTTCAACCCAGCGACAGATAGGACACAGGTTGTTATTCCAATCAATATTGCCGCCTCTATAATATTTACATCCGGCAACAGTGCAAATGTAATTCCCACCGCCAATGCATCAATACTAGTCGCTATAGCCAGAACAACCATTGTACGGCATTCGAAAGAAGCGTCCCGTTTTTCTTCATCCTTTGAAAATCCCTCCCATAGCATATTCCCACCAATAAATGCCAGCAGCACAAAAGCGATCCAATGGTCAAAAGCGGTAATATATTGTTCAAAAGTTGACCCAAGAAAATATCCTACCGTTGTCATAAGTGCTTGAAATCCGCCGAACCAGGCGCCGATAATCAGATAATGCTTCCAGCACAGCTTTTGTGCAGACAGACCCTTGCAGATAGAAACGGCAAAGGCATCCATAGACAAGCCGACAGCAATGAAAAACAGTTCCAATATTCCCATCCCTTAACCTCCGGTTTATACTCCAAAACAAAAAAGCCCAAGTACAGCCACGCTGTACTTGAGTCTCGTTGTTTAAGACAAGCCAGACGGCCAAAACCGTCAGTCTGTTGACTTGCCACTCTAAGCAGAGCCATCTACTCCCTCAACTATAGGGGTAGTATAACATGTATTGACAAAAAAGTCAATAAAAAACCGAGAAGCGCTCGCTTCTCGGTTTTCTGCATCTGCAAAATATTTGTTTTCTATAGAGGACTTTATTTGAGCTTTTTCATAAATGTAACTGTTAAAACCGCTGTCACAAGGATAGAAATAGCATCTGCAACAGGCGCCGCATATAAGATTCCCTCAATACCAAAAAATATTGGCAAAATAATAATCAGCGGAATAAAGCACACAACATCCCGAATCAAAGACGCCGCAATCGCCCGTACAGGCTTCCCTGCCGCCTGAAAGAATATAGAAGTCATTTTTACCACACAGGTAAACGTAACAAGAGATAGGAAAATGCGGAAGGTCTTTTCGGCAAACAACCAGTAGTCGCTGGGATTTGGAATATTTCGCGGCGTGCCGAACATTCCTGCAACCGCATCAGGCGCTATCACAAACAGCAGGGTAAATACAATCCCAATTAATATCGTACAACAGAGAATGGATTGGTATAATTTTTTAACCCGGTCATATTTTCCGGCTCCAATATTGTAGCCAATAATCGGCTGGCATCCAAGAACGATTCCTACAACAATATTGATAACAACCGTAAATACCTTGCTCTCAATACCCATAACTGCAATTGGGATATCCACACCATATTGAGAAGCCGCGCCGTATTTCACCAGCATGATATTGCTGATCAGCACCACAGCCACAATGGTCACCTGCGCGATAAACGAAGATATGCCAAGCTTCAGCGCTCCGGAAAAAGCTCTTACATCCGGAATAAAGCTCCGTCTCTCTAGTCGGAATGTTTTTGTATGATGGAAATACCAAAGGCCAGCCAGGAAAGCAAAAAGCTGTCCAATTCCAGTAGCAAGGGCCGCACCGGTCATCCCCCAGTGAAAGCCAAAAATAAACAGGGGATCTAAAATAATGTTGATTGCCGCCCCTATCAGCATAGACGCCATGGCCCAAGCCGGGCTGCCGTCGGCTCGTATTACGGAATTCATCATATTGGACAGCATATATACAGGAAAAAACGCAAGAATCACGTTTAGATATTCAACCGCCATTCCAATACTGTTTTCCGATGCACCGAATAGGGTCAACGCCTGCGTCTTCAAGGGATAAAATATAAAGAGCAAAAGAATGCTGGATGCCAGCGTAAAAGTAATCCCTGTTCCAATCGCCTTGTGGGCCGTTTGGGTATCGTTTCTGCCTTGACAAATGTTGAGATATGCAGCGCATCCATCTCCGATGCACCAGGCAAAAGCCTGCGCAATTACAAAAACCGGAAATACCACGCCGGTGGCCGCATTGCCAAGGGTACTCAGCTCACTGTTTCCAATAAAAATCTGGTCTACAATATTATAAAGAGCGCTTACCAAAAGGGAAAGCACACAGGGCAGAGAAAATTTCAGCATCAGCTTGGAAATTTTCTCCGTCCCTAAAAATTGACTGTTGTCTGTCTGATTCATAGTCTCCTCCAGGGTTTTAATTTTGGAGTCTTTATCAGAGAAAAGCTGCCTGAAAACTGAGTCTGCCGCAAAAAAAGAACGTAGAATTTGTCAGAAATTTTACGCTCTTTTTACCGCCATATGGTAAATATTATAAAATAAATTGAAGAATTTGTCAAGTCAAGCAGAGTATCAATTACTATTGTTTTTCCAATCTAGATTTGTACCAAACTGGAAAATTTTATTTTTTTGTCGTTTTATTTGTGGTTTTGGCGAATCTGTTGACATGTGCAATATTTACTAATAAAATGTATTTAAATAAAAATATATGTCTTAATTGCACAATTCCTGCAAGACAATTTCAAATTTTAGAAAGGAGGCAACCAAATTAGTGGGATTTGCTCTGCAGGTATAAATTATATATTAAAAAGGAGAAGCGCTATGTCAACAAAGAAAGTCATATCTATTTTACTCATTTGCTGTTTTCTTGTGTCCAGCATCCTTGTAGTAGGTGTGTCTGCTGCCGACGCCCCTGCATGGAACTTTGACGCAACCGGCACGCTGACGATCAATGCTCCCTCCGCTTTAGCGGACTATGCAAGCGCGCAGGATGTGCCCTGGAATTTATTTGCTCCCCTCATTACTACTGTTTCCATTGATCCGGCAATTTCCTATATTGGCACATACTCTCTGAACAATCTGAACGCTACCATTGAGATTGACAACGGAAATACGGAAATTGCCCCGCACGCATTTGACAATCCGGGAGAAAGTTTTATCATTCAAAGTGTATTTAATTCTCCCGTTCTTAAATATGCACAAGAGCATGGCATTCCGTGTGAGCCATTTACGATTGCGTCCGGTACATGCGGCAGCAATGCCCTCTGGAAAATTTACCCTGACGGCACCCTGCACATTTTAGGTAGCGGACCGATGACAGACTATTACAGAGATCCTATGTCCACCCCTTGGTATGTCCATGCTTCTGCCATCACAAAGGTCCTGGTAGATGAAAGTATCACATATGTATCCCCTTACACTGTATTTTTGGCAAACGCCTGTACGTCTGCAACCATCCTTGGCGCCGATACCCAGGTAAGCGATACTGCCTTTCAAGTGCCAAACACCAACTTTACCATTTTCGGCCATTTGGATTCTTCCGCCTATACGGTGGCACAGAAGAAAGGGTATCAGTTTGAGCCTTTCACCATTGCAGACGGTACTTGGGGCACAAATGTGACTTGGGCACTGTACACCAATGGCCTGCTGAAAATTGATGGAACCGGTGAAATGGAAAACGAAAGAAATCCCAATGAGGTCCCATATTATTCTTACGGATCACAAATAAAAGCCATAGAAATCGGTGAAGGCATCACCAAGCTGTCCGATTTTACATATTTTGCATTTGAAAACTGCACTTCATTTACAGTTTGGAATTCAAAAACAGTATTTACCAATATAACGATTGCCCCTTCTGCTAATAAAAATATGGACATACGCGGATATAAAGAATCTACAGCGGAAGAATATGCTGCGCAAAAGTCCATCCCCTTTGCGCCCTGCTCTCCGATTCTGACGGCAGGCTCTTGTGGAGAAAACGTTACCTGGATGCTTTATGAAAACGGACGCCTGCAGATAACCGGGGAAGGAGCTATGGCCGACTACAGTCGCGGCCCGCAGGATACCCCATGGGTTGATTATCGGGAACGCATAACCAGTGTAGAAGTCGGGGCCGGAATTACCGCCTTAGCAGCTTTTACGTCCTTTAACCAGGAAAACTGCGCCACCTTTACAGTGCTTAATCCACTCGCAACGTTTCCCACCAATACAATTACAGTATTTAACCCAGACTTAATTATTATCGGCTATAAAGGATCCACTGCACAAACCTTTGCAGCATCCAAATCCATCACTTTTGTTCCGCTGGATTGATACATTCTGCATAAAACCTAATATCGGGGGTAAATGCCCCCGATATTTTTTTGCACATCCCTTGACAATTGTTTATTTTGATATTATAATGATATCACTTTAATACATAAGGAGCGTGTTTATCATGGAAGAAAAAATCCTAAAAGCCCAAAACGGCATGGCAATGTTTTTCCTGTCGCTGCTTGCATATTTGCTGTCTATCGCGGTTTTTGCCATGGGCTGTGTGGTTGTCCAAGACTCTACCATCCTTGGAATCGTTATGATTATCGCAGGCGGCTTGTGGATATGCCTTGGATGGATCCTGTTTTTAGGATTAAAAATTTTAAAACCACAAGAAGCGCTGGTGCTGACCTTATTTGGTAAATATGTGGGAACACTGAAGGGCGAAGGCTTTTACTTTGTCAATCCTTTTGTCTGCGCAGTCAATCCTGCTGCCAAAACCGCGCTGCGTCAAAGCGGGGATGTAGAATCTGACGGAGGGAAAGCCGCACCGGTATTTTTAGGTTCCGGCAGCGTCGCACTCCCACGGATGCCTAGCAAAGTAATCTCTTTAAAGGCCATGACCTTGAACAACAACAAACAAAAAATCAACGACTGTTTGGGAAATCCGGTGGAAATTGGAATTGCGGTAATTTGGCGTGTATCTGACACTGCTAAAGCCGCTTTTAATGTTGACAACTATAAAGAATTTCTCTCTCTCCAATGTGATGCCGCACTGCGCAATATCGTCCGCCTTTATCCTTATGATGTGGCACAGAATGTAGATACGACTGGAGACGGCGAGCCGGATGAAGGATCTCTGCGCGGTTCCAGTGAAATCGTAGCACAGCGGATCCGGGACGAAATCCAATCCAAAGTCTATAATGCCGGTCTGGAAATCGTCGAAGCCAGGATTACTTATTTGGCATATGCTCCTGAAATTGCAGCAGTAATGCTCCAGCGGCAACAAGCATCCGCCATCATCGATGCAAGAAAAATGATCGTAGACGGTGCGGTAGGCATGGTAGAAATGGCTCTAGACAGACTGGGAGAACGAGATATTATCAACTTGGATGAAGAGCGTAAGGCCGCAATGGTATCCAATTTGCTTGTCGTTCTCTGCGGCAATAAAGACGCCCAGCCGATTGTCAACTCCGGAAGTCTGTATTAATTATGGCACAGCGGGATGAAAAAAAGCAGATTCCTCTGCGTATATCCGCATCGCTGTACGCACAACTGGCCGCATGGGCAGAAGACGACTTTCGCTCCATCAATGGACAGATTGAATATCTGCTTACAGAATGCGTACGAAAGCGAGGCAAGAAGAAGCAAGACGATGAAACTAGCCATAGCTTATAGCTCCTTCCAAAAGGGCAGGTAAAATTTTACCTGCCCTTTTTCCACATTATAAACCTTTCCAGTCAAGTTTTTTTCCTTTAAAATAATATTCTTGATCATGCTCGTTTACTTCACGTAAGACTTTGCAGGGATTACCAACCTCCACCACACTAGAGGGCAAATCCATTGTTACCACGCTGCCGGCGCCTACTACTACATTGTCTCCGATAATAATACCGGGAAGTATGATCGCTCCTGCGCCAATCCAGCAATTTTGGCCAATATGAACAGGTGCATTGTACTGATATGCCCTCTCCCGCAGCTCCGGCAATATAGGATGACCCGCCGTAGCAATGATCACATTTGGACCGAACATTGTATAGTTTCCTACATAAATATGCGTATCGTCCACACAGGTGAGGTTAAAATTTGCATAAATATTGTTGCCGAAATGCACATGAGCACCACCGAAATTGGAATGAAACGGTGGTTCAATATAACAGCCTTCTCCGATTTCCGCAAACATTTCGTCTAAATCAACAGTCGCTCCAATTTTATTTTTTCGGTACGTATTATCTCTCCATATTGGACATACACCAAAAACATCCTCTTTCATATTGACTTACGCCGCTTTTCACAATATAATATTTGCAGAAAGGTTTGCAGAGCAGGCTTTTGGCGGCATGGTTTAATATTATCATAAATCCGGATATAAGTAAACTCCAATTGAAAGCAGGTATAGTATGGCTTCAAGCAAAGATTATTTAACCTTTGTGCTGGAACAACTGACAGACTTGGACGGTGTTACTTACCGTGCCATGATGGGCGAGTATATTCTCTATTTCCGTGAAAAAATCGTCGGCGGTATCTACGATAATCGCTTGCTTGTAAAACCTGTCCCATCTGCCATTTCCCTTATGCCAACGGCAGCGTACGAATTGCCGTATCAGGGAGCAAAAGAAATGCTTTTAGTAGAGGACATAGACAACAGGGAATTTCTCTGCAATTTGTTTTTGTCTATGTATGATGAGCTTCCCGCCCCGAAAAAAAAGAAAACCGCCAAGAAATAATACAAACGCCCCAAATTGTGTGATAATATCCACGCCAGGGGCGTTTTGGTTTACATAAGCAAGATCATTTCAAAGCTTCTTATAAGTGTTGAACAAATCAAATGCAAATTTTTTTAAACATGTTTGGTCAATAGCATTTTGAAATTCAAGAATATGTTCGTTTCTGCTATCATTCAAGTGCCCTTTAACTGTAACGTGTCCTTTTCCATCACCAGCAAATGATATGAACATATGCGTGCCATAAGGTTCTTCAATTCTCGCCTCTCCAGACAGCGTTTTATATATTTGCGTAAGATCAAACGCAAACTGGACCAGATCTTTAATGGCTATATCCATAGTTACAAAGGCAGAAAAATCAGCACTTTGAACCATTACTTCCATTATTGTATTAACTGGTAAATACATATCATCCTCAAAAATTTCCGGCTTTACCTTTAATACAAAATTTTCATAATTTAATAAAAACTCCATTACATTCTCTTTTCATTATTTGTAAATTCATACTTCTATTGATTAACATAATTTGCGCGAGTGGGTCAAGTTGTACTTACCCCACTCCCACTTGGCGTGTTCTTTGTTTTTCTTATCAAAAAATACTGTATCATCGGTCCCACAATTTCTTTTTTGTCGATTATAAAGTAATCATTAAGTATTGTGTCAAATTCTTCTTCCGACAAATCAAATTGATCTTGCCTACCCAAATATTCTTCTATCAGCTTTGTAATTTCAAATTCAGGACTCCCAATATTCGGAATATCAAGGACAAATCTCCCATTTGATTTCATAATACGAGAAAACTCTGCAACTGCCTGCTGCACATAACCTTTTTCAAAATATTCCAAAGATCCTACACACTCACCAATATCAAAAAAGGATGTATCAAATGGTGTTTCATGCATGCTACAACAATACAAATCACCAACAATTAAACAATTTTTTTCAACATATTCCCGGAGCAATTCAATCGTTTTGCTGCTGATATCTACCCCATAGTATGTAGACCTCCAGTCTTTATAGCCTGCAAACATCAAATTTAGGCAACACCCTAAATCAATAAATCTCATGCCAACCTTTGGGGCAAGATACTCAACAATTTCTTTTCGGGCACTATCGGAAAGTGTTTCATTCATCCGCATTTGTTCAAACAAAGGATAATTGCAGTGGCTCGTAATATAAGAGGGGAAGTTGTCATATAAATCAATGCCTTTTTTTCCCAACTCAATGCCTTTATCATACGATTTTGCAATCAGCTCCAATTGTTTTTTCATTGTGTTTCTCCAAAATCCCTGATTATTTGCCGCTTCCGAACAAACTGAAAATTATTTCTTTATTGAAATCCCTTTCATAATGACACCAATACTTTACTTTATTTTGTGCCAACCCGAACACCAAACCTGCCCCGTCCATAGGAGAAGTGTTTTCTAAATAGCCATAACCAATCTTATATATGAAATTCAGAAAACTTAGGATATGTCATTCCTTTTGATTTATTAATTACTAGTATTATCCAGTACGTAATGTAAAAAATGTTGCTAATCGTTGCCAGAACTTAAACAAATTTATTTGAACTTACTTCTATATAGCTAATGTAATCATTTTGTTATCGGCATTGATAACACTCGCTGAACTATCTGCGGATACTAGCAATATGTTCCGACTCAAATTATAAGCAATTTTGTTTAGAAAAGCAAGATGACCAAACAATTATCCATCCGTTTTTTGCCCACGGATACGGTCATATCCCTCATATTGATCCAAGTTTCGTGCTTACACTTAGGAAAATAGAGCAAAAAATTTCAATGAACGTATCTGCTCTAATCTTATCACGAGTTTTATTGCCGCAATACCCGTTCTGTCTTTTCCCTTTCCACTTTTAAACCCCAAACTTTCTTAATAAAGCCACGACTTCATTTACTTTCAATACCTTACCCATAGCCACAACCTTTTCATTGACAACAAGGACAGGCATACTCATAACACCATATTCCATAATTTTCTGCATATCGGTAATATATTCCACCTCGACGGAAAGCCCCATATCCTTTACTGCCTGTTTAGCGTTCTCATACTGTTCGTGACAGGATTTACAGCCTGCACCCAATACCTTAATATAGCAAATTACATCCTTTGCTTCAGGGCAGCGGTCCTTTGCGATTTCTTCTGCCACACCTGTCGGACAGCCACAACTACAAGCGCAAGCAGGTGTTTTCTTTTCTTCTTTTTTCTTTCCAAAATTAAATAATGCCATAATGACAACCTCCTAAAATTAAACAATTAAATATTGTACTGCGTTGAAAAAATAACCTACAACAATAATACCGACTGTGCATATTGCAATGAAAATACCGAGCAATTTCGGTTTAACCGCCTTGCGAAGCATAATCATCGATGGGAGAGAAAGGGTAGTTACGCCCATCATAAAGGAAAGGACAACACCAAGCAATGCGCCTTTTGCAAGTAATGCTTCCGCAATCGGGATTGTGCCGAAAATATCCGCATACATTGGAACACCTGCGATAGCAGCAAGCACAACACCAAAGGGATTGTTATCTCCAAGTACCTTGACAATGAAATCTTCTGGTATCCAGTTGTGGATAATTGCACCGATACCGACACCGATTAACACATAAGGCGCAACCTTTTTAGCTGTTGAAACAACCTGTTCCCAAGCATATTTCATACGGTCTTTGAAATGCAGTTCCTCTTGTGGAATGTCAATAGTGTGACCGTTTCGAATATATTCTTCCACTTGATTTTCAAGATGTAACTTTTCAATCAGCGTACCGCCGACAACAGCTATTACCAAACCGAGAACAACATACAAAACGGCAACTTTCCAACCGAATATGCTCATCAGTAAAACAAGGCTACCGAGGTCAACCATTGGTGAAGAAATCAAAAAGGAGAATGTAACGCCAAGCGGCAAACCTGCGCTTGTAAATCCAATAAACAGAGGAATAGAGGAACACGAACAGAACGGCGTTACCGTACCAAGTAATGCAGCAATAATATTTGCCCATATCCCGTGGAACCTGCCAAGTATCTTTTTTGCTCTTTCGGGTGGAAAATAGCTTTGAATATACGAAATAATCAAAATTAACACGCCAAGCAGTACCATAATTTTTATAGTATCGTATATAAAGAACTGAACACTGCCGCCTACTCTGCTTGTAGTATCCAAACCACAGGCATTCAATATAGTTGATATGATTCTACTTAGCCAACCCATACCGAGGACTTCATTTTGAAAAAAGTCCCAGCCAATTTTTAATACTTCCATAAAAAGCTCCTTCATATAGTTATATTGAAATGTGTCTATATATTAACGGGTTTATAAGCCGTGCAGAAAAGCAATCTATAAACTTCCTCACTTTTCACAACACGACTTGTTTTTATATTCAACATCAAGTGTTGTCAACTGCTCCAAACATTCCTTTGCTTGTTTCACACCTTTTTCTGAAATAGAATAGTATGTCCATTTTCCCTCTTTGCGACCAACAACAATCTCAGCATCACAAAGTATTTTCATATGATGAGAAAGTGTAGGCTGTGTCACATTAATTTCTTCCAACAGCTTGCAGGCGCATTTTTCTCCCGAACGTAATAACGTTATAATTCTAATACGGTTTTCATCACAAAATGATTTGAAAATTGCCGCAGTTTTTCTTTCGTCCATCTATTTAATTTATCTCCCATAGATAATTATCTATATTTTATTATAAACATCATATAGAAAATCGTCAATATATTTTTTAAGAAAAGCGGCGGCAGAGATTTTTTTCTGCCGCCTTGCCAGTTACACGTAGATTAAATTTGAATGAACAAACTCCGTCGCTCTATTACGAATATCATTCCCACTCAATCGTTCCAGACGGCTTTGGCGTCAAATCATACAACACACGACTGACACCCTGCACCTCTGCGGTAATTCGTTCGGTAATATGCTGCAGCAAGGCAAAAGGAACATCCTCTACAGAAGCAGTCATTGCATCGATTGTATTGACTGCTCGCAGAATTACAGGCCATTCATAGGTACGGGCATTGTCCCGCACGCCTACGGATTTAAAATCAGGAACCACCGTAAAATACTGCCAAACCTTCCCTTCCAAGCCGGCTTTGGCAAATTCCTCACGCAAAATTGCATCAGATTCCCGCACGGCTTCCAAACGGTCTCTGGTAATTGCACCTAGGCACCGCACGCCCAGTCCGGGGCCGGGGAACGGCTGCCGGTATACCATTGCATCCGGAAGTCCAAGCGCAGTTCCGCAAGCCCGCACCTCATCCTTAAATAACATTTTCAAGGGTTCTACCAATGCGAACTGCAAATCGTCGGGCAAGCCGCCTACATTGTGGTGGCTTTTCACCGCTTTTACTGTTTTTGTACCGGATTCAATAATATCGGGATAAATTGTTCCCTGTGCCAAGAATTCAATATCGTCCAGCTTTCTGGCCTCTTCTTCAAATACCCGGATAAATTCTGCGCCGATGATTTTCCGTTTCTGCTCCGGATCAGCCACACCAGCCAACTTGTCCAGAAAACGGTCCACCGCATCTACATAAATTAAGTTGGCATCCATTTGATTGCGGAAAACATCCACTACTTGCTCCGGTTCTCCTTTACGCAATAAGCCATGGTTTACATGAACACAGGTAAGCTGTTTGCCTATTGCCCGAATCAGCAATGCAGCAACAACAGAAGAATCCACACCGCCGGACAACGCCAGCAGCACTTTTTTTTCGCCAACCTGCCGACGAATTAGTTCCACCTGGTCGGCGATAAAGTTTTCCATATTCCAGTTGGCTTCTGCTTTACATGTGTCAAAAATAAAACGAGAGAGCATTTCCTTTCGAGCTGCTTCATCTATAGGCCATCCGGGTTCGCCTTTATGATCTGCGCACAGGAGAGGATAACCGGACGCATAAACTGCTGCGCAGGCGTCAATCCCCACTCCATCTACTACTCGATTCGGACCGCCATTGAGGATAATTCCCTTCACACCCGGCAGCGCCGCCAGCTCATCTGCAGAAATATCGTGGGGATAAATTTCGGAATATACGCCCAAAGCACGAATTTCGCGGGCAATTTGGGGATTTTCTTCACTTCCTAAATCCAGTATGAGAATCATATCCTGTTTCATATAGCATTGCTCCTTTTATATGTTGGTAAAGTTGTCAAAATAGCCTTGAATCAAAACCACCGGCGTTCCCTTGTCCCCTGACCCGCTGGTTAAATCACTGAGGGATCCTAAAAGATCGGTAAAGCGTCGCGGCGTCGTGCCTTGGGAGGCCATATCGCCTACCAAATTGTCCTTTTTTTCTTTAATTTGGTCTTCAATAGCCCTTTGTAGCGCTTCTCCGGAAAGGGAAGCAAAATCATTGTCTGCCAAATATTTCAGCTTAATTTCATTAGGTGTGCCTTCCAACCCGGGTGTATTTGCGGCAGAGACACAAGGGTCCGCCAACTCCCAAATATGTCCCACGGGATCCTTAAAGGCTCCATCCCCATATACCATCACTTCTATATGCTTTCCGGTTTTCTCTAGCATCTGCTTTTGAATTTCCATGACCAGCGGCATGCAGTCTCTTGGAAATAACTTAATCTTGTCTTCCGTAGATTTGTTAGATCCCAAAAGTCCAAACTGTTCATTGCAGCCACTGCCATTGACAGGTGCGTTCAAAATCTCATCCAAGCCATATACGTGACGCGCCCCGGCTGCCATTAACAGCCGCTTGGTTCTGGCGCGGGAATGGATATCGCAGTGAAGCACATCCTTGGTATACTCCAATATCCGCCGAGGATCATTAGCAAAAATAATTTCACATTCCGCACCACACTGACGTATCAAATCTCCATAGTACTGTACATAATCCACACCGGTAAAGGGATGTTTGTTTTCTCCAAACAAGTCTCTGTATTGCTGCAGTGTAAGAAGATCCGTATAGGGATTGACACCAGCTTCATCCAGCTGATCCAAAGTAACCAGCTGATTGCCCACCTCGTCACTGGGATAGCTGAGCATCAAAACGATTTTCTTTGCTCCTTGGGCAATTCCCCGCAAGCAAACTGCAAAACGATTTCGGGAAAGAATTGGAAAAATCACACCAATGGTTTCACCGCCCAGTTTGGTTTTCACATCTGCCGCAACATCTGCAACACAAGCATAATTTCCCTGTGCGCGTGCAACAATGGACTCGGTAATTGCTATGACATCCCTGTCGCGCAAAACAAATCCGTCTTGCTGCGCAGCATACAAAACGCTGTTGACAACAATGGATGAGAGTTCATCCCCTTCACGAATAATAGGACAGCGTATTCCCCTTGATACAGTTCCAATCTTGCGTTCCATAAATCCTCCCATACCGCTCAATGCGGTGTATATTCCATGCAAAACATATGTGCACCGTTTCCCGGGTTCTGCATATTTTTACAAAATGTACTCCTTTATTATATAATGCATACTGCCGCATTGCAATAGAAAGAATGACAAAAAACGCAAAAAGAAAATACACACTTTACGTGTGACCCACATAAATTCCATATCATCCCTTTTGCTGCGTATTTTTGTGTGCCCTTCGACCACTGCGCCTGCCCAACATGGAAAATATCGCAACCGTTATTGCTGTCATAGAAACAAGGATGACATAATATACCGGATTGGCAGGCTGTATCTCTTCCTGCCCGCCTTCTATAAACTGCTGGAGCTGATGCTCCGTTTTAACCATGCTGCAAACTTTTACACTGGAAATTTCCAACGCAGCGCCGCTCTCCCCCCGCAGAATAATGGCAATATATTCAACAGCAGAGGCAGCAGAAAAATCCATCAAATCACAGGTCACTGTAAAATATGCGTCCTGTGGCTGGGAAAGTAAATACTCCGCTCTGGAATCCCCACTGCCAAAAATAACAGAAAGCTCTCCTGCCTGTCCTATATCATGCAGACCGAAAGAAAATACGACACTTCCTTCGGAAAGATCCAATGGCCTATCCAGCCAACAAAGCAGCAGGCCCGCTTCTCCGCTAGCATTTTCCAATTGGGTTCGCAGAACCCGACCGGGAGTATTTTCCGCATGTGCAGAAAATATTCTGCCCATCCCGCCGCCGGATACCCAGCCTCCAATATCATAAGAATCTGTAAAATCCCATAAAGGGTGCGTTCCCTTATAGGCGGCAGTATTATTTACAGCAGCCATACGTTGGATTAACTGAGCGGATGTATTATCAAAAACAGTTTCTTTAATTCTGTCAAATAACAAGTCGGAAACATGTAAATTTGCAACAGACAAAACCACACTGCGCAGCCCCGTCTGCATCGCTTCTAGACAAAGACTTTCATATTGCGCACTTATATCTGCATCACTTCCTGCATCTGGCTGCCAAAGCAGCATGCCGCCGTCACAAACATGTCCACATGCTGCTATCAGAGATGTAAGATAAGAAGCTTCTAAAACCGCCCCTTCAGGCCGAGAAAAACTTTCATACGCAAGGAGAATACTGCTGGCACGCCGCTGGCTGAGTGTAAAGGATAACTGGCTGAGAAACAATGCCGGGTCTTTTGGAGAAAGCCCTGCAAGGGGATATACAGTACCAGTATCATCATATACACTGCCTATAGGAACCACCGCCGCTGCTCCCGGACATTTCTTCTGTACAATCTCCGCAAATATAGCCGTAAGGCTTGCAAGATCTTCTGGAGTGTTCCAAAACTGCAGATTTGCTCCACTGCCCATAATAAATCCTGCAACGCCCTGATAACGCTCCGCCAAAAATGAGGTTAGCGCATACATTTGCAATATGCTTCCCTGATCTGATGCTGTATAGACAAATCCATTTTCCTGTGATGAAAACAGACGGATATACACATGCGTTCCAGAAGATTTATGAACAGAAATTTGCGCGTCCAGTTCTTCCACGTAAGAACGGTCAAAATAATAATGAGAACTGCCAGCATTATATAACAGCGCCGCATATACATCATCCGTTTCCAGAAGTCGGTTAGCATATACATCCAAAACCACATTGGAAACATTGGACTCAAAAACCCCCACCGTGTCCGTTCCATGAACGCCAGTTACAGAAGCGTCCGCAACCGTAACCGCCACACCACTGTTCAAAAAAGCTGCAGGCGCCACAGATATTTTTTTGTCTCCTGACAAAATCATTACTTTATATTTATACAGCACATCCAAATTCTCCGGCACTGCAGACAGTTCAAACCGAGTAGATATGTTCATCTTTGCCGCAGGCTCCTCCTGGAGTATTGCCTTTTCCTCTTCCCAAACCGGTATCATATACAACGCCAACTGGCCGTCAATATACTCCACAACTGTTTCTGAAGAAAGCGTGCCTTTTACTGTAACATTTTTCCCGTCAGACCGGCAGGATGTGATGGTGCCGATTTTTTCTGCAGCGAAAGCCTTCGATGGATAAATTGCCGCGCTGGTGATTGCAAGAGGAGCTTCCTGCGTAGCTGTCACGCCGTTCAAAATATATTTCAACTCCGAATAGGCCCCCTCTATCACAAAAACATAGGTATGCTCCCCCGCTGCAATCGGCAGCGGCGCCGTACCGGACACGCCTTCCACAGCAATCGTTCCAGAGGCATGCCCGCTGCGTATACGCAAGCATACTGTAGCCCCCTCGTCTCCCGCTCCTTTGCTAATATAATGTGGATAAAAAGAAGCGCTGCCGTTTTCCGCATCGATAAAAATCCGTTTTTCTTCTTCCCGCAATGTGCCTGTCACCGATTCAAAGCCTGCGCTCATAAAGCGCTCCACGTGTGCATAGCTGTACCGTTCGTCTCCTGATGCTGATAAAATGGAAAAAGACTGAATCGGTTCATCCTGTCGGGTCAATGTAAGCGCCAGTGCGTCCACAGTCCCTTTGACCTGCTGGGGAAGCAGTATATACGCCATCGTTTTTCCTCCCGCAGATACTTTCGTCGACGCGTTGTAATATATGCCGCCGCACAAAAATGTCACGGTAAGGCTGCATTCGCCGTTGCCGCTGATATACATAGAAAAAGCAAGCTCCCGCAAAGCTGTAAGCTCCAGAGGCTGCTCTAAGTCAGCAGATATGGAAAGTGTCGTCTCCTCAGTGCTTGTGGCAGTCACATACAACATGCTTCCCTCCCCGGAAGGGCGGGAACGGATCTGCTGCACTGCGTCGCTTCCTTCCCAAAGCTGCGGATCTAATATGCCAAGAGGGACAGAGGACGGATTCGTTATTGCTGTGCTGCACAATACAGTCCATGGCAGAAGCAATAGCGCCAAAATCACGCTGAGCACACGTTTGACAGTTTTCACATGTTCTTCCTCCCCCTGAAAAATATGACTATAGTATACTGTATTTTGACACAAAAAGCAACTGCGCATTCCTCCAAAGAACAAGAAAAACACCCCACAGGCAAAAATCTGTAGGGTGTAATATTCCATAGTATTTATCTCTTTGAGAACTGACTTGCACGACGAGCCGCTTTGAGTCCGTATTTCTTTCTTTCCTTCATTCTCGGGTCACGAGTGAGGAAGCCTGCTTTTTTCAGTGCAGGACGGAAGGTCTCGTCTGCCAAAAGCAGAGCACGGGACGCGCCGTGACGGATCGCGCCGGCCTGGCCGGAAAATCCGCCGCCCTTTACGCTGGCAACAATGTCAAATTTTCCAACTGTGCCTGTTACTTCAAAGGGCTGATTGATGATCAGCTTCATGGTTTCCAGGCCAAAGTAGTCGTCGATATCACGGCCATTGATGGTTATGCTGCCTGTCCCAGGATAAAGACGAACGCGGGCAACAGAACTTTTTCTTCTGCCGGTACCGTAAAAATAAGGTTTTGCACTTGTATACATCTCGTTCATCCTCCTCTTAGATTTCGTAAGGAACAGGTTTCTGTGCCTGCTGCTTGTGAGCCTCGCCTGCATATACCTTCAGACGGGTAATCGCCTTTGCGCCGATAGAGTTGTGGGGAAGCATGCCCTTGACAGCGTGCTCCATAGCAAACTCGGGCTTTGTAGCCATCAAAGTTTTGTAGGAAACTTCCTTAAGTCCTCCGATATAGCCAGAGTGACGGCGATAGAATTTCTGCTCCAATTTTTTCCCCGTGAGAACAGCCTTGCTTGCATTTACAATTACAACAAACTCGCCGCAGTCAACATGCGGTGTAAATTCAGGACGGTGTTTTCCACGAAGAATTGTTGCCGCTGCCGCTGCGGTTTTACCAAGGGGCTTGCCAGCCGCATCGATAATGTACCACTTGCGCTCAACGGTTTCTTTCTTTGCCATGTAAGTAGACATAAGATATCCTCCGATTTGCAATTTGGTTAATTTTTCAGCATGTTGCATTATAGCAAATAAATATGGGCATGTCAATAGATTTCATTAAAATATTTTCATTTTTTCAATTTAATATAACATTTGCTCTTTTTATCTACCGATTTCTCCTGAAATCTTCTCTATACTTCCATGGCCGGAACAAATTTTGAACATCAAAAAACGGGCTCTTTTACGCATTATCCCCCAAAATCTGCCGCCGGCAATTTTCCATTGTATCCGTATCCTGAATACACTGGAATGCACCGCTGCGCAATATCTCCAATAGCTGCGCGTTGGAGGTGATGGGTTCCTCTGTCAAAATGCCCGCATCCGGATGATGCGCCACCTCATGGTGGTCACTCCCGGAAATGCCGATAAAATGCGGATATTCCCGTATCCATTCCTGTGCCATTCGATTGTGAGACTTTTGGGTCGGATGCCCGTTGAAAACCTCAATTCCATCAATCACATACTCTTCCGCCAGCATCATGCCAAACCGGAAGGGGTGTGCCTGGAAAAACATATAATTGTTGTTATGTACCAAAGCGCCCATCCAATAGCGCTCATGCCGGTACATATCGGGATTGTTTTGGAAGAAAGCCTCATCGGCGCCATATACCAGAAAGTCTGTCCCCCCCGTATTCGGGAATCGAATCTCACAGCCCAGCAGTACATTCAGTCTGTCACCGGCGTATTCCTTCACTTTTCTGTATCCATCTAAAAAAAACTCGATACGTTCTTCCAGACTTGCCTCGGGAATCCAATGCTGGAAGGTACCCTCATGAAGATGATCCGTAATTACCACTGTACTGTATCCAAATTCCAGATACTGTTCTACAATTTCTTTTGCTCCTACATCGGAACAGGAGCTAACATATTTACTGTGACAATGCATTTCTGTTTTATATTTGTACGCCATTGTTTATTGTTCCTTTCAATGATAAATGAAAATCAAATGCAGCCATCTGCTGTGTCGCATCCCCCATCATTATACATTCCCCCCGCAGACAAGTCAATTGTCCCGCTTAGAAAATTTTCCATGATTTTTTCAAATCCACTTGACAAATAAAAAAAGCCGGCGTATACTGTGAATAATCAAATAAAAGGCTGTGACGAAGACGGCAACAAGTCCCCTCATTGCAGAGAGCCTGCGGTTGGTGCAAGCAGGCATGAGTCCTTGAAGCGATCCCTTCTGAGCCGGAGACCCGAACCTATGGAAGACGCCATACAAGTAGATGTCTCTCGTGATTGCGGCGTAACAGCAAAGGGCTTGATGGAGCCCATAAAGTGGCACGTTTTTGTGCAATTTGAGTGGTACCGCGGGTTTACAACTCGTCTCAAGATTGAGGCGGGTTTCTTTTTTTATCCGTCTCCCTTCCATCGCAAAAATTTCTATTTTGAAAGGATTCAGTTATGGAAAACAATGTAAACACTGCTATTCGGGATGTTGCAGGACGTATCCGTGCGCTACGAGAGAGCTGCGAGGTTACGGAAGAAGAAATGGCTGCCTGCACCGGCACTACACTAACGGCCTATCAGGCATTGGAAGCAGGAGAGTCGGATTTTACCTTTACCTTCATCTATAAATGCGCCCAACGGCTGGGTGCAGATCCCACAGATATTTTGAAAGGCTCCAGCCCTACCCTTTCCGAATACTATGTAAATCGTGCCGGCGACGGGCTTCCAATTGTTCGTCGAAAGGGATTCCATTATAATAACCTGGCGCCTCTATTTAAAGAAAAAATTGCCGAGCCCTTTTACGTTACAGCAAAATACAGCGAAGAAGAACAGACAGCAAAAATCCGTACCAGCTGCCACGCCGGACAGGAGTTTGACCTGATTTTGAGAGGCACGTTGAAGGTAGAGGTAGACGGCAAAACGGAACTTCTCCACACAGGCGACTCCATCTACTATAATTCTGGTCTTCCTCACGGGATGATTGCCGTAGATGGAGACTGCGAATTTCTAGCTCTGGTTATGAACCATGGCGACGGGGCCTATACCATGACGACGGAAGACGCAAGCCTTGGAGCCTTTGAAACTGCGGCGCTCCACGTGTTGCCAAAGGATCCTGTAATCGCACCCTTTATCCAATGCACAGAGAATGAACAGGGACTGCTTCAGGACATTCGATTCTCCAATTTGGAACAGTATAATTTTGCTTATGACACAGTAGATGCCCTTGGGAAAAAATGTCCGGATAAAGTGGCGATGGTCCACTTGGATCACAAAAAAAATGAACGCCGGTTTACCTTTGGGGATATGAGCCGCCTGTCCAATCAGACTGCAAACTACTTCCGTTCCGTAGGAATCAGGCAGGGAGACCGGGTCATGCTTGTTCTGAAACGCCACTGGCAATTCTGGGCGGCTATCCTGGGACTTCATAAGCTGGGAGCTGTAGCCATTCCCGCTACCCATATGCTGGTAGAACACGACTTTGTATACCGATTTGATGCAGCCGGCGTCAGCGCCATCGTATGCACTGCCGATGGAGATACACATCTGCATGCCCAAACCGCTTCCCAAAAAAGCAAGGAGCCGGTAAAGCTGATTATGGCCGGCGGCACAGCAGAGGGTTGGCTGGATTTTGACGGGGGAGTCCAAAATGCCTCCGATACAATGGAGAGAGTACCGGACGCCTGCGGCAGCAAGCCTATGATTATGTTCTTCACCTCCGGTACCACCGGATATCCCAAAATCGCCGCCCATAGCTTCCTGTATGCCATCGGCCACTACATCACCGCCCGGTACTGGCACAATGTTGATCCGGACGGCATCCACTTCACCATTTCCGACACAGGTTGGGGAAAAGCTCTATGGGGAAAGCTCTATGGTCAGTGGCTGTGCGAGGGCGCTATCTTTACCTACGACTTCGATAAATTTGACGCCCATGATATCTTGCCTCTGTTCAAACAATACAACATCACTACCTTCTGCGCACCGCCCACTATGTTCCGCTTCTTTATTAAAGAAGATTTGAACAAATATGACCTGTCCTCGCTCTCATATGTGACTACTGCCGGAGAAGCGCTGAACCCAGAAGTGTTCTATCAGTTTAAAGCAGCCACGGGGCTCACTATTATGGAAGGATTCGGCCAAACGGAAACAACACTTTCCATCGGGAACCTGGTAGGCAGTACGCCTAAGCCCGGATCCATGGGCAAGCCCTCTCCCATGTATCAACTGGAAATTCTCCGCCCGGACGGCACCCGCTGTCCTGCTGGAGAAACAGGGGAAATCTGTATCAGTACCAAAGAGGCCACTCCTCCTGGACTGTTTTTGGAATATTATCGCGATAATGAGCATACAAGCGAAGCCTGGCATGACGGGTACTATCATACAGGAGACACCGCTTGGATGGATGAAGAGGGATATATTTGGTATGTAGGCCGTACCGATGATGTGATCAAATCCTCCGGATACCGAATTGGGCCCTTTGAAATCGAAAGCGTCATCATGGAACTGCCTTATGTTCTGGAATGTGCAATTACACCTGTTCCGGATCCGGTACGGGGACAGATTGTAAAAGCCACCATTGTTTTAGTAAAAGATAAGGAAGGCACCGACGCACTGAAAAAAGAGGTACAGGATTATGTAAAGGAGCACACCGCGCCTTATAAGTATCCTCGTATTGTAGAATTTGTAAAAGAACTTCCGAAAACCATCAGCGGCAAAATCCGCCGGGTAGAAATTCGCACAAAAGATGCAGAAGAACAATAAACGCCAGCCTGGGGACAAATACGTACAGATTTGCCCAGCAAAGCCCCCTTCCTGCGCAGGAAGGGGGCTTTGCCGTTTGTTAAAAGATGCCTTCCGAAAAAAGGAGGCCATTTTATCGGCAAAAGACATATGACCGCTGGATGAATCGTTTGGAAACAAATGCGCCTGCCGCCGTACCCAAAAGATTACGAATGCCATGTATTTGATCGCATCTACAAAAATGCGTAAGGCTAAAGCTGAGCTAGATGGGACAAGACCGTATTTTGATGCAATAAAAGGCGAGATCAAACGGATATTTCGTACAGTAAAAGATGTAAAAAGCCGGTATTCTTATCCCGAGGACGGTATGCCGGCACTGAATGGTACTTACGCCTGTCTCGTTATTACCGCAGACAAGGGACTGGCGGGCATGTACAATCAAAATGTAATAAAAGAAGCCGAACGCATGCTTGCCAACCATGCAGACACAAAGCTGTTTGTCGTCGGCGAATACGGCAGACAGTATTTTGCACATCACAACATTCCCGTGGAACGCAGCTTTTTGTATACGGCGCAAAATCCAACGATGCACCGTGCCCGGGAAATCAGCGAGATATTGCTTGCACTGTTTACGTGTCAGAAAATTGAAAAAATATATGTTATCTACACCGATATAAAAAACAGCATGTATGAGGAAGCAAAAGCTGAGCGGCTGTTACCGTTCCATAGAAAAATTTTCTCCTTCAATCAAACAGAAGAAGCAGTAAAAATCCCGTTCGAATTTACCCCTTCTGTAGGAGAAGTGCTTGACAATATTATACCAAGCTATGTTGCGGGTTACATTTACAGCGCGCTTGTAGACAGCTTTTGCAGTGAGCAGAACGCAAGAATGTCGGCAATGCATTCCGCAAATCAAAACGCGGAGAAAATCCTTGCCACACTTTCGGTACAGTATAACCGTTTAAGACAGGCCGCTATTACGCAAGAGATTACGGAGATTTCCTCCGGAGCGCAGGCGCAGAAAAGAAAATTCGAAAAAAGGCAGAACGAGGAGGTGTATGATTTATGAGTATCGGAAAAATCGTACAAATATCCGGTCCGATCATTGACTGCAAATTCAATGCCGGAGAGCTTCCCAAAATAAAAGAGGCGCTTTCCGTTACTGTAAAAGGGAAAAAAACGTATCATGGAAGTCGCGCAGCATATAGGAAAAGACAAGGTACGCTGCATTCTGCTGGACACCAGTGAAAATATGGCGCGCGGAATGAAAGTTACATCAACCGGCAGTGGTATATGCGTAACCGTGGGAGAACGTACCCTGGGAAGGATGTTCAACGTACTGGGTCAGCCGATAGACGGAGACGATGATGTACCTTCAGATACTGCGCAGTAGGAAATCCACAGAAAAGCGCCTGGATTCCATGAACTGCAGCCGGCAGCCGTATCATCGGGATTGGTAAAGATCGAAAACAACGAAGTGCTCGTTCTTGTGGATTCCGCAGAACGCCCGGAAGAGATCGATGCAAACCGTGCAAGGCACGCAGCCGACGCTGCAAAGGAGGCGCTGCTACAAAAACAGGGCCTCCATGAATATCATACAGCGCAGACAACACTGGCACGTGCGATTGCAAGATTGCGTGTGAAAAGCAATTCTGAATAGTAGCCTTCCCCCCAAAAATACACATAACAAAAAAGAAGGGAGTCATCCCTTCTTTTTTGTTATTCTTCAACAAGCTCCAAATAACTGCTGATGCAGTACAAAACTTGTCCGTTATATTCCACTCTTGACCATCCCTCGTTTGCAATACCTGTCCGCACCGCAACCTGACCATGCTGCAGCTGTACCATCACCTGAGACGGCTCTAGAACACTTGGGCGATCTCGCAAATTTGTTGCCTCCTTGGCAGTCACTTTTTCACTCACCGGTGCAAACTTGGTCTTAAATAAATCTGTTTCAGAGGCAGGCGGCACATAGCTAAGATCCGTTGTTAGATAACTGCTTACGCAGTACAGAGTTTGTCCGTTATAAACCACCCGGGACCAACCGTTGTTCCCCATACCGGTTCTTTGGGCGACTTCTCCATTTACAAGACAATACACCACATTTCCTTCGCCGCTCTGATCCATGTTGCTGCGCAGATTCACCTCATTTTTGGCCGTCACCTGCTCATTTACCTCCTGAAACTGCACACCCGCATTTGTGTCGGTTGTCTGCGGCGCGCCAGTGCTTTCCCCCTCGGTGATAGATGCAGGTTCATCGGGAACTGTGGTCGCCGGCGGTTCCGTCCGCGTATGCTGTTCTGTCTTTAAGTCGGAAGTTTGCTCCGGGCCATCTTTTTCTCTACGAGAATATACAGTCATAAATATCGTAAATAGAAGCAAGCCCAATATCAGCACACATGCGGGAATCAATATTAAAAGGATCTGCTTGTTGTTTTTCTCCATAAGATGCTCCATAATATTACCGCGTTTTTATAATATTAACATATTTCGCTAAAAAAAGCAATATTGGTCAATACTAACGCCCTGGTTTTCAATCAGATACTTGTTTTTTCCAGCGCCTCATGTTATAGTAATGTTACACAATAACATGCTTGATAAGGAGGGCGCCATGCTGGAAAAAATTATTGATACTGTCTCCGACTTTGCTCTGAATGCTGGGGTAAAACTGCTTATTTCCCTGATCATTTTGATTGTGGGATTCAAGCTAATAAAGCTCATTACCAAAAAAATCAAAAATCCCAAAAACGCGAAACATACCGATCCGTCTGTAAAAAGCTTTTTCGTCAGCTTTGTAAATATTGCCTTGAAAATCGTGCTGATTATTACAGTAGCAGCTTATCTGGGCGTGCCTATGGCTTCTATGATCACCGTGCTGGGAAGCGCCGGTGTTGCCGTCGGGCTAGCGCTTCAGGGCGGGCTTTCCAATATTGCCGGTGGGATCATGATTTTACTCTTCCGCCCCTTTTCCGTAGGTGACTATATAGACTGCGGTTCCAGCAGCGGTACTGTAAACTCCATCGGAATGTTCCATACCGTCTTGGTTACTGCAGACGGTGTACGAATCATTATGCCAAATAGTGTTCTCACCAGCAGCACTGTAGTCAATTATTCTATAGAAAAGATCCGCCGGTTGGATCTGGAATTTCGTGCCGCTAATGGGGCAAATGCAGATACTGTCAAATCCCTGCTGCTGGATGCAGCCGCATCCAGCGCGCTGATTATGAAGGACCCTATTCCTAAAGCAGATATGCTGGAAAGCAACATCGTTTATACAAAATACAGATTGCGTGTCTGGTGTGACAGAGACGACTACTTTGATATCCAGCCCTATCTTATAGAGTCGGTAAAATCCCGCTTTGATGCAGCCGGTGTAAGTGTAGTATCTAAATAAAAGAATCCCCGGTAATAATGAGGTGCCGTAACGAAGGTTTTGAAAACAAGTGGTAAAGACAATCGGTGCGGTATATTGCAGAAAAATCTAAAACTGCAATTTGGAGGAAACTGCAATGAAATCATTATTTGAAGAAATGGGCGGAACTTATCACAAAGAAAACGGATATCTTATTCCTGACCTTTCTTTACCCACCAAAGAAGAAAAGCCTATCGGGATATGGGGACGAAGGCACTTGCGGTATATTAAAAAGCATAGGCGGCTGTTCTATGTCAATTTGCTCACAGGCGGTGGGTTAAACAGCTATCTCGCTGACATAAACGAACAGGCAGAGGATATGTTTTTCCGGCTCGTAAAACAGATGTCAGAGAGTGAAAGTATAACCGAACAGCTCAAGGCGGAAAATCCAATAACTTGGGTTGCTCGGATGAATAATATCCGAAGTCGAGCCATAGAAATCGTAAATCACGATATAATTTACACCTAACAGCGAACGGCGGCAAGGAGTTCTCCTTGCCGCCAATTTTATATTAAAGCTCTTAAACCTACCCTAATCGACTTTATCATATTGTATACAACCTTGTTTTATGATATAATACAAAAGCAGCGAATTAACATTTATAATTTGAGAGGTCACAATTGTGGAAATAACTAATAGATGGTATTCCCTAAAAGAAATATGCGAATATCTTGGTGTAAGCAGAGATACAGTTTTCAAATGGATAGATAGCAAAAATATGCCCGCACATAAAATGGGCAGACAATGGAAGTTCAAGTTAGATGAAGTGGATAACTGGATTAAATCCGGAGCTTCCGCTGACTGATGTTGTTTGAGAAGAAAGGCAATATATATGGGATTGTTTTCTAAACTCTTTAAAAAGAAAAAAACGGCAGTGAGTATTGTCACGGACAATATGACATTTGAGAGTCCAGAGTGTCAAAGTTTGTGGGACTTAAAGGTTTATATGGATGCCATATTATCGCAAAACCGCTACATTGCAAAAAGTGAATATTATGCAAAGTTGCTTGACAGTAAGAGATCCGTTGAGTATTTTGGCGTGCTTCAAAGCAGCCAATTGTTAGATGCTTTCTGCAAAAACAATGGTCTTTCGCTTTCTGTTGTCGAAGGCGCATTATCAAAATACATAAATTTTGAAACTCTCGTAGACGAGCATAATGAGTCTTTTATACGCCGTGCGATGAACGAGGAACAACACTATTTAGATAATATTCTTCGTGAGGTCGATCCCCAAATCAAATTGGATGAAGATCAGCGTCGTGTTATTCTGACCGACGAGGATTATTGCCTTGTCATTGCCGGAGCGGGTGCAGGAAAAACTACTACTGTTGCGGCGAAGGTTAAATATTTAGTCGAAAAAAAAGGGATAGATCCTTCTCAGATTCTCGTTGTATCTTTCACTAACAAAGCAGTTCAAGAACTTCGAGACAAACTCAATAAAGATTTAGCAATTGATTGCCCTATTGCTACATTTCATTCGACCGGAAATGCAATACTTAGAAAACAATCACCTGAAAAACTCAACATTGTTGACTCATCAAAGCTCTATTTTGTTTTGCAAGATTATTTCAAGAATTCAATTCTAAAAAACGAAAGCATTGTTAATAACTTGATTTTATTCTTTGCTTCGTATTTTGACGCTCCGTATGAGGGTGAAGATCTCAATCGTTTCTTCAATAAAATTGCGAAATCAAATTTTTCTACAATGCGAAGTGATCTCAATGAGTTTAAAAAAGAAATAATTGATACTCGAACAAAAAAATCTGTAACAATACAGAGCGAGGTAATGCGTTCCCATCAAGAAGTGGAGATCGCCAATTTTCTATACTTAAATAACATTGACTATGAATATGAGCCGATGTATAAGTATGATATTCTCTTTTCCAAAAAGCCATATACTCCTGACTTTATTATTCGGCAGGGTGATAAAGTCGCCTATATTGAGCATTTCGGTATTACGCAAGATGGTAAGAATGATCGCTTTAGCGACGATCAACTTGAAGCATACAAAAAGGCTATAAATGACAAAATCAATCTGCATAGGCAGCACGGCACAAAACTTATCTATACTTTCTCACAGTATTCCGACCGAAGATCTCTTTTAGAGCATTTACAAGAGGAACTGGAGAATAACGGTTTTGAGCTATATCCTCGTTCAAACAAAGAGGTAATGGAAAAACTTATATCTACCGAAGAAAACCGTTACATAAGAAAACTTGTCAATCTGATTTGTCGATTTATTACCAACTTCAAAACAAATGGTTTTACTGCGGATGAATTTAGCCGTATGTACTATTCCACTCAAAATGTACGCACAAGGCTATTCTTGGATATTTGTAACGATTGCTATTTGGAATATGAGCGTTATCTAAAGGAAAACAATGCCGTTGACTTTGAGGATATGATAAATGAATCTGCAAGGGTACTCCGAGAAGTCAAGGAAATGAAAAAGAAACTTGATTTTAAGTATATTATCGTAGATGAGTATCAAGATATTTCCCGGCAAAGATTTGATTTAGTAACAGCCTTGTCGGAAGTTACCGATGCTAAGATAATTGCAGTTGGTGATGATTGGCAATCAATTTATGCGTTTAGTGGATCCGACATAACGCTCTTTACAAAGTTTGAAGAGAAAATGGGTTATGCAAAACTCTTGAAAATCGTAAAGACATATCGTAACTCGCAGGAAGTAATTGATATTGCCGGCAACTTCATTCAGAAAAACGAAGCACAAATTTCAAAAGAACTGAAGTCACCCAAAAATATCGTTGATCCTGTTATTATCTACACATATGATGGAAGTCCTAAAAAACTGAATGCTGATAATAAAAGTGGTGCGAATTACGCCATTGCACATGCCGTTGAAGTTGCTCTTGAACAAATCATTGAATTTAACAAACAGGAAGGCAAATCCGAGGATTCTTCTATCCTATTACTCGGCAGGTTTGGATTTGATGGCGATAAGTTGGAAAAATCAGGTTTGTTTGAATACATTGATCGAGGAAGTAAACTCAAAAGCGTAAAATATCCGAAACTCAACATCACATTTATGACAGCTCATGCTTCAAAAGGTTTGGGATACGATAATGTTATTGTTGTAAATGGGCGCAATGAAACATACGGTTTTCCTTCTAAAATTGAAGATGATCCCGTTCTTGCGTTTGTAATCAAGGGGGATCGCTCCATTGATTATGCAGAAGAACGCCGCCTGTTTTATGTTGCAATGACAAGAACTAAAAATCGTGTTTATTTTATAGCTCCAGAACAGAACCCTTCTGAATTTTTGCTTGAAATAAAGCGTGATTACAAAAATGTTGTTCTTCGTGGAAATTGGAGTGAGGAGCCACCGCAAAATAATATCGCAAAGAAAATTTGCCCTATTTGTGGCTATCCAATGCAATTCCGCTATAAAAATGCTTATGGATTACGGTTGTTTATTTGCACCAACGAACCGGAAATTTGTGGATTTATGACTAATGAGTATAAAGCTGGAAAGCTCTCCATTCTTAAATGTGATCAGTGCAGAGACGGCTATCTTATTGTCAAACCCGGAAAAGAAAATAACTATTTCCTTGGCTGCACCAATTATAAAAAAGATAATACTGGATGCGGAAGATTTATTACGCCCAAATACTATTACGAAATGCTTAAGATGGATCCCGAACCAATGCCTGCAAAAGAGTTTATATCTGCAACAGCTAAAACACCGACACAAATTCAAGTTGCAACGACTCAGCCACAACACGAACAAGTCAAGGTCATAAAGAAGGCAAGCGTTAAAGCGGTTATGTTTGAGGAAAATGATCTAAATGACATAATTTATACTGTCTTACAATGTCTCTCTCTCATCAGCGAAAAGAGGTATTATGGCATAAACATTTTAGCAGATGTACTTCGTGGAGCAAACAGTAAGCGTATTGCAGATGCAAGATTCGACAAGCTGTCAGAGTATGGAAAACTTAAACAAGTTCGCCGTAATGATTTAATTGTCATTATTGAATGGTTGATCGAAAACCATTTTATATTAAAGACAAAACATCCTACATACCCTGTACTTCATCCTACTTATGAAGGTATACATTATGCCGAAACTATAACGCCCAACAAACTTAAAAAACTTTTTGAAAAATTAAAATCTTGATGAGTTAGGAGGTGCTATATGGCTAATTCTAAAGGATTGATACCTGCTGATATATAGTCCACACTCCCGACAAGAGCAGCGGACACAGAAAACAAAAGATTGAGATTTACTACAAGGCTGCGGGTATTATCAATATTGCCGATGAGGACTGCGTTGCCCTTGACGGCGGGATTGGTATGCAAAACCGAAAAAAGAAAACAGCCTGACAACGCAAAACGGCGGCACAGCCCTTCAGCTGCGCCGCCACTCTACATAAATACTTCGTTATCGCACCTCGGCTAAATCCGGGGATTCTTTTATTTTATTCGCAGCCCTTTGGGATAATGATTTTTTACATATCCATCTACGATTTTTCCTCCACCGCAGGGAATCCCGTCAATATGTACGGCACACCAACCATTGTCGGCCCCATCGTCCCACACAAATCCTTCCCCCCGTAAATACGCACCGCACTGAGGAGAATGCGCCGGCAAGTCTACTTTGCGTAAAAATTCGCCGCCGTGGGCACTGAATAGATGATGGTGCGGCACCAGTCTTCCCTTCGTAACGCTGCCAACTGGCACGCAGCAGCAAAATGCCCCCGATGGACATCCATCTATTTCATTAGAAAGCCACATCACATCATCCCGCAGACCCGCCAGACGCGGCGGTGTATATCCAAGCGTGTTTGAAAAAAATACCTGTATAGCCTTTTCTTCCTCTTTCGTGAGCGGCCGCAATGTATCCTGAAACTGTGCATTGCCTCGCAGCCCTTCGTCTTTCTGCAACAAACACATAAACTGTCCCTCTCCAGAAGTCAAGTGGGGATAAAATCGCCTTGCCGCCGATAAATTTCGTCCTCCAACAGATATGCCGGCCGCAGTCACGGCGGCTACCTCTGCCGACACAGGAAGGAGTGAAAATTCTGGATGTGTTTCCAAAAAACAACAGATCATCTGTTCATTTTCTTCTAGGGAAAAAGTGCAGGTAGAATAAAGTAAATACCCGCCGCCTGCAACAACACCTGCAGCATCATCCAAAATCTTCCTCTGTCGGCTGGCGCACATGGCCACGTTATCCTCACTCCATTCCTCCACCGCCTCGGGGTATTTACGAAACATTCCTTCCCCGCTGCAAGGGGCGTCTACCAGGACAAAATCAAAAAAGGCAGGGTAATACGCCAAAATCTTTTCTGAATCCAATGATGTGACGACTGCGTTTTGCACACCCATACGTTCTATATTCTGCCGCAGGATTCTGCACCGCTCCCTGGAAATCTCATTTGCTACAAGCATTCCCGTTCCATGAAGCGCCCCTGCAAGCTGAGTACATTTGCCGCCGGGAGCCGCGCATAAATCTAAAACCCGCATACCCGGCCGCAATACGGATGCAGCGGCAGCAACCGTACTGATAGCAGATGGGTCCTGTACATAAAAAGCGCCCGCATGATGCAGGGGATGCCGGCCAATAGAGTCAGAATAGAAGATATAGCCGCCGCCCAAAAAAGGCAGCGGCTCTGTTTCTATATCCGCAGGCGCAGAAAATGCAGCACATTTCAATGGATTTCCCCGCAGGGCACGCACAGGAGCGTTTTCCATCTCCCGGAGAAAAGCCGGGTAGTCTTCTCCTAAAAGTTTCTGCATACGGGATAAAAATGCTTCGGGTATTTCTCGCATGCGCACAGCCCCCTTAGTCCATAAAATCAAATTCAATATCGAAGATACGCACCGTATCCCCCTCTTCGCAGCCCGCTTCTCTCAGACGTTCGATAATGCCTGCATTATTCAAAGAACGCTGAAAATACATGAGGGATTCCCGGTCGTCAAAATACACTCGCCCACAAAGGCGTTCCAGCCATTTTCCTTCACAGACATAAGCGCCGTCCGCATCTCGGCGGATCACCGTATCTTGCGGATCTTCCTCCACTGTCTCTTCCATTGGAACTGCGTCCGGTTCATATACTGTAATTGGCGGCAGCGTGGAAAGCGTTTGGTCGATCAGAAGCAGCAGCTGACGGATTCCATCGCCTGTAGCTGTGGAAATAAACACTAACGGATATCCCATAGCATCTGTTAAGGTTCGCAGCGCAGCAATTTCTGGTGTGTCTGTTCCGTTCGAAAGCAGATCGCATTTGTTTGCTGCAACAATCCGCGGACGGCTGGCCAGCTCATCAGAAAATTCCTCCAGCTCCCCGGAAATAGTGTTAAAATCATCTGCAGGAAGTCTGCCTTCCAGCCCCGAAACATCCACTACTTGAAGAAGCAAACGACAACGCTCAATATGACGGAGGAAATCATGACCAAGTCCCGCGCCCCCAGCAGCGCCTTCGATCAGTCCAGGAATATCCGCCATCACAAAGCCGCGTTCTTCTCCCAAATCCACCACACCAAGACTAGGCTCCAGCGTAGTAAAATGATATTCGGCAATTTTGGGTCTGGCAGCCGAAACCGTCGCCAAAAGCGAGCTTTTTCCCGCCGATGGCAAGCCCACAAGACCTACGTCTGCAATCATCTTCAGTTCCAAAAGCAAGGTCTGTTCCTCCCCCGCCAGTCCATCCTTTGCAAAACGCGGAACCTGTCTGGTAGCGGTGGCAAAATGCTTGTTTCCCCAGCCGCCCCGACCGCCGCGACATGCTACATAATCGGTGCCGTCAGACATGTCGTGTAGGAGTCTTCCGCTCTTTGCATCTCGAATAATCGTACCTCGTGGTACCAAAATCACCGTATCAGCGCCGTTCTTTCCATGGCGTTTGCCACCCTCGCCATTGCCGCCATGTTCTGCTGCAAATTTCCTTTTATATCGAAAAGCAAGAAGTGTATTGGCGCCCTCATCTATTTGAAAGATAATATTTCCACCGTTGCCGCCATCTCCCCCATCAGGGCCGCCGTTAGCCACATATTTTTCCCGTCGGAAAGATACGACGCCATTGCCGCCATTGCCGGCCCGCACATAAATCTCTATTTTATCAATAAACATGTATCTCTCCCAATTCAGCAGGAACCGTCCTTCTGACGCAGCTCCTTATAATTTTCCATAGCATGTACGATGATCCGCTTGGCATCCTCCGCGTCCAAAAGCTCATCCACTACTGTTTCTTTTTGTTCCAGCTGTTTATACACAGTAAAGAAGTGACATATTTCATCAAAAACATGCCCCGGCAGTTCAAACACCGATTTGTATCCGTTATAAATCGGGTCCGCAAAAGGAATGGCGAGAATTTTCTCATCCGGATATCCTGCGTCTGTCATACGAATCACACCTATAGGATACACCTGTACAAGGGTCATTGGGCGGATAGATTCGGAACAAAGCACCATGGTATCCAAGGGGTCAAAATCGTCTGCATAGGTTAGGGGAATAAACCCATAATTCGCAGGATAATGGGTTGCCGTATACAAAATTCTGTCCAGGCGAAGCAGCCCTGTATGTTTGTCCAGTTCATATTTGTTTTTAGAGCCCTTGGATATCTCGATCACGGCTGAAAAGCTGTCCGGGGTAACCATGGCCGGATTGATATCATGCCATATATTCATAAATCGAATCTCCTTTTTGCAGGTGTGTAAGCTTATTTTGTCTCCAACATATCCCGCGCAACCTTTGCAAGGATTTCACATCCCCGTACAATATCTTCATCAGAAGGAGTGGAATAATTCAGGCGTACCGCATTGATGGTGCCCTCCGTATCACATAAAAACGTATTGCCGGGTACCACTGCAACTCCCTGTTCCAGGGCGGCGCGCACATAGGTGATCATATCAATGGAATCAGGCAGCGTCATCCATATAAACAGTCCTCCCTGGGGGCGACTGTAGGTAACAGAGTTTGGCATATTCCGGTCCAGCGTGTCCAGCATTAGCGCACATTTTTCTCGATACAATTTTTTGATTCCGGAAATATGCGCGTCCAAATCCCGCTCTGTCATATACCGATAGGTAAGCATTTGGAAAAAAATGTTGCTATGTACATCTTCGCTTTGCTTTGCAACGACCATTTTCTGCACCACAGGCTCTGGCCCGCAAAGATATCCCAACCGGATCCCAGCAGAAAGAATCTTGGAGAAAGATGAGGAATACAAGACGATCCCCTCTGTATCCATGCTTTTTAAAGTGGGTAGGTCTTCTCCCTCAAAACGGAGTTCCCCATAAGGGTTGTCTTCCAATATTATAATGCCGCGGCGGCGGCAAATCTCATAGACAGCCTTTCTTTTTTCCAGTCCCATGGTCGTTCCGCCAGGATTCTGGAATGTGGGGATCAGATATACCAGCTTCGCCTTCGGAGTGCGCTCCAGCAACGCTTCCAGCTTATTAGGATCGATGCCGTCTCCTTCAATAGGCAATCCCACCGTTTTTGCACCGCAGGAGCGGAATGCATTTAACGCGCCGATAAAGGAGGGTTCCTCACAAATTACCACATCTCCTTCGTTGCACAAAGCCTTACAGGCAAGCTCAATACCCTGCTGACCGCCGGAAGTAATGATCGTCATGTCGCCCTCTCTGCCAATGGAGAATCTCTCCCGCATGCGGGCTTCCACTGCGCCGCGCAGCGGCGGATATCCTTCTGTTACACTATACTGAAGGGCCTCCACAGGGGCATTCGCAAAAATATCTGCCGAAATCTGTGCCATATCGGAAATAGGAAAAGAAAGGGGGGAGGGATTGCCGGCGGCAAAGCTGATGATGCTCGGATCCGACAGACTTTTAAAAATTTCCCGGATTGCAGAGGGCTTCAGTTTTCCAAGCTTGTCTGAGAAGTAGTATTCCATTATCTATATTAATCCTTTCGGGTAGTATTAAAGTTTTTATTATAGTATACAGCATTTCCCTCCTGTTTTCAATAACGTGCCTGCATTTATTTTACCATCAGTCCTCCTCAAACCCCTGCCCAAGCACCTCTGCTGCATTAGAAAGGATCACAAATGCCCCCGGATCAGCCCGACGGGCCAGATTTGTCAGGGCATATTGCTCGCTGCGCTTGATTACACATAGCAAAATATTTCGCTGCGTCTTTGTATACCATCCGGCGCCATACAGTAATGTCACGCCCCGCCGCATCTGCTCTGATATCTGCAGGGCAATCTCCTCATATTTGTCTGAAATAATCATCACCAGCTTTGCTCCGCCAAAGCCCTCCAGTACACGGTCAAAGGCTGTAGTATAGCACCACACTGCTACAAAGGAATAGAGCAATCCCGTCCATCGGAGCATAAGAGCGGAGGAACCCACTACAATCGCCACGTCGATAAGCAGAATGACGCGTCCTGTAGTCAGCCGACGAAACTTACGGGTCAGAAGAAAAGCGCACAGATCCGATCCACCTGTGGTATATCCTCGAGTCAGCAGCAGCCCTCCACCGGCTCCCATAATCAGTCCGCCGAATACTGCGCACAAAAGCGGATCCGTAAAATCAGAGCGAATAAAAGACAGGCCGTCCACTGCAAACGAAGTAAATAAAATACCGATTCCCGTACGAAGTACACCCACGCCGCCGGCACGGCGCCACTCTAAAAATAACAGCGGCAAATTCAAAAAAATCATCATAATGCCGACAGGGGTATCAAAAAAATGATTGATCGTCGTTGAAACACCCGTAAACCCGCTCATAGTAATCTGTCCCGGTTCAATAAATAAATTTACAGAAAGACCAAACATAATACTGCCTACCAGCAAAATAGCCGTCTCTATAGCAAACTCCCGCAACCGCGGGAAAATCGTTTCTTTTTTCAGCTTCATTGCATATCTCCAAACGCTTTGTTTTATATACGGTTATAATTCCCAAAATCCCTTCATAAAATGTATCGTACAAGCGATATAGAAAACGGAAAGGAAAACAATATGGAACGGCAAAAACACGAAAATCTCTATCTCCCCGAGGGGTCTCTGATCGACACGGACGCAAATATCCTGTACACTTCTTCCCTACGTATGCTGGAGAGAGCTATGCGGCAGGGGCGGATTCTGGAAGCGGTGGCCACTGTATGTGACTGTACGGATATGAGCCTGCATGTTGACTTAGGCTTCGCCCAGGGAATCATTCCAAAGGAAGAAGCGCTGTACTCTCCTGAAGGAGGCAAGGACATCGCCGTAATTACCCGGGTAGGAAAACCGGTGTGCTTCAAGGTCTTGAAAATCCAGGACACCCGGGGAAAACCGACAGCAATTCTGTCCAGACGGGCCGCCCAGGAAGAATGCAGCCAGCAGTTTATCAAAAAACTAACTCCCGGCGATATCATCCCCGCCGCCGTCACACATCTGGATCCCTTCGGCGCCTTTGTAGATATCGGCTGCGGAATCGTATCCCTGATCTGCGTCGACTGTATCTCCGTTTCCCGAATCTTCCATCCCTCTGACCGATTGCATGCAGGGCAGAAAATCATGTCTGTCGTAAAAAGCGTTGATCGGGAAACAGGCCGGATATATATGACCCTGCGGGAGCTTCTTGGAACATGGGAAGAAAACGCAGCGGCGTTTTCCCCATGCAGCACCGTGTCCGGAATTGTACGCAGCATTGAAGACTATGGAATTTTCGTGGAACTTTCACCAAATCTTGCGGGACTGGCAGAACTGCGGGAGAATGTGTCTCCAGGAGACTGCTGTTCCGTATACATAAAAAATATTATTCCGGAACGGATGAAAATCAAGCTGGTGCTCATCGACAGCCATACCGCTACAAAGAAAATGCCCCTACAGTATTATGTAGATACGGAAAGGACACAGCATATGTCCTACTGGCAGTATTCACCAAAGGAATGCGGCAAAGTGATAGAAACCTATTTTGACTAGAAAAGCAGGGCGGAATCCGCCCTGCTTTTCTTCGACTAATTTTTAATTTTATTTTAAATATGCACCTGCTGTCTGCACGAAAAAGTCTGACTTACTCGATCCAATTCTTTGTAATAGAAGTTTCACGTCTTTTCCTACTTTCCTCGACATCCAAATCTTTCTCAAAAAAATCTACACTTTCACATAGCAAATACAACATGTCCCCGGAATTAATTTGTATTTCAATTGGCATATATACAATTCCTTGATCCAAGCATGAATTTTTTATCCACGTTTCTTCTTTTTGGTGTAATTCTTGATATTGACCCACAAAAGAAGGATCATCTGTAATGGATATATATCTAATTCGATTACCAGTTCCCCAAAATGTGCAACTTTGCATTTCAAACAAAATTACATTATGAAAAATGAACGTAAATGTCTTTTTTAAATAGTAATTTTCACAACATAATTTTATGGTTCTACTTTCATAATCATATTGAAATCCATCATAAAAGCTGTCGTGGATATTTATTTTATTTATTTCTTCCTTGTTTGTATCATCTATATGTTTCATTAATTTCCTCCAAAATACATCGAATTCCATGGTTCCGGTACCAATTCGCCGGCTTTGTAATGACCTCCTTCCAGATGTTTATTGTTAGCTGCAGGCAACATTACATGATAGTGAGAGCCACCAACCTCATTCATTCCTTCATCCCATTCAAATATAGCCATTGTTGTCCCAGGTATTTCCCACTTTATAATACCTCCATTTTTCCCACTTCCAGTTTCCACATAAGTAGTTGGTATCAATCCAGTAGGATTAAACTCCAGCGGATTTTCGGGAAATACTTTTTGTTTTTTAGGTATAGGCTTTTCTATAACCTTTTCATCTGCCTTATCCTTGGCTTCATCCTTACTCCTAGGAGCCGGCGCGGCTATATCTGGTGCCAATATGTTATCTCCCGGCCTGCTAATCGTTCCGGGAAGTGTTGGAGGCGGCAACGTCGTCACTGCTCCCACTACTATTGTCGCTGCAGCTGCCGCCAAAAATAATTTCCCCAGTGCAATAAGTCCTGCTGCCGTAGCAGTACCAATAAACCGCCCCGTAGGATCCACAAACATAACAGGATTATCATTACAATACGCGAACATGTTGTTGCCCATCAGGCCCTGCCCCGTACTTACGAATCCGTCCGCATTGACAAATCTGCCTGTAACTGGGTCGTAGTACCGGCTCTGCAGATAGTACAGCCCGCTCTCCTCATCGTACATGTATCCCCGATACCGGAATGGATTCCGCAATGCTATGTGCTCCGGATCACTTACCTCATCCCAGTTCGAATTGCTGTATACTTTGGCTATATTCCCCCATACATCATAGAAATAATACCCTACTGCTTCCCCTTTGCTGTCCAGTATCCCTATTACATCTCCCTGCAGGTTCTTCACAAAATAGTATGTCTCTCCGTTCTCCTGCAGTCCTATGATACTTCCTGCTTCATCATACAGGTACAGCGTATGATACGTCTTTCCGTTCAGCGTTTTCGTCTCTCCTACATACTGCCCGTCTAGTATGTGATACTCCGTTGTTCCGTATCCCTTCGTACTCTTGTATGTCCGCAGTCCGTCCCCGTTGTAGTTATACGATCCCTGCGTCTCTCCGTCCTTTTGTATATCACGCAGGCTTCTCCCGTGTTTCCAACTCATCGTCATTCCGTCACGGTACGTCAGCGGGTTTCCTATGTTGTCATATGTCAGCTTCTGTCCGTCGTACTCCGTCAGCAGGTCCGACCAGCTTGCGTCCTCATACTTATATGTGACCGTTTTCTTCGGTCTTGTCGGCGTTTCAGCAGTTGTATAATTGTATCTTGTCCGCGATACAATATTTCCTCTTCCGTCGTATTCGTACGTCTCTGTCAGCTTTACATCCGAATCGCCGTTATTCGCGCGTACCATCCTTCCTAAGGCGTCGTAAACATACTGGTCGCTTGCTTCTTTGCTGTCCGCTGCCGTTATATTCCCGTTCACATCATATGTATATGTAGTTTCCAATCCTTGTAGATCGCTGAACTTCTGCACCTGGGTGGTAGTCGTACCGTTCGGACCCGGATTATATGTATACTTCTCCCGGTTCGTAAGTCCTCCCACTCCCCGGCTCGTCACTCTTCCAAGTCCGTCGTAGGCATAGCTCAGAAAGTCTTTCCCGTCCTTCTTCACTTCATACACTACCCCCGGCATTTCATGCGCCTGGTAATCTCCATACCGGTACGTATACTTCGCCGTCTCCTCAGCCCGATTGGATGCTCCATATATCTCTACCCGCTGACTCTCTACCGTGCCTTTTTTGTCCGTATATCGCCTCTCCAGCGCCGCTCTGTGATTCTGCGTCCCCTCTTCTACTGCCCGTACACCTACTATCCGTCCTGCCAGGTCATAGGTATATCCCGTCTCGATTCCTACGCTCCACAGGCCGTCCGATACCTTGTACAGATTCCCATTCGGGTCATAGCTGTACCGGATCGGTGCGGTTCTGAAGTCTCCGTATCGCTTCTCCACCAGCCGATCCAGATTATCATATTCGAAATCTACCTGCACTCCGTTACTGTATTTCTGCGACGTCATGTTGTTTTTCGTATATGTATACTCTGCCAGCCAGTGCTTCCCACTGTCTGCCCTCGACGTTTGTACCGCCGTCTTCCGGCCCAGCGCATCGTAGTCGAAGTGATATTTGGCCTCCCCATCGTTCATGCTGATTTGCCGCAGCTGATCCTTTTCATATGTATATTCTGCCTTGGATCCGCCCGACGTCACTGTTTTGGTTCGGTTTACCCGGTCATAGGTATATGCTTCCGTTTCTCCTTTCGCATTGCGCACCTGCGACACCAATCCCGCGCTGTTGTATGCATATTCAGTTGTGTTTCCCAGGCTGTCTGTTGCACTGGCAACGTGATGTCCATCTGATGTATATGTCGCGCTGGTTTCCATCCGAAGGGGCGCTTTCCCGTCTTCTAACACAAAATACCACACTTCATCCTGTGTATGATACTTGTTTCCATATGAGATAACTGTTCCTGTGGTCAGGGGTTGGGTAGCGCTACCGGGATCCGATCCCACTCCCTCGCATATCTGCCTCACATAATCACTGTATCCCGCGGTAATCCGGTATACGCCGTCTCCATCCGGACCGATGCCAAACCGATACTGGACCGGGGTTCCTCCCCATCCAAGGTAATCAACGCGCACGTCGCTGCTGCTACCCATATACAACGCGTAATCCCCGTTTGTCACCGGGCGTACTGTATAGGCGCTTCCGCTTATGTTGAATAGCCACCACTGTTGGTTCTTGTCTCCTACCTTCCAATCCCGCATCTTTGCGGCGCCCCCGTCGTTCGTCAGGGCACGGCCTGTTTTCCCGCTGATTATATAGCATGCTGTTCCTGTGGTCAGGGGCGCGGTATTTACCTGGGAAATTTCCATTTTGGTAGCGCCGCCCGTACTGTTATAACTCACGTCCACCCGCTGTCCGGAAGAAGACAAGGCATACTGCATATTATGGGTTGTACCATTATAGTTATAAACATATCCGCTTCCGCTGGGGCTGAGGCTTCTGGTGAGATATTCGTTTGTATAAGCAAAGTGCGCGTTGGTTTCAGCGGCGCTTTCACTGGACACTACATTGCCGGAGCCATCATAGGTGTAACTCTGACCGTAGCTTTCTTTATACACGAACGGACTGCCGAATGCTACGTTTCCGGTATTGTAGTTATAGGAAAAAGCATACTGCACGCTGTCATACGCTCCGGGAGCCAAAGCTTTGCCGGTAACATATTGCCAGCCGGTCACCCCATGGTTGAAAGGCACCGTGACTGTATCTCCCACCTTTACATCATTCTTATAAAATGTAAGATGCAGGGCAAAGGTAGGTGTACCGGCTTTCGTTGCAAGTCCTGTGTTGGAAGTTTGCAGCGCAGCGTCCAGGGGAATAGAATTTGCTCTTGCCCATCCGCCGAAGATGAATATATCTCCTTGATTGCCGCCTCCATAGATCCGCTGGCCCACCTGCTTTGCCTCCGTAGAACTGCCGGTAAAGTTTACCTGCCGGTGTACATTGGCAGGAGCAGCCGCTTCTCTGTTGCTGTCAGTAACGCCAGCGCTGCGGGACCAGCCGCTGCAGTTGCTCAAAAACTGATTATTATATACATAGTTAAAACTTCCGGCACCGTCGCCATACTCCAATTGAATATCGTCCAGCCATGCGCTGCCGTGTGTATCCGCATCAAAATAAATACCTACATGGGCATAGGTATCCCCTGCCTGCACATTGAAGGGAATCTGGAGACGAACCCACTCGCCTCCGGTATCGTTTACCGAAACAGAGCCGACTCCAGTACGGTAACCATTCGCATTGAAAATGTTGGCGCCAAGGTACACGCCTTTACCCGACAACGCCCCGTCGGTGCGCACATAACCGGACAGTGTATATTTTCCGGCAGATAGATTATGCACTGTCACGTATACAAACCGACTCTCGTTGCATGCAGCTGTTTTTGACATGTACATACTGTTGGGACTACTGTTGCCGGGGCCATATACATGGGCCTTACCAAAGCCGCCGTCGTTTGGATAAATTGTATACTGCTCTACAGAAGCAGGTGAGAAAAAGCTGCCGCTGTTGATCCGGTTTTGACTAGGTGTAATGGTTTTAGACACGCTGAGCAGCTTGTTTTCTTCACCAGTTTTTGTGCCTCCTGGCGCACCATAAGCATAGCTTTGTCCCATAGAAGATGTATGGTCCACCACACCTACCGTATGGCCCGCATTATTGAACTGGTAGGTAACTGCACGGCCGTCCTGGTCTGTCACCGTAGTTGCATTCCAGGCATATGCGAAATTATACGTATAACTGTAGACGCCGCCTCCTCCATATTGCAGCTTTGCAACGCGGTTGCCGCTGGCTGTATAAGTGAGTTTGGTACTGCGGCCATATCCGTCTGTTACAGTAAGCAATGCACCGGTACCAGAGTTATATGTAAACGCCACTGCGCCGCCGGTTGCGGTACCGCTGCTGTCCGGATAGTAGATGGAATCCAGCCACGCCCGATTGGAACCGCTATATATCAGGGCAAGATTATTTTGTCCCGGAGGTGTGATACGCACGGTCGCCCCGGAATAGGAAAAGGTTGTAGACCGGATATCGGAAGAGCCGCTTCCGCCTTCTTCGATAGCAGAAATTGTATGGTTTGATGCATCCGTCATTGATACATACAAAACCCGGTTATAATTTCCGTTCCCGTCCGTAATCCGCTTTAGACGCCCGAACCAGTCAAACTTGATTTCTGTTTTATCCTTTGTGATCATTTTATACCGATGATCTGACTCGTTGATCACCGTCATTTCCAGTCCGAGACCGTCTTCGTCTATATACTTGCCATCTTTCTCATACAGATAATGCCGTGTTCCATCGCTATCCACAAAGCAATACGGATATTTGGTTCCCTGAAACTGAATATCACATGCCTCAATATACATATGATAATTGGTACGCCAAAAGCCCAGCCCCGCTTTAAGACTCTCGTTGCTGTTCATACTGTATATGAGGGACAGACTAACAGGAAGACGCTCGCCTGTGCTAGCGCACAGGTCCTGCACAACTACTGGGTTGCCGTTAAAATTATTTACAGCGGCCGTTCCATTCCTGCCCGCTTGTACAGATGTGAAAGTCCAATAGTCCTCCACTCCCTTTGCATCCCTATATTGGTAAGCAAACTTCGGGCAGGCAGCGGCAGTTTGCGTGTTGGTGCTATCGTAAAAACGCGCAAAATTTTCCAAGCTGCCAAGTCCTGTAGCCCGCAAGGCTACGCCATAGTTAGGCGTCAATCCGTCCAGCCACTGCTGTGCCGCTTTGGTAATATCTATCGCATACCAGTCAAAGTATTTTTCCCCGGAATCATTCACCCGAATAAAGTCCAGCACATCGGAATAGTCCGCATTTCCGTTCGCATCCAGACAAAGTACATCCGTGTCGTTCATGTTAGATGTATCCCAGTCTTTTGTGATCCGGTATGCATTTAATTGCAGGGTATTGGCACAAGAGGCAAAGCCCATGTTATATCCATGTATGTAAATACGTGCCTGTAGCAGGCGCACGCCGCTATGTTGTGTAAGAGCCGCGGGCAAAGGAGAATAAATCATGGACTGCACTTCAGCTTTTTTCCCCGTAGAACTATCATACCGCAGTCCCGCCTTCAAATACACCTTTTCTCCACTGGTAGCAAGATTTCCCTTATTGGTTCCAAATACCGCCGTGGTATCTTTCACGGTAGTTACGTCGCCTGTTTGCAGAGGCGGATCGATAATTACAGGATAGGTTCGATCCGCATCATGCAGCCAAGTCCGATCCGGGACAAGCTCATAAAAATAAAAACCGCCCTCCGCCTCAATAAGTTCTACTTTAATAGCTCCCGATGATGCTCCCGCCGCATCGTACATAAACGGTACGGCAATATGCATCTGTGTCATTCCTGCCTCGTCTATAAAATCAACGCTTCCATCCTCTCTCAAAACCGCCTGCAGAGCGGGCGATTGCATGGTAAAAATAAACCGTTCTTCCTGTGGAAGCTTTTTTAAAATAATCTCTTCTTTAAGCTGTGTTCCCTGAAGACTGTATCGTAAGTCTACTCCTTCCGTCATCTCCCGATAAGTCACTGCAGCAGTATTCTTCTCCACTTGTAGCCCTAATTCGGCTAGCTCCGCTCTGGCCTCTTCCTTCGTTAAATTTCCCGGATTTTCTACCTGAGAAGTTTTTTTGTGATATATCGCCTCAAACTGTTCTTCGGAAAGTGTATCTGCCTCAATAAATTCTCGCAGCTTCGCCGTTTGGCTGTCAATATCTGGCTTATCGGCAACTGCTGCTCTTTTTCCCTGTCCGGTCCGCATAACAAACGATATTTCGGATCCATCGGCAGCTTCCACCTGTATCGGTGCAAACGCCGACATTTGAATCGGCAGCAAGAATTGTACGGACGACTGCTGATTTTTGTACCAGCTTCGGCCATCTTTAGTCACAAGCTCCAGCGTATTGTCGATTTCCTTCATCTCACCTTCCTGTTCAAAATGAACAGGCTGCGGATACACCGCCGCTGTATAAGATCCATCGCTCATACGAAACACTTTCGTATATGTATCTCTCTCTTCCGTAATTTCCGCAATTGGATACGGAAGAAGCTGGGCTTCTTCTGCTTCTTCAAAAATACTTTCGTCAAATAGATCCGTTTGGTAGTCTCCCTGTCTCTCTTCTGATATCGCAAGCTCATCCTGTAAAGCTTTTGCCGCCCCTGCTAGGGGGATTGTCTGCACTACGATTGCCGTCATTGCTATAACGCCAATCGCCGCCTTCCAAAGCTGTCTCATCTTTATTTCTCCTTTACTTTTTATTAAAATAATTTTAATAATTTATTGTCGTTTTGTCAACTTATTTAATTGAATTTAATCAAATTTTCGTTTATTTTTCAAAAAAGCAGCGCTATGCGCTGCTTTTTCTATACTTGCTTGTTATTTTAGAGAATAATTATATTAAGTCCTGCCGTTTCATCTCCTGCTCCAATCTATCTCGAGCGTCCTGACTCATAGGGCACAGGGGTAAGCGCATTTCGTCGCTGCACAATCCCATAAGACTTAGCGCCGTCTTTACCGGAATAGGGCTTACCTCAGAAAACAGCGCTCGAATCATAGGATATAGTTTCTGCTGAAGCGCCGCTGCATCTTGAAGCCGCCCCCGCTCACACAAATCACACAGACGCGCCATTGCCGCAGGCATAATATTGGACAATACAGATACAACACCGCATCCCCCCACCGCATAAATAGGCGCCGTCAGTTCGTCACAGCCACTGTATACCCCAAGCTGTTTCCCATACATAGCGGCGATCCGCTCCGCATATCCTACATTTGCCGAAGCCTCTTTTATTCCACACAAATTTGGTATGGTGCACAGCAGTTCATAAGCACTCTCACTAATGCAAAGTCCTGTGCGGGACGGAACATTATAGGCGATCACAGGGATTTTGACCTGGTCCGCAATGGTTTTATAATGGAAATAAATTCCTTGATCCGTAGCTTTATTATAATAGGGTGTAACGACCAAAATGCCATCAGCGCCTGTTTTTTCTGCATCTGCCGCATATTCTGCTGCATATTCCGTCGAAGGAGAACCGCATCCGGCGATCACAGGGACCCTTCCATCTACTCTCCGGATGGTAAAAGAGATCACCCGCTTCTTTTCTTCTCCGCTGAGAGTAGGCGCTTCTCCGGTAGTTCCACAGGGAACAATCGCAGACACACCATTCTCTATCTGGTATTCAATCAGCCGCGCCAGGGCATCGAAATCCACGCCTCCGTCCCGCATAGGCGTGACAATCGCTGTCCCGCAGCCAGTAAAAGGTACTTGCATATGTAAACCGCCTTTCAAAATATAGAATTTGTATGTTCCTTGTTTTCAGTATATTCACCCCTGCCTGGTTGGGGAAAAATTTGCGAGCGAGACAAGATTGTGGTATACTGATAAAAATACTACGACAAAGTGGGGATTCATATGAGAGCAATCGAAATTATGGAAGCGGTTATCGGCAAGGAATTTATGGAGGGCTGGCACGGAATGATAGACTCCTGCAAAGCAGGGACGCCAGAGCATGAAGTGCAAAAAATTGCCGTTTGTTTTGCCGCAACGCCCCAGGTACTTCGGCAGGCGGCAGATTGGGGAGCAGGACTGCTGATCACGCATGAGCCTACTTACTATAATCATCTGGACGAATTTCATGCATCCGTCCTGTCGGATCAGAAAAAATCCTTGGTGGAAGAGACGGGCATAACGATTTATCGATATCACAATTCCATGCACTTCCGGGGAGTGGACTATGTAAGCCAGGTTTTTCTGAAACTTGTAGGCTGGAAGGGCACCTTTGACGGCGGGATGCATTTCACATTGAACGCCCCCACCTCCCCGGCACAGATTATAGAAGATATTTGCCGGGCGCTGCATCTTCCCTGCCTGCGGAGAATCGGACGACGGGATGGCATCGTAAAAAAAATAGGACTTTTTCTGGGAGCGCGGGACGAAAGCGTTTATGAACCTTTTTTCACAAACGATACAGACCTCGCTATCTGCGGAGAAGCCTGCGAATGGCAGTTTGGTGAGCCGGTGCGGGAAGCGGCTCAGTTCGGTATGCAAAAAACAATGCTTTTGCTGGGACATGTGCAAAGTGAAAAGTTTGCCATGGAGGCGCTGGCAAAAAAAATAGACGGCAAGTTTAGCGGGATTCCTGCACGGTATTTTGAATGCGGGGATCTGTTCGTCTACGAACGGTAAGAGAGGGGCTCCCCCCTCTCTTTTTTAAAAAATCATATTGACTCCCGCAATCACGATAATCAGCGCAAAAATATTTTTTAAAATCTTCGTATCCATTTTGTCTGTAAGATACGCCCCGACAATACCACCTGCAATCGCACCCGGAACGAATCGCACAAACAAATTCATGTCCAAGCTGCCTCGGCTGCTGTAACTGACAGCAGATACTACACACAGCGGAAGCACCGCCGCCACTACAGATGCAAAATCATCTCTTGCTCCCTCGCTGCCTTTGTTGGGATTGAGTCGGTGAAACATATAAAGCAGTAAAATCCCTCCGCCGGCTCCCAAAAAGCCATTGATAAATCCTGCAGCACTGCCTACTGCCGCTAGAATGCCAAGCCGGCACACGCTCTTTTTTTCTATTGCTATTTTCAAAATTATACCCTTTTTCTGATTATCCCTTGAATTTGCAGGCAAATTCTGCTATTATATAAAGTAGGTTATTATCGTTTGGAATGCAGAAATTCCCCTGTAATCCATAGTATTCACATTTTATTTGATGTTTATGAAAAGCATCTGCAACTATATAAAATTTTGGAAAGGCATGGTCGTTCCATGGCGCAAAAAGCAAAGAATAAAAAGACCGCCCCGCAAGGCGCAAGTAAAAAAAGTACATCCCCAAAGAAAGGACCTGAAAAAACGGCAAGTCGCTCCCTTTGGTCTCAAATTGCCCCCTATCTTATGCTGGTTGGCGCAATTTTTCTCATTGTCTGTTTTGTTGGCGGCGCGGGAGAAAATCCTGGCATTGTAATCGGATTTATGTATAAACTGCTTACCGGTCTGTTTGGTGGTTCTGCCTTTGTGATTCCTATATTTTTGGCATATATTGCTATTGCATGGCTGGCTGATAAAGCAGATACTATCCTGGGTATGCGTACCGGATTTGCCATTGCTTCCGTAATTCTCGCCTCTATGCTGCTGGAAATTATGTCCCCCATAGATTCATTTAGCATGATCAATATGTATCGCCGGGGTGCAAAGCTGCTGGGCGGCGGTATGATCGGTGGGCTGCTGGGGGAATTCTTTCTTGTATGCTTTCAAAAGGTGGGTTCTTACGTGCTCATCATCGCCATGCTCATCCTCAGCATTTTGCTTGCCGCAGGAATTACGCCCAAATACGTATACGTTTATTTTTCTGCAAAAGCCAAAGAAAACCGCCAGCGCAGACAGGAAGCCCGCGAGTCTGGCGCCATAGCCGCCGCGTTCCGGGATCCGGATGAAATTCCCCGGCGTGTTCCGGACAGAACCGTATATCCTGAACCAGCACAGGCACCAGCGCCCGTAGTGCTTGGCAGAAGAAAGAAATTCCACACAGACGTACCCATAGATTTTGAAGATACGGTAAAAACGGAGGGTGAGACTGCCGAAGCAGCCGCTGCCATACCCCATATCAATCCCGAAACAGCACTTTTTGAAGAAGTGCTGGAGCGGACCCGGCAGGAAAAAACGCCGCAGGAACTGCAGGCGGAAGCAGAAATTTTTGCTCAAGACGAAGACACGTCGACGCATGTGTGTAAAAGTATACCCGAACCGGATGAACAATTTGAAGAAGCGACTTCCCAAGTGGATCCGGACAGCGCCGGACTATTGGATCAGCTTGCCGATGCCTATCTGGGTGCCGGCGATGGGAATGACGAAAATAATACGCCGCAAGAGCCTGCCGCTGAACTGCCTTTGCAGCGGGACACTGTGGCAACAGCCGAGCCGGCAAAGCCGGAGCCTGTGCCTGAACCAGAGTATCATTTCCCACCTCTGTCTCTGCTTAGCGCGGCAGATCACAAAAAAAATGACAATATTCGAGAAGAGCTGCATGAAAATGCTTCCCGCCTGGTAAGTGTGTTAGCCAGCTTTAACGTAAAAACGAAAATTGTAGGCGCATCCAGAGGCCCTACTATTACACGATACGAGCTACTACCGGAAGCGGGCACCCGGGTTCGCTCCATTGCCAATCTGGTAGACGATATCGCTCTAAATCTTGCTACCACCGGCGTGCGGATTGAAGCGCCGATTCCCGGCAAAGCCGCCGTAGGCATTGAAGTTCCTAATAAAACGGCGGAAACAGTATATCTGCGCAGTCTTCTGGAAACGGAGCCATTTCAGAAAAATCCCAGCAGGATTACCACCTCTCTGGGAGAAAATGTGGCGGGCGAGCCAGTGATTATGGACATAAAAAAAATGCCCCACTTGCTTATTGCAGGTGCCACCGGTATGGGAAAATCCGTTTGTATCAACTGCCTTCTGATTTCACTTCTGTATAAGGCCAAGCCTTCGGAGGTTCAGCTCATCCTGATTGACCCCAAAAAAGTGGAATTTAATATTTATAACGGGCTGCCTCACCTGCTGGTGCCAGTAGTCAGCGATCCCAAAAAGGCCGCCGGTTCCCTTACCTGGGCTGTCAACGAAATGGAACGCCGGTTTGGACTGATTGAAGCAGTCGGCGTGCGTGATATCGCATCCTTCAACGAAATCACGCAAAACGATCCGGAATATGACTACATGCCGCAAATCGTTATTGTCATTGACGAGCTTGCAGACCTGATGTCTACCGCGCCGGATGACGTGGAAACTTCTATCGCCCGTCTCGCTGCAAAAGCTCGTGCAGCGGGTATGCACTTGATTATCGGTACCCAGCGTCCTTCCGTAGATGTTATCACCGGCGTAATCAAAGCAAATATTCCCTCCCGAATTGCTTTTACAGTGGCTTCTCAGGTAGACTCCAGAACCATCATTGACAGAAGCGGTGCGGAAAATTTAATCGGCCGCGGCGATATGCTTTACAGCCCTGTTGGAGCGTCTAAGCCGATGCGCGTGCAAGGCGCTTTTGTATCAGAAAAAGAAGTGGATGCGGTGGTATCCTATATTAAACAATATAACGCTGCAGGCGGTACTGCCTACAGTGACGATGTCATGAAGCAAATTGAAGAAGAAGCCGCTATGTGCGGTGTAAAAAAAGGCAGTGGCGGAGCTGTTTCTGGAGATGCTGGAGAAAATGATCCACTTATCCGCTCTGCTTTGGACGTAGCTTTTGAAAGCGGTAAGGTATCTACCTCCTTGCTCCAGCGTCGTTTGTCTGTTGGATATGGAAGAGCCGCAAAAATCATTGATAAATTAGAACAAATGGGATATGTCAGCGCCCCGGATGGACAAAAGCCGCGTGAACTGTTGATCACCAAGCAGGATTATATGGAACTTGTACTGAAAAGCGAAGATCCCCAGGACTAATGTAAATCAAAGGAGCCGCAAAACCGGCAGGATGCAGAACAATAGTAATCAAAAACGGCGGCTCTAAAAAATTTTCTTGCAGAATAAATCTGTAAATCCTACGAAAAGCGAGGCACTCGTATGGTATACTTATTTTTAGCCCAAGGTTTTGAAGAAGTGGAGGCGCTGACACCGGTGGACTTGCTTCGGCGAGCGTCTATTCCTGTTGCCACTGTAGGTATTGGCGGCAAAGTAATCTGTGGTGCCCATGGGATCCCGGTAGAAGCCGACCTCTCTGATCAAGATTTTTCAGAATGTCCTGCAGATCTGGAGATGCTTGTACTGCCCGGCGGTATGCCTGGCGCCAAAAACCTGGATGAAAGTCCCGTCGTACAGGCGGCGCTTTCCTTTGCAGCAGACAACAACCGTTATATTGCCGCAATTTGCGCCGCTCCTATGATTCCCGGTAAACGGGGCCTGCTGCAAGGCAGGCGTGCCGTATGTTACCCTAGATTTGAAAAGGACCTGCATGGTGCCATCCTGGAGCAGGCAGGCGTTGTACGGGACGGAATGTTTATTACCGGAAAAGCTGCAGGATATGCGGGAGAATTTGCCCTCGCGCTAATTGAAACGCTAAAGGGCAACGACGCGGCAAACGCTGTACGCGAGGCAATTTATCCATGAACAACAATATACCGCACCCATTAAAAGAAAGAAAAGACCAGATGCGCCGGCAATACAAGGCGCTGCGCGGCAGTCTCTCTCATGAGGAGCGTGCCCGGCGGGACGGCGCAATCTGTCAGGCCGCTCTGGATTTGGTCAGTTTCCGCTACGCGGATATTGTTCTGCTCTATGCCCCTATGGAACAGGAAATTGATGTTTTTCCCATTGCAAGGGAGGCGCTGCAAAAAGGAAAGCAGATTGCATTTCCAAGGTGTGACGCACAAAGCAAAACCATGGAATATCATTTTGTAACCTCACTGTCAGAGCTTTCCGTATCAACATACGGCATTCGTGAACCAGGGGCCGAGCTGCCAATATACGACCACACTGTCCATTCTAACAGCGCCGTTTGCTTTGTTCCAGGATTGGTATATGATCGTCAAGGCTATCGCCTAGGCTATGGAATGGGCTTTTACGACCGCTATCTTTCCGCCTTCCATGGGTGCCGTATAGGTGTAATCTACAACGACTGTATTGTCTCCAATGTGCCCCGCGGACGGTTTGATATCCGGTGCGACATCCTGCTGACAGAGAAAAATGTGAGGGTTCCCCGGTGAAAATAAAAGGAATACATGCAGCCCCCGCGTTGCTCATCGTTATCAGTGCGCTGCTTTGCGGGGCAAATCTCATCGATATAGAAGCTATATCCAAAAACACAAATGTCTATCTTACTATCATGGTGTTAGAACTCATTGTCCTTGGCGTACCTGCTGCGTTTTTCTGTATTTTGCGGGGCGGCAGCTACGGCAAGGGACTGCGGATCGAAATCATGAAAACCCGTCATGTTACGATCACAGCATGGGCCTTTCTATTTATGACTGCAGGCAGTATTGTGCTAAGCCTTGTAATGTATTATCTCTTTCCTGAGGCATTTATCGCGTCTGCACTTTCCAGTACCGCAGGAGATACAGCTGTCAATCGAATATATCTTTTAATTGTTTTTGCTTTGCTGCCGGCGCTGTTGGAGGAATTTCTCTTTCGTGGAATCTTGTCTGCCGAGTACAGTTCTTATGGAGCATCTGTAGCGGTGATTATGAGTTCCCTATGCTTTGCGTTGATGCATTTCAGTTTTGTACGACTGCCAATTTACTTTTTTATGGGCGTTGTACTCGCTCTGACTGCAGGCGCCACTCGCTCTCTAATGCCCCCTATTTTGATTCACATGGCCAACAACGCCTTTGTGTTGTTTTTTGAAACATATCTGTACCGTATCGCCGGAAAGCACAGCGGCGGTCTGATCCTTCTTGCATTTCTAATCGGTGTGACCATGCTTGTATCTGCAATTTTGTTTTTTAACAGAGCTGAAAAACTCTATTACGGATACGGAGTCATGAATCGCCCCTCCCCAATGATCCGCAAAAGACAGCCCGGAGAGCTTTCCCTGCCAGCCCAAGCATATCTGTCTCCGACTTTTATTCTATTTGCTGTTTTTGCAGTCATTCTCACTGTATTTTTATAACAACTGATGTCTGTTCCGCCAACCAAATCAAACAGGCGGGAGAAACGAGGTAACTTATGTACAAAAATCCAGAGCAAGGCCCAGATAATAATCTGGGGGAGGACAACGAGAAGCTCTTCCAAAAGAGAAAAACAGATGCGCCGCAGTCTGCACATGTTCCAGGAAAGTCAGTACCTGATGCGGGACAGGCAGCCCGCCCCGCTCGCGTTTATGCTTCCAATTCCTCTCCGAAAAAAAACAGCGCGCCTGCCTATGCCAATCGGCGTAGCGCGAGCCAAGATGGTGCAAAAAATAGTGCAGCTACGCCAGGCCCGGCTGCACCTACTGTAAAAATTAATACTGCTGCCAAGGCGCCCAAAGTACCGGTGCAAAGCAAACAAGCATCCCCTGCCGCCACGCCAGCGCCGAAGAAGCAGGAAATCCCAGCTTATGCCGCACGCAGAACCGCAGAAAGCGCAGGGACGCCAACGCCATCCCAAAGTCAGCCCGCCGCCACTCCAACAGACAAAAAAGCAGGTTTGTCCCGGTTAGGTGCAGATATGATGGCCAACTCTGTAAAAGCCATAACCTACATTGTGATGGTTTTGGTGGTAGCGATTTTTATTTCAATATTCGTTATCCGCGTAGGGAATGATGTCTTTGCTTTTGTGAAAAGTGAAGACACAGTGGATATAACCATACCGGAAGATGCTACCACCCAGGATATCGCTTCCATCCTATATGATAACGGCATTATTTCCTATCCCAATATTTTCAAATTATATGCCGCATTAAAAAAAGAAGCCGGTGATTATTTAGCCGGTGATTACACCGTCTCGCCTTCTATGAGCTATGACGAACTGCGGCGGGAATTCAAACCCAAAGCGGCAGAGGGCACCAGTTGGGTCACCATACCGGAGGGATACACTACTGATGAAATTATCGACCTGATGGTCTCTTACGGAATTGGTGAACGCGAAACCTATATAGATGTGATCAATAACTACGATTTTGATTATTGGTTTGTCGACGAACTAGAAGCAGGCGGCATTCCAGAAGGACGATACTACCGCCTGGACGGATACTTGTTCCCGGATACGTATCAATTTTACAACAGTTCCAGCGAAGTCACTGTTATAGACAAGCTGCTGTCCAGATTTAATCAGGTGTTTGTCGACGACTACCGAACTCGTGCCACGGAACTTGGATATTCTATAGACCAGATTTTATCCATCGCTTCTTTGATAGAAAAAGAAGCCGGCACAGCAGACGATTACAGAAAAATTTCTTCTGTGTTTCACAACCGCCTCAACCGTCCGGATCTGCATCCCAAGCTGCAAAGCGACGCAAGTACCGCGTACGCACTGCAGATGATCACCGGAGAGCGTCCCAAAACCATCACCCCGGATGATAACAACAACACAGATAGCCCCTATAACACATACCTGCACAACGGGCTGCCTCCGGGACCTATTTCTAATCCCAGCGCCAGCGCCATCCGATATGCACTGTATCCTATGGACTCCAATTATTATTATTTTGTCTCTGCAAACAATGGAATGACCTTCTATGCATCAACCCTTGTAGAGCATAATCGGAATATTCAGCAGGTCGCACAGATGAATAACAGTCAGCAAACAAACTAAAAAGTAGAAAGGGGAGCGTTTTGAAAATTTGTATAGACAGTCCAGTCAGCACTCTGCGCGGCGTAGGGCCGGCTAAAAGCGCCTCCCTAGCCGCAGCCGGAATCGTGACAATAAAGGATTTAATCCATTACTATCCTAGGGCCTACCAAAACAAAGCGGATATAAAAACGCTGACAGATGCTGCTGTCCTTTGCAGTCAGCCTCTGTCAGCAGAACCGGGCGGCGCCGAAAAAAAACAATCGGCACCGCCCTGCGCTTTTCTTCTGACCGTTGCCGGAGAGCCTATTTATAAAGTAATTCGAAGAGGTATGAGTATCCTGCGGTTTCGCGCTTTCGATGAAACAGGCGTGTGCGAAATTACTTATTTTAATCAGCCATATCTGCGGGATGTATTCCACACCGGAGCCACCTTTCGATTTTGGGGCAGACCCACCATGGAACGTGGTGTTCTGAAACTGACCGCGCCCGTTCAGGAAGTGTGGACAGAGGACACAGCATTACCTCCCATCGTTCCGGTATATCCCTTGAGCGCAGGCCTGACTCAAAAATATCTGGCTTCCTTGATTCGAGACGGACTGAAAGCGGCAGCAGTTCAAATAATAGATCATCTTCCCCCAAATATACTCCAAAGCAACAATCTATGCACTTTGGGGTTTGCGATTGCAAACATCCATTTTCCCGAAAGCCTGGAAGCACTGGAAAGCGCCCGGCGACGGTTTGCCTTTGATGAACTATTCTGTACCGCTGCTGCTATGGCTTCTATCAAAGCAGGCAAAAAAGGTGGGGGCGCGCCTCTCCTATCCAAAAATGCTCTTGCTCCACTCCTGGGAAAATTCCCCTATAAGCTCACTGGCGCCCAACAGCGCGCCGCAGAGGAAATTGCTGCAGATCTTGCATCCGGGACGCCCATGTGCCGGATTTTATGCGGAGATGTTGGCTCCGGTAAAACAGCGGTAGCCGCCTGTGCCGCCTATATTGCTATGCAAAATGGATATCAGTGTGCACTGATGGCGCCCACTGAAATTCTGGCTCAACAACACTACAGTGAACTGGGCCCACTTTTTGAAAGCCTGGGATACCGTGTCGCTCTCCTTACCGGTTCTGTCCCTGCAACGCAAAAACGTAGAATTCATGCCGCTCTGGCAAACGATGCAGATCGGGTTGATTTTGTCATCGGCACCCATGCTCTTTTGTCAGAAGCCGTTTCTTTTTCTGCCCTCGGCCTTGTTATTACCGATGAACAGCATCGGTTTGGCGTTAACCAACGGGCCCTGCTTCGGGAAAAGGCAGGACAGGCTCACACCCTTGTCATGAGTGCTACCCCCATTCCACGTACGCTTTCTCTGGTTCTCTTTGGAGACTTGGATATTTCCCGCCTGGACGAAATGCCTCCAGGTCGGCAAAAGATTGACACCTTTGCCGTAAATGAAAGCTATCGCTCAAGACTGATCGGTTTTATCCGCAAGCAAAAGGAAGAGGGACATAGAACCTATGTAGTGTGCCCCGCCATTGAAGAACGTCAAAAAAAGAAAAAAGCTGCAGAGGATACAGAAGAATTATCCAATATTGACTTTTTCACAGAGACAGTAGAAGAACTTCCCCTTAAATCTGCTACAGAACATGCGGCAATGCTGCAATCTATGCTTCCGGAACTTACCGTTGGTCTGGTTCATGGCAAAATGAAGGCGGCAGAAAAAGAGCAGGCCATGGATGCTTTTTATAAAGGAGAGTCGGATGTGCTGGTCTCCACAACGGTAATTGAGGTAGGCGTCAACGTGCCGCAGGCTACCTTGATGATTGTGGAAAACGCAGAACGCTTTGGACTCGCACAACTGCATCAGCTGCGGGGACGGGTTGGCCGCGGCAAAGCAAAATCTTACTGCGTGCTGGTATCCGATGCGGTAACGGACACCTCGCGGCAACGCCTGTCTGTCATGTGCCGTACCAACGATGGATTTCAAATTGCAGAAGAGGATCTGCGTCTACGGGGGCCAGGAGACTTTTTCTCTTCAGAAGGAACCTTCCGGCAACATGGAGGGCCGGCGCTGGTATTTTCCGCCGGCTGCAGCGACACCACTCTTATCTCTGCTGCCGTACAGGCTGCCGGAGCTTTAATTGCCGCGGATCCAGATTTAGCGCTGCCGGAAAATCGGCTCCTTGGGACGTATATATCCCATATCATGCAGTCTTCTTTTCACACAATTAGCTAAAAAGAAAAAAGAGGGGCGCTCCCCTCTTTTTTAGTCCTTTTTCACTTTATCCTTTTGTTGCTGTACGCTGACCGCGCAGCAGGGCGATTTCTCTGGCGTATCCGTCCAATGCATTGGGTGTTTCCAAATAAAAGGGCAAGTCCCGCAGTAACGGGTGATTGATAATTTTTGTAATTCCCGCAAGACCTAAAAATCCTTCCCCAATTTTTTCATGTCGGTCCTTGGCGGCACCCACCGGATTTTTGCTGTCATTTAAGTGCACAGCCCGCAGCAATTGAATCCCGATTATATGATCAAAATGTTCCAGAACTGCGTCTGTCTCTTCAGCAATATCGTAGCCGCCATCCGATACATGACAGGTATCCAAGCACACGCCCACGTGCGGACGAACGGACGCGTCCACACTATCTATGACCGCCCGAACCTCTTCAAAGGTCCTGCCAAGCTCTGTCCCCTTTCCTGCCATCGTCTCAATAAGCAGCGTAGTGCTCTGTCCCGGCGTAATCACCGCGTTTAAGGTCGCGGCAATATTGGCAATCCCGGCTTCCACACCAATCCCTACATGAGCGCCAGGATGAAAATTATATAGAGCGCCAGGGATTTCCTCCAGCACAGAAATATCCTCTGCCATAGCCTCTCGGGTATAGTCCCGGATTCGGTCTACTTCAGAAGCGGGATTCAGCGTATACGGCGCATGAGCCAAAGGTGGCGCAAAGCCATGCACCTGCATGAAGGAAATAAGTTCTGCCACATCTGCCGCGTCCGGTCGTTTGAAGCCTCTGCCTCTTGGATTACGGGTAAAATATTGAAAGGTATTTGCACCAATAGAAAGAGCGGTTTTTCCCATGGCTGCGTATCCATCGGAAACAGAAAGATGACATCCTATATAAAACATAAATACTCCAACCTTGCATAATACTATAGCTTTTGCGTATATGATACCATGCGGGAATGCATCTGTCAATATTTACCCGATTGACAAGAAAAGATGAAAAGATTATAATATAGTAGAGTAGTTTGCCATTTATTTGATAAAGGAGGCACTTTTCTCAAATGAAAAAATCAAAGGTGATCTCCTTTGCAAAAATTCGACAGGAGATTGTAGACATTATAATAGAAACTGTTGGCGATCAGGTCAACGTCTACGCCGCGCAGGCCAGCTTTTTTATTATCATTTCCGTCATTCCCTTCATTATTTTGCTTCTGAGTTTAGCAAAATATGTGATCGACGTAGACTGGGTTGTCGGCTGGATTGAAAATCAAATATCCGGTGATATCGGTTCCCTGCTGCAGTCCGTACTTGCAGAAGTAACGGAAAAGGCCGGAATCTCTCTTGTGTCCATCACCGCAATTTCCACTTTGTGGAGTTCATCCCGCGGGGTCAATGCAGTAATTCGCGGAATCTGGGGAGCCTATGGTATCCGTATCAACGAAAATTTTCTTTTTGATATTCTGCGCTCTCTTTTTTATACCCTTTCTTTTATCCTAACGATTCTTGGCTCGCTGGTAGCTCTGGTATTTGCAGATTCCATTCGGGGCTTCTGCGAAAGCCGCTATCCCATTGCCACCATGATTTTTGATATCATTATCCAATGCAGTACCATTGTTTTTATCATTGTTCTCACGCTTTTTTTTGCCCTGATTTATAATACCGCCTCAAAAAAAGGCAAACGTCTATCTAAAGATGCCTATATTGGCCTTTCCGACAAGCTCCCGCGTGGATACCTAGCGCAGATGCCAGGCGCTGTTTTCGCAGCTCTAGGATGGGTTTTATTTTCCTATTTCTACTCCCTGTATATTCGATACTTTCCAACCGCGTCTTATCTTTATGGAAGTCTTGCAGCCATTGTGTTCCTGATGCTTTGGTTATATATCTGTATGATGATTTTAATATATGGAGCGGAAATCAACAAATTTATATTTCGTAAGTGGTCCAAACGGAAAGGAAAAATTGCACTTGCAGAAAATCCTCCAGTCCCAACACCTTCCAATGTAATTGCATCCGGCCGGCGAAAGAAATAAAGATAACGCAAAAGAGCGCCCTAGGGCGCTCTTTTTATCTCTTGTTTCCATACCGGAGCAAACGCATAGAATTGCTTACCGCCAAAATAGATACACCTACATCAGCTAGTACAGCGCCCCACATACCTACTAGATTCAATGCCGCCAAAAGGAGTACCAACAGCTTTGCCGTAAGAGAAAAGGTAATATTCGAGCGAACGATTCCCAATGTTTTACGGGCCAGCCGCACACCATATGCAAGACGTGTCAAATCTGTATCCATCAGCACTGCATCCGCTGTATCCACAGCGGCGTCGCTGCCAAGCACGCCAATAGCCACACCTATATCTGCCCTGGCCAACGCCGGTGTATCGTTGATGCCATCTCCTACATACAATAACTTTTTTCCACTCTCACACAAAGCTTCAATCTTTTCAAATTTTTCTTCCGGCAGAAGCTGCGCGTACACGATATCAGCATTTACCGATTCCTTAACCAGATCGGCTGCCTGCGCATTATCACCTGTCAAGATTGCTGTCTGCTCCACACCGGCAGTTTTCAACTGGCGCAATGCATCCTTTGCCGTAGGATTTACAACGTCAGCAAGCAAAATAACCCCTACTGAACAATCGTCAATCCATACCTGCACCGCCGTAGTATGCGCTACATCCGACTGTGGCCGCCCTACCCGCACGGTACGTCCATCCGACAGAATCGCCTCAACACCGGTGCCGGCTGTCTCCCGCACCGATACCGTTTGCGCAAAGTCTTCCGCCGCGGCGCAAATAGCCTTTGCGATGGGATGTGAAGAATGCTGCTCCGCTGCTGCTGCAATGGAAAGCAGCTGACTTTCCGTAATGTCTCCTTCTGCGTGTACATTTTCCACTGTCAGTGTACCCATAGTAAGAGTACCCGTTTTATCAAATACAGCCATATCCACAGCAGCCATTGTGTCTAAAAAGGCGCTTCCTTTAATCAGCACCCCATTTTTTGACGCATTTCCAAGACCGCAAAAATAACCCAACGGAACAGAAATTACTAACGCACAGGGGCAGGAAATCACTAGCATAGATAATGCGCGTCTGCCCCAATCCGGGAAAATATCTCCGTAAGGAGTTCCATCTGCCAAACAGATTACCAACGGAACCAAAAACGCAATGGCGGCGGCAATCCCTGTTACCGCAGGCGTATAAATTTTTGCAAATCGGGTGATAAACGCCTCGGAGCGGGTTTTACGCTCCCCCGCCGTCTCTGTAAGCTTCATGATCCGCCCAGCCGCACTGTCCTGCACAGGCCGAAGAACCCTCGCCTGCATCATCCCGCTTTTGTTGAGGCATCCGGAATATATAGTATCTCCTGGTCCTGCGTCTCTAGGCATGCTTTCCCCAGTCACCGGAGAGGTATCGATAGCCGTAGTCCCTGATAAAATCACGCAATCCGCCGGAATTCTTCCCCCGGGGGCAATGCGGATGGTATCCCCCACTGCTAGTTCCATAGTTGGGACTGTTTGAAATGCTCCGTCTTCTCCCAGTACCTCCGCCGTGTCTGGATACAGGTTACTCAGTGCGCTGATTGCCCGGCGTGATCTGCCCACCGCAATAGACTGAAACAACTCCCCTACCTGATACAAAATCATAATTGCCGCACATTCGGGATATTCCCCCAACAACACTGCGCCGATTGCCGCAATGGTCATTAGCATATTTTCATCAAAGAAGTCCCCTGCCAGAATGCCCCGCACTGCCTGTATCACACACATTGCACCGGCAAAAACGCCAGCCGCTACAAAAAGGACGGCAGCTGCTGTATCCAAATGCATCAGGGCAAGAACACCGCCGCTCAGAAAGAGCGCCGCACCTGCTATAATAGCCATCAGCCGTTTTTTCTGAGAACGTGTAAACCGCATAACAACACGTCCCCCGCTTACATTTCAATCAATGCACAGTCCGGTTCCACCTTACGTACAACCTTGCCGGCCTGCTTTAAAATTCTGGGGAAATCATTCTCCTCTGCTTCAATGGTGAGCTTCATCACCAAAAAATCTACTCGTGCCTGGGATACACCATCGATTTTCGCCACTGCCTCCTGCATTTTATTTGCACATACCGGGCAATCCAATTCTGTTAATTTAAATGTTTTAATCATCTTTATAACCATTCCTTTCTCTGAGTTTGTTTTCAGACCAGTCTCTTCACTATTCTGTAATATGTTCCATACCGCATTCAATAATCTCCCTGACATGGTCGTCCGCCAACGCATAATATACTGTCTTGCCGTCCCGTCTGTATTTCACAAGTCTGGCTCCTTTTAAAATACGCAGCTGATGCGACACTGCCGATTGAGACACCTGCAAAAGCTCCGCCAAGTGCTGCACGCACATTTCTCCCTCAAAAAGAATACATAAAAGCTTCACACGGGTAGTATCGCCAAAAATCTTATACAGTTCCGCTAGATCGTACAGCACTTCTTCATCCGGCAGCTTTTCCCGCACAACAGCAAAGTCGTCGCCATGCATTGCATCTGTTTCTTTTTCCATACTCTCTCCTTTCAACAAATGAATAAGTGTTCATATGTTCATTATATTCTATGCACTTTGATTTGTCAATAGAAAATGAAAAAAATCTTGTTTTCATTTTTGTAGCATGATATAATAATTTTATATTGGTATAAAATAGGATCAGCGCCCTGTAAAGAAGCAACGGGGCAAACGCAAGAGAAAGGCATGGGCATAATATTATGGATGAAAAAACCGCAAAACGGGAAATCGCCCGGTTGCGCAAGGAAATTCGACATCATTCTAAGTTATATTATGAACTGGACGCCTCGGAAATTTCCGACTTTGATTATGATAAGCTTTTTCGCCGGCTTGGAGAGCTAGAAGCGGAATTTCCCCAATTTGATAGCCCCTCCTCTCCCACTCATAAAGTGGGAGGGCGGGCAAGCGAACGGCTGAAAAAGGTTACACATCTGGTAAAAATGGATTCCCTGGCCGATGTATTTTCCTTTGAAGAGCTAACCGCTTTTTTAGATAAATCCAGACAGCAGCTTGCAGAAGTCGATGAGGAAATTTTTTATACTGTAGAACCGAAAATCGACGGCCTTTCTGTTAGCCTGACCTATGAAAAAGGAGAACTGATCCTAGGTGCAACCCGCGGAGACGGCATAATTGGAGAAGATGTGACATCCAATATCCGTACCATCGCCTCTATCCCGCAGCATCTGGCCGAGCCGCTGTCCCTGACGGTACGCGGCGAGGTGTATATGCCCAGAGACGTGTTTTCCAAGTTGAATGAAGAAAAAGAAGCCGCCGGAGAAAAAATGCTGGCAAATCCACGCAATGCAGCGGCAGGATCGCTCCGGCAACTGGATCCGGAAGAGACGGCAAAACGGAAACTGGATATTTTTGTGTTTAATTTTCAATCCGGCAGTCTGTATGGAGACGGCCATGCACCAAAATCACACAGAGAAACTATAGAACGGATGCGCACGCTTGGCTTTCATACTGTAGAAATTCTCTGCACCACTACAAAGGACACAGAGATTCTTGCAGCAATTGAAAAGCTTGGCAACAGTCGCGCGTCGCTCCCCTGCGGGATCGACGGTGCTGTTATTAAAATAGATGCTCTCTCGCAGCGGGAATTGCTGGGAGAAACCAGCAGCACGCCCAAGTGGGCGGCAGCTTATAAATATCCGCCGGAAGAAAAGGAAACAAAGCTTTTGGATATTGCGGTACAGGTAGGCCGTACCGGTGTGCTGACTCCAAACGCAGTGTTGGAGCCGGTGCAGTTGGCCGGCACGACTGTATCCAGAGCAACCCTGCATAATATCGATATTATCCGGCAGCGGGATATCCGCATCGGGGATACGGTTATCGTTCGAAAAGCAGGAGACATCATTCCAGAAATTGCAGGCAGTATAGCAAGTAAAAGAGATGGTAGTGAACAAATTTTTCAAATTCCATCCTACTGCCCTTCCTGTGGGGAAAGTATTGTATTCGATAAAGAAGATGACGAGGCCGAAGCAGGCGCTGCACGATGTATCAATGCCGATTGTCCCGCCCAGTTGGAGCGCCGTCTGATTCATTTTGCCTCGAAAGGAGCTATGGGCATTGATGGTATGGGACCACAAATTGTGCGCCTGCTCATCGAAAACGATTTGATTCAAAGCGCGGCCGATATATACAAGCTAACCCCCGGCCCGCTTGCCGCACTGCCCCGGATGGGACCACAATCCGCAGCCAACTTAATGGCCGCAATTGAAAAATCCAAAACGGCCGGGCCGGCGCGGCTGTTGTTTGGGCTTGGCATCCATCACATCGGTACCGCCGCATCAGAATCTATTATTAAACAGTTTGGAAGCATACATGCACTGTTTGAAGCAGATGTGCCGACACTGTGCCAAGTAGAGGATATAGGCGAAATCATGGCACAGTCTGTAATCGATTTCTTTTCTCTCCCTGAAACAAAGCTGCTGATCCAACGTCTATCCGATGCGGGTGTCGTCATGGAAGCAGATACCGACGTATCAGATTCCAATTCCCTTCACGGCTTAACCTTTGTGCTCACCGGCTCGCTGTCCACGCTGTCCCGTGCAGAAGCAGGAGAAAAATTGAAACAATTAGGCGCAAAGGTGGCGGGTAGTGTGTCTTCTAAAACCTCTTATGTAGTTGCAGGAAATGCCGCAGGGTCTAAGTTGGATCGCGCAAGGCAGCTTAATATTCCAATCATTGATGAGAGGCAGCTCTTCAAATTGCTGCAGGGAGAAACTTTGGAATAAAAATATGCCTGCACATAAAGACTGACAGGAAAGGAAATATTGACATGAAAAAGTTATTTGCGCTGCTGCTTGTTTTTGCCGTTCTCCTAACGGCAGCCGGATGCAGAAAAGCGAAATCCGATGCAGATGTAGAGGGAGACAATACACTCCAGGATACTATAGTAAAGACAAGTATCAAAGACGAAGATTACGAGACAGTTACCGTTATCAATGGAAAAGTCTTGGGAATCGGCGAAACTTGCTCTTTTAAGCGTCTGTGGCCGGATGCAGAATATCGCTCTGCCAAACCCGCCGTAGTATCTGTGGATCAAAAAGGAAATATTACTGCAAAGAGCGCCGGTACCTCTATGGTTATAGCAAAATCGGAAAAGGAAGAACGCGCATCAGCCATTGTTATTACCGTACTCCCCAGCGGAAGTATTGTAGATGCTGAGGCATCCGGTCCACAGATACATCAGGTAAATACCGCCTATAAGCTACAACCATCTATTCCGGCTAATTCGTTTACATCCAGCAATGCAGGTATTGCTGCTGTAAGCGAAAATGGACTTGTGCAATTCCAATCCACCGGATATGTCACTATTACAGCATCTGTGGGTGGTACCACGGAAATGTACAGCTATATTGTATACGATAGAGAGATTGAAAAATAAAAAAAGCTCCTGTGGCGAAATAACGCCACAGGAGTTTTTTAACGGACTAGCCAAAAAGGAAGTCCGTTTATTGTGTTCTAACTCATATTTTATGCAGCTGTAACTGCATAGGCCCATATGGTAAAGCTTGCAACAGACTCTTTGTCAATAGTATCCGGCAGAGCAAAAGCAGAACATTCCAGTTCGGCCGTCTCTCCTGCCAGCAGGGAATAGGACAAGCTTGAAGGAATCACTCCAATCGGAAGATTATCCTTATCATATAAAACGGCGGCAATATAAACGGTATTGAATGATTTATCCGTGGTATTTTCAATCTTTCCAGTAACGGTTAAGTCCCCCAGCGCATTTGTAGAAAGTTTTGTATCGACTGCCTCAAAGGTATGCCTGATCAAACTTGTCTTGGAAATCTCTACTTGAGGATCCAGCGTCATTTTGGAATTTACATCTGCACCCTCAATAGGCGTTTCAATATAAAAATATCCTTTTTCTCCTGCGTTTAGCATTGTGGGATAAGCGTGGATATTCCCTTTGCTGGCAATAGTATCTCCTGCATCGTTTTTAACGTGGAATGTTGCGGTATCTAAGCTTAGGACTGCCTCTCCGGTATTTGTAATTTCGGCAATCGCCTGCATCCATACAGCTCCGCTGCTCACCTCATATAAATATACATTCGTATAGCTGATTTCATATTCCAACGGAGCGTCAGGATCTACTATGGGACGCGTTTGTCCGGGTTCAATCTTTGTTGTCTCTTCCGCGGCAGTTGTTTGCACGGCTGTAGTAGTTTCCGGTTCGTTGGATTCTGCATCAGAATCTTCTTTAGAACAGCCTGCAAACAAACCTATGATCAGAATAACCAGTAAAATCCATGCTGTCATGTTCCAGATTCTTTTCATGGATCTTCTCCTTTCGTGCTTTACAAAATATTCCTTACAGAATGCTATCATATTTACCTATGTTTGTCAAGGAATCCCATATAATAGAAAATCCCGAAAGCCAAAGCTTTCGGGAACTGGTGACCCGTGGGGGAATCGAACCCCCGTTTCCGCCGTGAGAGGGCGGTGTCTTAGCCGCTTGACCAACGGGCCGCATATCAGCATTTAAAAGTATAGCATAAATTTTTGAAAAATGCAATAGTTTTTTTAAAAATGATAAAAAGCAGCGCCACGTATCTCATGGCGCTGCTTTAAGGTATCAATTCAAAGTAATTTTGTCCGCCAAATACAGCCGCAGCATCCCCACGTCTCGGATCGTAATCTCTCCGTCTCCATCGATATCTCCGGCAAGACGCATTTGTGCGTCTTGCGGATATTTGTCTGCTAAGGACAAACGCAAAAGTCCTATATCCCGAATCGTGATTTCTCCATCCCCATCAATGTCTCCCTTTTTATAGCTGGGCGTCACACTAGGATCCGGCGCACCGCATCCGGCGCATACACCATCTTCATAGGTATGCTCCAGTTTGGGAAGCTCTTCTGTATACCTGTGGCTGCACAAGCTGCAGGTATAGGTATTGCTGCCGGCAGCCTTGCAGGTGGCAGCAACGGTAGTACAGGTATATTCATGTGCACAGTTGTCCATTTTTGCAGCGGCTTCAATCTCTTCGCCTAAGGCTTTGCGAACGGAATAATATTTTTCTGCATCCGTAGAATATCGTACCATTCCAGTGGTAAGCTGATCGACCCAAGCATCTGCAGCCGCAGAATCTTTATACTCTTGCAGCATTGTGAGCATTTGGTAGTCTTCAATACCGTCCCGCATAGCTTCCATGCGAAGGCTGCCTATCGGGCCGTCTATACTATATTTCGTGCCGGGATATAATAGAATAGATTCTCCGTAAGCGTTGGGATATGCGGCGTTGGACACAGTATTTTCATAAGGATTCTCCACATCTGCAATCCAGAAGTTTGCAAAATTATAAAGAAATCCCTCTACATTGTTGTCAAACTGCTGCCAGAAAAGAATACGCTGTGCAGTACCGTCTGTCTGCATATAGTAGTTGATATACGGTGCCTCAACATCCCAGGAAATAAACCACCAAACCTTTTGTCCCGCTTGCTGCTTTGCAGCCATTCTCTCCTGAAAGGTTCCGTATATACTGTCCCATTTCTCCGGCTGCAGCACTTTTGCTCCAGGAACGGACAGCTCTTCTTTACCGGTAAAGGCAAAGGTTTTAGAACACCACAAATTCACAAAGTCGCTGTAATATTGGATTTGGTCAATGGTATCTCCAGCAGGGGAAGGATAATCAATATCATTGATATATGTAGAAATAAACCAGAATGGAACCTTAGCATAGCCGGGAGTATAAGGGGCAACCTGACTTTCCATCTTGTCATAGTGTTCCCGCAGCGCTTCCAAATCGGTAGGCTTTGCCGCGTCCACAACATTACTGAAATAGTACGCCTTGTCAAAACGAGCAGCACCCATATCTGGATCATTGAAAGCATCTATAAAGAGCATTTGCATAATTGCAGCGTTATCCACGGGGTACTGATACGAGGTCACCCGAGGATTGTCCATATATTCCAGCGCTTCCGTGTCATACAGCTCATATGGCAGATTGTATGCGCAGACGCGGTTCTCCAGCATGTAATCATAATATGCTTTATACAGCTCTGTTTCAGAAAGAGCCGTCCCCTTATGCGCACGCAGCAGATAACTTTTGTCCAGATTCATACTTGTAGCGCAAGCAGTTTCTTCCGACAAGGCAAAATCCCATACATAAGCAAAAACTGTTGCCTTTTTTACTTCCTGGCCTTGACTGTTTCGGATTGTGAGTTCGGCGGAGTACCATCCTTCCGGGGTATCTGCGGTCGTTTTCAACTTAATAAGAAACGCTTGAGAGCGGCCGGCGTGCAAGTCAAAGGAACCGTATGCCGAAAGCGGCGGAATCGCATCCGGTACCATTCCGTTTATACCACAGTCATGATAATACTGAATAAACAATTCGCTATCGATGACATCTCCATGCTCGTTGGTAAAAGGTTGGAGCTGGGCATCTAAATCTGTACGCCCCTCCTGAGCGTACAGAACAAATTGAATGTTTTCTATCTCATTTTTTGCCATATAGGCTGTAAAAGTATCCATTCCACTGCTTTGCGTATCAGCACTGCTGATTTTTTTGCTGCTGTAGTCAAACCACAAGGAGATGCCGCTGTCCTCGTTGGCTGCTACCTGTGGAATATACGAAGCAGTGGGATCATGGAATGCGGCGCCGCCTGAGACAGTACACAAGATCATGGTGAAGACCATTATGACCGCAAGAAAGCATGAAATTGTTCTTTTCATTTTGAAGGATCCTTTCCATATATTTGTATAAATTATATATAATATATGGAATGAAGTCAATGTGTTTTGTGCTTTATTTTGTAGAAAGACAATGTTTCTGTATAAGATTCTCACAATAAGTGCGGACATCAAAGGGATCTAACTGCGTGTTCTTTTTCAAATACAGCGGATGATGGGGATGCCCCCCTTTTTTAGAGCGAGTGCCTGCAGTAAACCAGCGCGCGCCATATTTTTCTCCTAGGAAAATCATATCCATTACACATTTTGGAAGATAGGAACGCATTTCGATGATCGTTCCCCAAGCTGCCCAAACAGAGGGTGAGCTTGCACAGAGTCCCAGCACATATTCCAATGCGCGTAAATTCTCTTTGTGCAGATATTCGTTGCAGGTTCGTTCCATATCCTCCGGTGCAGTGGCCCGCTGCGCATATACGTTAAGCATCATAAAGCTGTCGTATCCATTTGCAAAGGCGATACGCTCTACGCTTTTCAGGGTGTTGTCCAGACGATCCGGTTCCGCCGTAGAGGGGTTGACACCAATAGCAATCAGAGGATTTTTGCCGATGGTACCAAGGACATACCGATATTCCGTATAAAAATCTGGAACATACAGCCACTGCGCCTGATTATATCCGTTATAGGTACACGCAGCCAACGCGGAAGCAAATGAAAGCACCTCTGCTTTATCTGTAGTAAATTTTGGAATATGCACAATACGTCCTTTCTGATGCTACGACTGCAAAATTATTTTGGCCAGTTGCGGGGCGCTGTCCGCCAGGCAGACGGCACCGGATTGAAGCAGGTCTTCCCTGCTGCGAAATCCCCAGGTAACAAAAACACCCTCTACACCAGCATTTTTTGCAGTCATAACATCCACGTCCGAATCCCCCACATACAAAGGCCGGCTGCAACCAAGCAGCCGTATCACCTCCAGAAGAGAATCCGGCGCAGGCTTGCGTGGAACACCGTCTCTGTCTCCCACAGCAAGAGTAATCTTATCAGGAAAGTATTGGTCTGCCAATTTTTTGACAGCAAAATCCGCTTTATTGGAGACGATTGCAGTAGGGATACCATGGAGATGCAGTGCATCCAGCAAAATTGAAACGCCCGCATAAGGCTTCGTTTTGTTTTCGCAGTTCTCTTTGTAATGCTGGATAAAACACTGGTGTATAGACTGAATGACTTCGGCATTATCTACAGGAGACGCTGCCCGGGTGATTAGCATGCGCACACCGTCTCCGATAAATTGGCGTACCTCTTCAATAGTACGTCCAGGCAGACCGGCGTCTTCCAGCGCATAGTTTACACTATCCGCCAAATCCTCCAGTGTGTCAAGGAGCGTTCCGTCCAAATCAAAAATGACAGCATCATATTTCATGAGATTTTACCTTTCTGCAGTGAATCTTGACAGGATTTTTGCTGTGTTGTATACTAAGAAAAAAAGTAGGAGCAGATATGATAAAAAGGGACAGGGAGCGAGATCAGTATTATATGGCTATCGCCTTGGAGGAGGCTGCCGCGTGCGCTCGTGAGGGAGAAGTTCCTGTAGGAGCAGTGATTGTACGGGAAAATAAAATTCTTGCCCGCTGCGGCAATGGCCGGGAGCGACAGCGAGACGCTACTGCCCACGCAGAACTGTCTGCCATCCGCAGCGCCTGCGAGGCGCTAGGTGGATGGCATCTGACCGATTGCGAACTGTTTGTTACACTGGAGCCGTGTCCAATGTGCGGCGGCGCCATTATCAACGCGCGTCTTCCGTGGGTAATCATCGGTGCAAAAGATCTCAAAGGCGGCGCTTTTGGCAGTATGATGGATCTTTGTTCCTTTCCAGTAAATCACAAGCCGCAGATTGCCTTTGGTGTAATGGAAGAAGCGTGCGCCGAAGTACTGACTGCCTTTTTCAGGGAACGACGGGCTGCCGGCCCCCGATGGAAAAAGAAAACATAACAGTATGATAAAGTCCGAATTTTTTCCGGGCTTTATTTTTTTGCACCACAGCGCTGGGCTGCCGCCATAATTCCTAAGCGGGCGCTTTCATAGGTGAGTCCCCCTTGCAGAAACGCCAGGTAAGGCGGACGCATGGGACCATCCGCAGACAGTTCAATAGATGAACCGCCTACAAAGGCGCCGGCCGCCATAACTACAGGATCGTCATAACCAGGCATATCCCATGGTTCCGGAGAAACATATGCATCTACAGGCGAGGCAGACTGGATTCCCCTGCAAAATTCCACCAGCGCTTCGCCACTTTCCAACTGCACCGTTTGAATGATATCGCTGCGCAGATCAAAAGGTCCCGGATTCACGGCATAGCCTAGCTTCTGAAATATGTATGCTGCAAGGTGTGCTGACCGTAGAGCCTGTGCAGTGGTATGAGGGGCATAAAACAGCCCACGAAGCAAATTGCGGTTTTGTCCAAGCGATGCGCCGACTTCCAAACCTACTCCCGGGCAGGTTAGCCGATATGACGCCAATTCTACCGCTTTTTCGCTTCCAACCAAATATCCGCCGCAGTCCGCCAGACCTCCGCCGGGGTTTTTGATCAGGGAACCAATCATAAGATCTACACCATGCGCACAGGGCTCTGTTTTCTGGGTAAATTCTCCATAGCAGTTATCCAACACCACATAGGGATTCCCGGAAGCATGATTTTTGACAAATGCCGCTGCTTCTCCGATTTCCTCTACGGTAAGCGTCTTTCGGTTTTGATACCCCTTAGACCGCTGCATGAATACCACACGAATTTTATCCTTATACTGCTCCAGCGCGGCACCAACAGCCGACAGATCCATGCCACCATCGGCGCCTAGTTCCAACTGCACATACCGGATTCCAAAATCGGCAAGGCTGCCGGCCCCCATTTTGCCGGTGATGCCAATGACACCGTGTAAGGTATCATACGGAGCGCCGGTTATAGACAGCATTATATCCCCCGGTCTCAGCAAACCAAACAGGCCGATTGTGAGAGCGTGGGTACCACTGAGGATAGAAGGACGCATAAATCCTGCCGGCGCGCCAAGTACCCTTGCCGCAATTCGGTCAATGGCGTCCCTGCCTCTATCCCCGTATCCGTATCCTGTAGAGGGGGCAAACAATGCCTCGGATACCCGCTCCTCTCGATATATATCTAAAAGCTGCTCTGTGCGCAGGCGTGCTGTTTCGTCGATTTTTTGAAAAACATCGGCAAGCGCTTCCTCGGCCTCTATAGCCAATGCTCTTGTTTCTTTGGTCAGATTCATGGCAAACTCCGTTTATTTTTAGTATAGCTGTCTTTTATTTTATATAAAAAAAGCAAAAATGTAAATAGCTGCCGGCGACAAAACATAAAATTGCCTCGAAATATAGGCCGTCCCGTGGGTAAAATAAATATAAATCAATACTTGTTCAAAAAATACACGAGTGGCGATGGAAGAATACGGATTTATTTTATGCTGTTTTGCAGCAGCTTTGCTGCGTAAAAACGAGGTGTTATCGTGTCGATAAATAATTATCTGGAGGAAAAAAGGTACATGCCTATATGTCTGGCTGCATCTCTTGCTGCCGATTCGGCAGCAAGAGATGCCTTTGCCAAAATGACGGCGCAGCAGCAGGATGCTATAATCTTCCGGGCGCGCGCCGTCCGTTCTCGGGACGAGCTTTTCCATTTGGTCAGTGGTATGTATCGTTAAAAAATCCTGTGCTCGAAAAACATAGGCACAGGATTTTTCATAAAGACATTGCATTCTTTATGAAGATATGCTAAAATATAATTGCATAAGAGTACGAAATGCAGCAAAATGCCATATGCTCTTTGCGGAAAGGCAGGTTTTATTTATGGATCGTGTTATTACCATTGGCCGTGAACTGGGAAGTGGAGGCAGAACTGTAGGCAAAGAAGTCGCCAGACTTTTGCAAATCCCATATTACGATAGGGAATTAATTGATGAGGCCGCAAAGGAAAGCGGACTTTCTTCAGATTTTATAGAAAATAACGAACAGGAAATTACCAGCAGCTTTTTGTATAATCTTGCCATGGGCAACAGCTATACATATGGTATGTTGGGGCTGGGCGGAACCAATTCTGTACCCCTGACAATGCAAGTATTTCTGGCACAGCAGAAGGTAATCCAGAAGTATGCCGCCTCGCCCTGCGTAATCGTTGGCCGTTGTGCAGACTTCATTTTACGGGAAAGGCACGATCTTCTAAAAGTGTTTATTTACGCATCCATGGAGGATCGTATCAAACGCGCAGTAGATGAATACGGATATTCTCAAAAGAAGGCGTTGGATGTAATTACGAAATCCGATAAGGGACGTGCCCGCCATTACGCTACTTTTACGGAATGGGATTGGAGCGACCGCCGCAATTACGATATGATGCTCAATGCAGCCGCCCTTGGTGTGGATACAGCTGCACAGATGATTTGCGAGGCAGCAAAACGGTAAAATAAATAAAAAGAACCTTCTATGATGAAGCATTTATCATAGAAGGTTCTTTTTTTCAATATTTAAAGTGACGCCGACATCAAATTTCATTTTTTTACAATATTCTATTTACATTTCAGACAAATTCTGCTATACTGCCTACAGAATACTAACAAAATGCATAGGTGAAATTTTTAAGCGGCTCCGTGAAGCCGGTAAGATTTACAGCCAGTGCTGCAGTCTTGCCGCGTGCAAGGCTTTTTTTATGGAAAAGAATAGGAATGATTAAAAAGTGATTTTTAAAGCAACCTTAATGGATGAAGCGGCTATGATGCGTAGTCTGGCCAGAATCACCCATGAAATTATCGAGCGAAACCAAGGATGCGACGAGCTTTGTCTCATCGGAATCAAACGCAGGGGTGTGCCTCTTTCTACTATACTGGCAACAAATATACAAAGATTTGAAGGAGCCGGCGTTCCTGTAGGATATGTGGACATTACACGATATAGAGACGATCTGACACCCACCTGTGTGACATCGGTGACAGCAGCAGATACTCTGTTTCCAGGGGATGTTACAGGAAAAACAGTGGTACTGGTAGACGATGTAATTTATACAGGCCGCACTGCACGGGCCGCCATTGAAGCCGTATTTACAGCGGGCCGTCCCAAAAGTATCCAGCTTGCTGTGCTTATTGACAGAGGGCACCGGGAACTCCCTATCAAACCGGACTTTGTGGGAAAAAATGTGCCTACGTCCCATGATGAGATTGTCCAGGTAATGGTGCAGGAAATTGACGGGATATGGCAGGTCTGCCTTGCCAAAGCAGAATAAAAAAAGATTGATGTGCGGCGACTGCCGCTTTCAATAGAATTTATGCCGCAATGGGATGCCGTATCAGCCCCGGCGGCAAGGAATGGAGTTTTTTATGAAACTGATCTACAACATTCAGGACAAGCCCAAAGCCGGGCAGCTGATCATCTTTTCTCTGCAGCAGCTGCTTGCAATCATGACTGCCACACTGGTTGTTCCGGTCATTGTAGGCAACGGTATGAGTACCGGAGCGGCCTTGTTCGGTGCAGGAATCGGCACCCTTGTGTACATCCTCTTTACAAAAAGAAGAAGCCCCGTATTTCTAGGGTCATCCTTCGCCTTTATCGGGCCAATGTCCACCGCATTCGCAGGAGCGATTGCCATGTCCTCTCCCGAACTGGGGTATCTCGGACTGATCATCGGTGCCATTTTTGCCGGCCTCGTTTACGTGGTTATCGCTATTGTAATCAAAATTGCAGGCGTTAAATGGATATCCAAGCTGATGCCTGCTGTCGTTATCGGACCTACAGTAGCGCTGATTGGACTTTCCCTTGCCGGAAATGCGGTGGGGGATCTGATGAAAGGAAATGTTGCAGGGGTAGATGGACTTCCCGTCGCATCTCCTTTGGTCACCATTTTGTGTGGACTGGTCACCTTGGCCGTAACCATTCTCTGCTCTACATACGGAAAGAGAAATGTGAAAATGATTCCTTTTATCATCGGAATTCTGTCTGGCTACGCTTTTGCCGCTATTTTAACTATAATCGGCAATGCAGCGGATTTAGATACACTCAAAGTAATCGACTTTTCCATATTCAATCGTTTGCTTGTAGATGGTAAGGTGGCTCTGACAACCTTCTTTGCTGTACCGGACTTTACTTTCCTCACCGCAGTAAAAGGCTTTAGTAAACTGGACGCCCAATATCTTGGCAGTGTTGCCGTAGCCTATATTCCCGTTGCATTTGTTGTGTTTGCGGAACACTTGGCCGACCATAAAAATATTTCTTCCATTATCGGAAAGGACCTTTTGGAAGACCCCGGACTGCACAGAACCTTGCTGGGAGACGGTGTAGGCTCTATGGTAGGCGCTGTGTTTGGCGGATGTCCCAATACTACCTATGGAGAATCTGTAGCTTGTGTTGCAATCACCAGAAACGCTTCCCTCTACACCATCATGGGTGCGGCGATAGGCGCCGTGATTGTATCCTTTTTAAACCCCTTTATTGTGTTTGTTAACTCCATTCCCTCTTGTGTGATGGGCGGCGTTTGCATGGCCTTGTATGGCTTTATTGCAGTAAGCGGTCTAAAGATGATTCAAAAAGTAAATTTGGAAGAAAACAGAAATCTGTTTGTTGTTTCTGTTATCCTAATTTCCGGTATTGGAGGGCTAACAGTCACCTTTGGAAAGGTAACCCTCACATCCGTTGCTTGCGCACTGATCCTAGGTATTCTTACCAATGTGATCCTCGGTAAAAAGAAAGAACAGAACGAGTCCTGATATATTAAAGAAAGAGAACCATCGCTAAAATAGCGGTGGTTCTCTTTCTTTGCTTTCTCGAATATAGTAGGGACGGAGGAAAAGCACACAGCCGCCTCTGCCCCGCGGCCTGCTTACATATATATGAAACAGACAAGTAAATCGCAAAGATATTTCTTAAACGCCATCCTGCTGTCCGCTGTAACAGTCGGACTACGGGCTATTGGCGTTAGCTTCAATGCCTTTGTGGCACAGAAAATCGGATCCCAAGCACTGGGACTTTTCACGCTTGTGATGAGCGTATATTCCCTGGCCATTACTCTAGCTGTATCCGGCGTCAATCTAGCCACTGTGCGCATGACATCGGAGCGGCTGGCACAATGTGAACAAAATGGTATTTGTGGGAAAGCGCTGCGCCGCGCACTTCGAGAAGAACTGGCTGGCTGTATCGGCTATAGCTTGTTTTTCGGACTTTTCGCAGGTATTTTGTTGTTTACGCTGTCCGGTATTTTAGGAACCTACGTTTTGGGAGACATTCGGACGATTCCCTCTCTGCAATTACTGAGTATAGGGCTTGTTCCCATATCTCTGTCATCCGCCCTTGCCGGATACTTCACCGGACTGCGTAAGGTCTACAAAAATGCAGCTATTTCCATCTGCGAACAGTTTGTACAAATCGCACTGGTATCTGCCGGACTGGTGATCATCGCTCCACGGGGGATCGAATATGCATGTCTTGCCGTTGTAGGAGGGGCAGCAATTTCGGAAATTGCTTCTCTGCTTCTTGCCATATTCCTTTACATAACGGATCGCGGGGTAAAAACATGCACAAATGCCGGCACTGCCGCTCTTCCGTATAAGAAAAAGCCGGGAGCACTGTCCCGCGCCGCCTCCATTGCATTTCCAGTAGCAGCCGGATCCTACGTGCGGCAGGGCTTGCTGTGCGCCGAGCATCTTGCCATTCCCTCAGGACTGCGCAAAAGCGGCGCCGACCCCCAAGGTGCACTGGCCTCTTATGGCGTGCTTCACGGAATGGCCTTCCCTCTGATCTTTTTTCCCTCTTCAGTAATCAGTGCTTTCGCCTCCCTGCTGGTACCAGAGTTATCGGAATGTCTGGCCACGGATAACACCATCCGGGCACGGGAAATCGGCATTAAGGTCGTGCGTGTCAGTCTATGGTTTTCTATGGGAGTCGCCGGTATTTTTTTGGCCTTTTCTCACATTTTAGGCATGGGCGTTTATAGCAGCAGTGAGGCAGGACGTTATATTGCCGCCTTTGCGCCCCTGGTACCGCTGATGTATTTGGATACCGCAGTAGATTCCATTTTAAAGGGACTAGGACAGCAAGTGTACTGCATGAAAGTAAATATACTGGATGCAGGACTTAGCCTAATTCTGGTTTTAACATTGGTTCCCCGTTTTGGTATTTGGGGATACGTAGCATGCGTGTATATTACAGAAACGGTAAACGCTGCCCTCAGCATCAGCCGAATGCTGGCTGTCACTAAAATCCGGTTTCTGCTCCGCTGGGTCACCGTACCAGGATTGTCTTCCCTAGCAGCCTGCAGCAGCGTTCGTCTTCTAACATCTTTTATGCATACATCTCTGCCTATGCCCCTGCAAATTGCTTTTACTGTTCTTGTATATGCAATTTTATTAATTCTTTCCCGCTCCGTTTCTCGTACCGACATCCGGTATGTAAAAAAAATGCTGCTGCGCACTTGACTTTAACGCTCGCTATGATAAAATATAAAATGATTGTTTATACCGTGTAGGAAGGACTATTATACATATGAAAGAATATCACAACAAATTTGATCCGTCTCCTTATGTTCCTAAGGCGATGGAAATTCTGCAAAAAATGACCCTGCAGGAAAAAATAGGCCAGCTGCATCTTTTGGGTACTGTGCGAAATTTGGATGAAGAACTGGTGCGCTCCGGCACAATCGGCGCATTTCTGAATGTGCCGGACGTGCAGACAGCAAACCGACTGCAGCGGCTTGCTGTGGAAGAAAGTCGGCTGGGAATCCCGCTGATTATCGGCCACGATATGGTGCATGGGGATAGAACACTGTTTCCCGTACCCCTGGCAGGCGCAGCCAGCTGGGATATGGACAAAATTGAAAACTCTGAACGCATCTCTGCAATGGAAACGTATGCAGAGGGAATCAACTGGGTATATTCTCCCATGATTGATATTTCCAGAGAACCCCGCTGGGGCAGAATTGCAGAAGGCGCAGGAGAGGACAAGCTGCTGGGCAGCGCTGTGGCAGCCGCCAGAATACGGGGATTCCAGACAATGAATCCGGATACCGGATATCCTTATGTAGCCTCCTGCTTTAAGCATTATTGCGGATATGGCCTCAGCGAGGCAGGCAGAGATTATGAATCCTGCGATATCAGCGAACGCACCCTGCATGGGGAATATCTGCCTGTATATAAAGCGGCGGTGGATGCCGGTGCTATGACCTGCATGTCCTCATTCAACTCTCTCAACGGCATTCCTGTAACCGGTTCTCAGTATTATCTTACCCAGCTTTTGCGGGAAATATGGGGCTTTTCCGGATTTGTAGTGTCCGACTGGACCAGTGTGCTGGAGCTGGTAAATCACCGGGTAGCGCAGGATAAAAAAGATGCGGCACGCCGTGCACTTTTGGCAGGCTGTGACATGGATATGCACTCCTGCGCTTATGTCGAAACATTGGAAGCCCTGGTCGAAGAAGTGCCGGAAATTTTGCCGGCCATTGATCAAAGCGTGCTGCGTATTTTGTGTGTTAAGTTCGCCGCAGGTATTTTTGCAAATCCCTACCGAGATGAAGATACCAGCACTGCGTTTCTGAAAGAAGAGTACCGAGACGCCGCAAGGGATCTTGCAGCCCATTCTATGGTTCTTTTGAAAAATAAAGAAAATATTCTTCCTCTGAAACGGGACGGCAAAAAATATCTGGTTACCGGTCCCATGGCGGACGCACAATATGAAGCTATGGGTGTTTGGGGTGGACGGTGCGATCCCGCTACTGTTATAACAACACGTATGGCATTGGAAAAAGAAGAGGGTATTGAAATCGTTTATCTGGCAGGATGTGACTTTGAAGGCACCGACCGGGCAAAGTTCAAAGAAGCTGCTCGCCTGGCCGCCGGCTGTGACGGCATTATTTATGTGTGCGGCGAGCCCTGTCAGTGGGCAGGAGAAGGCGGCGGCCGTATTGATATCGATTTGCCGGATATTCAGTATGAATATTTGAAGCTGCTGAAGGGATTGAAAAAGCCCATCGTTTCCGTACTGCTCACTGCACGTCCCCTTGCCTGCAGTCGACTGGATGAAATGTCCGACGCACTGCTCCTTGGATGGCACTCCGGTGTAGAAGCGGGGAATGCCATCCGCCAGCTTCTTATGGGAGACTTATCTCCCAGTGGCAGACTGCCGGTAACTTTCCCTAGAGCAACCGGGCAAATCCCCATCTACTATGCAAGCCTTTCCGCCGGTCGGCCCAGAAGTCTCTTCCCCCGTCGGTATAGAGACTGTCCCGCCGATCCCCTTTATCCCTTCGGATATGGACTCACCTACAGTACAATTGTATATGACAATATTACCATCGAAAATCCGGAGCTGCGGCCGGGAGAAGCGTTGCGGGCTAGTGTGACTATTTCCAACACAGGAGCTACCCCTGTGGAAGAGGTTGTACAGGTGTATTTCTGCGACTTGGTATCTTCTATCGCAACACCGGATAAGCTGCTGTGCGATTTTGAAAAAATATCTCTGGACGCAGGACAGACACTTCAGATTTCTTTCTCTATCCCCTCCGAACGGTTTACATTTTTAAATGAAAAACTGGAACAGGTACTGGAACCCGGCGACTTCCGGTTGTATATCGGACCGGACTCTACCTGCGAAGCATTTGCACCGTTCACTGTTGTGTAAAAAAAGACCTCCCTTTATTATAGGGAGGCTTTTTTATTCGATAATCGGATCGCCGTTTTTATCAAACAAGGGAAGCCCTGCAAGATACTGCATATCCTGCCGTTTTTGAGCGTCCCCCTCTGCCAGTATACACATACGACCCGCAATTTCGGCCCCAGCGGCGGTTACCAGTTCTTCCAACGCGCGCAAAGATTCTCCGGTAGAAATTACATCATCCACCAGCAAGATCCTTTTACCCTTCATCTGAGCGGCATCCGCCGCATCCAGATAAAGCTTCTGTTCCCCTTGGGTAGTAATGGAATGAACCGTCACCTCAAACACACCTGTCATATAAAGCTTTGGCCGTTTACGAGCGACAAAATATTTTTGATTGCCCGCGAGACGCGCCATTTCATGAACCAAGGGGATTCCCTTGGATTCTGCTGTAATCATATAATCATATGCCGGCGCATTTTCCAGCAGTTCCTTGGCACAGGCGTTAGTCAACTCCGGATCTCCGAAAATCACAAATGCACCAATATACAGATTATCATTTAGCGGACACAGCGGCAACTCCCGGCGCAGCCCTGCAACTTGTAATTCATATACATTTTTCATAACACACCTTTACGCCCGCAGTACGATACCATACTCGTCATGGAGCCGCTTCATAATCTTATCTGCAATGGCATCTGCCTCTTCATCTGTCAGTGTGCGGTCAGAGGCACGCAGCAGCACGGCAAAGGAAACGCTCTTCTTCCCCTCTCCCACTTGGGGACCGCGATATACATCAAATAGAGATACATCTGCAACCATCTTGCCGCCGGCACGTAGCATCACATCACGTATATCGCCCACTGCAAGCGCTTCGCTGCAAACGAAGGAAAAATCTCGTTCCAGCGCAGGATATTTGGGCAGGGACGTATATTCAAACTTTGTTTTTCTCATCTGGAATAGGGCATCAAAATCCAGTTCTGCCCCATAAGCTGCCACACCGAATCCATAGGTCTCGCAGACGGATGGATGCACCTCACCAAACACGCCAAGAGTGATTTCCCCAACCATTACAGCAGCGCAGCGCCCGGGATGGAATGCCCTATTATCTTCTATACTGATATACTTTGCGCCTGCAATTCCGGCAAGTGCCAAAATTGCCTCTACATATCCCTTCAACCGATAAAAACCGGCTGTGCTGTCCAAGCTGTTTTCATAAAAGCCAAGCACCAAGCTTTTCGGCTCCTGGGGAAGCTGTTCCCCCTCCATAGGCAGATACAGAGATGCCATCTCATACAGATGCACGTTCTGATTTTTTTGACTGTAGTTATAGGCAAGCGCTTCCAGCATGGACGGCAGTGCGGTGGTGCGCATAACTGAGGTATCCTCTCCAAGTGGGTTTTTGATAACCACGCTTTTTCTTCGGGGATCCTCCGCCGTCATACGAATTTTGTCATAATGCCGGGGGCTGATAAAGGAAAATGTATGAATCTCGTCCATCCCCATATCACAAAGAGCGTCGCTGATACGTACTTCAAACTGCTGTTTCTTATTTCGTCCACCCTGGGTCATAGGTCCCTTAAATTCTGTGGAGGGGATTTTATTATATCCATAAATGCGGACAATCTCTTCTGCCAGGTCTTCCATGCATTCTACATCCGCACGCCAAGAGGGTACTTCTATCATTCCGTCCCGACAGACAAAGCCAAGTCGTTCCAGCACCTGTTCCATATACGCCTGCTCTAACTGCACGCCTAGGAATCGGTTGATTCGATCCGTCTCCAAAGGAATGACTGTCTGCTGCTTTTTGCCTGGATATACATCAATAACCCCGTCTACCACCTCACCGGCGCCAAGCTGCTGAATCAACTCTAATGCACGCAGCAGTGCAGGCATAGTATTCTCTGGGTCCATCCCCTTTTCAAAACGAGCAGAGCTTTCTGTACGCATTCCCAGCTTTCTAGAAGTAATTCGCACATTTGATCCCTTAAAAGAAGCGCTCTCAAATATAACCAGCTTTGTATCGTCTGTAATTTCGCTGTTTTCACCGCCCATAATCCCTGCAAGAGCCACTGCTTTTTTCTCATCGGAGATTACCAGCATAGATTCGTCCAACACATGTTCCTTGCTGTCCAGAGACGTATATGCCTCCTCTGCTGCGGCGCGGCGGACGATAATATGACTGCCGTCCAGACAAGCATAGTCAAACGCATGCATCGGCTGACCGTACTCCAGCATCACGTAGTTGGTGATATCCACAATATTATTGATAGGGCGCACACCTGCTGCATGCAGCCGCATCCGCAGCCATAGCGGGGATGGCTGAATTTTTACATTTTTTACCGCAGCTGCGCTGTATCGGTAGCACAGCTCCTCACAGTCGATATCTACCCGCAAATATTTTTCTATGCTGTCCCCATCTCCAAGAGAACGAACCTGTGGAGTGGGAATCTGCAGCGGACGGTCAAATGTAACCGCGCTCTCTCTGGCAAGACCGATTACAGAAAGACAATCCGGCCGGTTGGGTGTGATTTCAAATTCCACCACATTGCCATCCATAGTAAGCAGTTTTTTCATATCGGTGCCAGGCAATGCGTCTCCAAGTCCCACATCTCCAAGAATCAAAATGCCATCTTCCGCCGCACCAGGCATTTCATGGAGGGTAAGGCCCATTTCTTCAAAAGAACACAGCATCCCCTCGCTGACCTCTCCCCGCAGCTTTCCTTTTTTGATTTTTATATCTCCGGGCAATTGTGCGCCGTCCAGCGCAACGGGCACCAGCGCCCCTTCAAATACGTTTTTTGCTCCGGTCACAATCTGCAACGGATGTTCTCCGCCTACATCCACGGAGCAAATCACCAGCTTGTCCGCATTGGGGTGGGGGGTGATGGAAAGAATCTTTCCCACAACTATACTGTTAAAAGCGCTGCCCTCGCTAGAATATCCTTCTACTTTGCTGCCGGTATCTGTCATTTGATCGCAATATGTGCCGATTTCTATATCGCTTACGTCTGTGAAATCCGCAAGCCACTTCATTGGTAAATTCATACTGTTCTTCCTCCCCCATCAAAACTGCGCCAGGAAACGCACGTCGTTTTCATACAAATACCGCAAGTCATCCACATGATGCTTAAGCATAAAAATTCGCTCCACACCCATGCCAAATGCAAATCCGCTGTATTTTTTCGGATCAATATTGCAGCCCCGCAGCACATTGGGATGCACCATTCCGGCTCCCAAAATCTCGATCCAGCCTTCTCCTTTGCACAGACGACAACCTTTGCCTCCGCATTGGAAGCAGGACACATCCACCTCTGCAGAAGGTTCCGTAAACGGAAAATGATGGGGCCGGAACCGCACCCTTGTATCCACACCAAACATTAACTGCGCAAATCTCTCCAATGTTCCTTTGAGGTCTCCCATGGTAATGCCTTCATCTACAACAAGGCCCTCCACCTGATGGAACAAAGGCGAGTGAGTGGCGTCCATTGTGTCAGACCGATATACTCTACCCGGAGAGATAATTCGGATAGGCGGACACATATGTTCCATGGTACGGACCTGTACAGGAGAAGTTTGAGAACGCAGGAGCACATTGTCTGTAATATAAAAGGTATCTTGGGTATCTCTAGCCGGGTGATCTGCCGGTGTGTTCAGCGCCTGGAAGTTGTAGTAATCTGTTTCTACTTCCGGCCCTTCTGCAATAGAAAATCCCATTCCGCTGAAAATATCTTCTAATTCACGGCGCATTTTTGTAAGCGGATGCAGATGTCCCATATATATCTTCTCACCGGGCACTGACACATCCAGTTTTTCCTTTTTCAGCCGGCCTTCCATAGCAGAGGCTTTCAACTCTGCTGCACGTTTAGTAAGCTGTTCCTCAATTTGTGCACGCACCTCGTTGGCAATCTGACCCACAATCGGCCGTTCTTCGGGAGAAAGCTTTCCCATCCCGCGAAGTACCGCCGTTAGCTCTCCCTTTTTGCCCAAATACCGGATTCGCAGTCCCTCGATATCCGCATCCAGCGCCGCAAGGGCAGCAAGGGCTTCTTCCTTGATTTTTTGCAGTGTTTCTTTCATAATATATCATGCCTTTCTATATTGTTTCATAAAAAAATCCGTCCCGACTTATAAAATCGGGACGGACGAATCCGCGGTACCACCCAAATTCCGCACAGATGCGGCACTTGTCTCGCTATAAGGGGCGTTCCCCCGACAGACTAATAAAATTCACCTGCCGTGCTCCGAAGGGAAAGGCCTCCTGCGACGGACGGTGTGCTTACAGCCGGTGACACACCTCTCTGAAAACCCGTTTGCCCGCATTTGCCAGCTTCATCATCGCTTTTTATCTACTGCAGAGTATTGTAACACATATAAATAAAAATTGCAAGGCATTTTTCAGGATCCTCATAAATTACCTAAAGAACGACACTGCAAATCTGCGCGATATTAAAGTTTATTTTTTCTGTCCTGCTTTTTCCAAAAGGCAGACAGTGCAGCGTTTAACGTGTACGCATCCCGTACAAATCGGATATGCCGCCACATCTTGGGAAACAGCTTATATGTCTGGGGCTGTGCATATCGGTCATCGATCAATACCACCACCCCGCAGTCCGTCTCGCTGCGAATCACCCTGCCGGCCGCCTGCTGCACTTTGATCATAGCCGGATATGTATATGCATATGCAAAACCGCTTTCCCTGGTTTTCTCAAAATAATCCCGAAGCAAATTTTGCTCCGCAGTAATTTTCGGCAAGCCGGTTCCCACAATAATCGTTCCGATCAACTGCTCACCACGCAAGTCTACCCCCTCGGAAAATGCACCTCCTAGCACGCAAAATCCCACCACGGCTTCCCTCTTTTGAGAAAATGCTTGCAAAAACGTATTCCGCTCATTGTGCAGCATGCCCTGCTTTTGCACCACCGTATGCATATGCGGGGCAATTTCTACAAATACAGAATATACGCTTTTCATATAGGCATAAGAGGGGAAATACGCAATATAATTGCCCTTCTTTGCCTCTGCCGCAGCTAAAATCATTTCTGCCACTTCATGTGCAAAACGCTCCCTGTCACTATACCGAGTGCTGATAGAGTCTACACCAAACAGACCTAAATGTTCCGGATCATAGGGAGAATCTAATTCCAAGCAGGGCGCATCGGGACAGCCCAACACGTCTGCAAAATACTCCATTGGCGTCAGCGTGGCCGAAAAAAATACCATCCCTCCCACCGGCTGCATCATATGACGAAGGATTTTTGATGGATCCAGGCAGCGTATGTATATGTGCAATCCGCCGCCAATGCTTTCTGCATAAAAGACAAATGCAGAATCAAACAGATCCAAGCTGCGCAAAAAGCCACTGCATTGCGTCACGGCCTGATCCAGCAAAGTATGGGCTCCCGTATCATCCTCCAGCCGCAACACTTCCTCGCCAATCTGCACAAATTTCTGCAAAGCTATACCAAAATCCTCCGGCACACGGGCTGACAAATAATATCCAGATTTCCGGCCTTCTGCGTCCAACTGTTCCTCCGAACGGCAAAGCACCGCTATGCGCTGCAGCAGACGAAGTATATCCGTCAGCGCCTCGCGCAGTGGTCCTTGCGCTGGAAAATATGTGTCCAGACCTTTATAAAGTCGCATAAAATCCCCTGCATTAAGTTCGGCAGAATACATTTCTCTGGCCCGATCCGGAAGATTGTGCGCTTCGTCTAGAAGAACAGTATACCGACCGGTACTGGTACCAAAATATCGTTTAAAGCGAACCATTGGGTCAAAAAGATAATTATAATCACATATCACCACTTCACAGTATTCGCTCACATCCAACGACAATTCATAGGGGCACAGGCTATGTTTTTCAGCCACTTCACATAACGCGGCAGTGTCTATCACATGAAGTGCTTGTAATAATTCCAGCATAGCCGCGTCTCTGCGTTCTTCATAAGAAAGGTTCTGTACTTCCCCCATATAAGGGCACATGTAGCAGTTTTGCTTCTGCCAGGTTCTGCCGCGTCCACCTAGTGCCTGTGAACAAGTCTTTTCCTTGGAAACAATACTGACGGTACGCAGCGATGGCACCTGCGTAGACATAGATTGGCATGCCTCTACCGCAGCGTTTCCCGCAACATTTTTTGCAGTAAGATAAAATACCTTAGCCGTATATCCTGCCCCCAAAGCACGTAAAGCAGGATACAGAGCAGAAATCGTCTTTCCAATTCCAGTAGGTGCACAGACAAGCAGGGTGCTTCCATGCTTGACAGCCCGGTATGCGTCCGCAATAAAGTCCCGCTGTCCTGCGCGCATTTCCCGATATGGAAACGCCATAGAAGCCATCTTTGCAAATCCCTGCAAATGCTTGTCCGCCTGTATGGAAATAAAAGGTGCCGCACGAGAAAATAACATTTCAGACATACGCCGAAAAACAGTCTCTGATATAGTACAGACAAAAGAGGCACTGCTTTCCCTCCCATGTACTGTATAGGTAAGCCGCAAGGTTACAGATGACAGCGCTTCTTCACGACACAGCATATATGCGCATAAAAATCCCTCTGCAAGGAAGGTAGGATCGCCTACTGGATTGGTACGGCTGGTAATTCTGCCAATCTGACGAAATTTTTCAATAGTGACACCGGTTTTGGAACGGTACAATAAATCAGCTGTACCTGTCATGGTAAAGGGAATGCCCCACTCTGTAACTGCAAGGGATAATTCCTTTCCACCCTGTGGGCTCTCTGTCTCCTCAACCGGCAGAAAGGATAGTTTGCCCCGGAGGGAGTCTTTTCGTGTACGGGCAAAAAAAGAAATTTCCTGTGCAGCGACAAGTATTGCTCCAGTCTGTGTATCTATGCGTATTTTCAAATATATTCCCCCCTGCGCTGGACCTGATGATTACAAGTCGGCAATAAATCTCCATAGCCGCTCCTGATCTTCTTTTGCAGCGTATCCAATTCCCACTCGCGGCGCAGTATGGTAAGCAGGTACATATCCATCTTCTTCTATCCAAAGCTCTTCGCTACTGCATAAATCTTTTCCATTGAGCGCCCTTGTTATATTCAAAAATCTTGTTACCCTTCCAGGGCCCAAAATAGTATCGACTCCACGAATAAGGACCGCTTCTGGATATCCAGCATCTCCTGCTACTATATTGAGCATCTCATGAATCCCATAGCATAGATATACATATATGGTCCCACCGTCTTCATAAAGTACCTGCGTTCGCTTTGTTTTTCCTTTTGCAGCGTGGCAGGCAGTGTCTGTCTCTCCCTTATAGCATTCGGTTTCTGTAATCCGAACGCGTTGTATAGTATCATTCATCTTTCTGCATAAAATCTTTCCCAGCAGTGCGGGAGCAAGTTCATCTGCATGTATTTTATAAAAACTGTGATCTAGTCTGCGATTTTTATCCATTTCAGCCCACCTTCCGAGATTCTTTCACAGTAGTATCATCTTAACATAGAATCAGGGAAAAATCTACATCTAGCTTGCAATTTTTGTTTCTTCATGCTATACTGTTCCATATTATAGTTGAATATGTGCACAAAGAAAGGGATTGTCATAGCTATGCAGGATGAACTCAATTACATTAAACCGGGAAGATATAAAAAACCTGTGGACGCAGACGCCAGACGGGATGAATTTGATTTAAAAAACGGAGAAGTTTTATATAGCGGGCGGCCGGTTGACATTATTTTTACTGGAGATTCTATCACACATTTTATGGATGTCAACTTGTATTATGGTAAATTCGGACTGGTTTTAAATCGGGGAATTGGCGGTGACTCTGCCGATATACTGGCATGGCGTTTTCACGCAGATGTGACTCAGCTTAATCCGCGCCTATGTATCGCGATGATTGGTATAAATAACACTTGGGAACTGGATAACAAAATTAGCAAAAAGGGGCAATATGATCGGCGGGCGGCGAACAAGGTACTTGCTCTGCTAGAAAAAAGCTACCGCAGCATGCTGGAAGAAGCAGCGGAAAATAAATTTCCTCTATGGATGGGTTCCTGTCTGCCCACAGGAGAAAGCCTACCAAATTTGAATCTGCGCAATCGGTTTATCATAGAGATCAACCAACTGATTCAGCGTCTCACAGCAGAATATGGCACAAAATATGTGGACTATCACTCCCGTCTTGTAAAAGAGGATGGGATTACCCTTCAAGATGGAATTAGTCGTGAAGGCTGCCACCCCAATTATAAAGGGTACACTATGATGAGCGAGGTACTCACGCCCATGCTGGAGGCATTCTTTCAGCAGAAATAAAATTTCAGTAAACTAATCATATATATGCAAAAACATCCTGAAATACTTGATAAAAGTATTTCAGGATGTTTATTTTTGTATGTAAAAGTTACTAAAATAAAAAAGTCTAACTCTACTGATTTAAACTCTTCAAAAAGGGAAGAAGGATGCAAAAGAAACGAAAGGTCATTGAAAAACCGAACAAGAAAAGCGAACAGCAGCATGTCTCAGTAAGAGACAAAAGAGAACAATTAGTAGTTCAAGCCCTCGGTCTATTAGTATCGGTCAGCTAAACACATTACTGTGCGTACACCTCCGACCTATCAAACTCGTAGTCTACGAGTGACCTTACCAGCTTACGCTGTGGGATATCTAATCTCGAGGTACGTTTCACGCTTAGATGCTTTCAGCGTTTATCGCATCCGTACGCGGCTACTCAGCTATGCACTTGGCAGTACAACTGATGCACCGGAGGTACGTCCGACCCGGTCCTCTCGTACTAAGGTCAGCTCCTCTCAAATATCCTGCGCCCACGACAGATAGGGACCGAACTGTCTCACGACGTTCTGAACCCAGCTCGCGTACCACTTTAATCGGCGGACAGCCGAACCCTTGGGACCTTCTCCAAGCCCCAGGATGTGATGAGCCGACATCGAGGTGCCAAACTTCCCCGTCGATGTGAACTCTTGGGGGAAATCAGCCTGTTATCCCCAGGGTAGCTTTTATCCGTTAAGCGATGGCATTTCCATTCACTACCACCTGATCACTAACTCCAACTTTCGTTACTGCTCGACTTGTTGGTCTCGCAGTTAGGCCAGCTTTGGCGTTTACACTCACTGCGCGATTTCCGTCCGCGCTGAGCTGACCTTTGAACGCCTCCGTTACTCTTTTGGAGGCGACCGCCCCAGTCAAACTGCCCACCTGACATTGTCCCACGGCCGGATTCACGGCCGCTGGTTAGAAATCCGATCTATCAAGAGTGGTATCCCAAGGGCGACTCCACAAAGGCTGACGCCTCTGCTTCTTAGTCTCCCACCTATCCTGTACATAATAGACCGAATTCCAGTATCAGGCTACAGTAAAGCTCCATGGGGTCTTTCCGTCTAGTCGCGGGTAACCGGCATCTTCACCGGTAC
>CAOKAC010000004.1 GCA_948466345.1 uncultured Clostridia bacterium | reverse complement strand
TGTATGAGCTGATTTTTCAGCTCCACAAGGCTATGTAAAAGCAATGTTCTTTCTTGGCTATCCACATATATATGAGTTTTCTTTTCTCTCATAAGGTTCACCGTCCTTTCCTGCTTCCATTATATATAGAAGTGATGGGATACTCAAATGTGCCGTATCTGGTAGCAGGTAAACCTATAAAACAGGCTATTGAACTTGGAACTATCGCCTTTCAAATTAGCACGATTTTTAGCAGCTTTTTTCGGGAAATTAGCAGGAAAGGCATTTTGATTAGCAAACTCGGCAAAAATCCTGCTAATCATTAGCAAGCCGAAGCAGGCTAACCGATGAACAAAAAAATCAAAGTTCGACTTTTCTCTGGTGCGTCTGATTAGCAAGATGGGCTTTTGCTAATCGCACTTTGCTATCTGTCCGATTTCTCTCGGAAAATAAGAAACGCCGAAAACCTTGATTTTACAGGGTTTTCGGCGGGGTTTTTGGCGTTCCCGAGGTGACTCGAACACCCGACCTACCGCTTAGGAGGCGGTCGCTCTATCCAACTGAGCTACGGAAACATTTATAAAAACTATGAAATTGTGGGACTTGCAACATTTCCCTTGCCCTCCCAAGGCGAGCGTTGGAACACTTTCTTAGGAGGCGGACGCTCTATCCAACTGAGCTACGGGCGCATATCAATAAAATTTTGTTGGCGAGGTATAGTATACCATAAAATTCTTTTCAAATCAAGCTCCTTTAAAAAAAAGCAGCGAGCTAATGCCCGCTGTCTTTTCTTAATCTTACGCATATAACGAATTAGCAACTTCTTCATTAATCTTGGTCTCATGTCTTTCGCTGAAGATTTCCATATCCGCAATATATTTATCTTCTTCCAGAGCCTGACGAGCTGCATTTTTCCATTGAATTTGCCCATCTCCCTCAAAATAAACAATAAAATACGCCTCTTCCCCCCGAAGAATCTCTAAGTCACCTGTCTGTCTGTCCGGATTATAAAGCCAGTTTACTACAGAATCCGGAAACTTAGTGGGAGACTGACCCAAATTTTCTTGTAGTCCTCCAACATAGGAAGTAGCCCCATCTTCGCTATAGTTGTACGCAAGCTCTCCAAAACTATGAGAATCTGCGTCCCCCTCTCTCCATGTTTTTACCAATTCAGCTGCCTTCTGCTGTGCTTTTTCGTATGTGCCATAGGTATCCAGCGTCATATACACATACCGAAAATTTTTCGTAGCATAGTCCTGCAGATACGGCGCTTTTGTCAAGAGATAGACTGTATAAATTCCATCAACCTCATTTTTATCCACATAAGTTTTACCGGCTGTTGCTTCATCAAACGCCCATACACTAAAAGCGCTATCAGCATCTTTTCGTATATATTCGCTGGACAGAGAAGCCGTATCTATTTCGTCCTCACCTTTTTTCAAGGTTTCCATCTCATATGTGCGCATATACGTTTCAAAGGAAGCGCTGTCTGTTGCCTCAGCCATTTCCTGGGCTCTGGAAGCAGCATTTACATCGGTGTCCTCATCAAAAGCATAGGAAAGATAGTCGATGTAATAAAACTGATCTGTATTCTCTGCCAAATATTCGGCCAATGCGTCCTCAGAAAAATCGTATTCAGCCAAAATTACGTCCCGATATTTATAGGCCAGCCTATCCTTTTCCATATAGGACCGCATTATATCGAGGCTTACATCCTCCCCAAACAGTTCTGTAAGAAATACATTCAAATCATGCTCATAATCCGCAGCGTACTGTTCATAACTTTTCAGCGCAGTATCAATTTCCTCTTGATCCTGTGCGTCCAATTCTATGCCAGAAGCCAGCGCCTCTTCGCATAGAACAAGAATCTGACGCATGTATTCCAGCGAGGGCTCAGCAAAGTAATCAAACCAAGTCTGATCATCAGAATAAGACTGTTCCTTTAAAGATGTATTCGTATCAAAGCCAAAATGCTGCATATAACTTTGATTGTATCTAAGAAAATCCTGATAATTCATGTAAAATTGATAGGAAAATTCTCCCCTGGTAAACCGGAAGTTCTCACTTTCCATCACAATGTCTGCGGCTGTATACTGCTTCTCCTCTTTCTTCCCCTCTTCATCTTTCTTCCCCTTATCCTCATCACAGGAAACAAGTCCGAAAAGAAGCACTACCACAAGAGAAGCGGCAAACAATTTTTTAAGCATGGCAGGTACCGTGCCTTTCCTTTTAATCTTTAATATTATTGTACCATAGAGGTGCACAAATTGCAAGAAAGCAATACAGATGATGATTACAAAAAATTAGACAAAGAAAATTTAAGCAAAATTTAACGCAACCAAGGTAGTTTCGTGATAAAATAGTACTGTTGCAACGCAGCAAATCGATAATTAAGGATAGACATATGATGCATGATTGGTTTACGATTGAAAAAATTGATGCGGAAACCTTTGCTATAAGTGAATATGAGCATTGGGAAGAAACACATTGTTATTTATTATGTGGAGAGAAACAGGCAATTTTGATAGACACAGGGATAGGCGTTGCAAATATCAAGGAAGTTGTAGACTACTTAACAGAACTTCCAATTATGGTAGTCACGACGCATATCCATTGGGACCATATTGGAGGACATAAATACTTTGACAATATGGCTGTTTATGAAAAAGAAACGGACTGGCTGTCTGGCAACTTTCCTATACCAATACAAGCAGTAAAAAAGAATTTAATGTATAAGCCTTGTAAATTTCCAAATAATTTCAGTATTGATGATTATGAAATATTTCAAGGTATACCACAAAGAATACTGCACAATGAGGACTGCTTAGATCTCGGGAATAGGCAGGTAGAGGTTATTCATACTCCTGGACATTCTCCAGGACATTGTTGCTTTTATGAAAGGGACAGAAAATACTTATATTCTGGTGATTTAATATACAGTGGCTGTCTTGACGCTTTTTATCCAACCACCGATCCCGAATCTTTTTTTCAGTCTATACAAAAAGTTCAACTACTAGATATAAAGCGAATTTTACCTGCACATTATAAATTATCAATCCCCATTGATATTATTGATAGGATGGAAAAGGCGTTTGAATTTTTATTTAATGAGGGAAAATTGAAACATGGAAATGGAATATTCAGCTTTGGAGATTTTCAAATTCATGTTTGAAAACGAAGGTTTTCTAAATTAAAACGGAAACAGCGCTTCGGAAAAGAGAGTGATACTCCCGTACCTGAGCAATGCAATATTTAGAAGAAACATTTCGCAAAAAGCAAGCAACACTAAGATAAAAAAACATCGCCAAAGGCGATGTTTTTTTATCTTATAGAGAACGCTTTACGTAATGTGTGTGGAGAAGCTCATGGGCCTTATGGCTGTTGGGTTCGCCTAAAAATTCATCATAAACAAGTTTCACGATGGGGTTGTCATGAGACTTGCGGTATGGGAGATTTTTATCTGCATCATAAAGAATCTTTGCCCGCACAGCGCGCAAGTCAATAGAATTACGCACACTTGCAGGCTGGATCGGCTGTCCGCCGCCATTTACGCAACCGCCGGGACATGCCATAATCTCGATAAAGTCTGCTTTATATTCTCCACTCTGGATACCCCGCAGCAGTTTGCCTGCATTTGCGGTGCCGCTGGCTACTGCTACACGAACAGTCATATCTCCCAACTTATACGCAGCAAATTTGATCCCATCTGTGCCGCGCACATCTTCAAATTCTACCTTTTCCAAAGTAGTGCCTAGAATTACTTCTGCGGCAGTACGCAAAGCAGCTTCCATGACACCGCCGGTCGCCCCAAAAATCGCGCCCGCGCCGGAACCAATGTCAATAGGCGTATCAAACTTTTCATCTGGCAGCATTTTGAAGTTGATGCCTGCGGATTCAATCATACGACCAAGCTCTCTAGTCGTAACAGCGATATCCACATTCTGCAGATCGTCGTTAGACTGTCCGTCTCTGCCTACCTCAAATTTCTTAGCTGTACAGGGAATCGCAGACACAAATACTACGTCTTCCGGGTCCACGCCCATTTTTTTGCAGAAAAATGCCTTATAGATTGCACCAAACATCTGCTGCGGAGATTTGCAAGTGGAAAGATTATCAATCATTTCAGGGAAATAATGCTCACAGTATTTGATCCATCCGGGAGAACAGGAGGTGATCATGGGAAGTGTACCGCCATTTCGGATACGGCCTAACAGTTCTGTAGCCTCTTCCATAATCGTCAAGTCTGCCGTGAAGTTCATATCGTATACGCCGTCAAAGCCAAGACGCTTTAACGCTGCAACCATTTTCCCTTCGCAGTCTGTACCCGGTTCATAGCCAAAGCACTCACCGATTTGTGCGCGCACGGAAGGAGCGCAGCAAATTGCCACATGCTTGCTGGGATCGTTCAAGGCTTCACGGATTCTGTCCGTGTCATCCTTTTCATACAGCGCGCCTACAGGGCATGCCACGATACACTGGCCGCAGTTGATACAAGTAGTGTCCGTAAGGTTTGACTCAAAAGCGCAGCCTACCACAGTGTCGTATCCCCTGTTCTGCATTCCAATCGCACCGATTTCCTGTACCCGGTTGCATGCTCCGACGCAGCGACGGCAAAGAATACATTTATTGGGATCCCGTACAATGGAGGGGCCTGTACTTTCCAAGGGCATCGACTCTGTTTTGACTGGCTTGAAGTAATCTTCTTCCACACCGTAATCCAGAGCATATTTTTGCAGTTCACATGTCTTAGAACGAATACAGGAAAGGCATTTTTTCTCATGTGCGGAAAGCACCAGCTGAATGTTCATTTTCCGCGCAGCCTGTACCTTAGCTGTATTTGTAAGAATTTCTGTGCCGTCTCGCTCAATGGGATATACACAGGAAGTCACCAGTCCTCTTGCGCCCACTACCTCTACTAAGCACAGACGACAAGCGCCGATTTCGTTGACATCCTTTAAATAGCATAGTGTGGGGATGTCGATACCAGCTTGTCTGCACGCCTCCAGAACTGTTGTTCCGTAGGGCACAGAATACTCTGCGCCATTGATTTTTATATTGACCATTTTGGTTTCCATTTATTGAATGTACTCCTTCCTTACTTCTTGTAAATTGCGCCAAATTTACATTTTTCAATGCAAGCGCCGCACTTCAGACATTTTTCCGGATCGATGACATGCGGATTCTTGACTGTACCGGAAATTGCATTTGCAGGACATACCCGGGCGCAAAGCGTACAGCCTTTACACTTGTCAGAATCGATGTTGTAAGAAAGAAGTTTTTTGCACACGCCGGCAGGACATCTTTTTTCTTTAATATGGGCTTCATATTCATCCCGGAAATACCGGAGCGTAGACAGCACTGGATTAGGCGCCGTCTGTCCCAAACCGCAAAGGGAGGCAGACTTGATATAATTTGCCAGTTCCTCCAGCTTATCCAAATCTTCCATCTCACCATTTCCCTCAGAAATTCTGTTTAGAATTTCCAACATACGAACAGTGCCGATTCGGCAGGGAGCACATTTACCACAAGACTCGTCTACCGTAAACTCCAGGAAGAATTTAGCAAGGTCTACCATACAGGTGTCTTCATCCATAACAATGAGACCGCCGGATCCCATCATTGATCCGATTTCCAGCAGGTTGTCATAATCGATAGGCGTATCAATAAGAGATGCGGGAATACATCCACCGGATGGACCTCCCGTCTGCGCTGCTTTGAACTTTTTGCCGTTAGGGATGCCGCCACCGATTTCTTCTACGATTTCCCGCAGCGTTGTGCCCATAGGTACTTCAACAAGACCCGTATTGGTGATTTTTCCGCCTAGAGCAAATACTTTTGTGCCTTTAGACTTTTCTGTACCCATAGAGGCAAACCATGCAGGACCATTCAAAATAATTTGGGGAATGTTCGCATAAGTCTCTACGTTGTTCAAAATTGTGGGACGCTCAAAAAGGCCCTTCACAGCCGGGAACGGAGGACGCGGACGAGGTTCACCCCGCTTGCCTTCTATAGAGGTCATCAGCGCTGTCTCTTCTCCGCACACAAAAGCGCCTGCGCCAAGACGAAGCTGAATATCAAAATTGAATCCGGTGTCCAGAATATTTTCTCCCAGCAGACCGTATTCTCTTGCCTGCTGCAGAGCGATTTCCAAGCGATTTACAGCAATAGGATACTCTGCACGCACATAAATATATCCCTGATCTGCACCGATAGCATAGCCTGCAATAGCCATAGCCTCCAGTACGGCATGCGGGTCGCCTTCCAAAACAGAACGGTCCATAAATGCGCCCGGGTCGCCTTCGTCTGCGTTACAGCAAACATACTTCTTACCCTCGCTGCCCATCGCAAACTTCCATTTCAAGCCGGTAGGAAATCCTGCGCCGCCACGGCCGCGCAGGCCGGAATCCAGCAGTGTTTGCACAACATCTTCCCTACTCATTTCCGTAAGGACTTTTGCAAGGGCAAAATAGCCGTCCATTGCTATGTATTCATCAATTTTTTCTGGGTTGATTACACCACAGTTACGCAGCGCAACCCGCTTCTGTTTTTTATAGAAATCTGTATCGGACAAAGAAGCATGCAATTCGTGAGAATCTGCTTCTACATCAGCGGTTTTATTGTAAACCAGGCGATCTACGATACGCCCTTTGAGCAGATGCTCAGACACGATTTCCGGAATGTCGTCTGTCGCAACTCTGGAGTAAAATGTTCCCTCCGGATATACAATCATAATCGGTCCTAGCGCGCATAAACCAAAGCATCCGGTCTGGACGATTTTTATTTCCTCGCTAAGGTTATTGGCTTCCAGTTCCTTTGCAAGTGCCTCCCTTAACGCAGTACTGCCGGAGGATGTACAGCCTGTGCCTCCGCAAATTAAAACATGTGAACGTACCATTCTTTTTTGTCCCTCCAGATTAAAGCTTTGTATTGCCAATTAAATATTCTGAAACGGGCTTCCCGCCCTTCAGATGCTCTTCAACAACCCGTTTGACTTTCTCAGGTGTCATTTTAACATATGTAGTCTTTTCTTTTCCATCCTCAAAAATTTCAACTACAGGTTCATACTGGCAAATGCCAATACACCCCGTCTGGGTTACCATCACCTTTTCAGTGAGATTTGCCGCAGCTACTTCCTCAACAAAGGTATTGAGCACAGGTCTGGCGCCTGCCGATATCCCGCAGGTTGCCATGCCTACTACGACACGAATGTCTCCGGATCCTGTCCGAATAGCGACCTTGTCCTTCATTTGCTCTCTGATCGCTGCAAGTTCTGATAACGATTTCATATGATACTTCCTTTCCGATATTTCAATATATAAATTATAATTGTTGATACTGTTCTTGTAAATACGATTTTATGAAGCTCAGCACTTCATAATTGTCCAAAGGAATGCCCTCCCCCAGTATGCTGCGCATCTGGGCTGTATCCATTGCAACACTGCCGCATGACATACTGTGGCAGTAAATAAAATCCACATTTGGACTTCCCTGAATCAAAGTTACAATCGTTTCTGTAAGATTCCCCAAAGGGATAAAATCTATATGGTCCGTGTGAAATACAGCCGTTACCAATGTGCCATGATCTGCGTATTCCGTCTCGCTTTTGGAAGAAATGGAAACGCCGCCTCCAGTCTGCTGTGCCAGCATTCGCAAAAAAGGAACGCCCAATCCAACGCTTCGGGTCTTTCTAGTAGTATAAAAAGGGTCAAACAAGCGCTTCACCTGCTCCGGCGTCATACCGCACCCGTCATCCTGAATGGTTAGGGTCAATACAGCGTTCTGTTCCTCCAGCCGAATTGCAATATGCTTTGCACCAGCCCGGACAGAATTCATAGCAATATCCAATATGTAGAGAGATAAATCCTTCATTTTTATTTATTCTCCAAAATCGCCAGAAGGTTTTCCCGCACCAAAGCACTGCTGTACGGCTCATCCTGGATTTCCATGCTGTGTTCCGCTCCGGATATGTCCCACAAATAATGCGCATCCGAACTGGTGACACAGCCCATACCCTGCAGAATTGGATACGCAGTCTCCAATTCCCGTCGTTCCCCTGTCGGGCTCAGTTCAAAGCTGGTATACCCAGGCTCCGCCGGGAAAGTACCAAGCACGGAAATTATACCATTGGACTCGCGATCAATGTGGGCAGGCATGCACACCCCCCCAAGCGTTCGACACATCCGCGTTCCTTCTTCTAAAGTAAGCGATGTAGCGCTAAGCAGCAACGTTTCTTCCTCTCGCAGCACCTGGTCTGTGCAGTCCATTACAAGCTGGTGCCCAAAAATATCAGGTCGATTCTTCACAGGAAGCCTTGCTGCTGCGATACGTTCTCCAAAAGCCATTGCTCCATCTAGCTCCCGAAATAGGCATAGTAGATGAATCTCTTCTGCTGTAGTCAGCTCCACACCAGGTACGGGAATGATCCCCTGCGCCTTACACGCCTGCCAAAAAGCAGGACAATTGTCTGTTGTATTGTGATCGGTGAGTGCTGCAATCTGCAGTCCGGCCACCGCCGCCATACCAGCAATGTTTGCAGGCGTCATATCCGTATCCCCGCATGGAGACAGGCAGGAGTGGATATGCAGGTCATAATAATATTTACCCATCAGATAAAATAGCTCCAAGGCAGCAGCACAATTGATATGCGGACCGGGAATCGGAAAAAATCGTTACATTCTTTTCCTTTGCCGCCTGCATCGTCTCCTCGTCAGGCTGCACACTTTCAGCCAGAATCACGCATGCCGCCTCCGTGAGGCTGGCAACTGCCGCCACATTTACATTGGACATAATTGTTATCCAAACATCGCCCGCCTCTACATGGCTCATGACCCAGCTGAGCAAATCCCCTGTATAAACGCCGGACGCTTCCTTATCCAGTTCGCCGCAAATATGTGTCAGGGCAAGTCTGTCCGCCAATACATTCAGTTTCATAGGCATCATTATCCATCCTCACATTTCGGCCGTATATCCTTGCTGTGAGGCTGTGTACGCAGTGCTTCCTTAACCTGTGCGGCGTCCTTTCTCTTCTCGATATAATCGTGAAAAATCATCCGCATAAATACAACACACTCGTCTGCACATGCCTCTCCTCGAACGATATCCTCAGCAAAAGCCGCACAAGTAGGGGCCCCGCAGGATCCACAGTCTAAATCGGGAAGCTCCTTTCGAATATCCTGTATGTCTGCCATCATGCGCATGGCTTCTTTTCTGTCTTTGGATAGAGGAGATGCCGGCGCATATTCTACAGGCGGCATAGCTGCCTCGCCTGGTATATCCCCATCTCCAGGATGCAGATTGGGAGATACGGGCAAATATCGCTTCAAAGATTGAATGCGCGCCTTTGCTATGTACGGGTTTGCTACAGTCATTACTCCGCCGACGCAGCCGCCATCACAAGCATTGAGTTCCACAAACTCCAATTCCGGAAAATCGGCGTTTTCTATTTGGTCCAGCACACGAATGACGTTTTCTATTCCATCCGCCGCTAGATATCGGTCGTTAAATACTGCGGTAGACTCTCCGCCGGCTACTGCCCAGCTGACACCCACCATTCCGGAATCTGTAGAAACTTCTGGAACAATGATTTTGTTCATATGAGAAACCAGGGGAAAGTATACGTCGGATATAGAAAGCACCAAATCTATGTTGCTTTTTTGCCCTGCAAAGGAATTTTTCACATAACTGACTTTTGCCGGGCAAGGAGAAATAAAGCAAATACCAATTTCCTCCGCTGCAAGCTCGGGATGCTCCGATAATGCTTTTTCTTTTGCCAGCTTGCCGGCAATTTCAATGGGTGGCAGAATCGGAAGCACATTCTCACATAAATATGGGAACCGCATACTGATTAGCCGAACAATTACCGGGCAGGCTGAACTGATGACAGGCTTTTTCAGCCCCTCTCTACGCAAATACTGTCTGGTATAACCAGAAACCAATTCCGCCGCCTTAGAGACCTCATATACTTCGTCAAAGCCCATATCCAGAAGGCCCTGCAGTACAAAGTCTATATCAGAAAGATGATCAAACTGTCCATATAAGGAAGGAGCGGGAAGTGCAACCTTATACCGAAACTGCTCCATCGCCTCTAAGGAATCATGGGTCGCTTTCTTTGCCTTATACGGACAAACACGAATGCACTCGCCACAGTCAATACACCGCTGGGAATGAATCCTTGCTTTGCCTTCTCGGATGCGGATCGCCTCCGTTGGACAGCGCTTCAAGCAGTGTGTACATCCCTTGCATTTATCCACATCAAGGGACACTGAATGCTTATATTCCATCATACGGCCATGTCTTTCTTTAAATTTGTGGTGGTTTCGTCCAACAAAATACGCACCGCATCCACCGGAAAAGGCAGCTACACCTTTACCCGCATCACAATTTTTGTGCCCTTGCCAAGTTCGGTCTCAATCTCCATGGCGTCTGTATATTTCTTCATATTTGGCAGACCCATACCGGCTCCAAACCCAAGGGAACGAATATTATCCCTAGCTGTTGAAAAGCCCTCCTGCATTGCAAGCGAAACATCTGCAATGCCCGGTCCCTGATCCCGCAGTACCATGGTAATTTCATCGGGAAGCACAAATACATCTGCAGTGCCGCCATTTGCATGGATCACCATATTGATCTCTCCCTCATACATGGCAATAGCCACCTTGCGAATTACATCCGGCGGGAATCCAAGCTGACGAAGATTCTTTTTGACCTCTACCGACGCAGCGCCGGCAGAAGAAAAATCTTCCCCATCTACATCAAAATGAAAATTAATTCCTGCGTCTGTCATTCTGCCGCCACTTTCGTTCCATTCAAGCCGGCGCTGTAAAGTGTGCCGCATGCTTCATACATTCGCAGCGCAGAATGCATCACAACGATTCCACTGCTTTGGGCCAGTTCCACCATTTCCGGTGTAGGATTCTTTCCACGCACAAAAACAACGCAGTGCATATCCATCATTTCCGCAGTACGCATTACTTGTGGATTGACCAGTCCTGTAAGCAGCACGGCCTGATCCTTTACAAAAGCAAGCACATCGCTCATCATGTCGCTGCTGCAAGCAGAGTATACTTCTCTGTCCAATTGGTCTTCTCCACACAGAAGTTCAGCGTCCAGAAGTTCTCTGATTTTTCTAATTTTCAAATTTCTGTCCATGCCTTTCCGATTTCATATCAATAATAGATATTTTCTGCAGGAAGGTTTTTGATTAACCCTGATATTTTGCAATAATTCCTGTAATATCGTCCGGTACAAGTCTTCCGTAAACGTCCTCTCCTACCGTAAGTACAGGCGCCAATCCGCACGCACCGATGCAACGGGTAGCCTCTAAGCTGAATTTCCCATCGTCTGTCACGCCGCCGTTGCTGATTCCAAGCTCAGATTCCAGTTTTTCCATCAGAAGACCGCTACCCTTTACATAGCAAGCAGTTCCCAGGCAAACACTCACAGGATACTGTCCCTTGGGATTGAGTAAGAACTGGGAATAAAATGTAGCAACACCGTACACCTCAGAAACAGGGATTCCCATTTTTACTGCAATATGCTTTTGTACCTCCGGCGGGAGATAGCCGTAAATCTCCTGCGCCTTTTGCATAATAGGCATCAGAGCGCCATCTTCATCCTTATGCTGCTCAATAATTTCATCAAGGCGAGCATGCAGTTGGGGATTGTCAGTAAATTCTACTGACGTCAGTTTCTTTTTCATATATTTTCCTGTCCTCCTGAACAAGTATGTTATCTATAGTATTATACAATAAAATATTATCGATTTCCATAGTTTATAGCAATTTTATAGATTTTTTTCGTGCTATTATCTCTCATTTTATCCTCATTATATTAATACAGTAAAAAAATATTCTATAAAAATAAAATGAGAGACGTATACGTCCCTCATTCTGCGCTTATATTTTCTTTAGGTGCTACCAAAAACGCATTTGGCAAAATGCGCCCCAGAGAAGGATTTGCCGAACAATTTTTTGTAATCACTTCTCCCTTATAGGCAAGTACACTGGAAGCGCCGCCATCACAGCTGGATGCATTAATCACATTATAGGACATGAGAATGTCCGCCATATCTCCAACCGTACATCCAATTGAATGGGAAACATCACGCCCATCAATGATCAGCATGACAATCACACCGTCTTCGCGCTGTCCGATTGCGGTCCGGGGCTGCAGTCCGTATCCCGCAGAGCCGGATACCTGTTTGACGCCATCTGCGATCAGCACCGGGCTGAATTGGATTCCATCTCGTATATTTGTATATGTACTCCAAAGAGAGATATTGCCAACAACCAGCTTATTGTCCGTAGTCAAAACAATACTGCCATAGTAATTTACAAATTCGCCCCAGTATTGACCCCTTGAACAGCTAATACCTACAACAACTCCACCGTTTCCTTCACCGCCTGGATCCCGAAAGCCGCTTGCGTTAATTCCGGCAATAGCGCCGTATTGCTCCATCATATCCAGGATACGCATGCCTGTTTGATTTTTATATGCCGTAGACCCTAAATACACTCTGGAAGGATCGTCTACCAGCATAATTTTCCCTTTAAATCCGGAGCCTATGATTTCAGAAACCACCAGTCCCTGTTCAATGTCATTAATGAGCACCGTATTCCCGGCATAATCCTTGCCGCCTACCGTCAGGTTTTTCTGACCCAATATATCAGCCTGCACCGGCGGCTCATCTTCCGGCTCATCCGTCTGCACTGGATCTCCTGTAGATAAGCCGTCTCCCCCGCCAAGAACATCCTCGTCCGTGGCCAAATTTGACATAACCTCATCTATGATATCTTGGGGAAAAAAGCTTTCTGCCAGCCAGTGATGTCGGCCGGTGGTCATCGCTGTTTCAATCCAGATCCCTCTCCAATGAGCAATAAAAGGATTGGATGAGTAAACAAATATCACATAGCATACAGTAAGAAGCAGAATCAGCCCCACAGGAATACCGATGCCAATGTAAAAGCGCCTGCGCTTTTTGCGGTCCGACACAGCGTCTCTCTTTTTGTGCATACCTGTCAGATTCAGCTGTTTGTCCTTTTCCGACAACTGTTTCTTAGGTTTCGGCAGGAAAGCGATCGAAACGCTTTCCTGCCGTTTTTGCTCTTTTGTCATGTTTTTGTTTTCCATATTATCAGCAGCTTGCTAAAGTACTTACAGACCTTCCACGGCATCCGCCGCAGGTACGATGTATTCGTTTTCCATCAGTTCAATCACACCTTTGTCTACCAGTCCTGTCAGCTTTGTATCCAAAGGAATCCTTGCAAGAAGAGGAATGCCGTATTCACCTGCAACTGCCTCTGCCCGACTCTCGCCAAACAAAGGGATTTCCTTGCCACAGTCCGGACATACCGCATAAGACATGTTTTCCACCATGCCCAAAATGGGGATATTCATAAGCTTTGCCATATTCACCGCTTTTTCCACAATCATGGAAACCAGCTCCTGAGGCGTCGTCACAATAATGATTCCGTCCAGGGGGAGAGACTGAAATACAGTAAGCGGCACGTCTCCTGTTCCAGGAGGCATATCCACAAACATATAATCTACATCCGTCCAAACTACATCCGTCCAAAACTGCTTTACAGCGCCTGCAATAACGGGCCCACGCCAAACGACCGGGCTTCGAGCGTCTTCCAGCAGCAAATTGACGCTCATCAATTGAATGCCTGTTTTTGTATAGGCGGGAAGCATTGTTTCACCACTAACCTCCACACCTCCGGACACGCCAAACGCTTTTGGCACAGATGGACCGGTAATATCTGCATCCAACACAGCAACACCCCAAGAACGTCGACGCATCTCCGTAGCCAGCATGGAAGTTACTAAAGACTTGCCAACACCGCCCTTTCCAGAAACAACTCCAATTACGTGCTTCACGGATGAGGCAGGATTCAAGGGTTCCTTTTGTATTTCTGTATTGCCCCGAGAAGCGCAATCAGCGCCGCAACTGGAACAATCATGGGTACATGTATTTTGTTCTTCCATTATTATCAAACTCCGATCTTCTTCTGTTATATGAGGACATAAGCAATCCACATCATTTATTTTATAACAAAATAAATGATAATACAACACTTTTGGATGGATTAGATAATTATTTACATTTGCGGGGCTTCTGTCGGGTAGTCAATGCCCGCGTAATGGACATTACCGCCACAGACACAAGCACTGGCAGCAATGCAAAAATGAACAACAGCCAGCCTGGCGCCATCGTATCCAATGTTGCCGTCTCTGTCTTGACAAGTCCGCCTACAGCAACGACCCATACAATTCCCAAAGCTGCGACAGCATAAGGCATCCAGAAAAAACGGCCATACTGGGATTTTTTGTTGAAAAGTCCATGTCCTCCGCAAAATTCCGAGGCAATAAAAGGCATTGCACATATGCACGATAAAAACATGCAACTTTGCTGTATGCCCGCACTTAGATTGCAGGACGGCCCTAGCATATCAATTAAGGAGCGGCCCAAATAAGGAGAAAGCACCGTCAATACCGCCAGCAGAGTGCCGTAAAGTGCCAGCACCAGCGTACTGCCCGCCTCTGTGTGCAAAAAGTTAACTTTTTGCAGGTTGAATTTCAAATTTTCTTTCCCGTTTTCATGTTTTTTCGCTCCCGTATCATCCTTATTAATAGGAGGCACATAATTTCCTGAAGGGGTCAGCGCTGCGGCGGCGGTCACAGAAAAGTCCAGCAACATACCCCAAAATACCATTTGGGACGCGGAAAGAAGCGGCAGTCCGGCGGCAGCGCAAATCAGAAGCAGCACCACCCGGGTCATATGAGATACAACCAAATAGGAAAACATGTTGTATATGTTGCGTACAGCGGCGCGGCAGCGCATGATCATACCCATCACTGGCAAAAATCCGCCTTCTCCCAAGCTCACCATTCCATTAGCGGCAACCCGAAGCGCCTGGGGAATATCTGCTCCATATCTGCCTGGGACGGGAGCAGCAAATGCGACATCGGCCTGCCGCATGATCCATATATCTTCCATGCCCCAGCCAAGATAGCCTCGGCAAAGTCCACTCTCCTTACTCATGCCCATAAACCGCACTCTTTCCCGAATCCCATCCATGCCGCTGGGTGTACTAACCATAACCAATGTTCCAGGTTCTAAGGGAAGCGTATGTGCAGCCACACATTCCTGCTGGGTCATATAAATATCATTCTGCTCAAAAATTCCTTGTGCCTGCGTAAAATAATGGTCCGCCTTCGATCCGTCAGAGAACAGAACAATACGTCCGCCTTCTTTTCGAAAGTTCTGCAGTGCAACCAAAGTATCCGCCTGCGGCCGCTGCGACACAGCAACAAATCCTTCAAAGCATAAGCTTGACTGGAGCACGGAAATCCGGCGCAGGCTGTTGTAATGGGAACTGCGAAAGCCTACTGCAGCTACCACGATTCCCTGCATTGTAAGAGAAGTGGCAAGGGACAAAATTTTATCCCGTTCTTGCGGTACAAGGGGTACAGACTCCTCTCCAACTCGCTGTGTAGTGCACTGAGATAATACATCCTCTACTCGGCCAAGACATGTAAAATAAAAGGAACCCTCTCTAGCCAGCAGCGCGCAGTCCATGCCGCCGGCATCTTCTTGTGCAGCCGGAACGTGCTGTACAACCATATAACGCTCCTGCTTTGGTATCTTTTCATTTTTCTGCTCCTGCCACAAAGAGCGAACAACGGAATACGCCAGCACCCCTTCATCTTCCTGAAACTGCGCAGCCTGTCCGGCAGTGACTGCACCATCAGGAGCGACGCCCGTCGCGCAATGCGCTAAATATAAAAGCCGGCGGGGTAAATGTTCCGTTTCCTTCGAAACCGTTTCATAAGTATTTCCTTCATAATAGGCATGGAAAGATATCTTTTCACTTTTTAAAGCAGCTGAAGAACGCAGATACAACACCTGTATTTCGGCTGCTCGTTCAGCACATGCGGCATTATGAAATACCTGCCCGCCCTTTTGCTTTCGATGCAGAGAAGCCGCCCACGCAGCTGCGCCTGCGGCGCTTATGTATTCATTGAGGCAAGCAGCGGCCATAGCAATGGAAGGCAAAAAAACGGTAAAGAGATCCAAATTCCCAATTACCGTGCCAACGATGCAAGTCACCAGTGCAATCAGAATCAACCCCAAACTGCACTGACGTCCCAAATCGGACAATTTGCCAAAAATTGGCAAATCCTCTCCACCCGACAGTTCAATTTGCCCTTCCCTAGCGTAAATCAGCGTATGTTCCCCCGTAGCTACTGCCATTCCCATACAAAATCCTCGGATTACCGCCGAAGATGCATACAACATATTGGTGCGCATAGAGATAGGCGTATTTTCTTCTCCCGGGATGTCCTGGGCATTTTTTGAAACGATTCCCTCGTGGCCTGTAACCATCCCCTCGGATACCAATACATTATCTGCCGCAGTCAAGCGTACGTCACAAGGTACCGTATCCCCTGTGTCTAAAACAATTACATCCCCGGGAACCACACGGTCCGCAGGAATGGTTCTAACCGTACCAGCACGGACAACTCTTGCCCGCGGGAGCGCAGAAGCAGCATTTTTCTCAAAAACCCGCTGGGCACATACATATGTAAGAATGCGCCCACACCGAGCTGCCGCAAGCATTATGCAAACAGCGGCGGTTTCGGCCGCATTACCGAAAACCGCCGCAAGAAGCGCCGTAATGACAAGAAGCACTGTGGAAAAGTCAGCCAAGGACCTGCCGGCATATCGCTGCAGCGATATGCTCCGCACAGCCCATATTTTATTGGTCCCCCTGCGCAGCCGCCTTGCGGCTTCCCGCTCTGTCAATCCCGTCACGCTGTCCGTTTTAAAAAACGCAGAAAGCGTATCGACCGTCAGGTGATGCCAATTTTTATCCTGTTTCATATATGCTCCAAATTTTATCTTCCGTACAAATTAAATAGCTGTTACAGAAAGACTGTCCTGGTCCATTCCCACATCCAAGCAGATCCCTGAAAGCTGTCCACGCAGAGCTACTATCTTTTCCGCCGCCTGATCTTCCACAGCTGTCTGAATATACCGACGCATGTTCCGCGCACCATATTTCACAGAAAAAGACTGCTTTGCAATGTATGCTGCTGCAGCATCCGTATAGTGGAATCGGATATATTTTTCCGCCAAGGCCTTTTTAAGGTCCTCCAACATAATAGATGCAATTCGTTTGAAATCTTCTTTATCCAAAGAACGGAACGTAATCACTTCATCCACTCGGTTGAGAAATTCCGGACGCAGAAAATCTGAAAGAGCCTTTTGGGTCTTTTCCTTCGTACGCATGTCTCCCTGATCCGTAAAGCCCGCCAGCGCCATACCGCCACTGCTTCCGGCGTTAGTAGTCATTACAATTACAGTATTTTCAAAACTGACCGTTTTGCCATGTGCATCGGTGATGCGCCCATCATCCAAAATTTGCAAAAGGATATTCATCACATCAGGATGCGCCTTTTCAATTTCATCAAAAAGCACCACAGAATAAGGTCGCCGGCGAATTTTTTCCGTTAGCTGTCCGCCATCGTCATATCCTACATATCCTGGAGGGGCTCCAACAATTCTGGAAACGGAAAATTTATCCATAAATTCACTCATATCCAGTCGGATCAGTGTTTCTGGCGATGAAAACAAATCCGCAGCTAAAACTTTTACCAGCTCTGTTTTGCCCACTCCGGTAGGACCGGCAAAAATAAAGGACACCGGCTTTCTCTTGGGAGACACCCCGGTTCTGGAACGCCGGACGGCGCGTACTACCGCATTTACCGCTTCATCCTGCCCTACGATTCGTTCTCGCAGGCGCTCACCAAGTCCCTCCAAGCGTGCATATTCGTCTTCTGTAATAGAGGACGCAGGAATCCCTGTCCAAATCTCGATTACGTCTGCCAAATCAGATTCCTTCATCTCTACCGCATCGCACACTGCTTTTAATTCTTCAATCCGATTTTGAATGCGCAGCTGCTCCACTTTTATATCTGCCAAACGACGGTACGTATCCTCATCTCCGTCCTCTCCGGCCTCAGCAGCGGATTCCAGTTCTGTCTGTTCTTTTTCAATAGCCACGAGCCGGTCTCCCAATTCATATCGCTCGTTAATAGCAGGGTTTGACAAAGAAATATGGGCAGCCGCTTCATCAATAAGATCAATGGCTTTATCGGGCAAATATCGGTCTGTAATATACCGTTCGCTCATGACCACCGCAGCGCGCAGCACGCTTTCAGGAATGCGGATCCCATGATATGCTTCATAATAATGCTTGATGCCCCGCAAAACATTTTCACTATCCGCAAGGCCAGGTTCCTCTACCGTAACAGGCTGGAAGCGCCGTTCCAAGGCAGAATCCTTTTCGATATATTTCCGGTATTCCGTCATTGTTGTAGCGCCTACAACTTGAATTTCTCCACGAGACAGCGCGGGTTTCATAATATTAGCGGCATTCATGGAACCTTCCGCATCTCCAGTACCTACAATATTATGAACCTCATCAATTACAAGTATAATGTTTCCCGCAGCCTTCACTTCGTTCAGCAGGCCCAGTACTCTGGATTCAAACTGCCCTCGGAATTGGGTTCCTGCTACCAAAGCGGTAAGATCCATTAAAAACAGTTCTTTCCCCCGCAGCTTATACGGTACATCGCCCGCAATGATCTTTTGGGCAAGTGCCTCCGCAATTGCTGTCTTTCCTACACCGGGTTCTCCAATCAAACAAGGATTATTTTTCTGTCTCCGGCACAATATCTGAATCACGCGATCCAGTTCCCGCTCTCTGCCAACAACCCGGTCCAGTCCGCCCATAGAGGCTTTTTCTGTAATATTCTGGCAATAGGTTGTAAGAAATTTGCGTTCCTTTTTTTTGCGAACTTCTCCCTTTTCGCTCCCGCGGCCTTTTTCCTTTGCCTTTGCAGGCTTATGTTCCTGGGGAAGACCGGAGGCAGCAGCAAGTCCCTCACGCATCAGCTTTCCAAAATCCACAGCCGGAGCGCGCGACTCATCCTCCCCGGCTTGCACAAGGCCTTCTCCACCACCGATTCCTAAAGGGTCTTCACCGTTTGCAATGCCGTCCATAATATCCTGCATTTCCTCAGACATACGGTCTACATCCTCGTCGCTAAGTCCCATTTTTGATATGATATCGTTTACCGGTTTGATGCCCAATTCTTTTGCACACTTTATACAAATGCCTTCCTGTTTTGACTCGCCGTCATCCATTCTTGTAATGAACACGACTGCCATCCGTTTATGGCATCTTGCACACATTACCATCCGTCGTCGCCTTTCTCTGCTTCTTGATTTTGTTCTTTAAATAACTGATATAATACAAGACAAGCACGCCAAATGCAATCACTGCTGTAAAGACACAGAGCGCATATGTTGCCCACATATTTACTCCCAGCCAATCCTGGAACAGCAAAAATAGCATGACTACAGCATAAAACATCACTGTATATGCTTTACCAAAATACTTTGACACACCAATCTCACGGCTTTTCTTAAAGAGAACAATAGCGCCGCAGCCCATTAGCATTTCTTTAATCACAATCAAAATCAGGATCCACCAAGGAACAATTCCACGAAACATCAGGCAGAGCAAAGCCGTACACTGCATCAGCTTATCGGCTAAGGGATCCAAAATTTTTCCCGCATCCGTAACCCAGCCAAATTTTCTGGCAAGGATTCCGTCAACTACGTCTGTTACGCCAGACAGAATAAATATAATAGCCGCCAGCATTACATATTCCGGATATCCCCAAATAAAGATGGCCGCAAATGCAAAAGACATAAAGAGCCGCATAATCGACAAAATGTTCGGAATATACTTTGCCTTCATAAAAACGAAACCTTTCTAAAAATGTTTAAACAAATTACCGGAATCAATGGCCAGCAATTGCCTTTGAAATATCCTCCACAGGATTATATTTAGCAAAAAACTTAAGCAGAATGGAATCATCCAAAATTTCACGATCAACGGTTCCTGGAGCAACAGAGGCAATAGCGTCCAGTGCGGCAGCAGCAACCATTGCGAAAATCCATACAAATAACAAAGCGCTGACTACGCCAAATGCCAGCCCCAATGTTTTGTCGACTCCACGCAGCACCGGCAGGGTAAAGATGGCACCAATCGCCCATGTAAGCAGCCGCAGCACGAGAATTGCTGCCAGAAACAGTCCGATAAACACAATAATGCTTGCAATCGTTCCTGCTATGGGATCTGCCACCGCATAAGATACCTGTTCAACCGCCGCATGACTGCCATCGTTTGCGCTGTTAATCAAATCTGTTATCGCCTGAGAATCAGCGCCATACTGATTTAAAATAGAAAGAAACTGGGAATTTTCCAAAAGCTTTGACAAATCATATACGACGTTTTGCGCTCCCTCCGCTCCGGTCTTCGCCATAGAGGCCAGTGTATCGGTCACACCGCTCGCGATTTTGTCCAGTAAGAATTTCTCTTTTACAAGGAGGGCCAGCTTTGGCGTAAAAGTATACGCGATAAGAAGCGCACCGATTCCGGAGCAAAGGCCCATCACCGATTTGAAAAATCCCCGCTTGTAGCTAATAAAAATTGTCAGAGCGCACAGCGCTAAAATGACAATATCCAACACAAAATGCATAAATAACCATGCCTTTCTTTTACAGCAAGCACGTTTCTATATATTGTATTGCAGGTTTTCCCTGCTCATTCACCAAAAAAGAGAGAATATGTTCCACTGCTTTCGCAAATCACGGCTCCCCCTCTGGCGGGCAGCAACTCCAATGCTTCGCCGCGTAGACGCTCTTCTCTAGGCTCTTCACCGGACAGCAGATACTGAACAGCCTTGTCCTCACAAAGAACATATACGGCCCGGTCTCCATCCGCGGCGACTGTTCGAATTTTTTCATTGATTATATTATTATATATGATATTCCCGTCTGTGTCAAATAGAATTATTTCATTTTCCGACCCAACCGCGTTTTTCGACACAGCCAGTGCAAAAAAATCTCCATTCGCATCAAATGCAGCAGGCATAGCGCCAGTTAAATCATATCGCCCGCACTGTTTTTCCCCATCATAAAACAAAATTTTATTGTCGCACACGACCACCAGTCTGCCATTATCCATATATCGAACCGCCAGCGGCATGGTGCCTTCCAACCTCACAGAAGCAGTCTCTTCACTGCCAACTTTACAGAACATAATTTCACAATATGCTCCCGCTCCGGCGGCGCCCGCAGAAACAACCGCCATGTGATCGCCTTGCGGGTCCAGCGCCATATCGACCACATACTTATCCTTATAGTATTTTACACGAGGTTTAAAATCCGGGCTATAAACGGTAATCAAGTATTTTGACTCATCCGAACTGGTAAGCAAAGCATGTGTACCATCGTCCGCAACAGCCGCGTCTTCAATCACTGCCTCGGCCTGACCACTAAGCACGCGGGCAATCGTAGTATATATAGAATAAGACTTTCCATCTGCGTCATAAAGCAAAGCATATTTTTTTCCTACCGTCAACCGTGGATCTCCATAAACGCTTTCATAGTCCAATTCTTTAGAACCGGAAGCGTTGTACAAACGGAATCCTGCCGCTCCCGCCACAGCGATACGATCACGAAACAGAGCAAAGGACGGGGCATACTGCCGCTCATAGCTGATATCAGCATATCTTCCTACTGCGGACACCACACCGGCATCCAGATCCCGAATCAAATACATCAGATTTCCATAAGTGATATTTTCCCGATAAAAAAGGAGCATTATCAGCAAAAAGGCCACTAAAAGAATTACAGACAGCAGGCGTGCCCACCTGTACCGATCTGCAATAGCGATATAATAACCGTTAACAGCAGGCTGTCGCTCATCCAACTTTATAGCCACATGTGGTGGACGTCTCATTTTTCGTTTCGTCGGATCATCCGGTGCGTGTCTTTTGCTGGTCCGCCTTGGAGTCGCCTTCTTTCGGCGGCTCCCCGTACGGATCAGCTCATCCCTTTCCCAGGCATCTTTTTTGCCAGCCATATGCGCCCTCTTTTCTGAAAAAATCACTTATTCACATTGCCATAAAATCTGTGACGGATACCATACCTCTCGCAGATACAAACCTGCAGGCGGCGCGGTAAATCCTGCACGGGTTCTGTCCCCACAGGATAAAATTTTTGGAATATCTTTTTCCAAAATTCTGCCTGCAGCCACTTCCAGCAATGTTCCTGTCATAATACGCACCATGTTATATAAAAATCCGTTGGCAGCTACAGAGTATTGAATCATCCCATCTGGCTGCCGCTCGACTCCAGCACGCACAACTATGCGCACCGTGTCCTTATCTGCCGAATCTCCCGTCATAAAGGCACGAAAGTCATGCCTTCCTACATAAGCCGCAGCTGCGGCCTGCATACGGGCCAGCCCATCTGGCGTGATCCGCCGAATACTATGATAACTTCTGTCTTTTAGGAAGGGATTGGTAAAGGGAGCGTCCCAAATCCGATAAATATATTCTTTTTCCACCGCATCATACCGCGGGTGCAATGCATCCTCCACATCTGCCGCCGCGCAAACGGAGATGTCCGGCGGCAGATGTGGGGCGAATGCCCGGTGAATTTTAGGCACAGGAATTTTGCACCAATTCACCGTCTCTCCATTAGTAGGAGACACGGCGCATACATATCCAAGCGCATGCACGCCCGCATCCGTACGGCTGCAGCCGGTGACGCTGCATGGCCTGCCGAATACTCGTTCTGCCGCACAGGTCAGCACTTCTTGAATACTGGATCCGTTTTTCTGGCACTGGAATCCACAGTATGCCGTGCCAATATACTGTACTTTCAAAAGTATTTTCATAAACGCTGTTTACAAGGCCAGGGTATATCCCGACGCAAAAATATTGAGTAAAATCACTCCAGCGCACAAGGCGCATAAAGCGAGCAGTGCTGCTAAATCCCGCCATCCGGAATGCAGTACATTCATACGCGTCCGCCCTTCTCCACCTGTATAGCAGCGGCATTCCATAGCGGTAGCAAGTTCCTCCGCCCGCCGAAACGCAGATATAAACAATGGAATTAAAATAGGAATCAGTGCTTTAGCACGGTGCACCAGAGACCCTGTGGAAAAATCTGCACCTCTGGCTTTTTGGGCATTCATAATTTTTTCCGTTTCTTCCACTAAGGTGGGAATAAAACGCAAAGCAATCGTCATCATCATAGAAAACTCATGAACAGGCAAATGAATTTTTGCCAGAGGGGACAACAAACGCTCCAATCCGTCCGTGAGGGCAATCGGTGTCGTTGTATAGGTAAGCAGGATACTGGTGCCCACTACCAAGATTACCACACGCACTACAATCAGCAGTGCGTTGATCAGCCCCTCCAGATAGATGTGAAATATCCACCAGTCTATCAAAAGCGTCTCGCCCTTTAACCAAAAAATATTAATGAGCGCTGTAAACGAAATGATAAAGATAAGCGGTCGCAATCCCCGCAAAATCGTGCGCAGTCGGATTTGACTAATCAGGATTAAAAATACTGCGGACAAAATCAGCAATGCGAAAGCAAATACATTTTTTGCAAGAAAAATAACCACAATGTAAAAAATTACAAAAAGAATCTTCCACCGGGGATCCAGCTTATGCAAAAAAGAATTTCCCTCGTAATACTGACCGAATGCGATATCAGCCTTCATGCGCTTCCCTCCCGGACAGCAGCCGCTGGGCTGCAAACTTCACTGTGTAAATATCCAATCCGATATCTACGCCTACATCCTGCAGAGCACGAGCTACCCGGGTAATCTGAGGCACATCCAGCCCTACGGCGATCAATGCATCGGCCTGACTGAAAACCTGCGCGGGTGTTCCGCTCATTACAAGCCGTCCGTTTTCCATAACCAATACCCGGTCACAATATAAGGCCATATCTTCCATACTATGTGAGACGATAATTACATTCGCGCCGCTTTCCCGCTGATATTCCCGAATGCGGCCCAGAATTTCCCGGCGTCCACCTGGATCCAGACCTGCCGCCGGTTCGTCCAGCACAAGCACTGCCGGTTCCATAGCCATGATCCCCGCGAGAGCCGCCCGCCGCTTTTGCCCTCCGGACAAATCGAAAGGAGACTTTTTCAAAAGCTCCGGGGCCAGTCCTGCAAACTGCGCCGCGCGCGCCACAGCCTCCTTAATCTTTTCCGGAGCTAGGCCCATATTTTTGGGGCCAAAGCTGATATCCGCCTCTACCGTCTCGTCAAACAACTGATATTCCGGATACTGCATAACCAGTCCCACCTGAAACCGGATTTGCTGAATCTTCTTTGGATCCTCCCAAATGTCTTTTCCGTCCAGCAGCACTTTGCCGCTATCCGGCCTTAACAGGCCATTGAGCATCTGTACAAGTGTAGATTTTCCGCTGCCGGTGTGCCCAATCAAGCCGGTGACTTCCCCACTCCGAAAAGTTAGGCTCACATCGTCCAGCGCACGCATTTCATATGGTGCCCCTTTGCCATATATATAGGTTACATTTTCAAGTGTTATCTCTGCCATGTGCCGTCCCTTTCAAGGCTCTTGCAATTTCAGCCGCGCATTTCTCCGGATCAAAAATATCCAACGCTACGTCATAACCGGCGCGGCGGACATGCCATAGCAGTTCCGTAGTCTGAGGCACATCCAATCCGGCAGCCCACAGCTCCTCTGTCCGGCTGAAAACCTCTGCCGGCTTTCCTTCCATAATAATGCCGCCCTTCTGCATTACCAAAACCCGATCCGCCATGGTCGCCTCGTTCATGTAGTGGGTAATATGAATTACGGTAATTCCCTCTTCTCGGTTCAGTCGGGTGATAGTATCCATCACTTCTTTTCTCCCATGAGGATCCAGCATTGCGGTGCTTTCGTCAAATATAATACACTTGCGATGCATGGCAATTGCTCCCGCAATAGCAACGCGTTGCTTTTGCCCACCTGACAGACGATGGGTAGCGTGTCGGGCATATTTGGTCATGCCTACCGTCTCCAGAGCCCAATCGACACGGCGGCGGATTTTTTCTGGCGGATAACCTAGATTTTCCGGTCCAAAGGCTACATCTTCCTCTACAATGGTCGCTACAAGCTGGTTGTCCGGATTCTGAAACACCATACCTACCTTACGGCGTCCCTGATTTATATCTTCTTCCGTTATATCGTCTGCCGTCATATCCTTCCCATCGATGGAAAGCGTTCCCTCTCCCGGTTGGAGAATCATGCAAAGGATCTTTGCCAAGGTGGATTTGCCGCATCCGTTGTGGCCGAGAATTGCCACAAATTCTCCTTCCGCAACAGAAAAACTCACGTCTCGCAGAGCCTCTACCGGCCGTTCTGCCTCATCGGCCGGATAAGAATAGGATATATGCTCCGCGTTGATTATTACACTCATTTGCTTCTCCGATTCTTTTGCTGTACTGTTTTTGGTGTCCACCGAGCGCTGGCCCCTGCCGGAAGAAGAAGTCCCGTCTCCTCCGCCCGCAAGCCAAGTTCACCTGTATCAATATGACCGCGATTTCCCATAGCCTGCATTACCATATATCCCATTGCAGCCGGAGACAGACCGGTGGTATAAGAATTTACAAGAAAGAACAGAGGGGAATCTGTCATAAGAGACGCTGCAAGAGAAATCAGCTCATGTGCACAGTCCTCCAGCTTCCAAATCTCTCCGCTCGGTCCTCGTCCATAGGAAGGGGGATCCATAATCACCGCGTCATATTTTCTGCCGCGGCGAATCTCTCGCTCTACAAACTTTTTACAATCGTCTACAATATATCGCACCGGCGCATCTCCAAGCCCAGACAGCCGCAGATTCTCTTTTGCTGCCTGCACCATCCCCTTTGCCGCATCCACGTGACATACGGAAGCGCCCGCCGCGGCAGATACTGCCGTAGCGCCGCCGGTATACGCAAACAAGTTCAGCACCGATGGACTGCGCCCCTGCGCCACGGCATCCTTGATGATATCAGAAAACCAATCCCAATTCACCGCCTGCTCCGGGAACAGCCCAGTATGCTTAAACCCCATTGGACGGAGCTGAAAGGTCAGCGCACCATAGGAAATATTCCAGCTTTCGGGAATATTGCATACCGCCCAGGAACCGCCTCCGGATCTGCTTCTTTTATATACGGCGTCCGCCGCCCTCCAAAGGGGATTGTTTCGTTCGGTATGCCAAATCACCTGAGGGTCGGGACGGATAAGAATATACTTCCCCCACCGTTCCAGCCGTTCACCGGACGAAGCATCCAGTAGCGCATAATCCTTCCATGTATCATTTGCCCACATTGTATATCCCACCAAATTTCTATGTTAATTATTATAAAACTGCCCGATTCGTGAAAAGGCGCTGTGCCCGTGACAGATAGCAATCGCCAGCGCATCCGCTGTATCATCCGGTTTAGGCGGCTGCTGTAGACCCAGAAAAGATGTCACCATAGTGATTACCTGCTTTTTATCCGCTCGTCCGTAGCCTACTACAGACTGCTTTACCTGCAAGGGTGTGTACTCTGAAATAGGTACCCCCCGCTGATGTGCCGTCATTAAAATCACACCTCTGGCTTCGGACACAATAATGCCTGTCTTCTGGTTGGTATTCCAAAACAGCTCCTCCACACACATGGCGTCCGGATGGTATTTGTCCAGAATCTGTCCCAACGCCTCATGGATCTGCAGCAGTCGCTCTTCTGTCTTCTCACCGGCTTTCGTTTGAATAGAGCCGTACGCCAGAGGAGCAAAGCTTCTTCCATCATAGCGCAGTACGCCCCATCCCACAATAGCGATTCCAGGGTCTATCCCAAGTATAATCATTTTTGACCCCGCTTTCTCTATGCATTCTAATCTACAAAGCCATTTTGTAGTATTCTAAAGATTTTATTATTATACCATACTTTCTCCTTCCAGTCAAAGGAAGCAGCGCAAAAAAATGGGATTTTACAAATTTATTACATTTGCCGAAGCGCTGCCTCAATGCCAACCTCTCCTGCGCAAAATTTCCTTTTTTTCCTTTACATCGAAAAGGGGTTGTGTTATACTATTTAGGTATTGTTTTGTTTTATATGTGTTATTAATATAAGCAGGATAGGGGGCAAATCATGCCAGAAATATTAAAAATTCGAATAGGCGATGTGCTGGAATTAAAAAAGCCCCATCCATGCGGAGAAAAATGTTTTACCGTATTGCGTATTGGCAGCGATATACGTATTGTCTGTAAAGGCTGCGGACGGGATATGACCCTTCCCCGAATCAAGCTGGAAAAAGCCGTAAAAAAGATTTACCATGCAGACGCAGACACACAGACAGATTTCGCCAGGAAAGGATAACGTAAATATGAACGACATGCCAAAGGATATTATCCTATCAGAAACGCCTGATTTCAAAACAGCGGACAAGCCGCCAGTGCTCTTGGCCCCCCGCCTTGGACGACAGTCTTTTTGGAAATCCGTAGTTGGCCAGTGGCGCTATCTGGGCCTTTGCTTTTTGATTCCCGCGCTAATCATGTGGCTGATTTATATCTGCCTGCAGACCTTCCCCTTTGGAGAAGAATCTGTTCTTGTGCTGGATCTCAATGGACAATATGTATACTTCTTTGAGGGTCTGCGCGACATTCTGCTGGGAGAAAGCAGCCCAATTTATTCTTTCAGCCGTGCTCTGGGCGGTGAATTTTTTGGAATCTTCGCCTACTATCTCTCCAGTCCCTTTTCTTTTCTTGTGCTTCTGTTTCCAAAGTCCATAATCACAGAAGCCCTGCTTCTCATGTTTCTTTTGAAGGTAGGCAGCTGCGGTCTTACGTTCGGTATCTATATTGAAGCCACACGAAAGAGAAGCAAAACCGCAACGGTAATGTTCTCCTGTATGTATGCTCTATGCGCATACGCCGTGGTAATGCAGCATAACACCATGTGGATCGATAATATGATCCTGCTGCCCCTAGTCATGCTGGGTATCGAAAACCTGATCAAATACGGCAAGTTTAAACTGTATGTAATCAGCCTGGCACTAGCAATCTTCAGCAATTTCTATATCGGCTATATGATGTGCATCTTTTCCGCCGCATATTTCTTTTATGCTTACTTTTCCAGAGAACCAGGAGAGCGCAATCCTCTTGGAATGCGGCATCATTTCGCGAAAAGCGCAGGAAGATTTGCCCTGTTTTCTTTTATTGCAGCAGCGATATGCGCAGCCTTGCTCCTATGTACCTACTATTCCCTAGGCTTTGGAAAAACAGAATTTTCCAATCCTAACTTCGCGTTCGACCAAAAATTCGACTGGATGGATCTGGCGTCCAAACTGTTTATCGGTTCTTACGACACAGTTCGTCCCGAAGGGCTCCCCTTCGTTTACTGTGGCACTTTGACGCTGATCCTTCTGCCGCTGTACTTTTTTGCCCCGCACATCAAAACCAGAGAAAAGGTTGCCTCAAGCTTACTGATCGCCTTTTTCCTGTTATCCTTCAATATTACCACGCTGGACCTGTTTTGGCACGGCATGCAGCGGCCCAACTGGCTCAACTACCGTTACAGTTTTATGCTGTGCTTTATCATGGTATTGCTAGCCTATAAAGCCTTTGAACGCATTCGGGAAATCGGATATCGCAAAGTGTTAGTCGTGTGCAGCTCTCTAGCGCTGATTTTAATGATCCTGCAAAAGTTGGAATACAAGCATGTAGATGACTTGGCTACCATTTGGCTGTCCCTGCTTATTATCGGTGTGTATATGCTTGTACTGCGTGCCGCCACGCACCCCCGAACTTACTTGCGTAGCACGGCTGCGCTGGTTCTGGCAATTTTGGTAGGCGTGGAACTTTTCGGTGCGGGAATCGCCAATTTAATTGATTTGGACAAGGACGTAGTCTACTCAAGCAGAACGTCCTATCGGTCTTTTATCGATCGGTTCCGGCCTGTGACGGAGGAGATACAAAAGCAGGATAAAAGTTTTTATCGAATGGAGAAAACGCTCCACAGAAAAACCAATGACCCTTATGCATTGCATATGTACGGACTATCCAATTCAACCTCTACTCTGAACCAGGAAACCATCAAGCTTTTAAATAATCTTGGGCTTTCCTCCAAATCCCACTGGAGCAAATACCTAGGCTCTACACCTGTGGTAGATTCCCTGCTTGGTATCAAATATCTAATCGCAGAAGCAGGAGATGATTCTGTACCAACATTTTATGAAGCGGTATATACCAGTCAAAACAAAGATACAGAAACCGATGATCTTACCGTCTATAGAAATCCTTACGCACTCTCCTTAGCCTTTGCCGTAAACAAAAGCTTGGAGACTTTAGATATAAATGACGAGCTTTATGCCTCTCCCTTCCAGCGGCTGAATGCAATTGTGAATAGTATGCTTGGAGACAATGCAGACGATTCTATATTTAAAGCGCAAGGTCTTACGGTAGAAGTCTCGCCCACTCTTTCTGCATCTACTGTGTCCGGGCATACCAAATACACAAAAAATGGGAAATCCGGCGAGTGCGCCGTCACATATACTGTGAACATTACCTCGTCTGATACCCTGTACTGCTATTTCCCCAGCAATTATGCCAGAGAGGCGGACCTCTATGTCAACGGTGTAAAAAAAGGGACGTTCTTCGGAAATGAGACCTTTCGTATTGTAGAGCTTGGCGCCTTTGAACCGGGCGACAAGGTAACGGTGTCTTTAACCCTTTTGAATGATGAACTGTATATTAAGGAAGGCGAGAATTACTTCTATTATTTAGATAGTAACGTTTTAAAGAAAGTAATGCCGTTGCTGGCCGAAAATCGATACCAGATCGAAGCATATCGAGAAGATTCTTTTACCGGCACTATTACTGTAACAGAAAACAAAAATTTAGTGTTTACCTCTATCCCATACGATACAGGCTGGAACATCTATGCAAATGGAGAAAAAATTACACCTGTAAAGCTGTTGGACGGTGTTATTGGCTTCTATTTAGAGCCAGGCGAATATACGCTGGAGTTGAAGTACTGGCCTTCCTGTCTTACTGTAGGACTCATCGGCTCTGCAGCAGGGCTGTGCGCCTTTGCCGCTGCCTGGATCCTAAGCGAGCAGTATAGAAAAAGAAAGCTTGCCGCAGGATGTCCCATATATGTTGCCCATAATCCAAATGACGAAGCCTGTCCCGGAGAAGCCCCACAGGAGGAAGTATTCTACCAAATTCAATTGGAAATGGAAGAAGCTATGCCCCCGCTGCCAGGTCATGAGGAGGATCAGCCATGATTTACTGTCTTACCGGAGAATTGATAGAACTAGATGCATTGGCGATGACAGCAGTTATCGATTGCTGCGGCGTAGGATACAAGGTTGCTATCACCGGCAATACGCTGACCAAGCTCAGTCAGCCTGCCGCTGTCGCTGCAAAAGAAAAAACACGTTTGTATACCTACATGGCTGTTCGTGAAGATGCTGTAGAATTGTATGGTTTCTATACCACCGAAGAGATGGATACCTTTCGCATGCTGATCAGCGTATCCGGCGTTGGTCCCAAAGCGGCAGTCGCCATTTTGTCTATTATGACCCCCGCCACTCTGTCGGCAGCAATCCAAGCGGAGGATGCAAAGGCACTGTCCAAAGCGCAGGGAGTAGGCGGCAAAACAGCCGCACGTATCGTGTTGGAGCTTAAAGACAAGTTTGCAAAAAAACTCTTTGTAGATACCCCTGTCGCTCCATCCGTACCTGCCACAGCCGGCAAAGGGCATTTGTCCGATGCCCGAGACGCGCTGCTGGTGCTGGGATATTCCCGGAACGAAATTACTACAGCGCTGCAAGGGATTGAACCTGCTAAAGATACGGAAGAAATAATCCGCATGGCCCTAGCCAAGCTAATGAAGTAACGAGGCGCACATGAACGATTACGAAAATGAAATGAATTATGAAGACCGGATTCTGGAAACCACTTATACCGCGGAAGATTCGGAAACCGAGTTCAGTCTGCGTCCCCGAACCCTAGATGAATATATCGGACAGGAAAAGGCAAAAGAAATTCTGAAGATTTATATTGATGCAGTCAAAATGCGGGGAGATACCTTAGACCACGTTCTGTTGTACGGTCCGCCAGGGCTGGGCAAAACTACCCTCTCCGCGATTATTGCGGCAGAGCTTGGCGTAAACTTTCGAGTCACCAGCGGTCCCGCAATTGAAAAACAAGGAGACCTTGCCGCCCTGCTCACCAACCTAGGGCAGGGAGATGTGTTGTTCATTGATGAAATCCACCGACTGAATCGAAATGTGGAAGAGATTCTTTATCCCGCTATGGAAGACTTTGCTTTGGATATCATCATCGGCAAAGGACCAGCCGCCAGAAGTATCCGGCTGCCGCTCCAACGCTTCACCCTGATTGGTGCGACTACACGGGCAGGTCAGCTGACTACTCCTCTGCGTGACCGGTTCGGCGTGCTGTTGCGACTGGAGCTTTATTCTCCACGGGAGCTTGCACAAATCGTAACCCGCAGCGCAGGTATTTTAGAAATTCCTATTACCGAAGATGGTGCGTTGGAGATTGCATCCCGTTCCAGAGGCACCCCTCGTATTGCCAACCGGCTGCTTAAACGGGTACGGGATTATGCTCAGGTCAAAGGCGACGGACATATCACGCTGGAAAGCGCATCTGCAGCGCTGCGGATGTTGGAAATTGACGAACTAGGTTTGGATAACACGGACCGGAGAATGTTGGAAACCATTATCCACTTTTATAACGGCGGGCCGGTCGGCCTGGAAACCTTATCCGCCACCATCGGAGAGGAAGCGATCACCATTGAAGATGTGTACGAACCTTATCTGATGCAGATTGGCTTTATTTCCAGAACGCCCCGGGGACGCTGCGTAACAAAGCTGGCATACGAGCATTTGGGGATTCCGTACCGGCCGGACAGCGATACTTCTCCAAATCAAATTTCTATAGAAGAATAAATAATCTATTTACCACGGAGGTATACATATTATGTTCCATTCACCCAAGCTTTCCCTTTCCGATATTCTAGGAAAGGACTACACCACTGCAGTTGCACGTGCCAATGACGCTCTCGGTATAATGTCCTACGATGATACTATGGCCGTAGCAAACGAAAAAATTGACTTTTATCCCCAGGAAAAGCAGCTAAAAAATGATCAAATGCTTGCCAAAGTAGGAACGCAGATCATGCCTGCCTATGACAGCGGCGAGCTAGGTGCCGGAACCGACTCCTTTATGAAGGCAACCAACACAAAAATGTCCCCCGTTACCGGATTCTGCAACTACCGAATAGGCGAGGACGGCAAACTGTATCTGCTAGGCAAAAGCGAGCACTATCACACACCTCTGGGACATCGGTTTGACGGCTATAAGCTGATTGACAACGCTCGTAAAATCGGTATTTTGAACGCGACTCACAATAACACTCGCGGGTATATTACCCGTCTGATGGAAAAACGCATCGTCCAGATGGCCAACGGTATTTCTTGGGACGATGACGCTGCTACAAAAAAAGTTTTGGATTCTAAAGAAGAACACGTGCTCAACCGTGTTATCAATCTGGAAACCGGTTCGGTTGCCTGCGAGGCCGGACTAAAAATGATGCTGACCCGGTTTTACAAATTAGACAACACTTTCGACACGCCCAAATACGCCGGGAAAACCCCTGTATTCTTTATCATCGGCGACAAAAACGGCGGAGTAGAGGGCAACTATCACGGAACATCCATCCTTGCCCAATCGCTGCGTGGGCTTTGGCCCGAGTTCCGAGGCAAAGCAGGTGAGGCCGAATTATACAAGGTGGTTCCAGTAACCATCAATGATCTGGCCGATTTTGAAGCCAAAATGAAAAAATACAATACCGGCAACTACAAAACCGCTGGATTCGCTCATGAAATTATCTTGATGAACTATGGCGGGATTCGGCTGACTAAAGAATTTCTTCAGGGCGCATACGCGCTCTGCCAGGAATATGATACTCCCACTATGTGCGATGAAATTCAGTCCTGTATGTGGTATAAAGGGGCATTCCTGTTCCGCCTGTATGGATTGCAGCCGGACTTTTCCATTGTCGGCAAAGGCTTCCCCGGAGGCGAATATCCTGCATCCAAAATTATTACCACCGCACCCATGGATACTTTGAACCAGTTTGGAGCTCTGGTAACCAACGGCCAGGAAGAGCTGGCGTCTCTGGCTTATCTTATTACGATGATCTTCATGCAAGCCAACGGAGCAGAGATTGAACGAATTGGCAGTCGGTTTGAAGTTGGCTTGCGGAAAGTTATGGAAAAACACAGCAATATCATTTTGGATGTAGAAGGAGAAGCCCATCTGGTCGCCCTGCACTTCCATACCGTAGATGATGCTGCCGCCTTTGCAGAAAAAATGAAAATCGCTTGCATTGATGCTTCCGCGCAGATTTATAAGGCAAACTGCCTGCCTGCTATGCTTATGAAGCCGCCGATCATCGCCAGCGAGGCAACTATGGATTATATCGTAGACACCATTGATACACTTCTCTCCAAATAAAAAAATTGGGACACAATCATATGCTTGTAATTGGACTTGACGTAGGAACTACAGGAACAAAGGCCATTGTTGTTGATGAAAAAGGAACCGTTTTATCCTCCGGCTATCAGGGATATGCTCTCATCAGCCGAGAAGGATGCGTGACGCAGAATGCAGAAGATTGGTGGGACGCTGCCGTATGTGCTATACGCACAGCTCTTCAATCCGTAAATGCATCGGATGTGCGCGCTATCGGCATTTCTACCCAAGGCGCCAGTATGCTGGCGGCCCGCAGAGACGGAACACCCCTGTCCTCGGTCATCACCTGGATGGATACCCGGGCAAAAAAGGAAGCCGCTGTTCTTTCAGAAACTATCGGGAAGGAAGCTGTTTACCGCAAATGCGGGTGGCTTCCCAATCCTTCTCTAGATGCTGCAAAAATCCTATGGATGCAAAAACATGATCCAACGACTTTTGCAGCGGCTGATACTTTTATCTCCACACTGGAATATATCAATTTAAAGCTGACCGGCAACAACTGCATTGACCCTACAAACGCAGCTATCCGCCAGCTGTTCAATATGGAAAGCGGTACATGGGACAACGAAATTCTAAATTTGTTGGGCATTTCCTCTGCGCGTCTGCCAAAGGTGCTGCCGGTCGGCAGTATAGTAGGTACGCTTACTAAAGAAGCAGCTGCAGCACTGGGTCTTTCCCCCAAAGTAACCGTATACAACGGCGCGCATGATCAGTACTGTGCCTCTATTGGATCCGGCGCTGCTGACACTGGCGACATGCTTCTGGCTACAGGCACTACATGGGTAGTGCTGGGCATAACAGAGCGCCTCTTGTATACCGACAATCACATCTGTCCCGGTATTCATCCTGTGCAGGGCAAATATGGAGCTATGGCTTCTCTGGTCAGCGCTGGCAGCGCACTTAACTGGTATAAAGATATCGTAAACGCGGATTTTCAGGCAATGGACAAGGAAGCCGCTACCCGCGCACTGGATGCAAAAGAGCTTTTTGTACTTCCCTATGTACTGGGAGCTGGCTTTCCCCATAATCGAACAGATCTACGAGGTGCCATGTTCGGTCTGGATGCAGGTCATGATCGGTATCACATTGCCCGCGCAGTAATGGAGGGGGTAGCGTTTGAGGCCTCAATCGTATTAGAACAGTTTGCCAATCAAGGCATGCATATCGGCAAGCTGATGATGACGGGCGGCGCCGCTCGCAGCGATGTTTGGAGCGAAATCGTTGGATATGTTACCGGATGCGAAATATACCGGCCCTGCGAACCGGAAACCTGTTGTCTTGGTGCCGCCATGATTGCCTTTGTAGGACTTGGCGTATATAACAATTTCAATGCCTGCCGCAGCGCTATGGTGAAAAGCCACAAGCTTGAACTGTCGGATCCTAATATGTATGATTTTTATCATGAAAAAGGAATGCACTATCGTGCGTTGATACAAAAACTGTTATAAAAAATAACTTTTATGTTAAATAAAAAAGCCTTCCGTTAGAAGGCTTTTTTATTACTGCATTTTTCTCTTCTGTTCCAAATACTCCAAGGATTCCCTCACATCCTTATACATATAAAGACTGCCAACGATCAGCAGCGGGCGGCCATCGCTTCTGGCCTTCTGCATCGCTGCTTCCAGTCCATCTTCCATATTTTTAACAGGTCTGGCAGGCATACCCGCTTTTGCAAAAACAACTGCATATTCCTCCGCATCCAGCGCACGCGGATTGTCAGGTGTAACACAAAATACGCTTGCAGCTATTTCCTGCAGCTGCATAGCCATGGAAATATACTCTTTGTCCGCCATTACTCCAGTTAGCACATGCACTTTACCGGAAAATAGTACCTTTACCGTATCCACCACAGCGTCGACTCCCAATGGATTATGTCCTCCATCAAAAATAACAAGAGGATCCTGCTGTAATATTTCAAATCGAGCCGGCCAGCGGGCGTTTTCTATTCCAACACGAATACTTTTCTCCGAAAAGCCCAACACGCGTGCAGTCTCTATGGCAATAATCGCATTTCTAGGCTGATACTTTCCAAGCAGCTGCATATGATATGGCTGTCGTTCTCCTGTAATGAAAAATCGAGTTCCTTCCAGAGAAATCTCGTCTATATGCAGCTTATCAAAATGCACAAAATGAATGGGAGCGCTTTCCAAATTCGCCTTCTCTCCCACAACCCGCTGCACCTCATCCTCACTGCTCCCAAGAATTACCGGACAGCCTGGCTTAATAATACCGGCCTTTTCTTCTGCAATTTCTGCAATCGTCGATCCAAGCTGCGCCGTATGATCCAGTCCGATGCCGGTAATTACAGTCGCAACAGGCGTTTTAATAATGTTGGTAGAGTCCAGACGTCCACCCAGACCTGTTTCCAGAATTACGAGCTGACAATGTTCCTCGCAAAAATACAAAAAGGCAGCCGCTGTGATCAGTTCAAATTCGGTAGGAGGATCCTCCATACTCTCCGCCACAGGACGGACCCGAGCAATAATCTCCGCAAGACGACTGTTGGAAATTGGAGTCCCGTCTACAGATATGCGCTCATTAAACTGGCGTACATAGGGAGAAGTGAACATTCCGGTGCGATATCCGGCATGCTGACAAATTTCTGCCAGCATAGCGCAGACTGAACCTTTTCCATTTGTTCCCGCTACATGTATGAATGATAAGGCGTCTTGTGGATTTCCCAACAAATCGCAAAGTACGCCGATACGCTCCAGTCCAGGCCGGCTTCCCCGCCAGCAGATTGAATGAATGTATGCAATTGCCTCATTATACGTCATGATCACAAATCGCTCCAACTATTTTATTGATTCCTTTGCTGCACAGCAGTAAGTATAGGAAGATGAATTCAATTATTCCAATACAGATATATAAGGGAACGCGAGGTAAAACCAATGGAAGTGAATAGCCAAAATAAATCATTAACCCGACGGACTTTACAATCATATTCCCCGCTATATGCGCCGCCGCTACGCTGAGCGATAGCTGCAGCACTCCCCTTTTCGGAAAAATCCACCGGCCAACCGCACCAGCAGAAAAGCCGACAATTCCGGCGCCCAGTGTTAAAATTGGATTCAACTGGCCAGGACCATATGTCACTAGTGTATTCAAAATATCCGATGCAAGCCCGGCGGCAAGTCCGGCCCATGGCCCGAAAAGATACCCGGTTAGAATAATGGGCAAATTTTCAAAGGTAATCCGAAGATAGGGCGTTAAGGTGAAGGATTTGCAAAAGAGGGCAATAACCGCGGCGCAAGCTGTCAACAATGCAACAGCACATAACACACGAATATTACCAAATAAAGACCTTTTACTTTTAGACATAAAAAACCTCCTTTACCCCGACGTTCACGCGGCAGGGAAAGAAGGCGCAAATATGCCCATTCTGACTAAGCCGTTTGAAGCGGGATGCAGAAACACCACCGCAAGCATAGCTTTTCGTCCGTGTGTCAACTCCCCGTACGCACGGCACTTCACGCGCTGTTTCTTACTCTTCAAATGAAATTGTTACAGTCTCTCTTAGACAGGCCATATTTATTATAGCGAGAACCGCAGTTTTTGTCAATCTATAAATGAAAAAGAAAACTATGAGAGCTTGACATTTCTCTAATAAAATGATAAAATAATATAGTAAAGCTTATATGCAGGCGTGGCGGAATTGGCAGACGCGCTGGATTTAGGATCCAGTGGGCTTCCCGTGCAGGTTCAACTCCTGTCGCCTGCACCATATAGATAGGAAACTCGAACTTTTCGAGTAAGTAATAAATTACTAACTAGAGATAGTTAGTTTTTTATTGTTTCAAAGAAAGTGAGAGTGATTATATATGACAATAAAAACTAAAAAACTTATAATAAGTGAGGAATTAAGAAAGAAAGTAGATATGGTATGTAGATTTGCTTGTGTTAAGTATGAACTAATTAATGGAAGTATTATCAATATTAAATCTACTAATATTGCCTATACAAAACCACATATTTTAAAAGTTAATGGTAATGACTATTTGCTATTTGATGAGTGTAATGACATATTTGTAAATGGTTATAACAAAAGAATTAAACTTAGAGATTTAGAAGAATATTTAAAGAATTATTAGGAAAAATAAGAAATATTTATAAGGAAGATGATTTTGTCTAATCATCCTACTAAATTTATCAAAAATACCAAAATAGGATGAAAATATAAGATATAGAACTCTTTAATTATAAGAGAAAAATAATCATTCATCCTTAATATCAACCTATAAAGTAGGATAAATTTTGCAAGTGCAAAATCAGTCTTACACAATACTAAACCCTTATGAAATAAGGAAAAGCTTAGTATTAATGTGTAAGTTTCTTATCCTGCTTTTTTAGATATTATCAAATTCTATAGTATTTCATCCTAATTTTAATTATTTAATAATCACAGAGACTAGGTGATTATACTGGAAAAAGTTGATATAATTAAGTTATCAAAACTATTATATAAATAGTAATTTGAAAGTGAGGTGAATATTATGGATTGGGTAATTGGATTTATAACAGGACTAGGTCTTGTATCAGGTGTTCTTACTCTTATAAAAGGAAATAAAAAGATAGGAATTATTCAATTGATATTGACCATTATTGTTCCTATCATAACTTCATTATGGTGTTTGAAAAAAGATAATTTCGTATTTGGAGGAACAGATTGGGAATTTATGATACAAACTGCTACTATTGATAAAAGGATAGAACCTTGGATAATACTTGCTTTATTTATAATATCATTAGTTTTAATATTCATAAATATATTCAAATTAATTGATATAAAAAAAAGTAAATAACAAATTACAATTTTTCGAGCAGATTAATTTATAAAAATTAGTCTGTTTTTGTTCCTAAAATTATAAAATCATGCTATATTTATATTAGTTAGTAATTATTACTGCCTATTAATGTTTGTAAGAAAAGTTATTCGACTTCTTCTTCACAGGCACCAAAATGAGGATAACAAAAAAGTCCGATAAAATCGGACTTTTTTGTATTTTCACATGCCAAATTCACAAGATATTCTATAAATGCCGGCGTTTCGCAGAAAGACATCATAAAATTTACTGCAAATATTTTTCTAAATACTTGTATTTCTATTTTCAGGTATGATATGATAGAAAAAATTTAGTAAATTACCTGTTCAAAGGATAATTCAGTATGATTCATCTCATTCCATCCCCCAGAACCATAGAAGAATACAGCGGCCGCTTTCTCGTCCAGGAGCTTTCGGTATATCTAGATTCCGCTACTGACAAAAGAGTGGTAACTGCTGCCCGAACCCTTTGCAGAGAAATTGAAGTGCTCACCCGATCATACGTTCCTGTTACCTCGTCAAAAGAAAAAAACAGAGGCATAGTGATCACCCATGGCGGCAGCGGTGAAGGCTACATGCTCCGTGTGGACGAGCGATATATCCAGATTACGGCAGAAGGACCTGCCGGCGCCTTTTATGGCATACAGACTTTGCGGCAGCTTATAAAAGTCCACGGCTGTTCTGTTCCGTGCTGCCAAATAAATGATTCTCCGGATTTTCCTTACAGAGGCTTTTTTCATGACATTTCCAGAGGCAGAGTATGCCGGCTTGAAACCCTAAAAAAAATAGCGGATATGCTCGCCTACTTCAAAATGAATTCTCTTCAGCTATATGTCGAGGATGCCTTTATCTTTAAGGAACTGGAAGGAATTGCAACAGAAGAAAATGCCCTTACGCCGGAGGAAATTCTGGAGCTTGATGAATACTGCTATAATCGATTTATAGATCTTGTACCCTCTCTCGCTACCTTCGGTCACCTTTTCACTCTGCTTCAAAGCGATAGGTACTGTGATATTTCCGAATTAGGGCGCCATAAAATGACAAGAAACTACTGGCTTGAGCGACAATGGCATCACACAGTGGACGTATATAATCCCAAAACCATACAAGTCATAGGAAGTATGCTGGAACAGTACATGCCACTGTTTCGATCCAAATATGTTAATATCTGCTGCGATGAAACGATTGATCTGTGCAATGAAAAAAATCAGGGGAAGGATAAGGGTGAGGCATACTTTCATCACCTTGACAAGCTGATCACAATAGTAAAAGCCCATGGTAAAACACCCATGATATGGGGCGATGAATGTATGGCAAGACCTGAAGCAGCAAAGGAGCGTGTTCCCAAGGATACAATTATCCTCAACTGGTGCTATCACAAACATGTCAACGAATGGATACCAAAATTTTACTATGATCTGGGATTTAGACAACTTGTATGCCCTGGCACCGCCTGCTGGGATAACTTTGTCGAGGATATCGACATATCTACAGGCAATATCTCTGCGTTTGCAGCGCATGCAAAAAAATACGGTGCTCTCGGTATCCTCAACACCAACTGGGGCGATTTTGGGCATATCTGTTCCTTCAACTGCAATTTGTATGGCGCTCTTTTCGGCGCCCAGAAAAGCTGGAATACGGATGCCCCAACGGATACGGAATTTGAAAAAGCTGCTACCTTACTCATGTACGATATAAAAGATTATAATATAGCGGACATGTTACGAAAGCTCAGTAAAGCCTCCGCCGCCTGCTCATGGAGCAATTTTATTATCTGGCACAGCGCAAATACACTGGAGGGAAAGAATGAAAAGCTTCCATCTCATGACAATGCGGACTATAATCCGCAGGAGGGCATAAATGGACTGGAACTGTGCAGACAGGTCATAGATGAAATGCGGATGTTGGATACAACAGATAAAAGAATCAGCGATCTTATTTTGGCAGCAAGAGGTGTTGCACTGATGAACAGAATGTATCTTTATGTCAACAAAGTCGAAAGGTTCCTGGACGGCCACATGCTTCAGACGGATTTTGATGCATGGCTTACCGAGTACAGCGCCTCATGGCTTGCAGGTTGTAAGCCCTCTGATCTCGCCCGTCTTCAGGATTTTATTAAGAATATCACCAAAGTATAATATAGCACAAAATGAAACGACGGTATGCGTTCTGAACATTTCTTTTGGGAATTTGAATACCCCGATGATTTGAAGTGGGCAATTTGCTTTTTATTTGTATATAGAAAAAGGGGAATGTCATTATATGACATTCCCCTTTTCCCGGACCGGTTTCTAGTCTGTATAAAGCTTTAATCTATCTGTTAGAAATTCCTTATGCGCTTTTCTTTCAATAATAAGAGGAACCACAATACATATGATAAATAAGAGCGCAATGCTGATAATAAGAGGAGCTATTGGATACTGGAATTTAAAATAATTTATTCTATTTTTTATAATTTTAACAAGCACATACCAGACAATATTCCCAAGAAATATGGTTTGCAAAAAGATCGCGAAGCTGTACAGACACCCTTCCATAATCAGCATTTGCCGTAGCTGCTTTTTTGTTAGCCCCACACTTTCCATTACTGCAAATTCCTTTTTTCTAATGGTTAATCCTGTGATAATCGCGTTAATATAATTTACAATGCCCATTGATATCAAGATGCAGCTGAACGCTCCCATGACCACCGCATTTGCCTCTATGTCACTTTTCTCACTTTCTAAAATATCCGACTTACTGGTGAGGGACACTGTACGGAGATCGTTCACCGCAATTCCAAATGGTGTCTGCGTCTCTCTTACATATTTTTTATTGTATTGTGCAATAAGGCGTTCCATATTTTGCTTAATAAGCGGCTCTGATTCGCTGCCAACATCTATATCCATACGAAATATCTGCTCCGTTAGCTGCATTTTCTCGAATCCTTTTTCACTCACTAAAAAATATACAATATTGCTGCTATTCCATGTTGTTTTCAAGTCGGGGAAATCAGACAAGGTAAAATCTATTACACCTGAAAATGACATTTCCGTGGTAGGTCTCCCATCCATATTCCTAATTGTTATAGGCCGCCCTATGTTTTGAGTAGCTTTGTCTTCCTGTATTTTTGACAGCGCATGATAATGTAGCAAAATTATCCCACTGCCCTCTCTTACTTTGTCTATGTCCACCTGTAATGCATTTTCTTTAATAAACTGCTCTAAATCCTCTTGATTTTGTTCGTTCAGGATTTGAACAACAAAATAATTGGATCCCCTATTATCACTATAAAAATCCAGTGTATCTTCTTGCTCTCCCAGCATTCCGTAACCGCCAACCGCAATACTTAAATGTTCTATATCGGAGATTTCACAAATATGATTTTTTAATTCCAAGTCAAAAAATGTGGACCCTTCTTGATATGCATTTACAGTATTTGCCGTCATATTCGTCATGATTTGAAAATCCGGATATTTATATTCGATTTCATTTGTCATATCTGTCCCTCGTAAAATTACGACTGACGTGATCGAAACAATTATTCCCAAAGCCACAGATGTAACTATAATAAAAAATTGTGTCCTTCTTTTCGTTATGTTCCGCCATGCCATATTCAGTAAACGGAAAGAATAACGGTTTTTCCTTAAAGAAAGCCTACGGTTGCTATATTTATATTGCTTGTTTTCTTCAAAAGCATTTATAGCTTTAATAGGAGCGCGTCCAGCAATTTTTCCTGCGACACTTATTACGCCTATATAGACAATGATTAAGCAAAACACGGCTGCAAAAACAACAATAAACGGAGAAAAGATATTACAGTTTTCAAGACCGCCGTATCCGATTAAATACATTTTTGCAATAATACTAGGAATGATTAAAATAGATATAATACTACCCAAAAAGGCGCCGATACTGCACCCTATCACAGTAATTTTTATAGCCTGTCTCACTAAAATTTGTTTTATCTGCTTTTTCGTTGTACCAAGAATTTTTAATAACCCATATTGCCGAATATCCTTACTGCTGGAAATCCGCAAAATATTATAAATTAATAAGAAGGCAACGACAAGAATCAACACGACGAATACAACCGCAATATCATAGCCGCCTACCAATTTGTAAATTTGCTCTTGTGTTATTGTATTTCCACCAATAAACCGCTGTGTATCATCAATCATTGCAACGTCACGATACAGCATTTCTTCAATGCGTTCTCTGGAAATCGTATCATTTTGTTTAATAAAAAGCGTCATTTCCACATCTTCAAAATCACTTAAAGCCGTCCATGAAAAGTAGCCGCTTGGCAAACCCACCATATCGTCGATATATTCTGTGAAAAAGCCCGATAGGGTAAATTCTTTTGTAATTACACTTTCATGCAAAGTCTGCAATTGGACGCTGACTGTCATCCCAATTGCAGGATGAGAGATTCCCAAATCCTCCAACGAGCGAACAGACAGCATGATCTCATCCTTCTTGATAGGATAATCACCATGTATATCCGTATAAGCGGGCTTTTGCATATCCTCCCAGGCAGTATGGTCTAAGACAATGCAATCAAAATGCTCTGTACTTCCAAATTTTATAAACTTCCCAACCTGCTTAATATAGGATAATTGCTTTATCGTTTGATACTGCTCCTGCGTAGCTCGTTCTAATGTTGTATAAGCAGCTGTTCCGGCATTTCTCACATATAAAATCCTGTTTGCTTCAAGCCTTCCTATTGTTAAACTAAAAATGCAAATAATCGTCGTTATCGTGAAAACAATCGTACCAGTTAAAATATAATTGCGTGTTTTATTAAATTTAAAGCTTTCATCAGCAAGCTTTTTTATAATTGCTTTGTTATTGTTTTTCATGCTGATCACCTGTGATTCGACCGTCTTCAATACATATAATTCGATCTGCCATTTGGGCAATCTCTTCGTTATGTGTAATAATTACAATGGTTTGATGAAACAAAGATGCGCTCGCTTTTAATAAACCAATCACCTCAATTCCCGTTTTGGAATCTAAATTTCCTGTTGGCTCATCGGCCAAAATAACTGCCGGCTTAGTGGAGAGTGCCCGCGCTATGGCAACCCGCTGCTGTTGTCCGCCTGATAGCATATTAGGCATGTGATCCAGCCTAGACTGCAGACCCAAAGATTCAATTATTTTATCTATAAATTTTTTATCTACAGGACGCCCGTCTAAATTTAAGGGTAAGACCACATTTTCTAAAACATTCAGAATGGGAACCAAATTGTAATTCTGAAAGACAAATCCAATATTTCTCCTGCGGAATATCGTCAGTTCCTCTTCGTTCATTTTATTAATCTCTTTTCCCCTGACCCGTACTTCTCCCGATGTCGGTATATCTAACCCGCCTAATATATTTAATAACGTTGTTTTGCCGCTGCCGGAAGAACCTACAATTGCTACAAATTCTCCTTCTTGAATTGTGATGGAAACATCGTCCAAAGCCTTTACCGTATTACATGTGGTACTATACTCTTTTTTTAAGTGGTTTGCCTCGATAACTTTCATATTTTCACCTCCATGATCACATGTTAGCAAAAGAAAATTACAATTTACTTACAAAAATTCAGGTTTTATTATTTGGTAAAAAAATGGACATTTCCATTCCCCGGCTTTTTCTTTTAACTTTCATAAAACCATCATGCAGATGTATGATTTTATTGGATAAATACAAGCCGATACCATATCCACGTGTATCCTTTGTATTTTTTCCTCTGTAAAATCTTTTAAAAATCAAGTTTTCTTCTCCAGGTAGGATTCCTCTCCCCCAGTCTTCAACGATAATTTCAGAAAACATATTGTTTTCAATTGCCTTGATTTGAATAGCAGCGTCAGAGTCGGAATATTTTATGCTATTGTCTAATAGATTAACTATAACCTCACCCAGCCAGTTTTTATCATGCAAAATATCGTTTTTTTGTATTTTCAATGCAATAGTGATATTTTTCGCTTCGGCTTTCTTTTTTACCTGAAGGATGCTTTTCAATATGGTGCTTTCTATGTCGCAAGAATCCTTTTTTATTTGAATAAGCTGTATCTCAAACCGTGCCATTTTTATAAAGCTTTCTGTGAGAAATTGAATGTTTTGTTCCGCTTCCATAATGGCTTGTAGATATTTTTGCTGCTCTCTTGTCAAATCCGTGTCCTTTAATAGCTGCACATACGTTTCAATATTTGTCAAAGGCGTTCTAAGTTCATGAGCAATATCGGAAACAAGCTCTTTTATTTCGTCTCTTTCTCTCGTCAATGCTTCTTCTCTGTAAGTAAATGTATCGGATATTCTCTCTATTTGATGATAAATTTTGCCTGACAAAGAATCCTTCAACGCTATAGCAGGCTCTATTTTCTCACCGCCAAATACCCGCTCCAAGGCAGCGGATATCCCTTCTAATTCTTTATTTCTCCTTAACATGTTTCATCTCCAAATATATACCCCAATCCAAAAACATTTTTTATGTATATCGGTTTGCGCGAATCGGGTTCTATTTTCTTTCGCAGTCTGTTTAAAGTGACATGAAACGTATTTTCTTCTACAAATAGGCCATATTGATCCCAAACTTTTTCCAATATTATAGTTTTGGTGATTATCTTATTTTGATTTTTGACCAGTAATTCTAATATTTTATACTCTTTCGCAGTCAAGTGGACCATTTTATTATCACATTTCACTTGTTTCTTAGAAAAATCGATAGTGAGTCCCTTATATGAAAAAACGGCGTTTTTACTTTTTTCTGTACGGCGCAGAACCGCTTCTATATGTTTTAACAGTACCGTCAAGGAAAATGGTTTTACCAGATAGTCGTCTGCACCAATGTCAAACGCTTTTACCATCTGTTCCTCATCATCCCTGGCTGTAAAAAACAAAAAAGGGACATTGAGAGATTTTATCTTCCTTGAAAAATCCAGCCCCGTTCCATCCGGTAGCCCTATATCGACAATTGCCAAATCTATTGTCTCATTTAGCATTTCAGACGCTCCCTGCACACTATACGCTTGCACTGTTAAATAACCATGCTTTTTCAATAACGCGTTTAATCCATCGTTCAATAAAGCATCGTCTTCAATAATGAAAAGTTTCTTTTGCATCCGTATATCCTTTCTCAAAAAACATGTGCTCTGCCATAAAAATTATATCACTTTTTATAACTCTATGCTAGAGTATAATGTTTTATTGTAAAATGTCAAAAAAAGTGTTATAATGAAAAAACAGGGAGTTATTATTAAAATCAGTCGTCAATTTATTTGAGCAGGATTGACGTGCACACTTTAATTTAAGGAGAATTTATATGCAATACAAAATTGTTGGAGAACCTATGCCCGCCGTAATATGTGAACTGGAAAATGGCGAAACAATGATCACGGAGAAAGGCTCCATGAGCTGGATGAGTCCCAATATGTCCATGCGTACCAACGCAGGTGGTATTGGAAAAACCTTTGGACGAATGTTCTCGGGAGAGTCCATATTTCAGAATACTTATACAGCGGAAAACGGTGATGGAATGATTGCTTTTGCCTCCAGCTTTCCTGGCTCAATCCGCGCAGTGCAAATTACGCCGGAGCACCCGGTGATCACCCAGAAAAGCAGCTTTCTGGCTTCAGAGCAGGGAGTGGAACTGTCGGTATTTTTTCAGAAAAAAGTAGGAGCCGGTTTGTTTGGCGGCGAAGGGTTTATTATGCAGAAGCTGACTGGAAATGGAATGGCCTTTCTGGAAATCGATGGCTCAGCAGTGGAATACGAGCTGCAGGCCGGGCAAAGTATGATCGTGGACAGCGGCAACCTTGCTATGATGGACGCGAGCTGTTCGCTGGATATTCAAACCGTTAAAGGCGTAAAAAATAAACTGTTTGGGGGAGAAGGATTTTTTAACACAATCGTTACAGGTCCCGGTAAAATCATCGTACAGACTATGCCAATCAGTGGCATGGCCGCGGCCCTTATCCCTCACCTGCCTGGAGACAGCAAATAACTACGCGATGCATGCCTCTCTCGCTACAGCATACATATTGTCTCACGAATTTTTGATACATAAAAGTCTTCCATCGTGGAGACTTTTTCTTTTATTTTAAAACTTTATTTTTTATTTTCAGATTTTTTGCCATTTTTTTCCATTTCCATGTATTATTATCATATTGTGCAGGCGCCGCACAAACATATCAAAAAAAACGGAATGCTGAAAAATGTTTTTTCAGCTCCAATTTGCAGTCTATTGTGGCAAGACGGCATTTTGGATTCAACACAACTGCCACAAATTTATGGAAAGGTAAGGTTATAAACATGGCAAAAAAATTTCTGCAAAAGCTGGTTCCCATAGGAACAGCAGCGGTACTGCTGCTTGGCGCTTTTATAGGAAGCTGGCATTCCGGTGCAGCCACCATATCACAGGGCACTGCTTTCACCCGCTACGATTTTGATTACGCCCCTGCTGTCATCTACGGAGACGGCCCGCAGACCAAAATATGGTGGGGCGGCGGCACAGGAAGTGGAGATGCGATTTACTACGCAACATCCACATCTTCCGGTTGGAGCACACCGGTAAAAGTTCTGGAAAAATCTGCGGCAGGCTGGGATAGCTATCACACCTGCGACCCGTCTGTAATCAAAGGCGCCTTTCAAGTAAATGGACAGGCCTACACCTACGCCATGTATTATACAGGCACCTATGACGCCATAGGATATGATAGCCACATCGGCGTGGCCTTCTCCAATGACGGAATCCACTGGACAAAATACGGCCAACCCGTGGTAGGCCCCGGAGCAGACGCTTCCCGGCAGTATGGCGCAGGCATGCAGTCTGTTTACAGATCCGCGTCTGGGCTGATCACAATGATGTATTTCGACTCTACTACAAACAAAAATTATATGGTGACCTCTACCGATGGAATCAATTTTACCAATAAAAAACTGCTGCCAAGTCATTTTACAAACGAACACAGCGGAGATATTGCCTTTTCTCCCACAGAAAACAAATGGTATATAACTACAAAAAGTGGGACAGATGAAGAAATTTATATTTATGAATCTGTAGACAGTAATCTAGCCGGCACATGGGAATGGACAGGCACGATATCCAAAGCCACAACAGGAAAAGTTAAGAATCACAATCCGGGATGGATGCGGTATCCTGGCGGAGATATTTATATTGAAAGCGGTACCGGCTATAAATATATTTATTACGGCGCAGGTTCTGCTTCCACCGCCACCTGGGATATTGCCCGGTCCATCTACACCACAGGCTGGGAATTTAGTATAAACGGCAACCGTCAAGGATGGACTAGCGCAAATATTGCCAACGATACAGGCCCAGTGGACGGATTTTGGATATTTGTGACCAATCAAAAAGACCCTTCCCTGACATCCCCCGCACTGGAAGCACCAGCGGCAGCTTTTTCCACTGTTTCCGTACGGATTGCCAATCAAAATACAAATTCTCAGGGAAAAATCTACTTTAAAACAGCAGCAGAAAACTTCTACAGTGAAGACAAATCTGTTTCCTTTACCTGTACCGCTGGCGGCGGATGGTACACCCATAACGTAAATATGTCGACAAACGCCAAATGGACAGGCACCATTACGGGAATCCGCGTGGATCCTGTAGCAGAAGGCACCGTTGCCGCCTGTGGCGTAGACTTCATTCGGTTGGTTAAATAATTTCGGTTACAAATAAGAAAATCCCCGGACTATCCGGGGATTTTTTATGTTTGCCGATTTTGTCTAAACACCTCATAGGAAAGAATCGAGGCGGCAGATGCAGCAGACAGTGCGGCAGGAAAATCACGACCATAGTCAATCCGAACGATACAGTCTGCCTGGGACAATATAGAGGCACGGATCCCCCGCTTTTCTCCCCCTACAATCAAAAAAATCGGTCGCCGTAAGTCCGCATCATAAGCACTGCAGGAATTCTTTTTATCCGCACAAACAATTTTATATCCCCTGTCCCGAAAAAAGGCCACCGCCTCTTCCGGCCCAGACGTATATAGGGGGAGCAGCTCCGATGCGCCTGCTGACGCTCTGCATACTACCCCCGCAGCGGTCATCCAGTTACGCTGTGGCAAAATGACCCCATCAGCGCCGGCAGCATAAATAGAGCGCAGTGCATATCCGAAATTATAGGGGTCCTCGATTCCATCCAACATTACATAAAAGCCGGCAGACGAAAGTATTTGCGATTCTAAAAAGACAGGACTCCTGTCTGTACAACGGGCAACAATGCCTCCATGAGACGTTCCAATCGTAATAGAATCAATTGCATCTTCTTCACAAGGAGTAAGCACAAAGCCTTTTGAATCGGATATTTTCTCCAGATAATGGAGTTCCTTGGCACGGGATGCCCTACGGTTTTTGTCATACAAAATTTCTGTGATCCGCCGGTCGCTGATGCCAAGCTCCCCTGCCTGTAAAATCGCACGAATTGACGTCATTCCCTCAAATAAATTAGAGGGCAAAAATTTTTCCCGTTCCTTCATCATCCGACTCCTTTCCTGTTTTTCTTTATTGTAACAGATTTTTAAGTAAAGGTCAAATTAGTATGTATAAAGAAAGGCCCGCAAAATGCGAGCCTTTCTTTATACATGTGCCTGTTTTTTTGCCGGACCGTCTATCACATGTCCCTCTTCATCAAAGCGGGAGCCATGACATGGACAATCCCAAGTGCCTTCCTCACCATTTTTATGAAGCTTACACCCCATATGGGTACATCTGGGACCGCCAATGCTGAGCAGACCTGCCGCCGCAGACCCAATATTAGATGCAAGCTGCCCTCCCGCCATAGGACGACGGGGAGAATACAGCGCTTCCAAAGTACTTTTTCCGGAAAGAATCAAATCGCAAAGCAGTCGGCTGGCCACCATAGATCCCGTCATTCCCCATTTGCTCATACCGGTTGCCACATACAACTGACCTGTTCCTGCACGGTGCCGCCCAATATATGGGATATTATCCAGACTCATACAGTCCTGCGTAGCCCAAATATACCGTTCTGATGCATTGGGCCACGCCTGCTTTGCAAGCGAACGCAACGACGCAAATCCCCCGCCCTGCTTCCCTGTTTTATGACTGCCGCCGCCAACCAAAAGCAAATTTTGATAACGGCGAAAAGAAAACCCCTCAGGGTATGCATCCACATACATACCTTCCAGACGTGGCGTACCGTCCAGAGCAATTACATAACTACGATGCTGGTACAGCTTCATAAAATACAATCCAGGTATATTAATCATGGGGTAATGAGTGGCGAGCACAATATGATCCGCGTGAATTCTGCCTGCCTCTGTATAAGCAATTCCATCTTCAACATGCTGTACAAAGGTATGTTCATATATATTTAACTGCTCCGCTAATGCCAAAAGAAGCCGTAAAGGATGAAACTGTCCTTGATTGTGCATACAGAGGGCGCCCTCCACAGGAATCGGCAAAGATGGACACTCTACAATATCTGCTGCAAGCCCCAGATTCTGATATGCCTGCGCCTCTTGTTCTAATTTATCTCGGTTATCTGTAGTATACACATATGCGTTTTGAGCTTCAAAATTACAGGGATACTGCTCTGCCAGTGTACAAAAATCTGCAACAGCCTGTTGATTGGACGTAAGATACATTTGGGCGGCATCCAGCCCGCGTTTTTTTATAATATCTCCATAAATCAATCCATGCTGTGCGGTCACTTTTGCAGTGGTATTTTGGGTAATCCCGCTCCCTACCACCTTCGCCTCGGCTACAATACAACGCGCGCCTGCCTGCTGCATCCGATACGCAGTAAGTATCCCCGCCATTCCACCGCCAATCACCAGTACATCCGTCTTAATATTGCCTTGCAAAGCAGGACACGTTTTACGCTGCATTTCTTTTGCACTAGCACTCCAAACAGATTCCATTTCAAATCCCCCATTTTTTCAATACACTAAAGATAGTATTCCCGAACACAGAAAATTTATCCAATTCACACCACAAAGGATATCTATATTTGTCCCAGTTTCCCACAGTATTCGTTTATTTATAAAATTTTAGTAAAATTAAAAAAGTTACTAAAATTGTTTTTATCGACAGATTTTTATCATTTTTTCTATATTTTACTGATAATATAAACAAAAATAGTAAAATATATACAATTTTTCTGTTTCTATGGGAAGGAGGGTAGAAACAGTGTATTTATGAACATAAAGGAAAGCAATCGGAAGACATTTTATACCGCATTTGAAAGGACGGTAAAGCTATGAAAACAAAATACAAGCTATTCTCTGTAATGTTAGCAAGTTGTTTGATTTTCCCTGCTTTCGCATCCAATCCAGAAGCATATTCCGAAAAGCAGCCCTGCCTGCACAATACGTTATACGACTTCGATGACGAAACCATGACGGTAAACGAAGTATACAAAGGGAATCGCATTGAAGCCTTCTTCGAGGATGTCCGCTTCTATTCTCATGAAAAAGATACTGCTGTTGTTCTGGAAAACGGCGTTCCAGTTACAGAAGGCGTTTTCCGGGAAGGAATGATTATTCAAATCCATCATGGGAATACACTTTACGGAGAATACCGTATCGCAGAGCTGCTGGAACCTTACTATCCCATTGTTCCCCCTGCAAATGGTCCAATGCGGGCGCCGGCGGCAAATTCTTACGGTTTCACCTTGCCTCTGGACAATATGAATCTTACATCACATGTTACTGCAGGTTTTGGAAGCGACTTTGGCGGCCCCAATACTGGGTATTCGAATCACCGGGGAACCGACTTTAGCTGGAGCGGCATTACAGGCACCCCCATTCGGGCGATCAAAAGCGGTACTGTGGACGCAACAAATATTGACTGGTCCTATGGAAATCATGTACGCATCGATCACGGTAGCGGACAAAAATCTCTGTATGCACATATGAACGCTACCCCGCTTGTCAGTAAGGGACAATGGGTCGAGCAAGGGGAGATCATTGGGTACGTCGGCAGTACTGGAAATGTCACCGGCCCACACCTTCATCTGGAAATCCAAATGAATGGCGCCTTGGTTAATCCTGTTACTTACCTAACCGGAGCGCCTACTTTTTCTCCCCCATCGTCTAATTCTTTTACTGTAAAATATTATCCGAACGGCGGTTCTGGATCTATGGCAGATACAATCGTACCTTACGGTGTATCTACACCAACCAGAAAAAATACATTCACCTATCCTAGCCGAGTATTTTTAGGCTGGCACATAACAAATATTTCTGAGGGTACATGGCGCTACTATAACCCCAACAGTCCCAGTCAAACTGGATGGTATGCGCAAGGATCCCAACCCTCCGGATGGGAAAAAATGATTTACGAAAATGGTGAATCGATTGCTTGGACTGTAAATCCTGGACAAGTTGTTGGATTCTATGCCGTCTGGCATCATGGATTTGTTGTCAAATATAATGCAAACGGCGGATCTGGGTCTATGGCGGACACACTTGTTACATATGGGGTATCTATACCCATCCGTAAAAATACATTTACCTGTTCCAATCGTATATTTGAAGGATGGCATGTAAAAAATAATACCACCGGAAAGTGGCGTTACATAAATCCCAGAAATGAAGATGAAACCGAATGGTATGTTGAAGGAGCACAGCCCTCTGGTTGGGAAAAAATGATTTACGAAGACGGCAGAGAGGTGGGGTGGACCGCTTTACCCGGGGAAACTATCACCCTATACGCTGTTTGGAGATACGGTTTTAAGATACAATATAACGCCAACGGTGGATCCGGATCTATGGCAGATACATACGTTACAACTGGAGTTGATACCCAAACCCGGCCGAACACATTTGTAAATCCAAACCATGTGTTTGTAGGTTGGAATCTTAAATGGCTCTCAACTGGCAAATGGAAATACTACAATCCCAAAAATGAAGACGAATCGGATTGGTACTTAGAAGGAAAGCAGCCTGCTGGATGGATCAAGGACGTTTACACCAATGCAGGCACTGTAGCATGGACTGTTCCTGCGGGCGAAACGGTCATATTCTACGCTGTTTGGACATATGGGTTCAGGGTACAATATGACGCCAATGGCGGATCTGGAACCATGAAGGATACAATCATACCTTATGGTGTATATACACCAACCCAGAAAAACACCTTTACTCGACCAGGATATACCTTTAATGGCTGGCATGTAAAATATGTAACGGATAATACCTGGCGGTACTATAATCCCCAAAACGAAGACGAAACAGGTTGGTATATAGAAGGAAAGCAACCTGCTGGTTGGGTTAAAATGGTGTATCTAAATGGGGAATCCATTGCATGGACGACAAATCCCGGAGAAACTATTATCTTCTATGCCGTTTGGGAAAAGACGTAAAATAATTTATTTAAGTACGACAGGAAAGTAAGCAATGAAAGACCGGATGGAAACCATCCGGTCTTTTTCATGCCTGGAAAATTTTGAAAGGGGTGACATAAACTGCACAAAATTGGCCATACTACATTTGGTGATGCATATGAAAATCGGACTGCCCAAGGCGCTGCTATACTATCGTTACGGCGTATTATGGGAAACCTTTTTCCACGAATTAGGATTTGACGTGGAAGTCAGCGCCGACACCAGCAAAGAAACGCTGGAAATAGGAACAAAAACTACATTGGACGAAAACTGTCTGCCGCTGAAAATATTTATGGGGCATGTAAAATCGTTGATTGGACAATGTGATCGGATTTTGGTACCCCGCTTTTCCAGAACCAGTAAAACAGAAGAATACTGCGTTCGGTTCTGGGGACTTCCAGATGTTGTGCAAAATACATTTCCAAACGCCCCTATAATAAGCTATAATCTGGACATAGGCTTGCACAGAAGTGAAGCCGCCGCGTTTATTAAAATAGGACACACGCTTGGTAAAAGCAAAAGTGCGGCATTTCAAGCGTACCGCGCCGGCTGCCGCGCACAACAGCGCTTAGAACAACAAAACATGCGTGTACAAAGTACGCAGCTGCACAAATCCGACAAAAAAATTTTGATCGCGGCGCAGCCATATCTTATCCACGATGCCTACGTAGGCGGCCAACTGCAAAAAATGATCGCCCAGCAAGGTGTTACACCGGTGTTCTCAGATCGATGCAACCGCCGGCTATGCCGCGCTCTGTCCAAAGAAATATCCAATGATCTGTATTGGTCGCTAAACAAAGAAATGATTGGTGCCATTGAGTTATGCAAAAATCAGGTTGATGGAATTATCCTGCTTACAGCATTTCCTTGCGGCAGCGATGCATTGGTAAATGAACTGGTCCTACGCCGAGTGCAAAATGTGCCCATCATTCAAATTTTGATGGATGAGCATACAGCGCCAGCAGGATTGGAAACACGAATCGAAAGCTTTGTTGATATTCTCGCGAAACGGAGGCCCTATGCTTAAAATCGGTTACCCTCATTTGGGTGATTATCATATCCCCATTCGCCGGCTGCTGCAGGACTTATTTCCTACGGCAGAAATCGTTTCTCCACCGCCCTTTACACAAAAAACAGTGGAACTGGGAGGGCGGCACAGTCCGGATTTTGTTTGCGCGCCATTTAAATATAATATGGGAAACTATATTGAAATGCTGGAAGCAGGTGCCAACGTATTGCTGCAAACCGGGCTTGGCTGCCGCTATGGATATTATGGAGAGGTTCAAGAACAAATTCTGCGGGATTTGGGATATGACTTCACCTTTCTCTGTTTTTCACGGGAAAAGGCACATCCACAAAAGATATATGAAACGTGTAAAAAGCTGAACCCAAATTTAACTTTTTCTATTTTTTCCAGGGCCGTTTTACAGGCTATCACTCGTATATACTTTATGGACCAGCTAGACTATTTCCTGCGAGAACAAATCGGCTTTGCAAAAAATACAAACTGTTTTACGAAAACAAAAAAGTTGTTTTTAAAAGAACTTACAGCAGAAAATTCTATGTTCGGGCTATATAGAATTTTCCATAAATATAGAGCCCGTTATCATGCCATTGAAACACAAATGCCGCAAAATCCCCTGCGTGTTGGCATTGTAGGGGAGCTTTACACTCTCATGGAACCTTACAGCAATCACTTTTTGGAAAAGCGGTTGGCTGAAGGGGGTATTGTTGTCAGCAGAAAAATGAGCGCTAGTTTTTTGCTGTTTGGAAAAAGAGACAGACGCTCTTTGCATAGCTCTAGGGGATATCTGCAATATACTGTCGGCGCCAACGGCATAGACAGTGTAGTCGGAAGTCGGCAGTACGCCAAAGATGGTTACGATGGACTGATTCATATGAAATCCTTTGGATGTACACCAGAACTCAATGCACAGCCAGCGCTGGATCAAATCAGCAGGGATTACGATATCCCTATTCTACATTTGAGCTTCGATACGCAAACTGGAGAAGTAGGCCTGGAAACCAGAATAGAAGCTTTTATGGATATGATCGAAATGAAAAGGAAACAGCAGCATGAAAACTACAATCAGTCTAGGCGTGGATATCGGCTCCATCTCCACAAAAGGCGTGTTCATTGACAATACAGGAGCTATTTTGGCAAGCGCCTATATATGGACGCAGGGTGATCCCATCGGTGCTGTAAAACGGCTTCTTAATATACTGCGCCGGCAGGCACCTGATGCTGAAATTGGGTCTATTGGTACAACAGGATCTGCTCGAAAGCTAATTGGAGCCATGCTGCATGCAGATGTAGTAAAAAATGAGATTACCGCTCATGCCGTAGGTACCTTGTCCAGGCACGCTGACGTGCGGACCATTATTGAAATTGGCGGTCAGGATTCAAAAATTATTTTGATAGAAGACGGCATTGTAAAAGATTATGCTATGAATACCCTATGCGCTGCCGGAACAGGAGCATTTCTGTCTTCTCAAGCAAAACGATTGGAAATCCCAATTGAAGCTATGGGAGATATGGCAATGCAGTCACAGTCTCCTGCGAAAATTGCTGCCCGATGCACTGTATTTGCCGAATCGGATATGATTCACAAGGCGCAAGCCGGTTACAGTAAGATGGATTTAGTAGCCGGCTTATGCCGGGCTGTAGCTGCAAATTATTTAAACAATGTTGGCAAAGGGAAACAGATAGTTTCGCCTATTGTATTTCAAGGCGGCGTCAGCAAAAACAAAGGCGTTCTTGCCGCATTTCAAGAAGAACTGGGAGAAAAAATCCATGTAGATGCAGATTCCCACTTAATGGGAGCGCTTGGCGCAGCAATTTTATCTCAAAAAAAGACAACGCATAGAAAGCCTTTTGACTTTTCTATGCTGCAGATGGAGTATGTAACCAGGGCACATATTTGCAGTGGATGCACCAATAATTGTGAAATTGTTCAATTTTATCGGGGCGATACACTTTTGGATAGTTGGGGAAAACGCTGCGAGGGATCCGTCGGATAAAAGAATAAGCATATGACTTCTGCAAATACTACAAAAGAAGCTATGCATAGCTTTATAGAAAGGAAATTTTATGGAAAAGAACGAACACGGTTTATCCAGTCTGCCGCTGAATACCTTTCAGGAAATTCCTTCACCGAAATCCAACGCTCAATCCATTGTCGCTTTGGTAAAGGAAGAAGGACGCGTGACAGGATATAAGCTTTCTGATGGACGTATTGTCTCCCGGGAAGAGGGGGTACAGCTTGCCAAAGAAGGAGACATCCAAGGTGTAGGCATTGCTACCAATCGAGGTACAGAATATTTGAAATCTTTGCCAGATAGTACAGAAAACAATAACCTAGGAAATTTACCGTCTGTTACACGCGAATGATGCGATAAATAAAAAGGATGGCGATATCGCCATCCTTTTTATTTAACCTTCAGAACCCATTGTAAGTACTTTAGTATAGAAATCATTCAGTTCTTTGGTCATTTTCTTTTCGGCACGTGTGTAAGTAGAAGCCGCCGAATTTGGTTTCTCATAAATTTTTGCTTTAGTTTCCTGGAAAGATTCCAATCCGATCATATCGGTAAACTCATACCGAACAGAATTACGAATGATATCCATCATTTCACGGTCGTCCTCACTATCCAGACGCTGTTTATGCAGCACTTCTTCATAGTACTTAGGAAGCAGAATTTCATTGGACTTTGCAGCCATATATTCCAAAATCATACCTGTTCTTGCAGGACCTGCTGTGCTCATATCTGTTCTGTATGTAGAAGGAATTGCAAAAATAGAAGCAAGGCTGGATACTTCACTATAATAGTCCGCCTGTGTTTCATCATATTTGGGGTAAGGAAGAATACCATAAGGAGATGTCATCTCTCTGAACTCGCTGGTCAGATATGCACTGCCGCCGCAGAAAAGTGCGTGATCCGTTGCAAAGAAAGAACGTGCATATTCCCACATATCATTGTAGCCGGAAGCATCTGCACCTTGCCAGATTTCTTCATAGTCCTTTACATATTTGCTATTGCTGTAAACTGCATGTACTTTTTCAGCAATATTCAAAACTTTTTGATCGTATATGCTCAGAGAATATGTACCATCGTCGTTTTTAATCGTATTGAATACACCGCTTGCACCAGAAGCAAATGTTCCAAGCCCGTCGCCGTCTATCAAACCAAACACGTCGTTTTTCGTAATAGAGCCATCGCCATCTACATCATTGGATACAGAACTTAACATATTCAGGTAGGTGTCCAGAGTCCATTTACCATCTCTCACTAAATCGTATACAGAAGCACCCAAGTCCTCTTCAACATTGTAGTCTTCCATCATCTTCTTATTGTAGAACAAAAAGCCTGCCCATTCCAGCTTGTTCATGGAAATGTCGTTGATACTAAGATACTGCTTACCGTTGATGGTCAAGTCTTCCATCGCCGTAGGGCTCCAATATTCTTTGGTCAGATCAATATTTTCAAGGCTGTTAAAGTCAGTAAAATAGTTTTCTGTGATACACTTTCCAAGCTTGTATCCCCAACCATAGATTACATCATAGTTAAAGTCTCCAGCCATGTACAGACTGTTAAGTTTTTCTGCAGGCTCACCGTTGACTTCTACTCTTTCTTCAATATCAACGCTGTACTTCTCTTCCACTACCATGTTTCTCTCATACACTGCGTCATTAATGGAAGTGCCCTTGTATGCCTCCGCATCAATGTAAGGGCCGCCGTAGTAATCCTTAGTAGTGTCGGAATGTTTGATAACAAGGAAGGTAAACTTCTCTTTGTTATAGTTTGCCGATGGATAGTCATCATCGGGACTGTTGTTTCCCTCATTGTTCGGGCGAGTATATTCTCCCTTACCACCACTCTCTGCGCATGCAGCAAAGAGAATAGCTACCATGGAAACAACTAGAATCATTGCAAGAATCTTTTTTGTTTTCATCGTTTCTTCTCCATTTTATAATAATTTTATTACTAAACTTTTATGACATGCAGCCCTAACAGATTACCGAAGTATTCCAACTCCGAAAGAGCCGCATCATAAACCAGGCATGAGTGATGGGTCACGCCAGCGGTACTAATTGCCTCCAAAAACTCTGGAAGCGGGACACTAGGCTGCATCCATCCACGCACGGTTCCTGCAAAACGATCATTTGAATGATCCAGCATTTTTACAGGAGATATAAGCAAATTATATTTTTCCGCATCCTTAAATATGTTTACAAAGACTGCGTCACCCGGTTGATAACAGCCGTAACACACCACTGGATCCTCCGCATCTCCAAAGACAAAGGGAATCTCCTTGATCTCCGGCTTATCTGCGCAGAGAGCCAGATTAAACTCGCCCATATGAGAGAGAAACAAGGTTCCGCCTTCCCAGTCGGGACAAAAGATTTCCACAAAAGCAGCCTCTCCAAATCCACGCATTAAAGCACCGGTAAGTGCCGCTGTAAGTACATCTCCTTCGCCAGCATATCCGATCCCGCGCGCCATAGCCTTACAGGACTCCATAAACGGCATTACAGTAAGTCCGTTTTCTGGTCGAATTTCCCGAAAGTTGACCGTAAAAGCGTCCAGCCGTTCTTGCTGGATCCATTTACGTACCGCAAGACAATTTTTCACCGTTTTTGTATGGGTCTCCGTAGAAAACGGCTCTAGTATCTGGCACATATCCAAATCCGCACAAATTTCCGCATTTATTTCGTCCTGGGTTACAGAATCGGCAAGCGCAGAAAGTGTCTTCCCTTCAGAATACACTGCTGTAACACCAAAGCGTGTAAGCAGTTCTTCATCAGAAATCAGAAAATCTCCCATTCCATCAAAACTTCCACCGATGGTTCCCACTCTGGATCCGGCCAAGCTATTGGCGCCGGCTGCAATGCGGGCCAGCCGGCCTGCACGCTTTACAACATCCGACTGGGGATGGGGGCCCGCTGCAATGGCATATGCCTTTCCCCTTCTGCGGAGCATACTGGTCATATCCATCACACCGTGAATTCCGTGATTAATATTTACCTCATCAGGGGACTGAGCAGGACTAAAATCATAGGTTTCGGTTGTGTCCAATACTACAATGGGCAATTTTGTTCCAGCCAGTACATCGATAGACTCCAGTGACGGAGAGTAAGCAGCATGCCATGTAACGATACAATCTGCTCCCTCTTTTTCAAACATAGCCACTGCCGCAGCAAATTCTTCCTTTACCCGGCAAAAAGAGGTGCGCAGTACAGTAAATCCGTCCTGTTCCAGCGCTGCTGCCAAGGTTTCATAAAAAGGTTCCAACCTTTCCCGTATTGTAAGGCCGCAATCGTCATACAACTTTATGTATAAGGGAAGAAATCCAATTTTACATTTATTCATATATAACCCCGCTCTGCTTTTGTCAAAAGTCAACATGAAACAATCTGGCTGCGTTATCGCACAGAATGTCCTGCACATCCGTTCTCGTTAGTCCCATCTCCTGAGCACATTGCTTGAACGCACGCAGTTCTTCATACATAAAAGTGGTCATTTGATCTGTATCGTCCGTTTCCTGCATATTTGGATCTCCGGATACATCCCCGTACGCTCCCCTCGGCACCACGTTTACATACCGGTCTTCCTTGCAGATACGATACATACGCATTTTCGTAATGGGCATATCGGAACCAAACATAATTCGTTTTGTTCCCACCGATTCGATGCATTTTACCATCGCAAGAGTCAGGGTATTTGCTGTAAAGTCAAACAGCATATTTTTCGTATTTTTCAAGATAGAAAAGGCGTCACCAATATCATCCGGCACATAGGCCCGCCCGATATGAGCAATAATAACCCGCGCGCCAGGATATTTTTCTTCAATTTCCATCATCTGCGCCAGATTTACCGGATCTCGCAAACGCAAAGAACGCGGGATATGGAGCATTATTACGCCCCCCAGTTCATCCATCACCTGCAAATGAGCATGGGGTAAAAAGTCAAAAATTCGCACCTCTCCGGCAGGAATATAAGCAGGCGAATTATTCAAATAGGGTTTAATTCCACAAAATCCGCTTTTCATCGCTGTGCGGATCTCCTCTGGACTGGTATCCCAATTGGTACAATACAAAGCAGGCAAATTTTTATCCTTTGCGCAGGAAAGTACATAAGGGTTTACTTCGTCCAGCCGGCAGGTAGGCATACCCATTATCACCGCTTTTACAGTTTTTCCTGGAAACATCTGTAAAAAAGACTGTTCCATATCTTCGATAGTCAAATCGGGCGCCACCATATGGGGCCAGTTTACACAGCCCTTCCGGTTTTCTGGGCGGATACGCTGCATTTCTTCTTTATAAATATGTACATGGGCATCCAAAATATTGTCCGGCAAAAAATCTGCCAATTCTTCTTCGTATACCTTCCGGTCATAATCTGTGACATTTACTCCGAACATCGACACCGCTCCCAACTATCATTTTCATTATAAAATATAGCATAATCCACTATACTTGTCAACAAAAAAACCATTTCATTTGCATATATTTACTGGTTGTTCAAAAAGTTTTAACATGCGCCGCACATGCTTTTCATCAATTCTCTTTTTCCTCTTTCTCCTGCTGTTGTGCCACGACCTTCTTTTCCCGCAGTGTAGGGATAAATCGCCGTGCGAATCTGCCGCGGCCTCTGGATTTCACATAGAAAAATCCGATTACAGAAAATACGAAAGCACCGATAAAGTTTACAATAAGATCCTTCATCGTATCAATGATGCCTATATCCAAGTATCCATGAATACCAAAGTCCGACAAATGATACTGCGTTCCGTCCGCAGTGATAATGACTGTATCCACAATATCCCGAATTATATCAGGTGCAGCGCTGTCTATGGGGCTAAGCATCGCGGAAGAAACAGTATTTACAACAAAATCCTTCTGCATATCCAAAAGGAATACTTGATCCATAAAAAATTCAAAAAATTCCCAAACAACGCCGACTGTCATGGAAAAGCAAAATGCTACAACTACCAAAAACAAAGGAGATAGTTGAAATCTGAATCTTGTGGAACGGTTGAGAATATCCACCAAAGCAAAGCCGATAGCCGCACATAAAAACCCGTTAATAGTATGTAGCATTGTATCCCAAAAAGAAATGCGCACATAAAAGCTGGATATTTCACCCAAAATTTCCGCCGCAAAAATAAACAGCAAAACGATAATTTCCAAAGTCTCTGGAAGCTGTATTCCAAAATTTTGCGAAACAAAGGACGGGATCAAAAACAATATAAGCGACAGGAGACATAGAAAAAAGTTTTCATAATTGCCGCCAATCAGAGACCAAATTGCCAAAAAGGTTACAAACAGACGCAGTACTAAGTATACAGCAAAAGTCCCCTTATGCCCTTTTATATGTGCGTGCAGAGCAGCGCGCTTTCCAACGCGTTTCTCTTTCTTCTTGCCTATATTATTCATATACTCCTCCTATTTTCCCTCACAAACTATGATAAAACAAATCCTTTGCAAATGCAATATTTGCAAAGGATTTGTCAAATGTTTATGCATCCAATGAATATTTCACCTTGAAATATTCGAAATAATCATTATATTCTTTCATCTCTCCGCCTTTAACACTTCGCAGATATTCGTGCACATCCATTTCGTCCCGATCCATTTCCAGAATACAAGCCGCAATATTGGAACAATGATCAGAAACCCGTTCCAGATTTGTAAGAAGATCTGTCAGCACAAATCCTAACTCAATTGTACATTCCTGTTTGCGCAGTCTGCGAATATGCTGCTTTTTCAGTGTATCCCGAAGATAATCCACAACCTGTTCCAAAGGCTCCACCATCACCGCGCTGTCTAAATCGTGCTTTTCAAAGGAGGCAAGCGCAAGATCCAGAATTTCCAACACAGCACTTATAAGCACGCTCAGTTCTTTTTTTGCTTGACCTGAGAATTCCAGCTTCTTGTCGTGAATCTCTTCCGCACTATTCGTCACGTTAATCGCATGGTCGGATATACGTTCAAAATCACCAATTACGTGAAGGAGCTTATTGGCCTCCGCATTATCCGCTTCTGACAAATCGTGCGCAGACAGCTTGACTAGGTATGATCCCAGCTTGTCTTCATATACGTCTACCTCATCCTCCTTTGCACGTACCCGCATGGCTGCTTTTTCGGTATACTCTCCAAGCAGCATGGTAGATTCTTTAATAGATTCTACTGCAAGCCGGGCCATAGAAACAGTCACTTCTTTACAGCGAGCGATAGCCACAGAAGGTGTCACAAACAGACGCTCGTCCAGTAATTCCGTTTTCTCATTTTTTCTGGATTCGGAAATGATAAGGCAGGACAGCTTCTCCAACTGTTTTGTAAACGGCATCAGAAGCGCCAATGCAATCAGCTTAAACACAGTATGTACAATGGCTATTCCCACCGGAGAGGCAATTTGTGCTCCCAGCGGATCCTGCAAAAACCAACTAATCAGATAATACAATGGCAGAATAATCAGCGTGGCAATCACATTGAAAGATAAATGAATTACCGCAGCACGCTTAGCATTTTTCGACGCCCCCACAGAAGAAATCATAGCGGAGACGCAAGTTCCTATATTTTGTCCCATAATAATCGGTACTGCCGTAGAATATGTTACGCTTCCCGTAGCAGTTAGAGCCTGAAGAATACCGACGGAAGCAGAGGAAGACTGGATAATGGCTGTAAAAATAGTACCCACCAGCACGCCCAGCACAGGATTGGAAAACAGCACCAGCACACGGGTAAACTCCGGTACGTCTTTGAGTCCCCCTACTGCGGCAGACATTGCTTCCATGCCAAACATAAGCACGGCAAAACCCATCAGAATCATGCCGGTATCTCTGCGCTTGGCACTTTTTTGGAACATATATAGAACAATTCCAATCATTGCCAAAATCGGTACAAAGGACGACGGTTTGAGCAGTTGAATGAGGAAATTTTCTCCCTGAATCCCCGTAAGACTTAGAATCCACGAGGTCATGGACGTTCCTAGATTGGCCCCCATAATGACGCCTACCGCTTGACGGAGCGTCATTATGCCCGAGTTTACAAAGCCCACCACCATAACAGTGGTAGCGGAAGAAGACTGCATAACCGCCGTTACGCCAAGGCCAAGTAAAAATCCTTTGAAGGGATTCGATGTGATATTTGCCAGAAAGGTTTTCAGCTTGCTTCCAGCGCGCTTTTCCAAAGCCTGCCCCATCAAATTCATGCCAAATAAAAATAAGGCCAGCCCACCTAGTAACGAGAGAACGTCAAACAAATCCATGTTTTGCTGTTCTGCCTTTCTTTAATTTTATACTTCATTTTGCAGATAAGGTCATTTTTTCTGTATACCTCCATTATCATATCGTTCACACGTTAAATATATAATCGCAGTTTTGTTAAATCTATGTTAAATTGTCACATTTTGTTCACAAAAGGCCATAAGATAAAGGCCTTTCATTCACAAGGCCTTTATCTTATGATTATTTCTCTGCCAAAAGCTCCAGCATCAGCGCAGACGTAACCGGATCCGCTATATCCGACAAATCTGCTCCATATCGCAGACGTTCCCTAGCATACGTGGAAGATACATGAGCTAGAGTAGGACTAGCCGGCAGAAATACCGTTTCCAGTCGAGAAGAAAATCGATGCATGATTTCTGCCAAGGTATATTCATAGTCAAAGTCCGTTCCGTTTCGAAGGCCCTTCACCACATAGGATACTCCAAGCTTATCCGCAAATTCAGCGGCCAATTCTTCACAAATCAGACACTGCACATTGGGAATATCCCGGCAGGCACTTTCCAAAATACGCCGACGCTGCGCAGGGGAGAACATTCCAGCGTCCCGCTTCTCCGCATTCACCATCACCACAGCATATACCTCATCAAAGGCCCCCGCTGCACGGCGAATAATATCTACATGCCCAAGCGTCGCCGGATCAAAGCTGCCCGGCACCATTGCAACACGTCTCATTTTTCAGCCGCCTCCATCCCTTCCGCAAGTAAAGTAATTCGTGTTCTGCCGTACAATGCCGTCCGCAAAAGCGCAAACTGCTCCCGCAATACCGTTTTTTCACCAAATACCTGCCGCCAAACCTGCTCATCGTGATATCCATCATCTTTCAGAAGCCGCTTGGACACAGGCTGCGCACCGTTATCCGTCTCACAGACAATTCGTCCGCCGGGCGCCAGTAAGCATCCTTCTGCTATGGCCGCAAGAGCAATGGACATATAGCCTGCATTATAAGGGGGATCCAAAAAAATAATATCAAATTGCTCCCGACCAGCTGCGCAGCGCAGAAAGGACGCATAATCCCCTGTAGAAATCCGGCACTTGTCGTAAAGTTTTGCTTTTTTGGCATTTGCCATAATTGTATCACATGCCGCTCTGGCGCTATCAATAAATACACAATGCTGTGCACCGCGACTAAGGGCCTCCAGCCCAAGCTGCCCGCTGCCTGCAAATAAATCCAGCACCCTCCTGCCTTCAATTTCAAATTGAATCATGGAAAAAAGCGCTTCTTTTACACGATCTGACGTCGGTCTTGTATCTTCACCCGGAAGTGTTTCCAGCGGAATTCCCCGGGCGCTGCCTGTAATGATTCTCATAGCAATAAAAATCCTTCCTTTTGCATTTGTCTATTTTGATTGTAAAAACTCCAGAACCGCAGCGGCGTTTTCACGGGTAACCGTCGGCACAGCAGCAATTTCTTCTACAGAAGCGCTGCGCAGCGCGGCCAGTGTCTTAAAATGCAGCAGCAACTTTTTGGCCTTTGCAGGGCCGATCCCCGGTACTTTTTCTAGAGAAGACTGCTTCATAGACTTACCTTTAGCCGCACTCATTCGGGAAATGGTATAACGGTGCACTTCTTCCTGTATCCGATAAATAAATCGAAAAACCTCCGGCTCCCGCGCAATACTCACTTCTCCATCTTCCGACACAATGGTTCTGGTTTTATGATGATCGTCCTTAACCATCCCAAATACCGGCACAGAAATATGAAGTGTATTTAATAGCTGCCGGATTACCGACACGTGACCCACGCCTCCGTCCAACAAAATCAGATCCGGCAGTGTGCCAAAAGATTCGTCCTCGCCTCCTGCATGAGACAGTCTGCGCCGCAGCGCTTCTTCCATTGCCTGATAATCATCTGGCCCGTTGTTGCCTTTAATCTTAAAATGACGGTAGTGCTTTTTCGCAAATTTCCCGTTTTCTATCACAATCATTCCTGCCGTAATGTTTTCACTGCCCATATTGGAGATATCGTATGCTTCAATTTTTTCCGGAAGCACCTCTAAATGCAACAAAGAAGCAAGACTAGCAAGAAGCTTTTCATCGGTATCGTCCCGTCTGCGGCGAGTCATACTGTGCCGCACGGCGTCCCGCTGCGCCATTTTACACAAGTCCCGCGGAATCCCTCTTACTGGTGTACGAACTTGAATCTTTTTTCCTGCACGCTGGGATAAATAGGACTCTGTAATTTGCCGATCACTTTCCGTAAGAGAAAAGGAAAGGTAAATTTCTTTTGGAATATATTCTCTGTATCGGTATAGGTTGACGATAAAGGCCGCAAAAGGAGAATCCTCTCCAGCAGTCCCTGGCAGACCTTCCTCTTCATTATATGCTTGGGCTCCGGTAATCTCGTCCGCTCCAAACATAAAATACTCACTATCGCAGATAGCTCCGCCTCGGATATACAATACTGCCGCACAATCGCAGCCCTCGTGAGAGGACAGCGCAATTACGTCACAGTCCGTATCGGGAGAAAGCTGGGTTTTCTGACGATCTCCCAGCCGATGCAGAGCTGCAATGACGTCCCTGCACCGAGCGGCCTCTTCAAAGTGCTCCTGCTGTGCCGCTTGTTCCATCCGTTCTTCCAAAGCCCGCTCCACCTCGCGGGTATTTCCCCGAAGCATCTGTATGGCGCATTGGATCAATTCATTGTATTCCTGTACACTGATCGCTCCTGTACACACACCGCAGCACCGCCCGATCTGTCGGTATATACACGGCCTTCCTCGCCCGATATCTTCGGGAAACTTCTTTTTGCAGGAAGGAATTCCAAGCGTCTTTTCTATTGTGGAAATAATATTTCCAATCACCTTAATATTGGAATACGGGCCAAAATACAGGCCCTTTTCCCCGCGCTTGCGGCTCATGACAATCCGGGGATATTTCTCATCTGTTGTAACCTTAATATATGGATAGGATTTGGCATCCTTTAACAAAATATTATATTTAGGCGTGTATTGCTTGATGAGATTGTTCTCCAGCACCAAAGATTCCATTTCCGTATCACAAGTGATATATCGGAAATCCCGTACATGAGACACCATACGAGAGGTTTTGATATCGTGGGATCCGTGAAAATACTGACTGACACGGTTTCTCAGCGCTCTGGATTTTCCCACGTAAATAACCGTTCCCTCTTTGTTTTCCATTATATAAACACCAGGGGTTCTTGGCAGCAGGGCGGCCTTTTTCTGCAAATATTCCAATACCTGCATATTCTGTTCCATACACGCCCTCCTCTCTAAAACATTGACAATTTAGCCGTATGCAAAAAGCCGCCCCAATCGGGCGGCCGCTATGATCTATTGAACTTACTCTGTGAACCCTGTGTCAATCAACGCAGCAAGGCCCTCTACTGCTTCTGCCTCATCTGCACCGTCGGCAATGATTGTAATATTCATCCCCTTAACGATACCCAACGACAAAACACCCAGCAGACTCTTTGCATTGATTCTGCGATCTTCTCTTTCCACCCAGATTGCGCTTTTATAGGAGTTCGCTTTTTGGATGAAAAAGGTAGCCGGTCTTGCATGCAGGCCTACATTGTTCTTTATAGTTACTTCGCGTGATAGCATAGTCCATACTCCCGAACTTTTAAAAATTGCCGAAACGGTGGTATACGGCTGTTTACCGCTTCATTATAGCAAATCAAACGTACAAAATCAAGAGCTTTTCCATAAATTCTGAAATTTGGATTCGTTTTATAAAAAATTTATAGAAAAAAGAGCTTTTTTCGGCTATTTTGTATTTGGTGACTACAAAAAGTATGCTTCTGCCTCTTGACAAAAAAAAGGCTTCGTGCTATACTTCTATTTACTATATTTTAAAGATATAAAAGCCATGACGGAGACAGTAGCAAAATTTTTGGCAGTCCATAGCGAGCCGGCGGCAGTGAAAGTCCGGTGTCTGTTTTTTTGTGAACATCACTCCTGAGCTGCAGGGCGAATATCAGTAGCCCCCGCCGGTGCCCATCCGTTATCTTGGGCGCATATGTCAGTATGCAGGTGGTTTGTAAGGGCTTCCCCTTGTCTTGCGGCAAGGGGAATTTTCTTTTTTCTCCTGCACAAAAATCTTCTAAAAAAATATATAGAAAGGCATGAATGATCATGTACAAAAAAGTGCCAACAGACCTCAGCTTCGCAGACCGCGAGCGGGAAACACTCTCTTTCTGGAGAGAAAACAAAATCTTTGAAAGAAGCATGAAGGAACGGCAAAGCTGTCCCAGCTACACCTTCTATGATGGGCCACCCACTGCTAACGGGAAGCCGCACATTGGCCACGTGCTCACCCGGGTTATCAAAGATATGATTCCGCGATATCACACCATGAAAGGATGCAATGTCCCTCGTAAAGCCGGATGGGACACCCACGGACTACCTGTAGAATTAGAAGTAGAAAAGCTGCTTGGAATCAACGGGAAAGAACAAATCGAGGAATACGGCATCGCACCTTTTATCGAAAAATGCAAAGAATCCGTATGGAAATACAAAGGTATGTGGGAAGATTTCTCCGGCACCGTAGGCTTTTGGGCCGACATGGATGATCCTTACGTAACCTATCATAATACTTATATTGAGTCGGAATGGTGGGCGCTGAAACAAATTTGGGACAAAGGGCTTCTGTACAAAGGTTTTAAAATCGTACCCTACTGCCCCCGCTGTGGCACGCCCCTCTCTTCCCACGAGGTAGCCCAGGGATACAAGGATGTAAAAGAGCGCTCCGCTATTGTAAAAATGCCCATAATAGGTGAGGATGCAGCCTTTTTAGTGTGGACCACCACCCCTTGGACATTACCGTCCAACGTAGCGCTGTGCGTCAATCCGGATGCAGAATATATCCGGGCACAAAAAGGAGACGAGGTATTTATACTGGCCCACGCACTTGCGGATCAGGTACTGGGCGAGGGCGAATATGTCGTTTTAGAAACCATGACGGGAAAATCTCTGGAACACAAAGAATACGAACCGCTGTTCCGGTTTGTATCGCCTAAGGAAAAATGCTGGTACGTCACCTGTGACGACTACGTAACGATGGAGGATGGCACCGGTGTTGTTCATATCGCCCCCGCTTTCGGTGAAGACGACGCAAAAGTCGGACGCGCCTATGGACTTCCCTTTGTACAGTTGGTAGATGCGAAAGGAGAAATGACTGCCGAAACAGAGTGGCCCGGCGTGTTTGTAAAAGACGCAGACAAGTTGGTACTGCGTCGACTGGAGGAACTTGGGCTGCTTTATGCCGCTCCCCTGTTTGAGCATAGCTATCCCCATTGTTGGCGCTGCGATACGCCGCTGATCTACTACGCAAGAGATAGTTGGTTCATCAAAATGACCGCTGTAAAAGACCGTCTCGTAGCCAACAATAAAACGGTCAACTGGATCCCAAAATCCATTGGGGAAGGCCGCTTTGGAGACTGGCTGGAAAATGTGCAGGACTGGGGCATCAGCCGCAACCGGTACTGGGGTACTCCCCTCAACATCTGGGAATGCTCCTGCGGACACCGGCACAGCATCGGCAGCATCGAAGAACTGCGCAGCATGGCTGTAAGCTGCCCGGACGAAGTCGAGCTGCATCGTCCCTATATTGACGCGATAAAGTTGAAATGTCCTCAGTGCGGCGGCGAAATGTCCCGCGTCCCAGAAGTCATTGACTGCTGGTTTGACTCCGGCGCCATGCCTTTTGCCCAGCACCATTATCCATTTGAAAATAAAGAACTGTTCGAGGCGCAATTCCCCGCCGACTTTATTTCAGAGGCGGTGGATCAGACCCGTGGCTGGTTCTATTCCCTGCTTGCCATCTCCACTCTGCTGTTTGACAAGGCCCCCTATAAAAATGTTATCGTTTTGGGGCTGGTACAGGATGAAGATGGACAAAAAATGTCTAAATCCAAAGGCAATGCAGTAGATCCTTTCAACGCGCTGGCAACGCACGGCGCCGATGCCATCCGTTGGTATTTTTATACCAACTCCGCTCCCTGGCTCCCTTCCCGGTTCAGTGACCGCGCTGTAACGGAAGGCCAGCGAAAAGTAATGGGTACTCTGCAGAACACTTACGCATTCTGGGTATTATACGCCAACATCGACTCCTTTGATCCTACAAAATACAAACTGAATGACTGTAATCTCACTGTAATGGACCGGTTTATCCTGTCACGGCTGAACACTATGATCCGAGGCATTGATGAAAACCTTGCAGCCTATCGAATCCCGGAAGCGGCAAAACATTTATCTTCTTTCATTGATGAACTTTCCAACTGGTATGTACGCCGGTGCCGGGAGCGGTTCTGGGCAAGCGAAATGAGCGATGACAAAATTGCAGCGTATATGACGCTGTATCACGTATTGGTAAAAACAGCAAAGGCCGCTGCGCCCATGCTCCCCTTCATGGCAGAGGATATCTATCGCAACCTGGTTTGTACAGTAGACCAAGCGGCTCCCATCAGTGTGCATTTGTGCGACTTTCCTGAGTGGGACGCTGCCCGCATTGATCCTGGCCTGGAAGATATGATGGAATTTGTTTTAAATGTAGTTACCCTAGGCCGTAATGCAAGAAATGCTGCCAACATCAAAAACCGACAGCCGCTGTCTGCCATCTATGTCAAGACAGACCGCACCGTCAGCGACTACTACAGAGATATCGTAAAGGATGAGTTAAACGTAAAAGACGCTGTCTTTACAGAAGATGTATCCGCACTATCCTCCTACAGCTTTAAGCCGCAGTTGAAAACGGTTGGCCCCAAATACGGCAAGGTACTGGGCCAAATTCGTCAGCATCTGGCAGATTTGGACGGCAATGCAGCCATGACGCAGCTGGAACAGGAAGGCGCACTTCGATTTACTGCCGGAGATACGGAAGTGGAACTCTCCCGCGAAGATCTGCTTATTGATGTGCAGCAAAAGGAAGGCTATCATTCTGTCGCCGACATGGGTGTTACTGTAGCGCTGTGTACTGTGCTTACCGAGGAACTGATCCGCGAAGGCTTTATTCGGGAAGTGATCTCCAAAGTGCAGACGATGCGCAAGGATGCAGATTTTGACGTAATGGATCACATTGCCGTAGAAATTACAGGCAGTGAAAAACTCCAAAATATTCTTTTGGAAGATTCCGATGCTTTTCGTGAAGCAGTGCTGTGTGATGCCCTCTCTTTCACTGTCGGGAATACATCGGATGTAATAAAAGAATGGAATATCAACGGAGAAAAAGCCACAATTTCTATTCGCCGAATGAAATGATTTGCAAGGGAGACCCCTTTTCCATAAGAGGTCTCCCTCTTAAAAAATTGCAGCGGAGGATCCCATGAAAAGAGATACCCAAGCAGGGATCAATCCCTTCCCTTACAGTGACAGCAATAAGCGTTATCACACCTTTGAATATTATCTGCGCCAAAGATTTGGAGAAAAATGCGCCCGTATCTCTCTGGATGCAGGATTCACCTGCCCCAATATAGACGGCACATGCGGGGCGGGAGGCTGTATATATTGTCTTGACGGCTCCGGATCTGCACGAGGCGGCGGCGAGCTAGCCGAACAGTACGCTGCAGGTATTGCCGCTATACAAAAGAAATGGAAGTGCAGCAAATATATTCCCTATCTTCAGGCGCACACCAATACATATGCTCCCGTAGAAATATTGCGTCATATTTATAAGGAAGCGTCCAGTCTTCCAGGCGCGGTAATGCTGGCCATTGCCACTCGTCCGGATTGTTTGGATCCTGAGGTAGTATCCGTTTTGGTTGAAACTTCCCGCTCCATTCCTGTTTTAGTGGAACTGGGCCTGCAGACAATTCACGACGATACGGCAGTTTGTATCAATCGAGGGCATTCCTATAGTGTATTTGCAGATGGATACCACCGGCTGCGGGACGCAGGGGGGGACATCAGTATTTGCATCCATTTGATCAACGGACTGCCGGGAGAAAACAAAGAACACATGATTGCATCAGCCCGTTCTGTGGCCGCTTTGAAGCCGGATATGGTGAAGCTTCACCTCCTCCATGTGCTGCAGAACACACCCCTGCACAGCCTTTATCTGAAAGGTGCATACACACCTATGGAGCAAGCAGAATATGTAGATGTTGTCTGCAATCAGCTTGAATACTTTCCACCGCAGACTGTTATTGCCAGAGTTACAGGAGACGCACCGGCAGATGTGCTGGTTGCTCCCCTCTGGAGCAGACGAAAAACTGCCGTGTCCAATGATATCGATAAGGAACTCTATAGAAGAAAATCCTTTCAGGGAATGCAATTTTCTCCTTGACAAGAAAATTTTTTTTGATAAAATAAAAAAGTACTTCTTTTTCTGCAGAAAAAGATACGGCAGAAGCCGCCCATCGCCAAAGATCCCACAATGCATCAGATACCACAGGTGTCTTTCCCAAAAGACACCTGTGGATTTTTATTTGTAGGAGCAAATGATAGAATGCAAAACACAAAAGCTAAACCAAAGTCTGCTGCACTGCGGCTATGTACCGCTGCTATGTGCCTGGCCGCAGGAATTTTGCTGCCCCAACTATTTCACATTCCCGGTATCAGTATGTCGGGACAAGTATTTCTTCCCATGCATCTTCCGGTATTTTTATGCGGGCTACTGTGCGGCTGGCCTTGGGGCGCTGCTGTAGGAAGCGTCCTTCCTTTAATTTCTTCTGCCATTACTAGTATGCCTGTTATGTATCCTGCTGGATTTTCCATGATGGGAGAACTATGCGTATACGGCGCTATCTGCGGACTTTTATACCAAAAAGTCTTTTCCTCTAAAAATAGCGTTCTGTCCATTTACCTTTCCCTGCTTCCCGCAATGCTTGCAGGGCGGCTTGCGGCCGGATTGATTAAGTGGCTGCTGCTTATGGGAACGGAAAATCCCCTGACCATACATGCTTTTTTGACTTCCTCTTTTATAACTGCCTGGCCGGGTATCGTAATTCAGCTCATTTTGATTCCCTCAATTATGCTGACATTGCAGAAATTTCGCAATTAATATCTTATTCATTTTATATAAATAAATTATTAACATGCAACAAGAAATACGTCGATTCACGCCGTTTTTTTGTTGTATGTTTTTTTCATTTTTACATCATTTCAATCAATTATTTTATAGTTTTCGCAGCAAAACAACCCCATTTTGAATATTTTTAAAATAGTATTGACATAAAGTGTCTTTCGTGATAATATATTGAAAAATGCAAGCATATATCGGCAACAATGCCCAGAAAGGCATGATTATATTATGGGATTGAAAATTATAGGAACCGGCTCCGGCCTGCCAGGCAAGATCGTTACAAATAACGACCTTGCCGAATTTATGGATACTAGCGATGAATGGATTTCCCAACGCACCGGCATCCGGCAGCGCCGAATTTTATCCGGTAGCGAAACCCTGTTGGAATTAAGCACAAAAGCCGCTGCAGAAGCACTGCAGGAAGCTAAAACCTCTCCTGACGAAATTGATTTGCTGATAGTTACCACTATCGGCGGGGATTATAAAACTCCCGCACTCTCCTGCCTTCTGGCAGGAGAGCTGGGTATGAACTGCGTCACTTTAGATATCAATATGGCCTGCTGTGGTTTTTTGTATGCAATGCATACCGCAAACGCTTATTTTTGCGCAGGCATGGCAAAAAAAGTACTCATTGTATCTGCGGAAGCCCTTTCCCGGCTGACCGACTGGACGGATCGGTCCACTTGTGTTTTGTTTGGGGACGCAGCCGCCGCCGCCGTTTTGAAATGCTCTGACTGTGAGCCTGTCTTTTCTATGGAACTACGTGGAAAGGATGGATGGGAGCACCTACATGCAACGCGAGGAACAGATAACTGTCCCTTCAACGACTTTGAAAATAACGGTTTTTTGCATATGAACGGGCAGGATATATATAAATTTGCGGTGTCCTCAATTACAGCGCGGATTCACGCGTTGTTGGATACTTGCAGCCTTACAATAGAGGATATTAATACAGTATTGCTGCATCAGGCAAACCTGCGAATTATCAATGGGGCAGTCACCCGTTTTGGTCATCCGGAAAAATTTCCGCACAATATGGAAAACTACGGAAATACGTCTTCTGCCAGTGTTCCCTTGCTTCTCCATGAGGTCAAGGGCAACTTTCGGCCAGGTGACAAATTCATTCTATGCGCCTTCGGAGCCGGGCTTGCTTCCGCAGCTTGTCTCCTGGAATGGTAAATAAATAAAATTGGAGGAACAACAAATGAAAGAGAAAGTTTTGGACATTATCGCAGCTTACAAGGGTGTAGATGCGGCAGATATCGCAACCGACAAACCCTTTAACGATATCGGTCTGGATTCTCTGGACGTAGCGGAATTGGTTATGCAGATCGAAGATGCCTGCGGTGTAGAAATCGACATCACACCGGAGCTGAACTGTATCGATAAGCTGGTAGAATACATCGAATCCAAGTAATTTTTCCGCGGCCAAAACCGCTCACCAAAGCAAATGAGCCGGTGAGCGGTTCTCTTTTATAAAATGGACTTTCCAAAAAACAAATAAGAACTTTTATATCTTTATTGTTTGAGGAAAGCAGAAAATAAATAGGACAGGTCTTCATTATGTTAAAAACAAAACTTTGTGAACTTCTTGAAATTGAACACCCAATCATGCAGGGCGGTATGGCCTGGGTGGCAGACGCAAACCTCGCCGCCGCCGTTTCTAATGCTGGCGGTCTTGGCATCATTGCCGGCATGAATTCAAACGGTGAACAACTGCGGGAGCAAATCCGTAAAGCTAAAGAAATGACTGACAAGCCGTTCGGTGTCAATATCATGCTTATGAGCCCTTATGTAGAAGAAGCCGCTGCTGTGATCTGTGAAGAAAAAATCCCCGTGGTTACCACCGGCGCAGGGAATCCAACTCGGTTTATGGCGGCCTGGAAAGAAGCTGGCTGCAAAGTCATTCCCGTAGTTCCATCCGCTGCTCTCGCAAAAATGGTGGAACGGAGGGGGGCCTGCGCCGTCATCGCCGAGGGAGGCGAGTCCGGCGGGCATATCGGTGAGTTGAACACGATGGCCTTGGTTCCTCAGATATGCGATGCAGTTACCATCCCTGTGATCGCCGCCGGTGGTGTTGCGGACGGCCGCGGCCTTGCCGCTGCACTGATGCTGGGAGCATGCGGCGTACAGATGGGGACCCGATTCATTGTAGCGGATGAATGTACCGCTCATGACAATTTTAAAGAAAAAGTGCTTGCTGCCAAAGATATCGATACTATCGTTACAGGAAAACGATTAGGCCATCCCTGTAGGGCTCTGAAAAATGACTTTTCCAAGAAATTTGCCCAGATGGAGTATGATATGTCTGTCTCCAATGAAGAACTGGAGCAATATGGCGCCGGTGCTCTGCGCCGTGCAGTGGTAGAGGGAGATTTGTCCGCCGGTTCCTTCCTGTGCGGAGAATGTGCAGGTCTTGTAAAAGAAAAAATGTCTTGCCGCGCGATTATCGAAGATGTGGTAAGCGGCGCAAGGCGCCTGCTGGGAGGTGCTACTCAGTGGCTGTAAAAGCATATATGTTCGCCGGTCAAGGCGCGCAGTATCCCGGCATGGGCATGGATCTGTATGAAAACAGTTCCGCAGCCAAAGCCGTATTTGATATGGGGGAGAGACTGCGCCCAGGCACTTTAGATCAGTGCTTTAGCGGGGATGCCGATGCATTGAATCAAACTATCAACGCCCAGCCTTGCCTGTTTTTGACCGACTTAGCGGCAGCTGCAGCACTGGACGAAGCAACCGGGCAGCGGGCTGATATGTGCGCCGGATTCTCACTGGGAGAAATTGCCGCACTGGCATATGCTGGTGTGCTGTCCTATGAAGACGCATTTCGGCTGGTAATCTGTCGCGGCAAGGCTATGGATGCCTGCAGCAAGCAAACACCAGGGGGAATGGCAGCAGTACTGCGTTTGGATGAAGAGGCAGTCAAAGCCCTATGTACACAGTTTGACGGCGTATATCCTGTAAACTATAACTGCCCGGGGCAAATCGCCTGCGCAGGCAAAGCGGAATCAATTGATTCCTTCTGCGAGGCTGTGAAAAATGCCGGCGGGCGGGCTGTAAAAATTGCCGTCAGCGGACCATTCCACACGCCTTTTATGCAGGATTGTGCCAGTACTCTGCGAGAGATGTTAGATACCCTTGATGTAAAAGCACCGGACATTCCTCTATATGCAAACTGGACGGCACAGCCTTATCCATCAAAAGCTGCCGACATCAAAGAGCATATTGCCCAGCAATGCATGAACAGTGTACGCTGGGAAAAAACCATGATCCACATGAATGCTGATATATATATTGAAGTCGGCGCTGGGAAGACATTATCCGGGCTTTGCAAGAAGACTTTGCCTGACGTACAAATTTTCAACGTGGCAGATGCTGCCACACTAAATACTACAAAGGAGGCGCTGCAAAATGTCTGATACAAAAACCGCTCTGGTTACCGGAGCATCCCGCGGAATCGGCAGAGCCATTGCCGTGGCGCTAGCACAGGAAGGAATGGATGTGGCTGTCATTGCTACCGCAGATTCTCCTGCCGTACAGGAAACAATACGCCTGATCGAAGAAACCGGCAGAAAAGCATATTTTGTCCCTTGTAACGTATCGGATTTTGCCGCCTGCGGCGATTGTACTGCAAAATTGCTGGAGGAAGTGGCTTCTATCGACGTTTTGGTGAACAATGCTGGCATCACCCGAGATAAGCTGCTACTGCAAATGCAGGAAAAGGATTTCGATGATGTAATCGCTGTTAATTTAAAGGGCGCTTTTAATATGACAAAAGCTCTCCTACGGCATTTTTTAAAAAACAAATCTGGAACGATTATCAATATTTCTTCCGTTGTAGGACTTATGGGCAATGCTGGCCAGGCAAATTATGCCGCGTCTAAAGCGGGACTGATCGGACTGACCAAATCCATCGCAAAAGAGTATGCCGCAAAGGGCATCGTATGCAATGCGATTTGCCCCGGATATATTGAAACGGATATGACCGGACAGATGCCACAGGCTGCCAAAGAAAAACTACAGGCAGCTGTGCCCATGCAGCGGCCCGGTTTGCCGGAAGACGTAGCCGCTGCCGCCGTATTTTTAAGCCGCGCCCCATATATTACCGGAGAGGTGCTCCGGGTAGACGGCGGCATGTATATTTGATTTACTGGAGTGTAAAAATGAACAGAGTTGTTATTACAGGAATGGGTACTATTAACCCCATCGGAAACAATATAGAAACATTTAAAAAAAATCTTTTTGCGGGTGTATGCGGCATTGGTCCCATCACCAAATTCGATACAACAGGGTTTAAAGTTACTCTGGCAGCGGAAGTAAAGGATTTTGATCCTTTAAAGTATTACGACTCTCTGCCGGAAGCGCGGCGTGCCGATCTTTTTACCCAGTACGCAATCGCCGCCGCAGTAGAAGCAGTAAACGATAGTAAAATCCAGGGTGCTGTCCAACCGGAGCGTTTTGGCGTTTATGTGGGCAGCGGAATCGGCGGCATGAATACCTTTACCACCGAAACCTTAAAGCTGGATCAACGAGGGCCCTCCAGAGTTTCTCCCCTGTTTATTCCCATGATGATTTCCAATATGGCTGCCGGTGCTATTTCTATGCGGTTTGGAGCGAAGGGGCCTTCCCTGCCCGTTGTTACAGCATGCGCCACCTCCACAAATACCATTGGCGAAGCCTTTCGTGCTATTAAGCACGGCTACGCGGACGCAATCATCGCGGGCGGTACAGAAAGCACCATTACCCCGCTGGCGACAGCCGGATTTGACAACTGTAAAGCGCTCTCCGAATCAACAGACCCTTCCCGCGCCTCTATTCCATTTGATAAAGAGCGTAATGGCTTTGTAATGGGCGAAGGTGCTACAATATTGGTGCTGGAAGAATATGAACACGCCGTATCTAGAGGCGCACATATTTATGCCGAAATCTGTGGATATGGAAATACCTCTGACGCATACCATATGACCGCACCGCATCCGGAAGCAGAGGGCGCCGTGCAGGCAATTCTGCTGGCCGCGCAGGAAGGCGGCATCACTGCTGACGCGCATTTGTATATCAATGCCCACGGTACCAGCACACCCATGAACGATAAAACCGAAACTATTGCTATCAAAAAAGCTTTTGGAGACGCAGCCTACGCTGCGCATATCAGCTCTACAAAGTCAATGACCGGTCATATGCTGGGCGCGACAGGCGCGACAGAAGCGGCAGCCTGTGTGCTTGCGCTAGAAGAGCAGCTGGTCCCTCCTACCATAAACTATGTGGAAAAGGATCCAGACTGTGATTTGGACTGCACTCCAAATACTGCAGTTTCTGCTCCCCTTCAGGCAGCCCTTTCCAATTCCCTCGGTTTTGGCGGCCATAATGCTGTAATCGCCTTGAAAAAGATCTGATAAATGGAGATATTTTATGGATAAAAAAATATTAAAAGCGGCTGCAGACACCATGCGAGAGCTTGGTCTTTCGGAAGTCCGTATCAAAGATACCGAAACAGAAATCGTTTTAAAGCGTGAGATTACAGCCCCCGTGCCGGCTGTATCAACGGTGCAGCCCCAGCCCGCCGCGCAGATGTCCGCGCCCAAGGAAGCTATCATAGAACCCGCTGCAGCAGATTGGGCAGAAGTAAAAAGTCCTCTGATTGGCGTCTTTTACGAAGCCGCCTCACCTGATGCGCCGCCCTTTGTACGTCCGGGAGATCGGGTCAAAAAAGGCGATGTCCTCTGTATCGTTGAAGCTATGAAAATGATGAACGAAATATGCGCAGAAACAGACGGCACCATTATTGATGTCTGTGCAGAAAACGGCGCGCTGGTAGAATATGGCCAGTTATTATTTAAAATCGCAGAAGATAAATAATGTAAAACTGCTGTAAAAGTAAATTGTATATAGCTGCTTTACGACAAAACCGAAACATTGAAATTTCATTACTATTTTGAATCAACTGGAAGACCGGTCACGGTCTTCCTTGCTGAATGGAGCTTTTTATGAACAGAGAAGAACTGAAAAATATCCTTCCACATCGGGAGCCTATGCTGCTGGTAGACGATGTAAGTCTGACAGAAGAGGGAGAATGCATCGCCCATTATACCGTACGGGGAGACGAATTCTTCCTGCAGGGACATTTTCCAGGCAATCCTATCGTGCCTGGTGTAATTTTGTGCGAAATGGCAGCACAGTCCTCTGCCGTTTTGCTTACAGATGCAGTGCGTGGTAAAACCCCAATGTATACCGGTATCAATAATGTTAAATTCCGCAAAAGTGCAAAGCCCGGTGACACCTTGGAATTTCGCTGCAGTCTTAGTCGGGCCAAACATCCCTTTTATTTCATTACAGGGGAAGCAACTATAGACGGACAACGCATCATGAGCGGGGATTTTTCCTTTGCAATCGTGTAAAGAAAGGCTTTTGAATTATTATGTTTTCAAAAATACTCATTGCAAACCGGGGAGAGATTGCGGTCCGCATTATTCGTGCCTGTAAGGAAATGGGCATCACCACCGTTGCCGTGTACTCTGAAGCGGACGCACAAGCCCTGCACACAAATATGGCCGATGAAAGCTACTGCATTGGCGCAGCGGCTGTGCGGGACAGCTATTTAAATATGGACGCTATTCTCTGCGCAGCAAAAAACAGCCAGGCACAGGCTATCCATCCGGGATATGGACTGCTATCGGAAAATCCGGAATTTGCCCAGCGCTGTCAGGAAAATGGTATTGTCTTTATCGGTCCTGATGCCCAGACGATTTCTCGTATGGGCGATAAAGATGCGGCGCGGCGCGCTATGATTGATGCTGGCGTTCCTGTAGTGGAAGGTACGGATCTTTTGTCCAGCGCTGAAGAGGCCCGGATATCAGCAGAAAAAATCGGATACCCTGTTCTGCTTAAAGCACGCAGCGGCGGCGGCGGCAGAGGAATCCGTCCCGTTTACGATGCCGATGGAATCCAGTCTGCCTTTGAAGCGGCAAAGGCGGAGGCCATTTCCGCCTTTGGAGACGGCGAACTTTATATGGAAAAGTTTCTGAAGCCCGCCAAGCATATTGAAGTACAAATTCTCTGCGACCGGGAAGGTAATGTTGCCGTTTTGGGGGACCGGGACTGCTCCGTCCAGCGGCGTAATCAAAAACTGATCGAAGAAGCGCCTGCCCCTACCCTGGAAGAATCGGTGCGGCAGGAACTGTACAAAGCGTCTGTTGCCGCAGCAAAAGCAGTACAGTATGAAGGAGCCGGCACGATTGAATATCTTTTGTGCCCCGATGGTACCTTTCGCTTTATGGAAATGAACACACGACTCCAAGTAGAGCATTCTGTTACGGAAATGGTGTGTGGAATCGATATTGTAAAATGGCAGATTCGCATTGCGGCAGGGCTGCCCATCAGCTTTTCCGAAAGTGAGATCGGTAGAATCGGCCACGCCATCGAGTGTCGCATCTGTGCTGAACATCCATTCACTTTTATGCCTGGTGCCGGAGAAATCAAAATTCTTCATGTCCCTGGAGGAATGGGGGTACGTTTTGATTCTGCCATTTATCAGAACTATATCGTCCCCCCCTGCTACGACTCTATGCTTGGCAAACTAATCGTATATTCCCGTACACGGGAAGAAGCCATTCGTAAAATGCGGAGCGCCTTGTCGGAACTAGTAGTAGACGGCATTTGGCAAAACAGTGAGCTCCATATGGAGATTTTATCTCAGGACGCGTTTCTTGACGGAACATATTCCACCGATTTTATGAACGATCTGACAAAAAATTTCAAATCTTAGTGTAGGAGGGCGATATGGATTTAAAAGCCCTATTTAAAAAAGCAGGCAACACGCTGGAAGGCGGTGTGCGAATTGTCAAAAAAAGAAACTCTACCTTGGCTTGCCCCCGCTGCGGCAGCGAGTATGATAAGGACAGCGTTTTGAAAAATTATTGGGCCTGCCCCCGCTGCGGCGGATACTTTCGAATGAGCGCGCGCCGCAGAATTCATTTTCTTTGTGACGCGGACACCTTTCAGGAATTTGACCGTGATATGGTTTCAAAAGACATACTGAATTTTCCCGGATACAGTGAAAAACTTGCCGGAGCGGCAGAAAAATGCGGACAAAAAGAAGGTGTACTGTGTGGTATCTGTAAAATTGACGGATATGATACCTGCATTTTTGTAATGGAACCGGATTTTATGATGGGATCTATGGGCAGTGTGGTCGGTGAAAAAATCACCCGTTTGTTTGAATATGCCACGGAAAAACAGCTGCCTGTAGTCGGCTGCACCGTATCCGGAGGCGCACGAATGCAGGAAGGCATCGTTTCCCTGATGCAGATGGCAAAAGTCTCCGGTGCAGTAAAACGGCACAGCGACAACGGCGGATTTTATCTTACCATTATCACAAATCCCACAACAGGCGGTGTGACCGCCAGTTTTGCCATGCTGGGAGATGTGATCATCGCAGAACCGGGAGCTCTTATTGGATTTGCAGGTCCTCGTGTCATCGAACAGACCATTCGGGAAAACCTTCCCAAAGGATTTCAGCGTTCCGATTTTCTATTGTCCCACGGTTTTTTGGACGCAGTCGTACCTCGCCAAGAATTAAAGGGCTATGTAGGCAAAATGCTGCGTATACATGCGTGAGCCGGAAGTTGAGGAGAAGAACATGACGATTTTTGAGAAAATTCAATATACTCGCAGTGGCAAGCGTCCTACTGCAGCGGCATATATCGATGCATTGTTCACAGATTTTATTCAACTGCACGGAGACCGGCGGTTTGGAGACGACAGTGCTGTGATCGGCGGCATTGCTATGCTGGGCGACATACCCGTTACTGTAATCGGCATTGAAAAGGGCCGCGATACCAAGGATAAAATTCAGCACAATTTTGGGCAAGCCAACCCGGAAGGCTACCGTAAAGCACTGCGTCTGATGAAGCAGGCAGAAAAATTCCATCGCCCTATTATCACCTTTGTGGATACTGCCGGAGCCTACTGTGGTATTGGCGCTGAAGAACGCGGACAAGGATCTGCAATTGCAGAAAATCTCTATGAAATGATGACCATGAAAACGCCTATCTTGTCTGTCGTAATTGGTGAAGGCGGCAGCGGCGGCGCCTTAGCCCTTGCCGTAGCCGACACCGTATGGATGTTGGAAAACGCCTACTATTCGGTAGTTTCTCCGGAAGGCTGTGCCAGCATTTTGTGGAAAGATTCAGCAAAAGCCAGCGATGCCGCACAGGCTTTGAAACCGGATGCTGAAAGCTTGTATAGACTTGGAATTATTGAAAAAATCATTCCGGAACCGAAAGATTTCTCTGCAGATACAGAAAAAGATGCTTTCTTCCATTCGCTGCAAGTGGAGCTGGCCGATGAAATTTGTACACTGCAAAGCAAACAGCCGGATATACTGCTAGCCCACCGATATGAAAAGTTCAGAAAGGTAGGCGCATATGATCGGAATCATAACTGAGTCGATCTCCTGTATGAACCGCCAGGACTGCGTAAAACTCATGGTTCGGCTGATGCCGCTTTCCTATGTTGTATCTGGGAGAAGTTATCCCGATACAATTGCCGAGGGACATCGCTGCCCTGCCGGCGCATTTTCTATGGCCCCCACAGCAGCACAATACTACAAAGTCTTTGGAGAATATGTTGCCAGAGGATATAACGTAATCTGTCTTACCTCTTCTCCGAAAATCTCTACTTCCTATGAAAATGCCGTTGTAGCATCCAAAGCCTATCCGGCCGGTCGAATCGCCGTAGTAGATTCTAAGGGAGTAGCCGGCGCGCTTCATCTGCTGGCCCAACGGGCAAGAGAACTGGAACGCAGCGGCGCAGGCTTTACTGATATCGTACAAATTCTGCAAAGCATACGGGATAAGTTGGCTACATCTTTTTCCATGCAAACCATCACTACCCTGCGGGATGCAAAACGATTGAGCCGGGTGATGCACACCAGTGCTGCACCGATTCTCAATCAAAAGCCCGTCTGTATCATTGAAAAAGGTGCTATTGTATTAAAGAAAAGCGTGTCGGGTGGTTTTGGAGAGATCCGGGAGCTATGCGCCAATCACTTGTCCGCCAGACGACTGATCGTACACTATGGAATAAAAGACGCTGTTACCGGGGACTTGATTCGGACATTGCGCATGCGGTATCCACAGGCGGAAATACTTCAGCGTCCTGTAACAATGGCGCTACGTGCAAATCTTGGAGACGGTATTTTAGGAATTGTTAGTGAAATGATATAGCTATATCAGCAGGAGGGTATTTGCCCTCCTGCTTTGCTCTTGACAAAGGGCGGCGCGCATGATAAAATTGATCCAATCTGTGGAAAGGCTTCAAAAACACATGAAAACAAAAACCGTTAAAGGGACAAACGACTATTTGCCGGCGGATGCAGAAATCCGTGACTATTTGCAGTCCGTGATTTTGGATACATATAAAAACGCCGGATTTGAACATATTATCACCCCTATTTTGGAAGATGCGGAAAATCTGGACAAAAGCGATGGCGGCGACAATCTGAATTTGATTTTTAAAGTACTGAAACGAGGAGAAAAGCTCCAGCGTGCGCTGGAAGCCGGCGCAGAAAACGAGCTGTCTGATATGGGATTGCGCTATGACCTCACGCTTCCCCTCTGCCGGTACTTCGCAAATAACCGGGCGAATTTAATGCTGCCCTTCAAGGCTATTCAAATGGACCGGGTATACCGTGCAGAGAGAGCGCAACGAGGGAGATTGCGGGAATTTGTTCAGTGCGACATTGATATCATTGGCAGTAGTGCGCCGGAATGTGAGATTGAACTGATTCTAACCACTGCAAGAGCGCTGCAGAAAACGGGCATCGGGGCCTTTAAAATCCGGATTAATGACCGGAGCCTGCTTCGTAGTGCACTAGCCGCTGTAGGCTTTTCAGCAGATACACTGGACTCTGTTTGCATTACTTTTGACAAGCTTGACAAAATCGGCGTGGAAGGCGTATGCGGCGAACTGCTGGAAAAGGGGCATCCGAAAGATACTGTCGAGCGCTTTTGTCAGTTTTTCGGAGGAGATGCTGTCACCTTGGACGCAGTAGCTTCCTTAACGGGGGACAGCAACAGCGCTCAAAAGCTACAGTATATCATGGATGCAGTAAATACTTTATCCAATGGACAAATTAAAACCGTGTTTGATATTTCTCTCGTCCGTGGACAAGGCTACTATACCGGTACGGTATTTGAAATAGCCAGCGAGGAATTTTTCGGCGCTATCGGCGGCGGCGGACGGTATGACAATTTAATTGGCAAATTTATTGGTGAAGATATCCCCGCCGTAGGCTTTTCTATTGGATTTGAACGTATTTTTTCCATTTTAAAAGATAAAGAAGACTACTCGATTCCAGGCGGCAGAAAAAAAGTAGTGGTGCTCTATGATGCAGAAGCTTTTGTTGCTGCCTGCAAAAAGGCAGACGAACTGCGAACTACATACGATGTTACGCTGTGTGAACGTGGAAAAAAGCAGGGTAAACAGCTTAGCCGCTTCGCCCAACGGGGATTCGATTATTTTGTGGGAACCGATCTTTTGGAACTGCAGCCGCTGTCATAATATAAAATGAAAGAGAGAAGGCATGCCTCCTCTCTTTTCCTTTGTAAGGAAATGGGCCGGCACCCTTGCCCCAATCCTTATATTTTGCTATACTGTAGTAAATACAATTGCCCGTAGGTACTTCTTATGAAACGATATACCAGCACTTTTGAGCGATATGAAAAAAAATATCTTCTGTCTGCAACGCAGCACACCAAAGTAGTGAACGCCTTAACAGATTATACCACGCCAGACGAATATGGCAAAACAGACATATATACAATTTACTACGATACCCCTGATTATTTACTCATTCGCCGTTCTATAGAAAAGCCTGTCTTTAAAGAAAAATTACGGCTGCGCGCCTATGGAATGCCGACAGATACAGATACTGCCTTTATTGAACTCAAACGTAAATATAATAAAATGGTTTATAAACGCCGTATTGCTATGCCTTATGAAAAGGCGTTGATGTTTCTTCAAATGCCTGCCAAGGGCGGGCAGATTGCAGACGAAATCCAATATTTGCTGCACTTCTATCCTCGCCTGCAGCCGGCTATGGCAATGACCTTTCATCGCATTTCTTTTGTCGGGCGTGAGGATCCTTCTCTGCGTATTACCTTCGATTCCAACATTTGCTGGAGAACAAATCCCATAGATTTATCTATACCGGCAGCCGGCACACCATTGCTGGATAAAGGGCAGCATCTCATGGAAATAAAGCTTTCTGGAGCAATTCCGCTTTGGCTGTCTCACCTGCTAAACACAAATGCCTGTTATCCTGTTTCTTTTTCAAAATATGGCAGAGCTTATGAAGCTATGCTGAAGCAGAAAACAGGCAGTACGTTGGAAAGGAACTACATATGAATATTTTTTTTACTTCTATCATAGATACATCCGTCAGCGCAGCCGCCTTTTTCCTGTGCACCGGAACCTCTCTGATTCTAGGAATGCTAATTGCGCTGGCGCACTGCTTTCGCAACCGAGCCACATCCGGCTTTTTGATTGCACTGGCGTTGATTCCTGTGATTTCGCAAACGATTGTCCATATGGTCAATGGCAGCATTGGGACCGGTATTGCAGTAGCCGGTGCTTTCAGCTTAATTCGCTTTAGAAGTATTCCCGGTACCGCTAGAGAAATTTGTAGTATTTTCTTAGCCATGACCGTAGGGCTTTGCACCGGTATGGGATATGTAGGTATTGCAGCCCTTGTTTGCTGTATTGTTCTGCTTGCAAGCTTGCTGTATACTATCCTTTTGGCTGGAAAATGCGGCAGTACAGAGAAAACGCTGAAAATTACAATCCCGGAAACGCTAGATTATGAAGAAGTGTTTGACGATCTGTTTCAAAAGTACACAGTAAAGCACCAGTTGATCCGGGTAAAAACAGTACACATGGGATCTCTGTTTCAATTAGAGTATAAAATTCTTCTGCGGGATTCTGCAAGAGAAAAAAGTTTTATAGACGCCATTCGCTGCAGAAATGGAAATTTAGAAATTATCTGCAGCCGTACAGAGTTTTCCCGGGAGGAAATGTAGCGTGAAAAAGATCTATATTCTTTTCGTTTTACTGATATTGTCCGCCTGTACCCATCAGGATGGACCCGTATACGCCCCCTCTACAGATGCAGACGTTTCCACCACTAAGGAGACCAAGACGGAGGATTCTGATTTTGATCTAATCGATACATGGGACACAGATTCAGCCACTACAATTGTCTTGGCAGGAGAAACGGCCCAAATAAACGGACCCGGCGCTGCGCTCGCAGAAAACACACTGCGTATAGATGCCGAAGGCACTTATGTACTGCAAGGGGAGTTCAGGGGTAATGTGCAGGTTGCTCTTGCAAAAACAGAAAAAGCGCATCTCGTACTTAATGGCGCCATTATACGCTCCAAAGAGACCGCTGCTATCTGTATCTCCAGCGCTGACAAAGTGGTGGTCACCCTGGCAGAAGGAACAGAAAATATACTGAGTGATGGATCAGATTATGTCCGCGAAAGCGGCGCCGAACCCAACGCTTGTTTGTTTTCCAAAGATGACCTCACGATTAACGGCGCTGGCTCCCTATCCGTTTATGGCAACAGCAATAATGGAATTGGCACAAAAAACGATTTAAAAATCGTCAGTGGAAGTCTTACGATCAGCGCCAGTAAAAACGCTCTGAAGGGAAACGACAGCGTATGTATATTGAACGGCAGCATTTCCGTCGTCATTTGCTCCGATGGAATAAAGTCTGATAATGAGTCCGACTCGGACAAAGGATTTGTGTCCATTTCCGGCGGCACATTGGATTTAAACTGTACCGACGACGGCATACAAGCAGTTACCGGCGTTACCATTACTGGAAATGCATCTGTAGAAGTGCACGCCACAGATAAAACAGTAAACTGCGATGGTCCAGTACAGATCGATGAAGGATGCCTCGCCGTAAAATAGTTATGCCGCAGGAGGCAGCGTATTTTTAAAATAAAAGGCTGGTACTACAGATGTTTTTCATCTGCTGTACCGGCCGTTTTTGATCTTATCATCAAATGGCTCAATCGACAGACTTTCATATTTCATCCTGTAATATCATAAGTTTGTTTAGTAAAATAGTTTTATAATAATATGATATATGTATGAAAATTCTTATGCCTGTTTTTAACACCAGCATATCGAATCCAAAGAATGCCGTGTTAATATCTTACCGTCCGACTCATCCAGGTCAATGCCGAATTGTTTCCTTTTTTCTATAAACACCCATACGTGTGCAGCTATAGTTCTGCATTAGAGCACAATATACACCGCAGCCCTGACAATGTCGGCTTATACAAAAATTTTTCTCATGCTCTCTTTTGGTATGTTCATTAGCAAATTTGCTAATAGTAAAATCTCCTATGATGCCTTCACATGTAATCGTTGTTTTTGCTTCACATACATAAAACGGACAAAATGCCAGTGCATCTATTGTTTTATTTGCCATATTCTTTTGTACCATCCTTCCTTTTGTTCTTTTCAGCTTTTAATAATATGCATCCGCTGTCGTCGCTTCTTATAGCAGAAAACGCAGACAAACGCTGCACAGGACGCACCGCACAATACGCATTTGCCGTTTCCCCTGGATTTTGCACAAGCGCCGCATATCTGTATCCCCCCTGTGCAATAATAGTTTCCATGCAAAGGAAAGCCACATATAGAACAGCGAACCGTATCCAAGCACATACCGCAACCACTGCAGGGTCCCGCATTGTTTACGCAAATTAATGCCATACATTCCCCCAAAAAAGATCAAAAAACTCTTCCGGCTGTAGGTTTAAAAACTTGCAAATTTTTGACGCTTCTGAAACGGTAAGCCTGTTTCCGCCACTGCGCAGCTTTCTATACAACGTACTTCTGTTGACACCAAGTGTATGTGCGACTGCCTCAAGCGTGGTGTTTTGTTCTGCAATTTTTCGTTTTAATTCTTCTGTACAATTCATTTTCTCACCTTCTTTTCATGGTAAATTTTACCTTATTAATTAAATATTACCATTTTGCAGATGTTTTGTCAATGTCTTTCCCTCAAAAAAACTTTGAATTTGTTGCAAACATGCAACTTTTGTCGTAATTTGTTGTCAAAGCTTATTTTTCTAAGGATTATATTTATCATAACAGTCTTTATAATAAACTTCTCCCCTATAAAGCGTGAAAGCAAACTTTTTGTGATCTTGTCACAGATTAAATTCGTTTAATTAGATATACTAAGTACACATAAAGAAGGGAATGATTATAAATATGGGCGTTAAATTTAATGAAAACAAAGAAGTTGTCCGCCTAATTAAGGAAGGACTGGAAAAAAACGGCGGGTACTGCCCCTGCCGGACAGAACGAACAGATGAAACAAAATGTATTTGTAAGGAGTTTCGCGAGCAGATTAAAGACCCAAACTTTACTGGATACTGTCATTGCATGCTATATTATAAGTCAGGTGAAGACGCATAAACTGCTCTAAAACGTACACTCTATAAAATTTACATTTTGCAAAAAACAAAAATAAAAAGCTGCCGGGAATCCGGCAGCTCCAATTATAAAAATGACAGCCGCGTATTACGGCAGAGAAATGGAGAAAAAATATGTCTGTACTGCATTTAACAAAAGAAAGCTTTGAAAACGATGTTCTCGCCAGCGATATTCCCGTTTTGGTGGATTTCTATGCAACTTGGTGTGGTCCTTGTATGATGATAGCGCCTATTGTAGAAGAAATTGCGGCTGAAAATCCCGGGCTGAAAATCTGTAAGGTTGACGTAGACGCCGAGCCTGAAATCGCCAGAGATTTTCAGATTATGAGCATACCCACTCTGCTTGTTTTCAAGGACGGAGAACTGACTGCCAAAGCAGTTGGCGCACGCTCCAAAGAACAAATTCTAGAAATGTTAAACGGCTAAGGCACTATGTCTTATATCCCGGACGAATTTCTGTATACCAGTAAAAATGCTGATATACAGGGTTCGTCCGTTATTTGGTGTATAACGCGCTGTAGGTTTCTATGATTTCATTACGCAGGGCACGAAATGCCCGTCCGTCATATGTAACGTCGTGAAAGCTGCGAAATCCCCGCACGCACAAAGCATCCGCAGCTGCCTTATCTTTACGGGAAATGGCACGGAGCATCTCATATTCCTCTGCCGACTCCCGATGCGCCTCCAGTCGCATAGACATCCACGGTTCTCCCTCTCCCGGATAAATCAGCTTATCGTCTCCAGCAGGCAATACGCTGGCGCTGCCTGCATTTACATGGCGGGGACAGCTTGCGGTAAACGGATCCACATCATTTTCATATACATTCACCGCCCAATGGAGATATCCTGTAAGACCGTATCGGTAGTTACCCCAGTATAAGTACCGCGTAGCCAGAAGGGGTATATCCATAAAACGGTTGATATATCCGTCGTCTCTGGGATACAAGCACACATAGTGCCAAACCTGATCGCCCGTTTCCTTATAAGAGTCAAACACGTTTTGATTTTTTTCATATTCGTCGCTTCTTGGTACCCAAACATCCAGTGATCCGTATATAGGAGCTCCTGAACATGCATCGAATATCTTAATTTCCGGAAAAATTCGCCGTACCATGCCGCATACGGCCCGATATGGCAGGGCGTTGATTTCATTCGGCTCATCGGCAATCCCAATGAAAAACATATCCCGCTCCAACCATCCGTTGATTCGAAGATTCTCCCGCAAAGCCCCTAGATACTGCCGAAGATATACATAGGCTTCATAGGAAAGCGCGTCCATTCCACGAATCCCGATCACCGGGCTGTCCCAGGCTTTACGGAATCCTACTCCGCTGATGTGAAAGCCGGTAAATCCCATAGAAAGCCCCTTGCGCACGCGCCGGTTAAATGCGGTAAAATCAAAAGCATACTGCCCAGGCCCCACATCGGTAATTTCCGGTGTATCCACATACAGCCTATTCTGGTGCTGCCTGCGCAGCAGCTGCAGATAGCGGGTGTCCATCGCATCGGCCAGCTCCGGATTCTCCAAAAGGCCGTGCCATTTTGCAGCGTTATACGGACTGTATCCCATAGCAATCTGCAAGGTTTCTTCCGGCCGGACTCCACCGCAGGCCGATATCGTTACTGGAATCGCTGCCGTCTCCTCTCCACAGGACAAAAGAATTTCTCCCGTATATACTCCCTGCACATCTGTGGGCACGGATATCGTTACATAAATCCCTACAGAGCCTCGACGCGGCTCTGCCTGCCCCTTCCAGGGGCAAAGACAGTCATTTACCGAAAAGGGCGCACGTTTTAGCCCGCTGGACGGCAAAACTTCCTTTTCAAAATTGGGGTTATCCTCCACCGGAATCGGAATTTGCTCATAAAAGGCGGCACAAAGCCCCTTGGCTTGAACAAATACAGCGGAAGATACATCCCATACGTGAATTTGAAAAGTGACTAGTCCGCCGCAAAGTGCCGTCTGGCGGATAAACATGTCTCCCGTCTCATAGACATGTACATCCGGATAGGTCCACTCACAGCTGTCAACAACACAATATTTCATTATAATATCCTCAGTCTACATAATTTGCTGGGACTATGATAGCATATTGTATCATCCGTTGCAAGTATTTTATAGCTTAGCGCTGACAGGATTTCCACTGTTTGCCGGCGCTGCAGCGCCCGCAGTCAAAAGCCCCGCCGCCATATTGGCATCCTTTTGCGCCAGGTGAAAAAACTCCCCCGAACGCTCCCGAAGCCGTTTGCGCTCCCCCTCCCCTTTGGAAGATACCGCCTCACATGCATCCAGCAGCATGTCTTCCGTAAAGAAAAAGGCGTCTAACGCAGTATACTGCCCCAAATACTCCATTGCACTGTCTATTTTGCAATCATAGGATAAGGCTACCGCAGGCGTACCGCTGAGTGCAGCCAGCAATATACAGTGGAGGCGCATGCTGATTACGAATCGGGCGCCAGCCAAAAATGCAGTAAAGTCTGGAACAGACATTTTATCTGCCATCACGCCACCACAGCGCCTACAAACGCGCAGGCACACTTCCCGATCAAATGTATCCTGCATGGAAACAAACACCGGCTCCAGTCCCCGCTCTTTTAGCGCTCTGCATGTACGCACCACTACTTCCTCTTCAATTTTTCCGTTACAGCATGTACGCAAAGAAACTACAAAATACGGCTTTTCCGTGGCGGCAGGCGGAGCCGACGCAACCGCCGGACTAAGAAGAAAAACGGGGTCTGCGCGCAGAAAAACTTTTTCGCAGTCGATCCCCATAGCAAGCACAGCATAAAAGGAATCCGGATCCCGCACAGAAATCACGTCAGCACACCGAAGCGCAGCCTGTACGCTTTTACATTTGGCAAGAGGCCCGATACCATTGGCATACACAAATACCCGGACGCCGAAAACATTTGCAATCCGAATAAGCGTCGTATAATAAAATAGGCTCCTTCTGCTGGTGGTATCCTGAAACAGGCTGCCGCCGCCGCTGATAAGAAGCCGACACCGCAGCAACGCCCACAAAATCGCCAGAGGATTTTTTCGCCGGATTCTGCGAACGGACTGGCTGCAGCAATGTCCATGATGGCCCGCAGATAAAACGCCGATTTTACAAGTAGGGATTTTTTCCAAAAGGGCGGCTACGATGCTGTCCAAAACCGCTTCATCTCCCAGACTTCCATACCCATAATATCCGCTGATCACCACATCGTCCCCGCCCCATATGGCGCGCAAAATCTTTTGAAGTATTCTTTTCATACTATAGCCCCCTGCTGTTATGTATCTGCTTTCAGTGTTGCCCAGGCGGCTCCTTCATAATCATAGTTAAAACAAAACCTAGGAGGATTCATAAATATTTTCAAAAAAGACTTGACAAATCCCACATAAAATGCTAATATATTGAGGCTGACAGTTGTTGCAGATCATGCGGGTGTAACTCAATGGTAGAGTTCCAGCCTTCCAAGCTGGCTACGTGGGTTCGATTCCCATCACCCGCTCCAAGCGATCCATTTAAAGTTGTTGTTCCAGCTTTCAGCGCAGTATGTGCCTTTAGCTCAGCTGGATAGAGCAACTGCCTTCTAAGCAGTAGGTCGAGGGTTCGAATCCCCCAAGGCACGCCAAACTTGATCCATTCATTCGTCTCGTTTGATACTATGGTGGGTGTAGCTCAGTTGGTTAGAGCGTTAGGTTGTGGCCCTAAAGGTCGTGGGTTCGACTCCCATCACTCACCCCAGAATAAAAACCATCCGTAAACCGGATGGTTTTTTGTTTTTCCAATATATCTTCCTTATCATAACTCTGTTCCCAGAATCGTCAGCTCCGTGCGGCACGTTTTGCATATGTGATGCACATCATCCAAATCCTCCGCCGAACCACAAAAAGGACATTTGTCTTCCCCTACTAAAATAGGCGTGTCTCTGTCGTCCAACCAATGTTCTGCACAGTCTCCGCCTGTGGGTTCCAAAGTATCATAATTTTGTAATGGCCCTTCAAACGATGGTTCATCATTGCGCTTTATTGCACTTTCCCCTTCCACCGGATATGCACGCGCTTGTTCTGCAATCATTGCCTCAAGCTGCATCACAAACAACTGAAAGGCTTTGTTCGCCTCACCGGTAATCAACTTCACATTCCGGGTTAAATAGCCTTTATACCTGAAAATCTGTGCGCTTAACATATCCTCAAATTTACCAAATCCCGCTTCCTTTAGCCCCTGCGTTGGAATGTGGGCAAAGGCACACACAAAATATTTTGCAAAAAAGAATCTTACTTGTGCGATAAAGATATCTATATTCATCGGATTATTCACATTCTCTACGATAATCGGCTCCTCTTCTATGGTGTCATGCTCAAAAAACGCACTTAGATAGGCGAGGCCCCCGACAACGCCAAAAAATTTTCTGTTCGATAGGGCATCCAACAGATCAAACAGGATAATCCCTTCCACAATCGTTGCGTAAAACATCCCTCTGCCGCGACGGATTTTCGGAACAGTAAATTCTTCTACGGTTATGCTGTGCAGATAGGCAACCTGGGCGCTGACATCTGTATACAAAAGCTTGTCCGGATCATCCAGAGGTGCATAAAGCTGGAAGTATTCTCCCTCCTCCGGCAGCTCCTGCAAATAGGCGGACGCAGTCTCACGGTCTGCATAACCGTAGACCAGCGTGTTCGGTACGCAATCCAGCCTTGGCGGGACGTTATCTCCCCGCAGCGGCGCAATGGAACGTATAAAATCATACAAATACGTGGAATTACAGTTGGATTCGTTTTGGCTGTTCATCCTTCTTTCTCCTGTTCTATAAAATAAAAAGGCAAGCAGTCTTTTTACTGACTGCTTGCCTTTGCGGCGGTATTCCGGTGGTGAGGTGAAAGAAATACCGCGCATCTATAATCCGGCTCCGCCGTCCCCTGCCCCCTTCCCGCATCTCCAAACGGTGGATAGCGGAAAAGGTTAAGGGAGCGGCATCACAGCCGGATAAGCTAACTTCCGGAACAAAAACACGATCCGAAAGCGGAGAACTCGGGATTGTGGGCATTGTACAGAGCAAATGCTCTACCACTATACATTAAAACCCACAAACACTTATCTGAATAGACTGACAGCATCCGCTAACAGCGCACTGCCCCGACTTCAAAAACCAATATCTTGACAAAAAGTCTAAAATATGGTAATATGTGTTTGCCGCAGAAGTGACTTAGGTGTTGTGTCGAGCAACCCTGAGTTCGGACATGAGGAGTACCACCTCTTCATGTTCCGCTGTGGCTTTTGCTTTGCCCGAAAGGTAACTCCGTAAAAATGGAGTGCTCTACAGCAAAGCAGTGTCAGTCTATTTGTTTATGATACATACTCCGGCAGGGATCTGACAAACCATCACATCCTTTACAGCAAAATAAAAAAAGGGAGTATGTGCACACACATACTCCCACTTCGGTGAAAGCTTTGCCGCCGGCCGCTTAAACCTTTTTTGTAAAAAGGTTTAAGAATCCTAAAAAACTTGGAAAAAGTTTCGACACCTCTTGTAAAATGGAAATAGGTATGCTATAATACCATCAACGTCGGTGCCGGGATTCCGGTGGGTGTTTATGTGTGTCGAGCACATAGACATCAGGAGATGTTGAGTACCACCTCAACAAATCTGCCGGCGTTCTTTTATGTCCTGCCGGAAAGACGGATATTCATTTGCTTCATTATAGCAGTTGATACTGGAAATGTCAACTGTTTTATGAAAATTATAGGGAATTTTGTTGAGAAACACTTTTTTGCTTCGTAAAAGCGCCCTATATTGACAAATATTTGTCAATATGCTACACTGAATTTGCCGCAGAAGTGGCTTGGGTGTTGTTTACGGCAACCCTGAGTTCGGACATGAGAGGTGTCAGCCTCTCATGCTCCGCTGTGGCTTTTATTTTGCCCGAAAGGTAACTCCGCAGAAATTTGAAAACCATCACATTCTTTATATTACGAGTTGGCCTCTCCCCGTCGGTATATTCCATGACTCCAGGCCCCCATGTTTCGTATCAGGATTTAGAAAAGGCGCCGCTTTTGCGGCGCCTTTTTAAAATTTGCAAAGTGTGGACGTTTTTTATGCAAAAAACGTGTGATTTCCAATCGTCATCACATAGGGTCTGTTATCAGAAACCCAGGTGTTTTCTGCAATCGCCTCATTTACAAAGAAAAATACATTGTCGGATATACTGGCTCCGTCCAGACAAAGCTTGGCTGCTAAAACGCTTTCTTCGTTGGGCGTACAGTAAATAGTACCTGACGCTGCCGGAGAAAACTGCACACCGGCAGACATGTCAAAAATCACGCTGTAAATGGTATTTGGAAATTGGCTGCTGTTTACACGGTTGAGCACGACAGAACCTACTGCCAGCTTCCCTTCCATAGGCTCCAGCCCCGCTTCCGCGTGGATTACTCTGGACAGCCACAAAAGTGCGTCCTCCCCATAAAACTCGTTGGCGGGGACAATGGCGCCGCTGCCGCTGGTAAGATACGCGGCATAATCTGTGTCGCTCCAGAAAACGCTGCAGTCGAAGGCTTTGGCAATGACCCGGAGGGGAACATACATGGTGCCGTCCTGGGTACGGATCCCGTCGGGCGCCCAAAGACATCTACCGTTTGCTGTGATGTACTGGCTCCCGTCTTGGGCGGTAACTGCAAGGTTGTCCGCAGTGATTACTGCAGTTTTCGATGCGCCGTCCCAGTCAACAGAATGGGCGCCCATAAACAGGGAAAATTCTCGGATGCCTACATATGTTGTGTCGTTCTCCGAAAATACCATTCCGGTATAGGGAGCGTCATCGATAAATACCTGTACCCGTTTTTCTTCCTGCACCGCTGCTGTTTCTGCAGCAGCTACTGCAGGAGTTGCCTCCAACGCAACGGCTTGTCCCGCTTCAAAGTCTGATGTAAATGCACTGCCGCAGTTGAGGTCTTCTTCCCGAACATCCTCAGCAAGCACTGTAATGCCGGATACAAGGGACAACACCGCTGCCGCCAAAATCGCAATACATCGCACAAATCCACTTCGCTTTTGATTTTTTAACATAAACTGACCATGCCTTTCTTTGATATAAAGAAGATACTGAAGCTTTCACTGTCTATTCCTTCGCATACATTTTTCAGTTTCTTCCTACGCGGCGTCCGGCTGCCTGCCATTCTTCTGCTCCGCTTCTTTCCAAATTTACAAAAATATCTTTCCCATCTTAGAACATAAGTCCCAAGACAAAATTTCCCTTGGAGCAGTTTACAAAATCCGGTAAGGGATTGGTTCCTAAAATTCACACTTTGCAATTGATTTTCCGGACGCGTTGTAGTAATATATATGTGACAATCTTGTAAATTATGAATCATATTGCAAAATTTTATTCACTATTCGCCGCAATTTCCAGGAAAGGGTTGGTTATTATACCTATGAAGGACCTAAAAAAAGTATTCACCTGTACAGCAATCGTCCTGCTTTGCTGCGCTATGATTTCTCTATCAGGATGCGGCGTTTTTCTGTTGGGCGATCCCTCCGGCGACAAAGCCCCGGAAGATACAAGCGGCCAGACGATGGAGCCTGTAAGCGATTTTGAAGCTGTAGAAAACGATTACAGCAGAGAGCTTACCCGGTTTAAAGTAGATCTCTCCACCCAGACGTACGGCGGGGCATCTGTAAAAATAGCGAGTACAAAAAGCAACACTATTGTTCCGGACGAGACAGTGGGGGCCACGCTGTCTAAGGAACTGACGCGGCGCAACTCGTATGTAGAGGAACTGTTGAATGTTTCTATTTCCGCTGTCCAAGCAGATCCCGAGACCATGTTGGAAGAGATGAAGGCCGCCGTACGTGCCGGTGCATATTATGCAGATTTAATCGAATTTCCCCAGTCTTATATTAGTGTATACAAAGCGGCGGGGGTTCTGATGAATCTCATGTCTCTGCCCGGATTTAATGCAGATGCAGAATACTTCAACACCACGGGCACTTCCGCTGGAACAGGCGGAGATGTGGTATACGCCCTTACCGGATACGCATCGCTGAACAGCGACGCGCTCAGCGCGGTCTTCTTCAACAAGGGACTGATGGAATCGCTGCAGATGGAGTCCCCGTATGCGCTGGCAGACAGGGGCGAATGGACTATGGATGCATATCTGCAGTATACTGCTGCGCTGTCTGCACTGGAAGGAGAGTATTATTCCTATGCCGCGCAAAATACCGCCACATATCTGCCGGATCTGTTGTTTTTCTCCGGCGGACAGCGGCTGACAACCAGCCTGCGCGGCAGTTATCCCTACATCAGCTTCAACGCTACTGATACTGCGGAGCTCTTTACAAAAATGTCGGCTATTGTATATGACGAAAGAGCCTATGGCAACGCTGTGGCAGGCATCAGCGCCTTTAACGAAGGAAACGTTTTGTTTCTTATCGACCGTCTGAATACAATGCCCACAATTGCAAACAGCAGTGTGGAATGGGGGATCCTGCCTTTGCCGAAATACGATGCTTCCCAAGAAAACTATGTTTCCCTGGCATACTATGAAGACGCCATGTTCTTTGGTGCAGTACCGACTATATCCGATGTGCAGAAAGCGTCGGACGTACTTATGGCGCTAAATATTATTTCCTATGGAATGAATGCGGATGCTATGGTTCAAAATGCTTCCTACCTGTATCTGCGGGACAACGATTCCATTCGAATGTTGGACATCATTCTGAAAAATGCGGTATATGATTTCGCATACACCTTCGCCAATTCCAACAAAGCGATTCCCTCCGCCACCTTTTCCGCAGTACGTAACACGACTGGCGGCATATCCAGCCTGCAGCGTTATCTGGATATGTGGAGCGGATATTTCGACACTGCCATGTATCAGCTGTTTTCTGTAAGCTGACGACTATATCATATAAAATAAAGCGGCCATAATATGGCCGCTTTAAAAATATAAAAAAAGAAAAAGCCTTCTGATAAAGAAGGCTTTTATTTTTACCGTGCCAGGCCCTGCTGACGCTGTCTAGAAATATTGATAGCGCCTTCCGGGATACTGGATATATTATCCAGAGACATGCCCGTTCCCAGCGCAACACAGGATACCGCTCGTTCCGCAACTCTAGTCTTGATGCCCGTGACATTGGCAATCAGGCGGTCTAAACCGTACAGCAGACTGCCGCCTCCGGTCATTACAATTCCGTTATACAATATATCGCCTACAAGCTCCGGCGGAGTACGTTCAATTACCGAGCAAACCGCCTCAATAATAGCAGTAATCGGTTCTTCCAGTGCGTCCGGCATTTCCAAAGAAGAAATGCGCACCACTCTTGGCAGTCCCTGCACCAAGCACCGTCCCTTTACCTCAATCATACGGGGTTCATCCCGCTGCCATGCGGCGCCCACTTTGATTTTGATTTCTTCGGCGGTGCGCTCACCAATGAGCACATTATGCCGCCGGCGTACATATCGAATGATAGCTTCGTCAAACCGGTCGCCTGCAACCTTGATGGATTCGGACACCACCACTCCCCCAAGGGAAATGACAGCAACGTCCGTAGTGCCGCCGCCGATGTCAACGATCATATTCCCATTTGCGCTGGAAATATCGATACCCGCACCGATTGCGGCAGCCACCGGTTCTTCAATCAGATACGTTTTTTTCGCTCCCGCCTGCGTAGCCGCATCGACAACTGCACGTTCTTCCACTTCCGTAATCCCACTGGGGACACATATGATAACGCGGGGGGCAAAGAAGGAAGACCCGCACGCTTTTTTTATAAAATACTGGATCATCCGCAAGGTGTATTCATACTGGCTAATTACACCATCCCGTAAAGGGCGGATTGCAGTGATATTGCCCGGTGTCCGCCCAAGCATCATCTGCGCTTCCCGCCCTACCTTCAGGATTTTATCTGTATTCTGGTCAATGGCTACAACGGAAGGTTCTTTCAAAACAATGCCTTTGCCCTGCACATAAACCAAAACAGTAGCGGTACCAAGATCAATACCGATGTCTTTACGCATACCCAGGTGCATATCTCTGCTCCTTTCTTCTGTAATGGATAAATTATACAACTCTATAAAATCGCAACACTATATTCATTTTACCACACAATTTTTCATTTTGCAACGAAAAACTACTTTTTCTTTTTTCTTCTTTTTTGCCTGCAAATGTATTCTATGCCAAATCTATGATAGAATATGTGCGCTTTTAAAAAAAAGCGTGGATCGAAAGGAATAAATTGTAAATTCGTCCAAAAATTCAAACTTTTTTCAAAAATACATGCTATACTATTTGCAATATCGTACAGTAAATTCTGCAGCGGCGCTGCAATATTTTATAATCCGGGAGGAATTTGGTTTGATTGAGGTCAAAAACATATCCAAGAATTATGGTCCCGTGCCGGCTGTAAAAGACATTAGCTTTACAGTGGAAAAAGGACACATTTATGGGTTTCTGGGGCCCAACGGCGCAGGCAAGTCTACAACCATGAATATGATCACAGGCTGTCTTGCCGCCACCAGCGGAGAAATCACCATTGATGGCCACGATATCTATGGCGAGGCTATTGAAGCCAAGCGGCATATCGGATATTTGCCTGAACAGCCACCGCTCTACACCGACATGACCCCCTTTGAATATTTGTCCTTTGTTGGAAGGGCCAAGGGGCTATCCAAAAGCGAATTATACGATCAAATGGAAACGGTTATGGAGAAAACGGGCATTACCGATGTGGCGGACCGTCTGATTCGTAACTTATCTAAGGGATACAAGCAGCGGGTCGGTATCGCACAGGCGATTTTGGGAGACCCGGATGTCATCATTCTGGACGAGCCTACTGTTGGGCTAGATCCTATTCAAATTGTAGAAATTCGGCAGCTTATCCAGGAGCTAGGCCAGTCGCATACCGTGATTCTCTCCAGCCACATCCTGCAGGAAATCAGTGCGGTATGCGACTGGGTGATTATGATTTCCAAAGGAAGAATCGTTGCCAGCGATTCGATGGAAAATCTACTCGCCAATGCATCTGCCGCCGGTTCCATTCAATTGGAAACAGAAGCAGACGAACCTATGGTTCAGAAGGCACTGGAAAATATCGCCGGAGTGACAAACCTTGCTTTTTCTAAAAAAGGCAATCGTCTGCTTGTTACCGTTACAGTGGAAGAAGGGACGCAGCCGGGCGATGATATTTTTATGGCCCTGCGGCGTGAAAATCTGCCTGTTCTTTCTATGACGGACGGCGCAGGCCAAGGAGCACTGGAAGACCTCTTTATTCAGTTGGCGGGAGAAAGCTTGGACGCCGGCGCTGCATATGCAGCGGATAAAGCGGCAAAAAAAGAAAAGAAAGAGAAACAAGCCCCTGTTGGGGAATCTCCTCTTGGCAGTGCGTATTACGATAATTCTGCCGATGAACCCGCCACAAATGATGAAAAAGATGCAGACGCTTACAAATCTCTATTTGAAGAAAAGGAGGAAGAAGACCAATGAACGCTATTTTCAAAAAAGAATTTCGTTCCAGTATGTGCGGTATGACCGGCATGATCTTTATTGCCTATGTGTTGCTGTTTCTAGGCTTCCACACCGTTTATGTCAATTACTATGCCGCCGTAGGCAGTTTTGAAGTCGTCATCATTTCTGCAGCGTTTCTTTCTCTTCTTGCTGTGCCTCTGTTGACGATGCGTTCTTTTTCTGAAGAGCGGCATAACAAAACAGACCAGCTGCTGTATTCGCTCCCTATTGGCACGGGAAAAATCGTTTTAGGAAAATTTTTCGGTATGGCCGCCGTTTTTGCCATTCCCACTGCTGTAGCTTGTATCTACCCTCTAATCGCTAAGACCTATAGCAGCGGCACCATCAATTTGGCTATCGGCTACGGTTCCATTTTGGCATATTATCTCCTTGGTTGTGCCGTCATTGCTATCTGTATGTTTTTGTCCACCCTTACGGAAAGTCAGGTAATCGCAGCAATCATCAGCATTGGCACAATCCTGCTGTTATATTTCACCGATATGCTGCTGACAGTGCTTCCGACCGAGGCGTTGGTTTCCCTTATTGCAGTGATCCTACTTTCTCTGATTCTCGCATATATTGTTTTTGCTTCTACGAAAAGTGCGGTAGCAGGCGGCATATGCGGTGCTGTACTGATCATCGGCGCGGTGGCTATCTATCTGATAAACGCATCTCTGTTTGACGGGCTGCTTCAGACAATGGTTGGCACACTAGCGATTTTTCAACCCATCGAAAATTTTGGTCTTGGAACTTTTGATATTGCCTGCCTGTTCCGGTATCTGTCTATATGTATTTTATTTATATTCTTTACCGTACAGTCATTTGAAAAGCGGCGCTGGAACTAAGGAGGGAACGAAAAATGAATGAACAAAACAATAAAAGCAAAAAGAACACTCTGAAAATCGGTTCCTTCAGCATTGTGATTTCCCTGATTGTCTTAGCTGTAGTCATTACAGCCAACCTGCTTGTAGGCAGTCTGCCTGCTTGGCTTATCCGTCCTGACACTACAAAGGACGGGCTGTTCACCATCAGCGATACTACAAAGGAAATTGCCGCGGCGCTGGAAACAGACGTTACACTATACCATATCACGCAGCCGGATAACGCAAATGTCACAGTACAGGAAATCCTGCAGAGATACGCAGACATGAGCACCCACATTAAAGTTGTGGAAATCGATCCTGTGGCAAAGCCTACGTTTATATCTGAATATACTTCTGCGGAACAAATTGCAGAAAACAGTATTATCGCCGTTAGTGACAAGAGAAGCACCATCATCGATGGCAACGCCCTTTATATGTATAAGCTGCCAGGAGACGATATGAACTATTACTCCCGCAGTGAATACGAATACTACTATCAAATGTTTGCTTACCAAGGCCAGCATCTGAGCGCTGAAGAATATTTCTTTGGCGAAAACGAACTGACCCGCGCACTCGACTATGTAACAACAGAAGAACTCCCTATTCTATATGTAGTAGGCGGTCACGGGGAATTGCAGCTTACTGAGACATTTTCCGCTGCTGTAGCCGACGAAAATGTGGAAATGCGAGATCTGACCCTCCTTGCAGGAGAAACGCAAGGCGTGCCGGAGGATGCCGCCGCCATCATTATCAATGTGCCGCAAAAAGATATTACTGAGGAAGAACTGACCATGCTCAAAACGTATTTGAATGCAGGCGGCAACATTCTCCTGACAACATTTTTCCAGTTTTGCACCACCGACACTGTACCGAATATAGCATCCCTTGCGGAATATATGGGTCTTACCGCCACCGCCGATGTGGTTTTTGAAGGAGATAACACAAAGTATTACCAATCTTCCAACATCATTATTCCCACCCTTGCTGAGCAAGGACTGGGAGCCAACCTTCCCAGCACAAACATCTCCACCTATATGGCAAACGCCCATCCAATTACGAATACAGAATCTGAAAATGTAACGGCAGTGCCTTTGATGACTACATCTAATATGGCATATCTGTCCGCAGAGGCGGAAAAAGAAGATAAGACAACTGCATCCTTTACTCTGGCGTGGGAAGCAACCCTGAAAGAAGGCGGAAAGCTGATTTGGTTCAGTTCCCCCTACCTTTTCAGCGATAATTTCATACAGGCAAACAGTCAAATACTGGCAGCCGTGCTGCAGCAAGCCGGGGAAAAACCAAACGCTGTATCCATTGTGGGCAAAGCGGTTCCAACATCCACGCTGGACGTTTCTCAAGGAGATATTACCACCTGGTTTATCGTGATGGTCGTCGCTGTTCCTTTGATTTTTCTGATCACCGGCTTTGTAGTCTGGTTCCTGCGTCGAAGAAGATAAGCGGAGGCAAGCTATGAAAAAAACTGGAAAAAGCATTTTAGCGCTTGTAATTTTGCTGTTTGTTCTAGGCGGGCTAATCGCAGGATATCTAATTCTGAAGCACTACAATTCTGTCGAAAAAGAAGCAGATGCGCCCTCTATCCCCCTGTTGGATAAAACAAAGGAAACCGTTACTTCACTGCGGTATCGTAACGGAGAAGACGACCTATCCTTTGTCTATGAAAACGATGTATGGGAATACGCTTTAGACAGTCACTTCCCTCTCCAGCAGAAGCCCCTGCAGGATATGGCCACGGCGGCTAGCTCCATTGAAGCCAAGCTGCAGGTGGATACAGCCGACGCAGGAGTCGAAACCTACGGGCTGAACACTCCTGCATGCATAGTAGAAGTCACATTTACAGACGGCTCCGTATACACATATACCTTTGGAGATACCAACAGCTTTAACGGATATCAATACTTTACCATATCCGGTGACAACTCAATTTATATGGTAGAAGCCTCTCTATCAGCGTCTTTTGATACACCGCTGCATTCTTTATATCAGGCCGAATCCTATGTGCTTACAGAGCACGGCGTAGAAAAAGGAGACGTTGCATCTATTCTTTTGGAAACCGCCGCTGGATCCACGAAAGAAATTACGGATGGCGGCGGTATTGAAACGCTGTTTGCCCATGTAGACAAATTGAATCTGAGTGCCTGGGAAGACTACTATGCAGATCCGAAAGAAATGCAAGAGCTATACGGCATTCATGAAAAGGGAGACCGTATTACAGTGACATATGCAGCAAACGATGGGGAAAGCAACACTTATACGGTATTTATCGGAAATAAATTTGAACGGGTGGAAGATGCCGACGATGCGCAAAAATCCAATGACACAGAGGAAGAAACAAAGTACGGATATTTCTATTCCCCGGAAGGGTCGTCTGTTGTTTATACCGCAGACGCGGATACAATAGATGCGATTTTTAACTATTTGGTATATACGCCGCCTGCTGACACTTCTGATACGAACGCCTAAAAAAATACGTAAAAAGAGGGAGCGCATATGCGCTCCCTCTTTTATCAAGTTTTTCATTTTTTATTTGTCTGCCAATTGCATACGCAAGATTCCTATATCGCGTACCGTAACGTCTCCGTCACCATCTGCATCGGCTGCAGCCAGCTGTTCTTTCGTAAATGCGCTTCCTGCAGGGAGTTTATCCGCCAAATGCAGGCGAATCAATCCTATATCGCGTATCGTCACTTCTCCATCACCGTCTACATCTCCAAGGGTATAATCCGGCTTAGTCTGACCACAAACTGTGCATTTGTCGTTCTCGTCATAATCATGGCCTGGTGCAGTAAGAACGGTTTTCTCTTCAAATCCACAACGAGAACAAGTCTTCACGGAGCTTCCGTTCACTGTACAGGAGGGATCTTTAATAACCGGCTCTCCAAATGCGTGTCCCAAGGGTTCGATGGGTTCCCCCTCTTCCACATAATCACAGCGGATACAAGCGCCGCCGGGATATCCAGGTTCTGTGCAGGTAGGCTCGCTGCCGCCTTCCGATACCAAATAATGGCCCTTCGCAGTGAGCGCTTCACCCTGTACCTCATAGTCGCAATATCTGCAGGCATCTACTGCGTAGCCGTCTTCCGTACATGTATTTGTGTAATATTTCTGCATCAAATGGTTGTCTGTGGAAAGGCGCGTGTTGCAAATCTTGCAGAATACATTGTGTACGCTCTCGTCTCTCTTTTCATAACGATAGTAGCTGTCGTCATCATGGTATTTTGTAATGGTTACTTCCTTTACATATCCACAGTCCTTGCAGGTGTAGCGAACCTTACCATCCTTTCCACAGCTTACTGGGGTAACAACATCTTCTGTAAAGCAGGATCCCTCCGTATGTTTAGCGGGAATTATTTCGGTTGTCGTCTCGCCGCATTTCGTACAGGTGTACTTCATCTGGCCAACCGTGGTGCAGCCTGCTTCCTTTTCTACAGTACCATTCTCATATGTATGATCACATACGCCTTCTTTTACTGCAGCTTCCACTGCATTACCAAGCTCCAGACGGACAGCCGCCATAATGTCGTATTCATCCATATCGCTGCTCCATGCGCTGGTATCGAAGCTGTTCAGGGACAAATAATCCACAACATTATTAGAAACCTTAGAAACGATAGCCTGTGCCGTGTCGCTTCCTTTGTATTCTTCCAGCATAGTAAGCATCTGATATTCTTCAATACCATCGCGCATCTGTTCTACACGTACAGTACCAATATACTGTTCTGTCAGCACCCAGCCCTGCGTTAGTCCATAGAACAGCGTACCGTTTCCGTAAATGGCATGTTCGTTCGCTGTGCCCTTGTTGTAAATGTGTTTGTTGGTATACCATGTATTTTCGTTTCTGTTACCGGTTACAGTTTCATCAACGAAGTTTCCATTTTCATTTTTGTACTCGGTCCAGTTATTAGCCCCATAATAAAGATATCCGGTAACTCCGTTTTGATACAGCTGCCAGAACAGCATTTTTGTCTGCAAACCAGTATTTTCAATCAGATGGTTGCAATAGGTATATCCTTTGTTATAGCCAGCGGAATACGCCCATAGTTCTCTCTTATTGCCCTCTGCCTCGGCTGCTGCAACATAGGAATGTGCTCTGTCGTAGTAATCTCCGTAAACTCTTTCCCAATTAAAGTATTGCTGCCCTTTGAGAATCATTCCGGAAATCGTACAGCTGAGATTGCGGATTTTTTCTGTGCCTTTTCCTTGGTAGCCTATCTTATCCAGTTCGCTGGAAGGCGTGAAAGCATACACCTGCGGGCAAAGAACCGTAGAACTGTCCGTATTGAACATCTCCTGCGCACCGTCCCGGATTCCCACGGTATTGTCAAGGCTCAATGGACCATCGTAATAGTAATAGGGATACGGATGGTTTTCATGATACGGCACAACGGTTCTCGCGTCATCCCAATATTTTGCAATCGCTTTAGCACGCGTCTTAACATCGTCTATAGTAGCGCCGCTCGGATTACCAATTGCAGTCTGCTGTTCCTTGGACATAGGCTCGTCGGTGGTATAGAAATAGAATTTATCCTTGATCAGTTCCCACTCGTTTGTCTTGGATAATTCTTCATAAATATCACCATATTTTACATAGTCCGCTACGTTGCGGTCCATATATAAATTCTTCCAGCCACCGCCATTCGATGTCACACGAATGGATCCTACTCTCTCATTCGTAAGATAAGGGTTGCCGGGAGTCAAACCGTCAGGAATGTCCATTGCAGTGATTCTGTTTTCCAACAGATAATCGTAAAATGCCTTATAAGTTCCACCATAGCTGGTATCGTTTGCCATATAAATGGAAGTATCCAAGGCAGTTTTTTCAGACAGCGCAAAATCCCATACATATGCAAATACCTGCGCCGTTTTTACCTGCTGTCCCTGTGCGTTACGGATGTTCAGTGTGGCTGTATACCATCCGCTGGGAGTAGTAGGCGTGCTTTTCAAACGAATGTAGAATGCCTGGCTTTTTCCTGCATTCAACTGGAAAGCGCCGATTGCGCTCAGAGGTGCAATCGGATCCGGCTGTTCGCCTTCCCGAATGATAGAGTCCTCTGCACTGGTAGCGCCCAAAACGCTCATTACATCCAAATCATCCACTGTTACGTACATCTGGTAGTACAGTTCTGCCGCAAGCGTATCGCCCTTCTCGTTTGTAAACGCTGTAATTTCAGCAGTCATGTTATCTTTCTGCTGCGCAGAATACAGGACAAACTGAGCGTTTTCAATTTCATTTTTCGCCATGTACACAGAATATGTATCCATGTCGGAAGGTGTGATGTCGCTGGTCATTACTTTTTTAAAGGAATGTTCAAACCACAGCGACAAGCTCGGATCTTCATGCTCCGCCTGCTGTTTTTCATATGTATCGGCCGGGTCGTCCACGCCGTACACGCCCCCTGTAAACGTGCCGATACACAGCGTCACAGCAAGTACTGTCGTCAAACACGACAACAATAACTTTTTCACAATTGTCTCCTCCTAAAAATAATCTCGCAAATCCGCAAAAACACCGCGTTTGCTTATGAAATAATATTACCATATTCCATATACTTTGTCAATAATGTATGAAAAGTTCAAAAGGGAAAGAAATCCTTTTGTGCAATCCATTTACTATTTTTACATCTTTCTGCAAAAGTTAAAAAAATCTTAAACTTTTGTCATATTGAACCTTAAACTCCCTTTGCGTATGATAGTGTTACGGGTAAACAAAGAGTAAAAGAAACTATTGACAACCTGTCAAAGAGGTGTTATACTAACTGTGCTATTTTAAATAGTACAGTTAGTATACACATTACAAACACAACAGAAAGGACTTCCCATGCTCGAAACAAAAAACTTATGTAAAATCTACAAGCCCAAAAAAGGCGTACCCGTCACAGCACTGGATAAAATATCCCTGCGTTTTCCCGATAAAGGAATGATTTTCCTGCTGGGAAAATCCGGCAGCGGCAAATCGACTTTGCTCAACCTGCTTGGCGGTTTGGACAGATATGACAACGGTGAAATTATTATCAAGGGCGTTTCCTCCAAAGATTTCAAGCAAAAGCACTTTGACTCCTATCGTAATACATATGTAGGGTTTATTTTCCAGGAGTATAATGTGCTGGAAGAATTTTCTGTAGGCGCCAATATTGCGCTGGCCATCGAACTGCAGAATCGAAAAGCCAGCGATGAAGAAATCACCCAAATTCTACGGGAGGTTGATCTGGAGGGATTCGGAAACCGTAAGCCCAATGAACTGTCCGGCGGACAAAAACAACGTGTTGCAATTGCGCGGGCACTGGTGAAAAAACCGGAAATTATTATGGCGGATGAACCTACCGGAGCGCTGGATTCCAATACTGGACGGCAGGTTCTGGAAACGCTGAAAAAGTTGTCCAAGAAAAAGCTGGTCATTATTGTATCCCACGACAGAGAGTTTGCAGAAAATTATGCGGACCGTATCATCGAATTGGCGGACGGCCGGGTAATCAGCGATATGGAGGTGGACACCTCTTCTCCTGTTGAAGAAGCCTCTGCGCTTACCTACGATGGACAGGAAATACAAGTACCGGTAGGGTACCACCTTACAGAAGAGGACCGAGCAGCCATCAATGCATATATTGAAGATTTGCAAAAGGAAGCAACCGTCCGGGTCGGCAGAAAAAAGGCCGGTAAAAAATTTGCCCCAACGGATACCGCTAAAATCAAGACCGCCGGCGGCGAATCCTTCCACCTGATTAAATCTAAGCTGCCGATGAAAAATGCTTTTAAAATCGGCTCCAGCGGCCTGACCCATAAAAAAATTCGGCTGGTGGTAACGATTCTTCTTTCCTGCATTGCTTTTGGCCTCTTTGGACTAGCAGACACCTTTGGCGCATACAATCATGTGAAAACCTGTACAAATTCTATTTATGATTCGGAAGTCAAATATGCCTCTATCGTCCGTTCCCGCAAGCTCGGCAGCGGTATGAACGAATACTGGAAAAGCTATGGCTACCTGCTGGCGCAGGATCATATTGACACGTTTGTCAAAGATACAGGCATTGCCATGTCCGGTGTCTACGTCCCCATAAATACCCCTCTCTCCTTCGATTCCCATATTGATCCGGAAGTATCTTTAACAGAGACAGAGGCGCAAATATATACCTGCGACTTCACCGGCTTTGTGGAAGTTACAGAAGAAAGTCTTGCGCGTATGCATGCCAGTTTAGTAGCAGGCACCCTGCCGGACGGCAGTAAAAACGAAATTGCTATCAGCACCTATGTCTTCCAAACCTTCCGACAGGCAAAGTATTCCGACGGGACATATTCCATCGGAGACAATGATACGGTTCAGTTTACCTACGAACAAATTCAATATTATGACGATATGATCGGAAAAACCTTGCAATTTGGCGATACAAAGTATATAATAACTGGCGTGGTTGATACCGGACTGGATTTGGACAGATACAAATACCTTACAGAAAAAAGACAGAACGTCAGCGCAGCGGATCAAATAATCGACTATGCGCTTATGAATGAGTTTTCTATTGCCTCCCAGTATAGTCTGGCAGGCCTTGCTATGATTGGCGAGGGCCACATGGATACTCTATTGGAAAACCGCGCTCCCGTCTACGAAATCAGCAACGGCTGGCTCTATTACTTTGATAATCAAGGGAATGGAAACGAAATGGTCATCGATCCTTCCAATCTAACTACTTTGGATCTGGTGCAGGATCAAAATATCACCTGGATTGACGGAGAAAAAACAGAACTTGCGGATAACGAAATCATCATCACTTCCAAAGTTCTGCACAACTACAACGGCGATGAAATCATATCCAGCGACAGTATGCAAAATGATAACAGCGTTTCGGAGCATTTGATTCAAACGCTGAAAACAGCCTCGTTCAGCAGAGAATTCAGCACCTTTGGAAATTTTGAATCTGAGCAGGAAGAAGGGTATAAAGTTGTCGGCATTCTGGAAATTGATGACAGCAACGCAGACATGTCCTTTACAACGGTGGTATCCGACAGGGAGTTTAACACCTTTACAGACGGCAAAGATGCAGTTTATGCGTTTGCCGTAGGAGAGATGCCGGAAGACAAAGAAGATATCAGCAAAGTAGTAGACTACTGCTACGGAGACGAAAGCCAAACGGAACGGTTTGAATTGAAAAACTCTGTCACCTATGAACTGGATACAGTAAACAATATCCTGCACACGCTGGCAGACGTGTTCCTGTACATCGGTCTCGGCTTTGCTCTGTTCGCAGCGCTGATGCTTGCCAACTTTATCAGCACCAGTATTTCTTATAAGAAACAGGAAATCGGCATCCTGCGGGCCATTGGCTCTCGGGGCAACGACGTATTCCGAATTTTCTTTGCAGAAAGCTTTATCATCGCAATGATCAACTTTGTCCTCTCCTCCATTGGCGTTTTTGCCGCTACGATGATTATCAACTATGTAATCCGTCACGAGGCGGGAATCCTCATCACCATTTTGAACTTCGGTCCCCGTCAGCTGCTGCTCCTATTGGCAGTGAGTCTGGTTGTAGCAGCGGCGGCAAGTTATCTGCCTGTAAAACGGATTGCTTCCAAGCGGCCTATTGACGCAATCCGCAATCGATAAACAGACTGCCTGCGCGGCACATGCCGCGCAGGTAAAGAAAGGAAATAGCGCATATATGAAAAATATTTTGCAATTTTTAGAGAAATCTGCTATAATGCATCCGGACAAGATTATTTTCGCAGATGCGGATACATCCGTGTCCTATTCAGAATTTTTGGAAACTGCTCAGGCGATTGGCACTGCTATCGCCCAACAAGGAATTCGCAATCGTCCCGTAGCTGTATTAATGCCTCGCTGCGTACAGGCACTAACAGCAATGATGGGCGTGGTATACAGCGGAAACTTTTACGTGGTGATCGACAGCGAAATGCCCCAAGCCAGAGTGGGAAAAATTTTTCAAACATTGCAGCCTGCTGCCGTCATTCTTCCCAAAGACTGGCAGGAGGAGCGTGCTGCATGGGCGCCGGAAATTTCCTTTCTTGCCTATGAAACCTGCTCTTGTTCCGATTCGGACAGCGTTTTGCTAGAACAGATCCGTCGCTCTATGGTAGATACGGATCCCTTGTATGCGCTGTTTACCTCTGGCTCTACTGGTAATCCCAAAGGAGCGGTTTTGAGTCACAAAAACGTAATTGCTTATTCCAAGTGGTTTATCGACGCGTTTGGTATCACAGAAAATACTGTATTTGCAAATCAAACGCCTTTTTATTTCAGCATGTCCGTGTCGGATCTCTACGCTACTATGCGCGCAGGCGCCACTCTGCATATTATCCCGAAAAGCCTGTTTTCCTTCCCGGTAAAACTGATCGAGTTTCTCAATCAGCGGACAGTAAACACCATCTACTGGGTGCCCTCCGCTCTATGTATTGTTGCTAACTGGAAGGTGCTGGATTATGTGATGCCCACCCATCTGAAAAAGGTCTTGTTTGCCGGAGAAGTAATGCCGGTGCGCCAACTGAATTATTGGATGGATAAGCTGCCGGACGCTATGTTTGCTAATTTGTTCGGTCCCACAGAAACCACCGACATTTGTACCTATTATGTCGTGAACAGGCGCTTTGCCGACACAGATACATTGCCCATCGGCAGAGCGTGTGACAACTGCAGTGTATTCATCATAGGAGAAGATGGCAAAGAAGCACCCGCCGGTACAGAAGGTGAACTGTATGTCCGCGGGCCCTTTGTGGGAATGGGATATTACAACGATCCGGAGAAAACTGCAGCGGCTTTTGTGCAAAATCCCCTGCAAAGCAGCTATCCGGAACGGGTTTACAAAACAGGCGACCTAGTACGGGAAAACGAGGTGGGAGAACTGTTGTACATCTCTCGCAAAGATTTCCAAATTAAGCATATGGGATACAGAATCGAGCTAAGCGAAATTGAGGCCGCAGCTGGAGCGATCCCGGAAATCACAGCCTGTGCTGCCGTATACGATGGCGAGAGGGATAGAATACTTTTAATATATCAAGGGAAGCGTCTGGAAGACGCTTCCCTGTGCCAGGCTCTGGCACAGCGTTTGCCCGCCTACATGATGCCAAGCCGCTTCATACGGGTAAAGGCAATGCCGTATAATCAAAATGGAAAAATCGACCGGGCGTGGCTTGGAAAAAATTATTCCACACTGGAGTCTGAGTCTGCCCCTGCTCCCATATCATAATTTGCAAACAATTATATTCATATATGAAAGGATCAATTTATCATGGAAGAACTGCTTGAAATTCTTGAAAACCTTAAACCCGGCGTGGATTTTCCTGCCCAAACGGATCTGATCGAAGACCATATATTGGACTCTATGTCCGTAGTCATGCTGGTTGGAGAGTTAAACGATGCTTTTGATATTGAAATTACGCCAGTGGATGTGGTTCCGGAAAACTTTAAGACGGTAGACGCTATATACGCAATGATACAGCGGCTTTCCGATGACTAAAAGAGATTTGATCAAAGGATAAAAACAAACATGGCATACAGTTCCATTGTATATTTGCTTCCGTTTCTTGGCGCGGTGGTCCTTCTGTATAACGGAATGCCGAAAAAATACCGCTGGTGGGTTTTGCTTCTTGCCAGCTACATATTTTACTGGCTAAACAGCCCCACCACGCTGATTTTTCTGTTGCTGTCCACCGCGGCGGTGTACCTGGCCGGTATCTTCTTAAATAAAATACAGGATGGTTTTGACCTATCCAAAAAAGCGTTGGATAAGGAAGGTAAGAAACAGCTGCGTAAAATTGTAGGCTGGCAGAAGAAAGCCGTCTGCGCCTATGCTCTGCTGTTTATCTTTGGGCTGCTCGCCTTTTTGAAATACTATCCTTTTGTCAGCGAAAACATTAACCAGTTTCTGAAGCTGCTTCATCTGGAAAATACCCTTCCCTCACTGAAGCTGCTCCTCCCGCTGGGAATCTCCTACTATACCCTTCAGGCAGCCGGATATATCATCGACGTTTACCGGGGAAAATACAGAGCAGATACGCATCTGGGCAAGGTAGCCTTGTTTCTCTCCTTCTTCCCACAAATTGTTGAAGGACCCATCGCTCGGTTTGACCAAACGGCAGACCAGCTGATGGAGGGCAATCGTTCCACATATCAAAATCTAACCTGGGGCGTACAGCTGATCCTTTGGGGTCTTTTCAAAAAAATGGTTATCGCGGATCGGGCTAACCCTTTTGTGGCAGAAGTATTTAAAAACTATGCAGAGCAAAGCGGTGTCGCACTTCTGGTGGGCGGGGTTTTGTTTACAATCCAAATTTATATGGAATTTTCCGGATGTATGGACATTGTAATCGGTAGTGCACAACTGTTTGGCATAAATCTGCCGAAAAATTTCGCTCGTCCCTTCTTTGCTACCTCTGTCAATGATTTTTGGCGGCGGTGGCACATTACACTGGGCGCTTGGCTGCGAGACTATGTATTTTATTCTGTATCCCTCTCAAAAGGATTTGCCAAGCTGTCTAAAAAGGCAAAGGAAAAACTTACCCCCTTTCTTGGCGCTTTAATTCCTTCGGCTGCCGCCCTGTTCTGCGTGTGGATTTGTAATGGAATCTGGCATGGTGCAGGCTGGAAGTATCTTGCATATGGCATGTACTATTACGGAATCATGCTGCTTGGCATGCTGCTGGAACCTTTGTTTGCTCGGTGTGCTGCCAAGCTAAAATTGAACCGGGAAGGCAACGCTTTCCGCATTGTACGGATACTGCGCACCTGCATTCTGGTAGTAGGCGGTATGACTTTATTCCGGGCAGAAACCGTAGGCGCTTTTGGTGAGATTGTGTATAGAATTTTTACAAATTTCGCGCCGCAACATTTCTATGATGGCACTCTGCTGCATTTGTGCATTGATGGCTGGGATTTCATCGCCATTGCCGCCGGATGCGCAATAGTTCTCCTGGTAAGCATTCTGCAGGAGAAGGGGTATTCCCTGCGAGAACAAATTGCAGGACAGAATATTATCATACGCTGGAGCGTATACCTTGCTCTCATTTTAGCAATTATCATATTTGGCGCATATGGTTCCGGATATGACCAAGTAGCCTTTATTTACGGGCAGTTTTAAAGGAGGATTGTAATGGAAAAATCGAAAAACACCCTCCTTTCCTGTGTTGTCAAAAGCATTGTATTTATTCTAATTCTTGCACTTTTGCTGCTGGGATTGTCCTATATGATGGCTCCAAAAGACAATACGAAAGAAAGCGGCATCATCAATCCCAACGCTACCGGTTTCTATTCCGAACCCCAAAATTCCATTGACGTTGTCGTGGTAGGCAACAGTGATGCCTACAGCGGTTTTTCTCCTATGGAGCTTTGGAACAGCTTTGGCTATACTTCCTATGTAAGTGCAGAAGGCTTACAGGTACCGGCGGGTTCTCTGGCGATGCTGAAACGCATTCTCACCTGTCAGACACCCAAGCTGGTGATTTTAGAAACAGATGGCATGTTTACCAAAACAGATGCCTCTCAAAACATTATCAATGCATTCAACTCCGTATTGGGAGAGCCTTTCAGTGTATTTCGTTACCATAACCGGTGGAAAAAGTTGAAATGGAAAGATGTTCTGCGTAAGCCCTATTATACAGCCCACTGTGTAACCAAAGGTCAGATGCTCTCCAACAAGGTAAAGGAATACAGTGGTAAAGAATATATGATAGAAACGGATGAAAAAGATAAAATCCCGCCGTTTTCAGTGATGACGGTGGATAAGATCAAAGAGCTATGTGAAGAAAATGGTATAGAACTGCTTCTGTTAGAAATGCCTTCTGAGTCCTCCTGGAACTACAAACGTCATAACGCCGTAAAAGAATTCGCTAAAGAGCGTGACCTTCCCTTTATAGACCTGAATCTGGACCGTGACCGGTTTGACTTTGATTGGACCACCGACTCTCGGGACGGCGGCAATCACTTAAATACCCGAGGCGCCCGTAAGGTCACACGATTTATTGGGGAATATCTGCAAAAGCATTATGATCTGCCGGACTACAGAGAGGATCCTGCCTACAGCGTTTGGCACGAGGACTACAAAGAATATTTAAAGCAGATTAAAATATAAGAGCGGCATAGCCGCTCTTTTTCTTATTTATCCGAAGCGCTCATTTATACTTTAAAATATTATTACCATAAATGACTGCGAACGTAAAATAAAGACTACTCGTTCTTATTGACAAGCGATTTATAAAAACTTTATAAATAAATTTGCCATACTAAGTTTGGTAGTTGATTTTATTTGTCGATACAGGTATAATAAGAATATCTATCCTTATATGGAATATTACAAAGCTGGTGAATTATTATGGACAGAGTTTCAAAAATCAATTATTATTTGGACATCGCACAGACCGTATCGGAACGCAGCACTTGCCTGCGCCGCCGTTTCGGCGCGATTATCGTAAAAAATGACGTAATCATCTCTACAGGCTACAACGGCGCGCCTCGTGGACGCATCAACTGTACCGACCTTGGAGAATGTCCCCGGGACAAAATGAACATTCCCAGAGGAGAGCGATATGAAATGTGCCGCAGCGTTCACGCAGAGGCAAACGCAATTATCGCAGCTACAAGAGAGCAAATGCTGGGTGCTACCTTATATATGTGCTGCACTTCTCCTACCGGTGAGCTTGTCAGCGGGACATGCTCCTGTATGATGTGTAAGCGCTATATTATCAATGCCGGCATTGAGCATGTATATATTCGGGAGACAAAAGATACCTTCACCATATACAATACACAGGACTGGGTAGAAAATGATGACAGTCTCTCCGGGACTTTTGGATATTAAAGAAATGGAGAAAACGATGAAACGTGCCTGTACACTACTTCTTGCTTTAGCTCTGCTTTTGTGCGCCTGCGCCAAAGAGGCAAAATATACCTTCCAGGAAGACGGTACCCTGTCCGATGGGTTGGGAAACATATATCGCAGTGCCCCAGTAGGATATGAACCTACTAATCAAGGTGCAAAATACGGTAAAATCGATGATGCCATCGGAGAAACATTGTATCAAGTAGGCACACTTGATCCCAAAGAATATCTCACCGGTCCCTATTCTGGCGGTACCACTTTGTTTTTTTATAATGCTGATATCTCTCTTCCCTCGCTTTGGGAAATGGAGGCTTCCTTGTGTTATCTTTGTCAGCAGGAAACCAATATTATTACTATTTGTACCATTGGTGATGGCTCCCAAAGCGGAGATGCCGCAGCAGACAAGGAACTTTTACAAGCCTTGATCCAGCAAATGCAAATTGCAATTAAAAATGGAGAAAGCGCCTCCATTTGGCCTCGCGCAGACGTAAATGCAACCTATCAATTAAAATTTTACTCTGAAGCGTGGCCTGCCTTTTATTACAACCTGACCCTTGCCGTATGCGGCAGCGGAACCTATCTGTACGATCGGCAGTCTAAAATTTGTATCGATATCGGAGATGTTTTGGTTCCCTATTATGAGGCATCTGAACCGCAAACGCCGCCTGCATCCGATACATCGGAGGCGAATATATGAACACGCGCACCGTAGCTTTCGAAACCGCGGAAGTACTGCAAAACCTGCAGCAGTCCAAGAAGGATTTATATTTGTTCGTATGCTCCGGCAATACCTGCCGCAGTCCTATGGCCGCCGCTCTTTTCAATCACTACTATGGGAATGACAGTCGCACTGCTGTTTCTGCTGGGTTATACGCGGATGCTTCTCCTATATCCCCCAATGCTGCTCATGCGCTGGAATTGGCTGGAATCACCCCACCAGACCATATTTCACAGCCAGTAGACACGAACATACTAGAAAAGGCCGTCCAGGTAATTGGTGTCACTGCCGCCCATACAGATAGTCTCATATGGACCTATCCCCAATTTGCTTCCAAAATCACAAAAATGTCTACGGATATTTCGGATCCATATGGAGGAAACCTATCCGTATATCAAGCATGTCTGGAAAAAATGAAAGAAGCGCTTTTTGACATGTTTGGACCAGCGAAAACTGTATGAAAAATATAATATTACTGCCTACAGAACTCCCTGCAGAGGATCCTGTTTTGGATCAGCTTGCAGCAATTGAAAAAGTATGCTTTGGAAAAGACGCCTGGAACAAAGACATGATTCTCTCATCTATACGACAGTCCTGCACGCAGATTTGGGCAGCAAAAGATATGCAATCGTCTAAAATATTCGCCTACGCTATTTTATACCAAGCTGGCGACGAGGGGGATATTGCAAATATCGCCGTTCTTCCCGACTATCGTCGTATGGGAATCGGCAGTATGCTGCTAGATACAATGCTGCAGCAGGCCAAAGATGCAGAAGTCCGCTCTGTTTATTTAGAAGTGCGTCAATCTAACATTCCAGCTATACAACTTTATCTGTCCAGAGGATTTTACAAAATTGGCGAACGCAAAAAATATTACAAAAATCCCTCGGAAGACGCTTTGCTTATGGTCAAAGCGATACTTTAAACATAAAAAGGAAAAACATTATGCGCATTCTGGCAATCGAATCTTCTTGTGATGAAACAGCGGCCGCTATTGTAGATATAGGGGCGCACCATCGGCAAATTCTATCCAATGTGGTTGCGTCTCAGATAAATACCCACGCCTTGTACGGAGGCGTCGTTCCAGAAATCGCCAGCCGTGCTCATATTGAAGCAATATCAATGGTTACCCAGCAGGCACAAAAAGATGCCGGCCTGACTTTGACAGATTTAGACGCTATCGCAGTCACCTATACGCCGGGCTTAATCGGATGTCTGCTGGTAGGTGTCAGTTTTGCAAAGTCCTTGGCTTTTTCCGCCGGTCTGCCTCTCATTCCAGTAGATCATATTAAAGCACATGCGGCAGCCGCCTATTTTGATCACCCCGCACTGGAAGCGCCTTTTACGGCATTCGTGGTATCCGGCGGCCATACCTCTATTTACAGCGTGTCAGCCCCTTCTCAATTTGAAGAAATTGGTAGTACAAGGGATGACGCAGCCGGAGAAGCTTTCGACAAGGTTGGCCGAATCTTGGGCCTGCCATATCCCGGCGGCGCTGCAATGGATGCCCTAGCTGCGGAAGGCTACGACCTTTTAGCTGCAGGCAAATTGGATAAAATTTTGCTCCCTTCTCCTGCACTGCGGGATACCTTCGACTTTTCCTTTAGCGGCCTGAAAACTGCTTGTGTAAATTATATTCATAATTATCGTCAAATGCACGGATTAGATAAAACGGACCCTATCCCCCATGAAGAAAAGGTTCGCGTGGCAGTCTCTTTTACAGATGCAGCAGTACAAGGCATTTGTAAAACATTAGAACAGGTCCTGCTCCATACCGGTGAAAAAAAGCTGGTGCTGGCTGGCGGTGTTGCCGCCAATAGCCACCTGCGCAAAGCAGTTTTGTTTGTAACAGAGAAACAAAACGCTGCCCTGTATATGCCCCCACTGAAGCTATGTGGAGATAATGGCGCCATGGTTGGCGCACAGGCATATTTCGAATATATCGCTGGAGTACGGGCAGGAACGGGTCTCAATGCCTTTGCCAGTGGCGAACCTGCTGTAATTTGTCCCACTATGTAGCTTTATATCTGCATATGACGAAGTTATACAGTTGAAAGTTCTGCCAATGCCGAATTTTCCACAGGTTTTTCCACAGGGTGTGGGAAACTCTGATTTTACAGTACATTTCCGTTTTCTGCATTTGAAAATTTGAAAAATCGATTCTGGTTCTTGCCAAAAATAAACCTACAAAGAGAGGAACGGTCTCATTTGTGAAAATAAAAGTAGATTATACCGGGCAATGCATTCTAATTCCGGCAGGGCCTGTTTTAGATAAACTTGGCGACGCAGACGGAACCAAGCTACGCGTACTGCTTCTTGCCCTCGCCAATCCTACAGTAGAGGAAGAGGAAATGTGCGATACCTTGAATATTACCCCCAAAAGCCTGCACAACGCCCTTAGCTTTTGGGTAGATGCTGGAGTAATACATCTAGAGATGGCAGCAACGCCCGTCAAAAAAACTGCGCAAAAAAACCGCAGCCCCAAAAAAGACACGGCTGCTGCAAAAAAAGAAGAAAGTGCGGGGGGACGTGTTGCTGTATCCCGTCCACGCCCGGTTGCCCGCGCGGCACAGCTTCCCCATTATACGTCAGAGGAGGTGGCAAGCTATGTCAGCGCCCATGCAGAAGTGGCGGATCTTCTGGTAAGCTGCCAGCAGTATATGGGAAAGCTGTTTAATATTGCTGAGGTAGAAATTGTAGTTGGCCTGCTGGACTATCTTCATCTGGATAGCGACTACATCTTGCTTTTGTTTTCCCATTGTAAGAAAATGGAGAAAAAATCTCTGCGCTATATTGAAAAGCTTGCCATTGGCCTTTTTGACGATGGCATCATGGATTATGACGAGCTGGACGCGCATCTGCAAGCCATTGAGGATGCCTCTAAGCTGGAAAAACAGCTGCGCCGTTTATTTGGTGCAGGTCGGCGCGCTCTCACAGCTAAGGAGAAAGACACCTTCAGCAGATGGGCAGGAAAATGGAAAATGCCTTATGAATTAATTGAAAAAGCATATGAAATCACAGTAGAAAATACAGGTGGTGCATCCCTTCCATACTGCAACGCAGTTTTGGAAAAATGGTATCAAAGCGGCTATACAACGCTGGAACAGGTTACCGATGCAATCACTCAGTACCGACACGACCGGGACGGAGCACAGGACAAAAAAGGTAGCTTTGAAACAGACGACTTTTTTGAAGCTGCCCTGCGCCGCTCCTACGGCGATGAAGGTGGAAAGGATACGTAACACTTATGCATGATGCAATTAAACGGGTACGCGATGCATATCAAAACAAAAGAGGCGCTGCTGTAGGACGCAGCGAGGAACGCAAAGCGGCGCTGTATCCTATCATTCCTGGTTTGCTGGAACTCGATAAACAACTAGCCTCCACAGCGCCAAAGGTCCTTTCCGCCGCTATATCCGGACAAAATGTGGATAAAAAAATGGAGGCCCTGCAAAAAGAAAACGCTGCGCTCCGTAAAAGGCGAGGGGAACTGCTGCTGTCAGCAGGATATCCGGCCGATTACACAGATATTGTTTATGCGTGCACTGCATGCGGAGATACAGGATTTATCGGCGTAAACATGTGTAGCTGTATGCGTCACGCCATAGCCCAGGCTATGCTGGAAGATTCGGGGCTTGGCAAACTGGCTCTCGCACAAAGCTTTGATACCTTCTCGCTTTCTTATTACAAAGAAGGCCGGGAACGTGCTTCCATGGAACACAATCTGTATACGCTGCAAAGCTTTTCAAAAAACTTCACCGAAAAAACCCAGGACAGCTTTCTTTTGGTAGGCTCCACAGGACTTGGAAAAACCCACTTGTCCACTGCCACAGCTGTGTCCATTATTGCTAAAGGCTACGAGGTAGTGTATAAAACTATCCAAAGCATGTTGGACGATTTTGAGCGGGAACAATTTGGCAGAGGCTCCTACGAGGACATCCGTATGTATTATGAGGCGGATCTCTTGATTATCGATGATCTTGGAGCGGAGATGTCTACGCAATTTACCGTTTCCTGCATATATAATGTGGTAAATATGCGCATTAACAACGGGAAACCCACAATTATCAGTACCAATCTGACGCAAAGCGAGCTGCGGGAACGGTATGCAGATAGAATAACCAGCCGCCTTTTTGGAGAATATAAACCCCTGCTTTTTTGCGGAGTAGATATCCGACGGCAAAAACTGGCTGATCAAGGGAGGAAATAAAGGTGAAAAAACACCAACTTGGCATATTATCGCTGGCCGTACTGTTGTTTTTTTCCAGTTGTGCGGTCACTCCAGAAACGGAACCTGCTGCGGTTATAGAGTATCTGCAGGAATCAAGGGAAGTGCAGGCGTATATATATGAAACAGATACTTCTATGGAATTTGTTCCCGACGATGCATTTATGTCCCTGCTGGACGGAAGCTGGGAAAAGAAAAGCGACGGAGCAGGTGGAGAAAAAATTTTATCCATTATTGTAGGATCCCAATATGAAATCTGTTTCTTTTCCGATGGAACCGCAATGATTTATTATGGAGTGGTAGATATTCTCCATCGGGATCGGCAGTATTATACCTTCACGCCAGAAGAAAATCCCTCCAAAATGGTACAATATATAGAGAAAAACGGAACCGTCTATGAAGAAACCACCAACTGATCTATAGCAATGCAAAGAAAGGTATGGGTATAAATATGAAAATCGGCGTTATGGTAGAATCCTTTCGGAAAGGCTTTCGTGAAGGCGTTGCAGAAGCTGCTGCGCTGGGAGCGGCAGGAATTCAGGCTTATGCCACCGCATATGGGACACTTAACGTGGACACCATTACCAAAGACAAGCTGCGGGAAGCATTAGATATCGTACATTCCCACGGAATGGTATTTTCCGCGATTTGCGGGGATTTCGGTGTAGGGTTTACCGATCCGGGGAAAAATACAGTCTATGTAGACAAGTCCAAACGGGTGCTGGAATTGGCAAAGGAATTGGAATGCGATGTGGTCACCACCCACATCGGTACCGTGCCAGCAGAAGAATGTGAGACAAAAGATGTTATGCGCAGCGCTTGCCGAGAATTAGCAATTTATGCCGATACAATGGGAAGTGCATTCGCCGTGGAAACCGGCCCGGAAAAGGCACAGATCCTATGTGATTTTCTGGATAGCTTAGGAGCCGGCGGGGTACGGGTCAATTTTGACCCAGCCAACCTTGTAATGGTAGCGGCAGACAATCCCCAAACCGCTGTAGCGACTCTTGGAAAATATATTGTACATACCCACGCAAAGGATGGAATCAAATTGGATGCCTCCCTTAGAAAAGATATCCAGGTTACCGTTGGCGGGGAGGCGGCCGGTCACGATCAGCTTCTAGCTATGGGACGGGCATATCTGGAACTTCCTCTCGGGGAAGGTGACGTAGGATTCGATACCTACCTGCCGGCACTTGCCGCAACCGGATTTGACGGATTTCTCACAATCGAACGGGAAGTGGGAGAGGATCCCGTAAAGGACATCCGGCTTGCCGCAGACTTTTTGCGGGATAAGCTTGCCCTGTTAGGACTTTGAGAAAACATTTTCTGAAAAAGAGAACAAGCCCAGTAGCACCATAAATAATAATAAAATGCTTAAAAATATGCTTTTGCTAATGGTTTGCGAATGGGCACGATAATACCCAATTACCCCCGACAATAAACCGCAATTAGCTGTTATTTTAAAAGTGTTCCGTTAAAATACAGCAAGGCTATCGTTACATGGGAGCAGTATGGAATTGCATTGAACTGGAGTGGGTAAAATCAATTTCTATCTGGATATTTGGTTATGAAAGAAAAAATGCCCCCGTAGCGGACAAATTGCCTGCCACGGGGGGTATTTATATATTTAGAGAATCGATTGGCAAATCAAGCGCCGCAGCCGCATACGCAAGTGAGAATCAGCAGAGCGATGATGATGAGCCATACAACTTCATTACCGAAAAGATCGCAAAGGCAGTTCATAGTGTTTTCCTTTCGTCATTTATTATTTCGGACAGGAATCCGTTCCGGAGTGCTTTTGGTTTGGTTCACACTCCAATATAATAGTATGTTACTTAGTTCCCTTGTGTGCACAGCATCTTAGAACGCATTCCTGTCGTTTTGGATAAATGTTTTGATAGAAAAAAATCTTTGCCGGAATCTGCAAAAAAACTCTTGAAAATCCGCTTGGGATTTATTATAATAAATAAGTAAGATATGCAGATGTAGTTCAGTGGTAGAACCTCAGCTTCCCAAGCTGATGATGCGGGTTCGATTCCCGTCATCTGCTCCAAAAAAATAAAAGGCCATCAGGCCTTTTATTTTTTTACCCTAACCATTGCATTGCGCCCTCCATCTGCGCATTATTAAAATAAGACGGCAATACGATATACCATAAAAGACGCAATCCATGCAATCGCACATTGGCCGATCATCATGCCTACTGCCCATCTGCCGCCTAACTCCCTCTTTACAGAAGCAACAGCAGCCACACAGGGCGTATAAAGCAGGCAAAAAGTCAGAAGGGAAAGCGCCGCTGGGGCCGTTATTGCAGCAAGCAACGCCTCCTTTGATCCGAACAATACCGTCAAAGTTGATACAACGCTTTCTTTCGCCATAAAACCGGAAATCAGTGCGGTGCAGACTCTCCAGTCTCCAAATCCCACAGGAACAAAAATCGGTGCAATCCATCCGGCTGCCATTGCCAAAATGCTGCTTTGTGAATCTGCCACCATGTTGAAATGCAGATCAAAGCTTTGCAAAAACCAAATGATGATTGTTGCGATAAATATGACTGTAAAAGCTCTTTGCAAAAAGTCCTTTGCTTTGTCCCACAGCAGATGCAATACATTCTTTGCGCCCGGCATACGATAGTTTGGAAGCTCCATTACAAATGGAACCGCTTCCCCCTTGAATGCAGTTTTTTTGAAAATCAGTGCCATGATAACGCCCATAATAATTCCAAAAATATATAACCCGATCATAACGAGCGCCGCACATTCCGGGAAAAATGCTTCGGTAAAAAATGCGTAAATCGGCAGCTTTGCCGTACAGCTCATAAATGGCGTCAGAAGAATCGTCATCTTTCGATCCCGCTCCGACGGCAGTGTACGGCTTGCCATTACCCCAGGCACGGTACATCCAAATCCAACCAGCATAGGAACAATGCTTCTCCCGGAAAGTCCCAGCTTTCTGAGAAGTTTATCCATAATAAAGGCCACACGGGCCATGTAGCCACTGTCCTCCAAAAGCGACAGAAAGAAAAACAGCGTCACAATAATGGGAAGAAAACTAAGCACTCCTCCAACGCCGTTAAAAATGCCGTCTACTATAAGGGAACGCAGCGCCGCATTCACATGCGCTGCCTGCATCGCATTGTCTATGATGTCTGTCAGCGCTGTGATTCCAAGCTCCAAAAGTCCCTGTAAAAAGGCACCGAAAACACTGAATGTAAGCCAAAATACAACTCCCATAATGCCGATAAAAGCTGGGATTCCCGTATATTTCCCGGTCAGAAACCGATCAATTTTTCCGCTGCGAATCCGTTCCTTGCTTTCCCTAGGCTTCACTACAGCATCGCCGCATATTTCTTCTATGTAGGCAAACCGCATTTGTGCAATTGCCGCCGCACGATCCAGTCCTGTTTCCTTTTCTGTCTGATGCGCAATCTGTTCTAAAATATCTTTTTCCTGCCTGGTCAAATGCAGCTGCTCCAATATCTTTTCATCACCCTCCATCACCTTGCTTGCCGCAAAGCGAATTGGGATCCGAGTCTCCTGCGCATGATCTTCTATTAAATGCATCACCGCATGAATCCCACGATGGATACCTTCATCTTTTCTGCAAAAATCTGTTTCCAGCGGCGCTTCTTGATACTTGGCTACATGTAGTGCATGACGAATCAGTTCTTCTACGCCTTCACCCTTAGATGCCGAAATAGGGATAACCGGCACACCCAGCGCCGCCTCCATTTCATTGACGAGGACCGAACCGCCGTTCTCACGAAGCTCGTCCATCATATTTAAAGCTACAACCATTGGCAGTCCCAGCTCCAAAAGCTGCATAGTTAAATATAAATTGCGCTCAATATTCGTAGCATCCACTATATTGATAATTCCCTTGGGCCGTTCCCGGATTACAAATTCCCTGGTAACGATCTCCTCACTGCTGTAAGGCGACATAGAATAAATACCAGGCAAGTCTGTAATCAAAGTATTACTGTATCCCTTAATTACACCGTCTTTTCTATCCACAGTGACACCGGGAAAATTCCCTACATGCTGTTTAGAACCAGTTAGCTGATTAAACAGCGTAGTTTTTCCGCAGTTTTGATTTCCTACCAGAGCAAAAGTCAGCTTTTCATCCTCCGGCAATGGGGTTTCTGCCTTTCTATCATGAAATTTACCCGATTCACCATATCCAGGATGCTGTTTTACTTCTTTTTTTATCTTTTCTATGGTAGTTTGTGGTTTGTGTGCCTCACTAATTTCTATATTTTTTGCATCTTCCAGACGAATTGTCAATTCATAACCATGAATTCTCAGCTCAATCGGGTCCCCCATAGGCGCATACTTTATAACGGCTACTTCCGTTCCCTGTATCAAGCCCATGTCCAAAAAATGCTGGCGCAGGGCGCCTGTACCGCCTACAGAAAGAATCGTTGCTGTACTTCCTATAGGCAATTCGCTGAGCCTCATTTGCTGTTCCTCTCTTCTTTTCGATGATATTCTTATTTTAGTATATTATCAGAAAAGGGATAAGTCAATACCTTTAGGTCCTTCCCTTTTAAAAGGAGCAAAAATATTTCAATTGGGCGTATCAATCACATTCCATTTACTTATCTATCACAGTCTATAATTGATAAAAAGAAAAAAGACCTGCTGGTCTTTTTCCTTACTTATACTTAGGATTTGCATTCTCCACATGATTCAACCGCAATTGTCCGCAGGATGCATCAATATCACTTCCCAGTTTGCGGCGGATTGTTGCGCTGATTCCCCGCTTTTCCAAATAGGCGCAAAATTCCTTTGCCCGCTCTCTTCCCGGTGCAGCAAACGCCGTTTCCCGAACAGGATTCAGCAAAATTAAATTTACATGGCAGGGGCCGTGAATTGTTCGCCGAAGACGAGCCGCCAAAGCTGCAGCATCCTCGATGCTGTCATTTTCTCCGGATATCAACGTATACTCAAAGGAAACCCGGCGTCCAGTCTTATCAAAGTATTGCTGACAGGCCTCTAAAAGACTTTCTATAGGATAGGTCCGGTTTATCGGCATAAGCCTGTCCCGCACGCTGTCATGACAGGCATGCAAAGAAACGGACAAAGTCACTGCAAGCCCCTCCTGGGCCAGCTGATAAATTTTCGGTACGAGCCCACAAGTTGAAACCGATATGTGCCGAAGTCCGATATTCAGCCCCTCTTTCTGAGAAACCAAATGCAAAAATCGCACCGTATTATCATAGTTGTCCAGCGGTTCGCCAATCCCCATCATAACCACGCCGCCTATACGTTCTCCTGTATCTCTGCCAATTACTGCGACCTGTCCTAAGATTTCTGATGCAGTCAAGTCCCGGCTGCGTCCCCGGAGGGTAGATGCACAAAAAGCGCATCCCATCCGACATCCGGCCTGGCAGGATACACACACAGTATTTCCATGCGCATACCGCATGAACACGCTTTCCACACATTCCCCATCAAGCATACCCATAAGATATTTAATCGTTCCATCAATTTGGGATACCTGCTTTTGAAGAATGCGTGGCAAGCGATAGGTACATTCCGTCTGCAGCTTCTTTCGAAAAGCCGCAGGCAGATTGGTCATTTCTTCTATAGGGACTCCCTTCTGCATCCAGCCGTAAAGCTGTTGCCCACGAAAGGCCGCCTCACCCATCTCCTTTGCAAAGGTCTTGGTTTCATCCAAAGTCATTCCCAGCAAATCCGCTTTTTCTGCCACATCCGCCTCACTTTCTCTGCATTCTGCAAATATAGAAACCATCTGTACCATGGATATGGGGAAGCAACGTCAAAGCACTTTGCTCCGCTCCCGCAAAGAAAAAGGGGAACGGTTCAAATTCCGAATGCTCCGTCAGGAATCGCTCCGTCACGCCCTCGTTTTCTGCAGGATTTAAGGTACAGGTAGAATATACCAGTGTTCCGCCTGGCCGAACATACGCCGCTGCCCCAACGAGGACACTGTATTGTACCTCCGGCAAACGGATTATCGTATCCATTTCCTTATATTTTATATCCGGCTTCTTCCCAATTACGCCCAGTCCGGAACAAGGTGCGTCACACAGAACCCGGTCGGCTTGTCCAATAAGAGACTTCTTTGGATTTCTTGCATCCCGCTCCTCTGTTTCCAATATAGAAATTCCTAGCTTTGCCGCGCCTCGCTGAATCAAAGAAAGCTTATTTCCATGCAGATCAAACGCATAGATTCTGCCCTGATTTTCCATTTCCATAGCCACTGCAAAACTTTTACCTCCAGGGGCAGCACAAACATCTACCACTGTTTCTCCAGGGTGCGCGCCTACAACACGGGCGCAAAGTGCCGACGCCTCATCCTGCACAAACCAATCTCCCGCTTCTACACCGGAAAGCACTCCCACAAAAGAAGATGTCTTTACACAAGCGTCACACACACCGGATATAACACCATCAAGCCGCTGGGCAACTTCCTGCGTGCTATGGTGCAAGGTATTGATTCGCAGCGCTGCATCCTCCTTCTTCAAAAAGGCAGCAAATAGTTTTTCTGCCGTATCGGTTCCAAACCACTCTATAAATGCAGTACACAGGGGAGTGGGAACAGAATATCGTACAGACAAAGCTTCTGTTTCATTCCCTTCCGGCAAGGGAACCGTACATCCGCCTCGAACAAATGTACGTAAAAGGGCATTGACAAATCCACGTCCCTTGGCTGGCGTCAAAGCGACAGATTGAGATACTGCCGCATGCGGCGGAATCCGATCCATAAAAGCCAGCTGATAGAGTCCAAGCCGCAGAGCACACACTACCTCCTCGTCCAAAGCGGACAACGCACGTTTTGAAAGAAAAGCAATCATATAGTCCAATGTAATTAGCCTCTCAGTAACGCCATATACCAACGCTGTGTACAACCCTCGATCTGCTTCAGACATCTGCATACGCGAAAGTACTGTACCAACCTCCAAGTTGGTATATTTCCCTGCCCGCATTTTACAAAGAGAAATAAAAGCAGCTCTGCGTCCGGGACTCACTGTTTTTATATCGTCCATGCCAGCCGTGCTCCTGTCTGTATTCGTCTGCCCCGCACAAAATCCGCAGCGGGCATTCGCCCTTTCCCCTCCGGGAGAACTCCAGTAATCAGAATCTTTTTCCCATCGCCGCAGACTACACAAAAGCCCGTGTCAGAAATATCCGTCACCGTTCCAGCAAGCTCCTGTGATGTCCCCTCAGCTAGAGACGCAGACACAATTTTTAAAAGCTTTCCGTCCGGTGTTCTGGTCACCGACAGCGGATAAGGAGAAAGCCCCCGTATTTTCCAAAGCAGTATCTGAGCATCCATAGAAAAATCCAGTACACAGTCTGCCTTTTCAATTTTGTGCGCATATGTGGCTAGTACATCGTCTTGCTTTGCCGGCACGACTGTACCAGCTTCCAGCATGGGGAGAACACGTACCAGCAACTCACCCGCCATCTGGGCCAGGCGGTCATGCATAGATGCAAAATCATCTGTATCGGCTATAGGCGTTTTTTCCCACAAAAGCATGTCTCCGGTGTCCAGCCCTTGATTCATATACATAATCGTAATACCGGTTTCTTCCTCTCCATCCATAATGGCCCGCTGAATCGGCGCTGCCCCCCGATACTTTGGCAGAAGTGACCCATGGGCATTGATGCATCCCAAACGTGGATAATCAATAATATAGGACGGCAAAATCTTCCCGTAAGCAGCAACCACAATCACATCCGGATCCAGCTGCCTTAGCGTTTCTTCAAAGGCGCCGTCCCGCAGTGTCTGTGGCTGATATACCGAAATCCCCTGCTCCTGGGCAAACACCTTCACCGGCGGCGGAATCATTTGATATCCCCGCCCCCGCGGCTTATCCGGTTGGGTTACTGCGGCCACTACGTCCAGACCCGCTTCTACCAACGCCTGCAAACATATCTGCGCAAAATCAGGCGTTCCCATAAAAACGATACGCATATATCCGCCTCCTTTTCTCCGTTAGACTTCTATATCACATTCCTCTGCGTGATCAATAAACAAAATTCCATCTAAATGATCAATTTCATGGCAAAAGGCACGCGCCGTCAGGCCGCTGCCCGATACGGTAAAGGTCTTTCCCTCTCGGTCCATCGCCTGGACAGTCACATGCATTGGCCGATTTGTATATCCCCATCGGCCCGGCACAGACAAACACCCTTCTATATCCCGCTGATGTCCGCTCTGCTTGATAATCTGTGGATTAATCAGTTCGACCATTTGATCATTTTCGTCCACTACAATCGCAATCCGACGGCGTACTCCTACCTGAGGCGCTGCAAGTCCTGCCCCATCTGCATGGGCTAAAGTTTCCCGCATATCATCCAATAATGTAAGAATACGCGGGGTAATCTCATCCACCGGTCGGCACTTTCCGCGAAGGATGGGATCCCCTTCCTGTACTATATTTCGAATAGCCATACTCTATTTTTCCTTTCTCTACATCCATATCTCTTATAAGCTGGATGGATTTAAATCCGCGCTGATAGTAAGATTTTTCGTTCCGCTTTTTCCAAAAGCAGTCAGCAAGCAGCCAATCATTTTTCTTGCCCGCTTATTTAACCGGCACTTGATCACCAGCCGCATGCGGCAAACATTTTGTATCCTATACACAGGCGTTTCAAATGGGCCAAAAATTACAGCTTCCACATCCTGAAATGCCCCACTTAAAAGTTCCCCCACATTGTCTGCCAATTTAACAGCAGAAGCCGCCAGCAATGCTTCGTCACTACTGCACAGAGTAATAACGGCAATATCACAGAACGGTGGAAAAACTAGTGTTTTCCGCAAAAGAATCTCTCTCTCGTAAAAGGATTTATAATCCTGCATCGCCGCAAGACGGATCACCTGGGAATCCGGATTATAGGTCTGTACCACTGCAATCCCCGGATCACTCGCGCGGCCTGCCCGGCCAATAGCTTGTGTCAGCATAGAAAATGTGCGCTCCGCCGCCCGATAATCATCTAAGTAAAGGCTTCCGTCTGCATTCATAACGCCTACCAGTGTCACTCTTGGAAAATCATGCCCCTTGGTAACCATTTGAGTCCCAAGCAGGACATCGGCATTTCCCTGTCGAAAGCTTTCAATCAGTTCCCGATGAGACATTTTCGTCTGAGTAGTGTCCATATCCATACGCAGCACCCGCAGTCCGGGAACAAGTCGCTCAATCTCTTCCTGTGCCTGCTGCGTTCCGCATCCCATAAATCGAAAATGCTCCGCGCCGCATGCAGGACAAGCAGTCGGTACAGGTGTACGGTATCCACAGTAGTGGCAAGCAAGATCCCCTCGTTCACTGCGTCGGCGAAAATAATCCTGTGCATCATCCGATTCACCAATAGGAGAGCGGGTATGATATGTCAGAGATACAGAACAGTTTGGACATCGAATCGCCTCGCCGCATACTCGGCAGCTCACTGCACTGCTGTATCCGCGCCGGTTCAAAAACACAATTGCCTGCGTCTTTTTATCCCGTACCTCCCGCAGCCGATCAACCAGCCCCATGCTTACCGGAGAAGTATTTCCTGCATCTATCTCACTGCGCATATCGCTGATAGCCACATCCGGCAGTCGGGCATCTCCATAACGCTGGGTCATCTCAATTAAGGTATAAACGCCGGACACCGCTTTGTAGTAGGAACGCAGGGACGGCGTTGCCGAAGACAAAAGCATCAGAGCGCCATGCTGTCCGCAGCGATAGCGGGCTACATCATGGGCTAAATATTTTGGGTCCGTATCCGATTTGTAGGTGTGCTCCTGCTCTTCATCAATTACAATCATGCCAATGTTTGAAAGCGGCGCAAAAATAGCGCTACGGGTTCCGATTACCACATCGGCTAGTCCTTTTCGGATTCTCTTCCACGTATCATACCGCTCGCCGGCGGAAAGTTTGGAATGGATGACAGCTACCCGATCTCCATAACATCTGCAAAAATATTCCACCACTTGAGGAGTGAGAGAAATTTCGGGAACCAAAACAATTACGCCCCGATCATCCAGTAAAACCCGGTCAATCATTTCTTTAATTACTCTGGTCTTCCCGCTACCGGTTACACCATGGAGCAGCGCTGCTGCCGCTCCAGAAGTATATAAAGATTCCAATTTGTCGTATGCCTCCCGCTGCTGTGCAGATAAGGCAGTGGCATCCTCCTCCACAGCGCCTTCTCCCACAGCATAAGGATTGCGAAAGCTTTCGATACGCTCAACATGAATCATATTCTTTTTTTCCAAGGCGTTTAGCTGCACTCTGGCTCTGGCACCGATTTGCTCAAAAAGCTCTTCCGCACTGATTCTGCCCGTTTTTGACAACGTAACCAATATCTGAGCTTGGAGAGGGCTTTTCAGATTCCCCGCCGCAACCATACTTGCAAATGTATCCATCACGGGAGAGACAAAAGCATCGTACCGGTCGCTGGAACGTATTTTGATTCTGGATGTGCGTGTAATAATACCAGATTTTACAAGAGACGCTGCCAGCGTTGCGGCTTCATCGCCAAATTTGGTCTTCAACTGCTGGCCGGACACTTCGTTTCTTGCCTTGATATAAGAATAAAACAGCAGCGCCTTTTCAGACAGTTTTTTTAATTTTTTATCATGATCACCCGCGGCGGCGCTGTAATATTCGAACATTTTAGACATAGCCGCCGTTGGTACAATCGCCCGCACTGCTTCCCCGAAAGTGCACAACGTATATTCGCATAAAAACCGGCATATACCCAGCATTTCCTGATCCAGCAAAGGATCGTCTCCGGATAATGAAACGATAGGCTTCGTATTTTCATAATCGCTGTATTCCCGCACTTCTATAACAATCGCTCGTGTGTGCCGGTTTCCCCTCCCAAACGGAACGCTTACAAGGCTGCCGGAAAACACTCGGCCGGAAAATTCAGCAGGGATATAGTAGTCATAAGTATGATCAGCATGATACGGGGCATCCATAATACGCACCGCAGCAAATTCCTTGACCATAACCTACCTCCTTTAAAACCCGATATACCAAATTACTGCCGCCAAAATCGGCGGCAGTATCGCAAGCGTGTATTTATTCCTCGGGATCTGTCTGTCCTATGGACGATGCAGCTTCTTCACCATCCGTAAGTCCCGTAATTACAAAGTCTTTATTATTCAATCCGTTGACTGCTGTTTTTACCGCCTTGTCATCCCGGTATTCCTTACGAATCATGGAAGCAATACTTTTGTCCGTCTCTTTGTTGGCGATTCGCCGTTCTGCCAATTCTCTTTGCATTACATACTCATCCGTAATCATTTTCGCACACTTTGCTGTAGCGATCACCAATGTATATCTGTTAAATTTTCCCTGCGTGAGTTCCGCAATAGATGGAGTAATCATGTCTTTCCCTACCTTTTCTGAATTATATTAAAAATGCTTCTATTTCTGCTGTCATTCTGCCGGTCCGCGCACCTTCTGCATGGATGATTTCACAAATCTGCTTGGCACAGGCCTCTATCTCATCTCGCTGATTGATTACAATATAATCGTATTCGCCTGCAAGTTGAATTTCTTCTGCCGCTCGGGATAGACGCTTTTCTACAGTCTCTATTGCCTCTGTCCCGCGGCCAAGCAGCCGCTGGCGCATTTCTTCTATGGTTGGAGGAATAAGCATAATGGAAACCGCATCTGGATACAGACGTTTTACCTGCGCTGCTCCTTCTACTTCAATTTCCAGAATCATATTTTTCCCAGACGAAATAATACGCTGTGCTTCTTTTTTAGGAGTGCCGTAATAATTGCCGCAATAGCTGGTATATTCCAGCATCTCCTCTCTGGCAACCATTTCCTCAAAAGCATCCCGATCTAGAAAATAATATTCCCGTCCATCTTCTTCGCCTACTCTAGGGGGCCTGGTAGTTGCCGACACCGAAAGAGCAAGCTCCGGCATCATCTCTCTAACCTTGCGCACTACTGTGCCCTTTCCACCGCCGGAAGGACCGGAGATTACTACTAAAAAACCATTTTTATGCATGGCCATCCTCCTCTTCCTCACCGGTCAGTCTTGCCGCAACCGTTTCCGGTTGGATAGACGATAAAATTATATGATCACTGTCTGTAATAATGATGCCTCTGGTCCGGCGGCCACTGGTGCAATCAATGGCCCTGCCGCTGTCCTTGGCATCCTGAATCAAACGCTTAGCTGGCGCGCTGTCAGGACCGATTACTGCGACAACCCGAGCCGCTGCAACCATATTATTAAATCCTATGTTGATAAACTTCATATGTTTCTATATCCGTTTCTGCAAAGCTTTACTCAATATTCTGCACTTGTTCGCGAATTTTTTCTAGAATAGCCTTTACATCCACGACTAAATGCGCAATCTCCATATTCCCCGCTTTTGAACCGATAGTATTCACCTCACGGTTCATCTCCTGCAGAAGAAAATCCAGCTTGCGTCCTACTGCCTCACCCCGCTCTACTATCTCGTGGAAGGTAGCAAAGTGACTTTCCAGCCGGACCAGTTCCTCATCAATGGCAGCCTTGTCCGCATATATAGCAGCCTCTGTCAAAATGCGCTGCTCGCTAGCTTCAGCATCGAAATCCTGCAAAAACTTTTTTATGCGTTCTACAAGTTTTGGCGCATATCCTTGGATGTCCCGCGCGGATATTTCTGCAACCTTTTCGCATATTTCTCGAATCGACGCGATCTTATCCGTAATATCTGCTATGAGGCGCCGGCCTTCTGCAGCCCGCTGCTCCAAAAAGGAATCTAACGCCTGGTTTAAAATTGGAGATATGTCTGCCCAGTCACGCCCGTCTGTATCTTCCGGCGTACGCACAGAAAACAATTCTCTATTTTGTGCAACCCGCATCACAGACAGGTCATCCTGCAGCCCGAACTGGTCCCGCAGCTGCTCCAGTGCGCGAATATAGGAAGCGGCTAGGGCTGTATCCAAAACAACATCTGTTCCAGTCTGCTGCAGCACCTCAACACCTACATAAACTTCTATCTTTCCACGAGATACACCACGAGAAGCGAGACAGGTCTTGATTTTTTCCTCAAGGTATGCATAGATACGGGGCAGCTTTATCGCAGTATCCATATACCTGCTATTGACAGATTTAATTTCTACCGTGATTATCTTTGATCCGTCAGCAGAAGCTCCTCTGCTTCTGCCAAAGGCCGTCATGCTGCTGAGCATAGTGATCCCTTTCCAAAAAACCGCTTAGGATATTTTTACGAATCCAGCGATAAATTCTCCATTTTATTTATACGTATTTATTATATACCCCCTGGGACAGTTTGTCAACTTTTTGCATCACTTTTTTTCTCCCGTTCTTCCCATAAAACTGCCCCTGCATTCAGCAAAATCGGCGCAACAATCATTCCGCCGACGCCCGCCAGACGAAAGCCCGCATATACAAAAACCAACGCCAGTAGCGGATGTACACCGGCACTTTTTCCAAGAATTCGAGGCTCCACCGCCTGTCGTACAACATACATAATACCAAGCAGCACCAACAGTTGGATCCCACGCACGCCATTTCCCTCCATAAAAGAGAGGAGGGTCCAGGGTACCAAAACAGTGCCAACCCCCAGCACGGGCAGCACATCTACAATAGCGATCAGCAGCGCTGCTAAAAAGGCATACTGTACCCGCATGACCAAAAAACCACAAAGAAGTTCTGCAAAGGTGATCAGCATAATAATGGAATATGACTTTATAAATCGTCCCAGTCCACGCATAATGGCAGACGTAGTTTTGCTTACTTTCTCTCTCATTTCTCGGGATAAAATGCCGGAAAACATTTTCCAAATTCCCTTGCTGTCCAGACAAAAATAAAACAGTGCAATGATTCCAACGAATAAAGTAAATATAAAAGACGGCAAAAGCCCCAGGATATCCCCTGCTCCCCCGGCAATCCAAGTACTGATTTGACCTACGGCGCCTTTTACCATTTCCGGAAAGGTGTCGGAGAAATCCCCGTTTCCAAGATTGAACCGTTTTCCGAAGGATTCTATTTTTCCAGCTAACGTACTGATGGGATTGTCCGGCTGATTGAGCATATCACTAAGAGAGGTCACAGCTTCAGAAGCCTCACGGATTAAAATAGACGCTCCAATCCATATCAGTGCCGTAATGAGCGCCGCTGTCAGCACAATAAGTGCAACTGCCCAAAAAGAACGGGAGGTTTTGGTTTTTTTATGCAGCCACTGAGCGGCGGTGCGTACCGCACAGGAAATTGCGTACGCTAAAATAAATGGTAGCAGAATTGGAAAGGCATATTTCAGCAGCAGCCACACACCCACCGCGCCAATTACCCCGCAGAATCCATATAATGCAAAACGAAGCAGTTTTTCCGTCGTCATATTTTAGCCTATATCCTTTTTTGTATTGAATCAGCATCATTCTTTTAAGTATATGCCATCTTTTCAGATTATTAACAGAAAAGCCTTTACAATACTGGAAATATTTGCTAAAATAAAGCGTAATATATTTTATTCTATAGAAAGGATATCTAAAAATGAAAAAGGTTATATGTATGGCTATTACGCTTGCAATGTGTGGTCTTTTGGTCTCCTGTAAAAGCGATGATACGAAGCTGGGTGACGATCCTGTACATGTGGAAATGTCCGTTCAAGATTTCGGTGTAATCGAGTTGGAGTTATATCCCGATATTGCTCCCATCACGGTGGAAAATTTTGTTTCCCTGGTAAAAGACGAATTCTATGATGGCCTCACCTTTCATCGAATTGTATCTGGATTTATGATTCAAGGCGGTGATCCCAAAGGAAATGGAAGCGGCGGCAGCGATAAAGAAATTAAAGGCGAATTTGCTATTAACGGAGTTGAGAATACATTATCCCACACCCGCGGTGTAATCTCTATGGCAAGAAGTAAGGACCCAAATTCCGCTTCCAGCCAGTTCTTTATTATGCATGCAGATAATAAAGGATTGGACGGACAATATGCTGCATTTGGCAAAGTAACTGAAGGCATGGACGTTGTAGACAAAATTGCTTCCGTAGCAGTAGAGACTGCATATCCCGGCGCAAAAGAAAAATCGTCTCCGGTAGATTCTGTTTATATTGAATATATAAAAGTAGTTGATTAAATTCTGCATTTGTAAAACTATAAGCCACCGCATTTATTTACTAATTGTGCCGCCGAAAAGCGGCAGAACGGAGTGTATTTTATGGACACAAAAAACATACAGGCAACAATCACAATGGAAAACGGCGGAAAAATCGAATTAGAACTGTATCCGGATATTGCGCCAATTACAGTAGAGAACTTTGTTTCTCTGGCAAAAGAAGGATTTTATAACGGCTTGATTTTTCACCGGGTTATCTCCGGTTTTATGATCCAGGGTGGTGACCCTATGGGAGTTGGTATAGGCGGCAGCGGCAAAAATATCCGGGGCGAATTTGCTATCAATGGTTTTAATAATCCCCTGTCACATACCCGCGGAGTGATTTCTATGGCAAGAAGCCAAGATCCTAACTCCGCTTCCAGCCAGTTCTTTATTATGCATGCAGACGGTCCCTTTCTGGACGGACAGTATGCCGCATTTGGTAAAGTCACAGATGGAATCAGTGTTGTAGACGAAATTGCCAGTGTGCAAACGGATGGCCAGGATAAGCCTCTTATAGATCAGCGCATCGCAGAAATCTCCATTACAGATATGTAAATACCGTTTAGAAAGTCATATAAATTTCAAAAAGTCTCCTTTCTACAAAGGAGACTTTTTATATTAAATTATAATTACACTATAGTTTTAAATTACTTCTAAAGAGCGCTTGTCTGTCCGCGCGTATATTTGGCAACTGCGCAAAAAAAGAGAGCGGCAACACCGCTCTCTTTTTTCTTAACTCTGCAATTATCTTACAAAGCTTTTTCTCTTTTTGTAAACGACTGCACAGCCGATTGCCATTACAACTGCTGCAAGAGCGACATAAATCATAGCATCGCCTGTAGCTACAGTGTACTTATAATTGGACTTCAGCGTGAGTCCCAAATCAGCTGCTTGCACATCATCTGACGCAGGCTTGATAACAATTTCGAAGAACACGTCTCCCACATTCATTGACCGTACCTGTGCAAAGTCAGTAATCGTAATAAGATATTTGCCGTCGCCTTTATCTTCTACTGTGTAGGTTCCTTCGGTAAGGCCAGAAATGGAATCCAATGTTGCAACATCAGGATTCATGGTTACATCAAAGGAAAGTGCAGTTGCCCGCTTGTAGAAGTTGGTTACATATACAGGGAGACGGAAGTATCCGTTATCATCCTTATATACATTGGATGTATCCAAATCTTCACTGCCACTTGCGGTATCAGATAGTCCAGGCTTGTTAGGATTATCTGGATCTACTTGAGGAGCATCTGGGTTAGGTTTAGGACCTTCTGCATTGTAAATACGAACATTGTCCATCTGGAACTTCGTATTGAACATACGCCACAGCATCAATGTACCATCAGACTGATGTTCATCAGAGGAGTAATAGAAGTACCGGTTCCACACATCTTCACCAAAAATCGGCTGATCGTTGATGTACAGGCGTGCAGTACAAGAACCGTTATCAAATACAAATCTCCAGTTGTACCAGGTATCAAGCTCCATCTTAAAGTTTGCTGTTGCAATAGGCTTGCCTGCCGAATCAGTGCCTTGAATTTTGAACTGACCATCATTGAAGTAATAGCCGCATTCATACTCAAAACCGGTAGATCCACCGAACCAGTTGAATACTGCGGGATCGTACTTATCGGTACCGGCTTCTTCGTTACCTGCATATGTTCCCTGGAATCGAATGTCAAATTCCATAGTATAGGACAAGGGATATTTATACTGCGTATCTGCATCAAGTGCGGTATCGATATAAGTCTGTGTAATACTAGGATCGGTATAATCCAATACCATACCATGCTCCGGGTCACCAGAATCTGTTGTTAAGCCCTGATAGTTATCAGCGCCCCAGTGATCACGGTCGCTGTCGTTGTCATAAGTAAGGGTTGTCAATTGATCCTTGGAGGACAGGGGATTGGTACGCTGAATATCTCCACCAAGATAGTCATAGTACACGCCTGTATCCATTCCAGAATAATCTCTTTGGAATCTCTCGAGATTTGCAGGATTATAGGTGGTATAACCAGGTTCGGGTGTCACTGTGTTGTCTGTTAAGATAACGCGGTTTGATCCGCCGCAGGTCTGCTTCGCTTCATCATACTGAGAGCCGCAGATACCGGAGCCCCAAGCCAGATAATTGGTGTATCCGCTGGTACCAGGTTCACCGTTAAACACAGCCATAGACACACCAAGCTCACGGTTGATGCCGCCCCATGCTGCATCTGTAACAGATGCCTGTGTATCCAATGTTACAACACCGGTTTCATTATAGAAAATGTAGTTCCACGGAATAGCTACTTCATATGTAGTAATCTTACTTGTAGTATCGGAAGAATAATTCAAACCGTTGGGTGCTACTGCAACTTTTGCAGCGCCCTTTGCAGGATTGTTGTATTCTGTCATACCGGTCTTGGTTTTATTTTCAAACATTTCGATAAATCCACCGACGATCTGCGGATATCCAACGAGGAAATCCGGCACCTGATCCTTATATCTCCAAGGAGTAGGACCCATCTGCGGTACATAAGTATTGCCGCCTACGAGAGAGTTTGCACCCAGGTAGTCAACAAAAATCTGCATAGCATCGCCGTTCCAAGTGTTGCCTTTACCGCCCTTCAAGGAATGTCCATCCGGATCTTCTACTTTGACACCAACATAGAAGTAGTTAGCATCCCAACGCAGCCATACCTCATAAGACATTGTTGTTTGGTCTGTACCATATCCGGGTCTCCAATAGAAGAATGCATTGTTTAGAGGTTCAGAACTCGATATTCTTGCAGCATCTCCACTTCTCACAGTGAAATTGGACCTGCCCCATTCTTGGATACTGATATACCCATCAATGGTAGGCGGGGTCGTAAACAAATCGGCTTGCACTTCTTGAATATACAAAGTTTCAGCCCCTACCGGGATTGCCAGTGCAACTGCCGAAAGAAGCATAGCAGCCAGCAATACCCATGTAATCGTTTTTTTCATTACATATACCTCCAGAATATTAAGGACTTGTGTGTATCTGCACACGCTATAGCCTTACATGCTCATTATATATAGATTCACCAATTTTGTCAATAGACAACTGATAAAGTAGTGAAATTTTTATGAAACTTTTTTAGAATTACCTTATTTTTTCCATGGTTTTACATGAAATGATTTTTTATCCAGTATATTCTGCAATTGCAAAAAATATTGGGTTTCAAAATACCCATTTTTTAAGCCTCCCCTTTTCAGGGGAGGCTTTTTCAATTCTGTTGTTTATTCGTCTTCAGCGTCTTCTTTACCTGCAGCAGACTTTCCGCAGGCAGGGCAAATCAATGTTTCCGGGTCAAGTGTCTCGTCATAACAGATCGTCTCCCCGCAATTTGCGCACATCAGCATCCGCTGCTCCATATCGTCGCAGCCGCAGCAGCAATCACATGCACAGTCGTCTTCGTCATCATCCAAATCTTCTTCCTCATCAAAAAGAATCTCTTCTACATCTCCAAGATCTGCATCAAGTTCTTCAATATAATCATGCAGATGTGCACACTCCCGCTCCAAGTCTTCTATAGCTGCAGCCATATCTGACACAACAGTTAAAAGCTCACCGAGCAGTTTTCCCTCCGTTTTTGTCTGGTCCAATTCCAGTCCCGCAGCCAATCCCTGCAAATATGCGCTTTTTTCACCAAGTTTCATTTGTTCTTTCCTTTCTGTATTTTTCATAATCCAATAACGAAACGGGGCCGAAACGCTGTCGTCCCGGCCTCCGCTTTATCCAAAATTATGCCCGTTCCAGATATTCGCCTGTTCTAGTGTCGATACGAACACGTTCGCCCTGATTGATAAACAAAGGCACCCGAATCACCGCTCCCGTTTCCAGCGTTGCATTCTTTGTAGCGCCGGTAGCAGTATCACCCTTCACACCAGGATCAGCATCGGTGATTTCCAATTCTACAAACATAGGCGGTTCAACAGAAAACACATTATCCTTGTAGGATTTGATCGTGCAAATCATTTCCTCTTTCACATATTTGAAGTTTTCAGAAAGCTTATCTGCATTCAGTGGCATCTGCTCGTATGACTCCATATCCATAAAGTAGTAAAGCTCACCATCATTATACAGATACTGCATTTCCTTGCGGTCAATACGAGCATCCTCATACTTGTCTGTAGGAGAAAAAGTCTTTTCTACAACGGCTCCCGTGATTACATTGCGCAGCTTTGTACGGACAAATGCTGCTCCCTTTCCGGGCTTTACATGCTGAAATTCAATGACCTGCATAACCTGCCCGTCCATATCAAAGGTAATGCCATTTTTAAAATCGCCTGCTACAACCATACATTCAGTTATCCTGCCTGGCAGGATAGCTCCTTTCCTATTCATGTGCAAAATCATTTGTTCCGTTTTATTTTAATACAAAGCTGTGCATTTTGCAAGGGGGTTGCGCCAATTTTTACCTAACAAAGAAAAAAATCAGATTTCAATCAGCTCTTTTGGACACTGCGTCAGATTGCGCGCTCCCCCCGGCACGATGCACACCATATCCTCGATCCGACATCCGTACTTTCCCGCAAGATAAATTCCCGGCTCTACCGTGACAATTTCTCCCACGCGCAGTTTAGCGTCTCCGCTGCGGATATTCAAATTTGGGGACTCATGAATCTCCAGCCCGACGCCATGGCCCAAGCCATGGCCGAACGTGCCGGTATATCCGGCCGTATCAATAATATCTCTAGCTATTTGGTCCATTTTAAAACAGGACTCCCCTTCACCGATTTGCGCCAGTACAGCCTCCTGCGCCTGAAGCACCGTATCATAGACTCGGCGCATACCGGCATCCGCTTTGCCGATTACCACCGTGCGCGTCATATCCGAATGGTAGCCTTGAAAAACCGCACCGAAGTCAAAGGTTAAAAAGCCTTTTTCCAACGGCATGTTTCTGGGAACGCCATGGGGAGACGATGAATTGGATCCGGAAACAGCGATGGTTTCAAAACTGATTCCCTGAGCGCCGTTTTTTTTCATTAAATATTCTAACTCCGCCGCCAGCTCCATTTCTGTGGCTGTATAGGTAATGCGGGGCAAAAGTTGGGCAAAGGCAGCTTCTGCAATTTGCTGTGCCCGTTCCACACAGTCGATCTCATAGGCATCCTTTACACTGCGCAGCTTTTGAAACATATTCCCGACCGCGGCAAATCGGATTCCGGGGCAGTCGTGCTGCAAAATTGCAAGAGAGCGACAGGTAAGCGTGCCATCCTCATACCCTACTGTTTGTACACCACCTGCAGACAGCAGCATGGGCAGCCAAACACTTCGAGGCTGCTCCGGCATAATCACCTCAAACAAATCTGCCGGAATTTCCCTTCGCGCCGCCTCAATATATCGAAAATCCTGAAAAGCATATGCGCTGTCCATTGTAATCAGCAAAATTCCGTCAGGATTATAAAAACCGCTGGTATACAGATGATTTTCCGCGCCGCTCACCCACACTGCATCCAGATTTTCTTCTTGCATGCAGGCACGCAGGGCGGCCAGTCGGTCATGTATTATTTCTCTTGTCATATCATTCACTCCAATTCTATTGCCCTACTGCATGTATCCTACGGTACTTGCGCAGATACGGTTTTTCCAGCAGACGCTTCATCCTAAAAAACAAAGTTTTCTTATCGCGGATCGGCGGAACAATCCATGCGGGAATGCCAAACCGCTTCCCTGCCGCACAATCGGTAAGCAGCTGATCCCCTAGAAGAATAGCCTGATTTTTGTCAATATGCAGCTGTTCACATGCCGCATGCAGGTATTTTGTTCCAGGTTTGCCTGCCTTTGCAAATGCCACACATTGCAAGGATTTATTAAAAAGCTCCACCCGTTCTTTTGTATTATTGGATATAAACGCGATGGAAATTCCCGCCTGGCGCATTTCTTCAATCCAATTTGTCAGACGTTCGGGCGGAACGGGATCGTCATAAGTCGCCAACGTATTGTCAATATCGCAAAGCAGGGCGCTGCGTCCCAACGCATGTACCATGTCCGGGGTAATTTCGTAATAGTGCCCAAACATCCGGTCAGGCACGAGCCATCTATCAAAAATCAAAGTATACTTTCCTTTTCTATCAATGTTTATGTTGCTCAACAGTATAGCACAAAAAAATAATATTCGCAACAAAGTCTGTTTTATGATTTTCAGAAATTTCATAATATTGCGTATAATCAGCAATAGATTCCCATTAAAATATATTCAAACCAAATGTATTTGAGGTGTATTATGAGTTTTCGGCAGCGCATCGCACAATTTTTCTATGGTCGTTACGGTATCGACAGTCTGTACTATGGCCTTCTTGTAACGATTCTGATCCTGTGGATTCTACGGATTATCTTTATAGACTCCATAGCGGCAGGCGTACTGGTTTATATATTGGAAACCGTACTTCTTTTCTGGATGCTGTATCGCTGCATGTCCAGAAATACTGCTGCGCGACAGCGTGAAAATCAAGCATTTACTTCCTTTTTCAAAAAAAACAAAAACTTTTTGATCCTGCAGAAAAATAAAATTCGGGATTTTAAAACTTACCGCTATAAAACGTGCCCCCACTGCAAAGCGACGCTCCGATTGCCCAAACGAAAAGGTACGCACTCCGTCATCTGCCCTCGTTGTGCGCGGCGATTTGACGTGACGACACGGATCTGAGGTGACGATTATGAACGAATATACTCTTGGAAACGGCGTGTTTCAGCTGGAAGTCGTCACCAACTTTATCCAGACGCGGATTTCTTTTGAGCGGATCATGACACCTATCACACAGCAGTTTGGTCTCACGCCCCTATCCTCTGTTACGCTGAATTTAATTGCACATCAGGAAAATCCCACAATTAGCAGTATTTTTAAAGCCCTTGATTTAAATCAGGGAAATGTGTCCTCTATGTGCAAAAAATTAGAAAATGACGGCTTTATTCTGCGCTGCCGCAGCAAAACAGACGAGCGGAGTGTCGTGCTGCTTATCACTCCGAAAGGACGTGCCGCGCTGGCCGGCGTGGAACGCACGCTGCGTGCATATTTTGAAAACGAACACACCATTTCCAGAAAAGATTTTATGGAAGTCTTGGAAGGGATCGAGACGTTAAAACGGATTATACAAAATGTAGAAAAGCATGTTTACAAAAAGGATGAGGAGGTTCCAAAATGCTTGAACTAAAAAACATTACGAAAACGTATGTTGCAGGGGACACAAAAACCGCTGCATTGGATGGTGTAAGCTTGTGTTTTGGCAGCAACGAATTTGTGGCTATTCTCGGCGCCAGCGGGTCAGGAAAAACCACTATGCTGAATGTAATCGGCGGACTGGACCAGTACGAATCCGGTGATCTTGTGATCAATGGTATATCCACAAAAGAATATAGGGACCGCGACTGGGATGGATACCGCAATCATTCGGTGGGCTTTGTTTTCCAAAGCTACAACCTGATTCCCCATCAATCGGTGCTCTCCAATGTAGAATTAGCGCTGACTTTGTCCGGCGTGTCTAAAAGCGAACGGCGCAAAAGGGCCAAAGAAGTGCTGGCGCAGGTAGGTCTTGCCGATCAGATTCACAAAAAGCCTTCTCAAATGTCCGGCGGACAGATGCAGCGGGTAGCCATTGCAAGAGCGTTGGTAAACAACCCCAAAATTATTCTTGCAGATGAACCCACCGGTGCGCTGGATACGGAAACCAGCGTTCAGATTATGGACCTTCTTCAGAATGTCGCTAAGGATAGGCTGGTCATTATGGTCACCCATAATCCGGAGCTTGCAGATGCATATGCTACCCGTATCGTCCGGCTGCAGGATGGAAAAATTTTGTCGGATAAGCCCAATAAAGCTCTGGACGAAATACAGTCAGCGGAGCCGGCAGTGCCTGTGGAGGACACAGGCCACAAAGGCAAAAGAAAAAAGACCTCCATGTCTTTTTTCACAGCGCTCTCCTTGTCCCTGAATAATTTGATGACGAAAAAAGGCCGTACGATTCTGACTTCCTTTGCAGGCTCCATCGGTATCATCGGTATCGCGTTGATCCTATCTCTATCCAACGGCATTCAGCTTTACATAAACCGAGTTCAGGAGGATACCCTGTCCGGGTATCCCGTGACGATTCAAGCAGAAAGTATTGATCTTGGCAAAATGCTGTCTGCATTTATGGATTCTAACGAAACAACGTACAGCGACAACAAAGTACATGCCTCATCACAAATGCAGGATATGTTCAATTCTCTTTCTTCTATTGATACTTACAACAATCTAACCGACTTTAAAACCTATCTGGATAATAACGAAGAATTAAAAGAATATATCACGGCGATTCAATATGGTTATGGACTGGACCTTTTGATATATGGCTACGACACCCAGGGAGATTTTATCACCGTCAACCCTTCAACCGTGATGCGCGCTATGCATAGCGCTATGGGTTTTTCCTACGATGATGAGGCAATGGCCTCTTCTCCGTATTCTCAGTATACCATGCAGGAAATGAATGTTTGGTCGGAAATCATGCCGGGAAGGAACGGAGAAACCATCAACGAACTAGTCAAGGAGCAGTACGAATTGCTGGAAGGCTCTTGGCCGGACAATTACGACGAAGTTGTCCTTGTAATCAGCAAGAATAACGAACTCAGCGATGTGTATCTGTATTCGCTGGGATTGCGAGATCAAGACGAAATCGAGGACATCATGTCCGCCGCTATGCGGGGCGAAGAAACAGAAGTTATCGATGAAGCATGGGACTACGACCAGCTGATGGATCTCTCTTTCTATGCTGTTCTTCCCTCCGACTACTATACGGACAATGACAAAGACGGCGTTTGGACAGATATGCGTGACAATGAAGACTACATGAAAATTACCGCCGAAAATGGAATACAGTTAAAAGTCTCCGGTATCGTCCGCCCCAACGAAGACGCTGTAGCAACTTCTATACAAGGCGCGGTAGGATATACTGCAGAACTGACCCGCTATATCATCAATGAAACCAACAAAAGTGAAATTGTAACTCAGCAAAAAGAAAATCCGTCTACAGATGTGTTCACCGGACTACCCTTTGACGATGGATCTATGAAAGAACCGGATACAAATGAAAAAGCGCAGGCGTTTGCCGCATACGCCGCATCTCTTTCTATAGAAGAAAAAGCGAATTTGTTTAAAAAGATTGCCGCTGAGATTCCTGCCGATACATTAGAACAAACAGTAAATCAATATATGGCCGCATATCCTGACCGTGCTTCTATGGAAACAGCTATTATAGAAAACTATAAAGAAGCTTCCGGCGCAGATGAAGAAACGGTGCGCAGCTACATTGGCAAAATGACAGACGAGGAGCTCACAACGCTGATGCGGGAAAGCATCGCGGAAATGGCTACTGCAAAGTATGCCCGGGAAACGGAAGTCACACTGGCATCGCTTTCTGCCGAACAGCTTGCCGTACAATTCGATGCTATGTTGTCTCAGACAGATTCCCAACAGGCCGCCGCTATGTATGACAGCCATATGCCCCCTTCCGTATCAGAGGCCACCTACGATGAAAACATAGCCAAACTCAGCGCCGTAGATTTGGATACTCCATCTGCCATCAATATATATGCCTCCAGCTTTGAGGCAAAGGACAAAATTGCAGAAATAATCGATGCATACAATGCCGACGTAGAAGAGCAGGACCAAATCACCTATACGGACTATATAGCCATTCTCATGTCCTCCATCACAACGATTATCAACGCCATCTCCTATGTACTGATCGCATTTGTGTCCATCTCTCTTGTCGTTTCATCCATTATGATTGGTATTATCACCTATATATCTGTGTTAGAGCGGACAAAGGAAATCGGTATCCTCCGGTCTATCGGGGCTTCTAAACAGGATGTATCCCGCGTATTCAACGCAGAAACGCTGATCGTTGGGCTTGCGGCAGGAATGATTGGTATAGGTATCACCGTTTTGCTGTGTATTCCTGCAAGTCTGATTATTGAACATTTCACTGAGATTCCCAATATAGCTTCCCTGCCCTGGCAGGCAGGGATTATTCTGATTGCTATCAGTATGATTCTCACACTGATATCCGGTCTGATTCCTTCCCGGCTTGCCGCAAAGAAGGACCCGGTAGAAGCACTGCGGAGTGAATAAAATAAATTTGAAAAAGCCCCCAAACGGGGGCTTTTTCTTTCACAAAATTATTATTTTAATACGGGGCGCTACCTGCCGTCCTGGGATATGGGATCACGTCCCGAATATTGGAAACGCCGGTCAAATACATGACCATCCGCTCAAAACCCAGGCCGAACCCGGCATGACGGGTACTGCCCCACCGTCTTAGATTTACATACCATGCATAGTCCGCCTCATCCAATTCACATTCCCGCATACGGGAGAGCAATACATCCAGACGTTCCTCACGCTGGCTGCCGCCAATAATCTCTCCCACGCCCGGTACCAGCAAATCCATAGCGGCCACCGTCTTTTCATCATCGTTCAGACGCATATAGAAAGATTTGATCTCTCGCGGGTAGTCTGTTACAAACACGGGTCCATGAAACACCTCTTCCGTAAGATATCGCTCATGCTCTGTTTGCAGATCCCGTCCCCATGCAACAGGATATTGGAATGCGTGCCCACTTTTCTCTAAAAGCTCCACTGCCTGCGTATAAGTTATATGTTGGCAAGTACTGCAGGCAAGTGCTTCCAAACGCGCCTGCAGCGTTTTGTCCACAAATTGATTTAAAAAAGTAACTTCATCAGGACACTGCTGTAAAACATGCTGGATAATATACTGTACCATATCCCAAGCCAGTGCCATATCATCAGAAAGCTCCGCAAAAGCTATTTCTGGTTCAATCATCCAAAATTCTGCCGCATGCCGGGCCGTGTTGGAGTTCTCTGCACGAAAAGTAGGACCAAAGGTATAAATCTTTCCAAAAGCCTGAGCAAAAGTTTCTCCTTCCAATTGGCCGGATACCGTAAGATTTGCGCCTATACCGAAAAAATCCCTGCTCCAGTCCACTTCTCCCTGCTGTGTACGAGGTGGATTGTTCACATCCAAGGTGGTAATACGAAAAGTCTCTCCCGCCCCTTCGCAATCGCTGGCAGTAATAATCGGCGTATGCACATATACAAATCCTCTATCATGGAAAAATTGATGCACTGCATATGCCGCCTCACTGCGTACACGAAAAACCGCGGAAAACAAATTGGTTCTAGGCCGAAGGTATGCGATCTGCCGTAAAAATTCCACCGAATGGCGTTTTTTCTGCAAGGGATAGTCCGCACCGCCGGTTCCTTCCAGCTGTACCGACGCAGCATGAATTTCCAAAGGCTGCTTGGCATCTGGAGTGAGCAATACCTCTCCCCGGACCACAACTGCGGCGCCTACCTGATACCGCACAACCGTATCATATTCCGGCAGGCGTGCGCGCTCTAATACGATCTGCACACCGGTAAAGCTGCTTCCGTCGTTCAGATCCATAAATGCGAAAGCCTTTGAATCCCGCAGACTGCGAATCCATCCGCCCAGCACTACTTCTCTGCTATGGTATTTTTCAAAATTTTCCAAGATATCCCGTATAAAATTTCTTTCCATTTTTATGTCCATTCCTTTCTTTGCATTTGTATCTTTCTGTGCAAACGAGGACTGAAAACACCATAACCAGGCGTGGTTCCCCTGTTTTCAAACTTTCTCTCCTTTGACAGGAAAGCGCCTCATATAAAAATATGAAGCGCTTTATATAACCGGTATTACTACACAGTTTCCTTTTATTTATAGTATTCCACAAATGCATCGAACAAATGCATATCATAATCGCCAGGAACATTTTTATAAAGACCGCTGCCGATTCGTTCGCTATGCCCCATTTTGCCTAACACGCGTCCGTCAGGAGAAGTGATTCCCTCAATAGCGCAAACAGATCCGTTGGGATTTTCCGGCGTTGTCATCATAGGGTTGCCTGCTAAATCCACATATTGGGTAGCAATCTGTCCATTTTCTGCAAGGCGGCCAATTAATTCCTCCGATGCTACAAACCGGCCTTCTCCGTGGGAAATCGGCACCGTATAAACATCGCCGGGTTTTGTTTTCATCAGCCAGGGAGACGCATTGGAAGCGACGCGGGTGCGTACCAGCATAGACTGGTGCCGCCCAATAATATTATAGGTCAGCGTGGGGCATGTATCGTCCGTATCGATAATTTTGCCGAAGGGCACCAGTCCCAGCTTGATCAGCGCCTGGAATCCGTTACAGATACCAAGCATCAAACCATCCCGTTTTTCTAAAAGCTCGCTGACAGCTTCCCGTACAGCAGCACTACGGAAAAACGCGGTAATAAACTTGCCGCTTCCGTCCGGTTCATCTCCGCCGGAAAATCCGCCAGGTATAAAGATACCCTGGGCCTGGCGTGTCGCTGCGGCAAAGGCTTCAACCGATGCTGCAATCCCCTGGGCGCTAAGATTGTTGATCACCAAAATTTCTGCATTTCCGCCGGCATTTTCTACTGCTTTAGCAGATTCATATTCACAGTTTGTGCCTGGAAATACTGGAATAAGCATAGTAGGTCGAGGAACAGAGACACAAGGCTTTTTCCAGGTGGTGGCTGTAAAGTTATATGCATCTACTTTCTCGGCAGGCTGATTGGCGTTTTTCGGGAATACCTCTTCCAGACGCCCCTCATACTTTTCAATAAGAGCCTCCAAGCTTACCGTTTCTCCAGCAAATATGATAGCCGATTCTGTTGTAGTTTTTCCCAACAGCGTTGCATAGGGAGACTCAATCTCGCCGTCGGACAATTCCACGATAAAGGAACCATACCGGTAAGCAAACAGCTCTTCCATAGAAACAGAATCAGCATAGGAAAATCCGATGCCATTGCCAATTGCCATTTTGAATACCGCTTCCGCTACACCACCGAATCCTAGTGTATAAGCGCAGCAAATACGCCCATTTTCTGCAAGCGAAGCAATCAAATTGAAAATTTCTAAAACATCTTTGGCATGGGGGATTCCCTTATCGTCATAAGAGGGACGCAGCCACAGAACGGTGCTGCCTGTCTGTTTAAATTCTGGAGACAAAATGTTTTTCATTTTGTCTGTAGTAGCCGCAAAAGATACCAACGTAGGCGGTACATCCATATCCTCAAAGGTACCGCTCATAGAATCCTTTCCGCCAATAGACGCTACTGAAAAGTCCAACTGTGCACGCAGGGCGCCTAGAAGAGCCGCCAGAGGCTTGCCCCACCGTTTTTCATCTCTGCCGGGCTTTTCAAAGTACTCCTGGAAGGAAAGATATACGTCTTCAAAAGACGCGCCGGCTGCTATAAGCTTAGAAATTGATTCTACAACCGCCAAATATGCACCGGAAGCAGGATCCTTTTCCAAAATATAAGGGTTGCCGCCCCATGCCATCAACGAACATGTATCTGTATCACCATGCTCCAGGGAAATTTTATTCACCATCGCCTGAATTGGTGTACGCTGGTATTTGCCTCCAAAAGGCATCAATACGGTACCCGCTCCTACTGTAGAGTCAAATCGTTCGGATAACCCCTGCTTAGAGCATACATTTAAATCCTGTACCAATGCTGCCATACCGCCTACAAAATCTGCCGGCGTTTCTTTGTCAAATGCAGAAGGTGCAGCAGGCGCTATGTCGATATGCTTAGGAGCGCCGTTGGAATTCAAAAATTCTCTGGATAGATTTACAATCTGCTGACTGTTCCAGTGCATGGTAAGTCTAGGCTGTGCCTGCACTGTCGCCACCACCGTCGCCTCCAGATTTTCTTCCCCGGCAAGGGCGACGAACCGTTCCACATCGCAGGGCTCCACCACTACCGCCATCCGCTCCTGGGATTCAGAAATAGCCAGCTCCGTACCATCCAGTCCTTCATATTTTTTAGGAACTGCGTTTAAATCAATATCCAGTCCGTCGGCAAGTTCACCGATAGCTACAGAAACCCCTCCGGCACCAAAGTCATTGCAGCGCTTAATCATGCGGGACGCCTGTGCATTGCGGAACAAACGCTGAAGCTTGCGTTCTTCCGGCGCGTTGCCTTTCTGCACCTCTGCACCACAGGTTTCTAGAGACGCTGCCGTGTGCGATTTGGAAGAACCGGTTGCACCGCCGCATCCATCCCGGCCAGTACGTCCTCCAAGTAGGATAACGATATCGCCGGGCTGTGGCCGTTCCCGGCGCACATTTTTCGCGGGAGCGGCAGCGACTACCGCACCAATCTCCATCCGCTTTGCGGCATATCCGTCGTGATACAGCTCGTCCACCTGTCCGGTAGCCAGACCAATCTGGTTACCATAGCTGGAATATCCTGCCGCGGCAGTGGTGACGATCTTTTTCTGCGGGAGCTTTCCAGGAATCGTATCTGCAACCGGACGTGTAGGGTCCGCAGCGCCTGTAACGCGTATAGCGGCATAAGCATAGGAACGTCCGGACAGCGGATCACGGATTGCACCGCCGATACAGGTAGCTGCGCCGCCAAACGGCTCAATCTCTGTGGGATGGTTGTGCGTCTCATTTTTAAAGAGCAGCAGGAAATCTTCCTCGCCCTGCTCTGTATGCACTTTAAATTTCACGGTACAAGCGTTGATCTCTTCGCTTTCGTCCAGACGTGGGAGCTTCCCTTGCGCCTTTAAATATCGGGTTGCCACCGTGGCAATATCCATCAGGCAAATCGGTTTCGTGCGGCCAAGTTCTTTGCGTATATTTAAATAGTCCTGATACAGCGCCTCCAGCTCTGCATCTGCAAAAGTCACATGGTCGATTTCTGTAAGGAATGTAGTATGCCGGCAATGATCAGACCAATAGGTATCGATCATACGGATTTCCGTAATGGTAGGATCCCGCTGCTCTGCGACAAAATAATCCCGGCAGAAACGGATATCGTCCAAATCCATAGCAAGACGGTATTTTTCAATAAATGCCTTAAGTCCCGCCTCGTCCAACGCGGTAAATCCGGTAAGCGTTTCCACCTGACTGGGTACGGCATAGGTTGCCTCCAGGGTGGAGGGCAAGTCCAGAGATGCCTCTCTGCTCTCCACCGGATTGATCAGATACTGTTTTAGCGCATGTACATCTGTGTCTGTAAGAACCCCCTCCAGCACGTATACTTTAGCAGTGCGCACCAGCGGCTTCTCTCCCTGGGAAATAATCTGCACACACTGCGCGGCAGAATCTGCCCGCTGATCAAACTGTCCCGGCAAGTATTCTACAGCAAAAACGGTACTGTCTGCTGGCGCCATAATTTCGTCTGTAATAATGTCCAACTGGGGTTCAGCAAAAACAGTGTATTTGCATGCTTCAAATACATCTGCTGGAATGTTTTCCACATCATACCGGTTCAAAATACGCACGCCCGTAAGATTTTCAATCCCTAAAAATCCGCGGACATCGGATAAAAGCGCCGCGCTTTCTACGGCAACATCTTTTTTCTTTTCTACATATAGTCTGAATACCATATCGCCTTTCGTCTCCTCCGGTATTTATTCTGCAGCGCAGGATAATGCCTGCAGCGCCCTATGGCCTATATCTCTGCGGCAGTATGCATTTGTAAAAGTAATTTTACCAGCCGATGCATATGCGTCATGAATTGCTTTCTGCAAATCAGATGCTCTGGCAGTGACGCCAAGCACTCGTCCGCCGGCGCTGCACAATATTCCGTCCTGCAGTTTTGCTCCTGCAAAGAATACCTGAGCATCCAGATGTTCTGGCACAGTAATTGGAAAGCCTGTTTCATATTTTCCCGGATATCCATTGGATGCCAAGATAACGCAGCAGGCGCTGTCTTTTGAAAATTCCACCGGCACCTGGGAAAGGGTGCCATCGTGGACTGCTTCCATAACGGTTAGCAAATCGGTCTCCAACAGCGGCAGTACTACCTGGGTTTCCGGATCGCCGAAACGGCAGTTATATTCGATTACCTTAGGCCCATCTGCCGTAAGCATCAGGCCAAAGTACAGACATCCTTTAAAGGGTCGCCCTTCCGCCTGCATTGCCCGAATCGTAGGCAGAAAAATCTTTTCCATACATTCCTGTGCCACCGCTTCTGTATAGTAAGGGTTGGGAGCAATCGTACCCATTCCCCCAGTGTTAAGCCCCCTGTCCCCATCTAAAGCACGTTTATGATCCATGGAAGATATCATGGGAATCAGTGTTTCTCCATCTGTAAAGGCGAGCACAGATACTTCCGGTCCGGTGAGAAACTCCTCCACTACGATGGATGTGCCGCTTTCGCCAAAAATTTTCTCTTCCATCATAGCTCGAACCGTTTCCTGGGCTGCCTGCAGATTTTCTGCAATCACTGCGCCCTTGCCAAGCGCCAGGCCATCCGCTTTGATCACGGTAGGCATGGGCGCAGTTTTGATATACTCCAGTGCTTCTTCCGCATTGGTAAAAGTACGGTATGCAGCTGTAGGGATATTATATTTGGCCATTAAGTTTTTGGAAAAAATTTTGCTGCCTTCAATGACTGCGGCTTTTTTATCCGGGCCGAAGCAAGGGATTCCCGCCGCTTCCAGACTGTCTACCGCACCAAGAACCAGCGGATCGTCCGGTGCTACCACAGCAAAGTCAATTTTATTCTCCACTGCAAACCGAGTGATACCATCAATGTCTTTCGCCCCGATGGCCACACATTCCGCATCTGCAGCAATACCGCCGTTGCCGGGGAGCGCATAAATTTTCTCGACCCGCCGACTTTCCCGTAATTTTTTAATAATGGCGTGCTCTCTTCCGCCGCCGCCTACTACTAAGATATTCATATAAAATTGGATATCCTTTCTATTTTTGATCATGCTTCCACAACGCAATGGGCCGGACACAGGAAATGCCTGTGTCCGGCAGAAATACATAAATTAATGATGGAATAAGCGCATACCGGTAAACGCCATAGTGATTCCATACGTATTACAGGAGGAGATAACGATATCATCCCGCACGCTGCCGCCAGGCTGCGCAATGTAGGATACACCACTGCGATGCGCCCGAATGATGTTGTCGTCAAAGGGGAAGAAGGCATCGCTGCCAAGAGCGACTCCGCTGATTCCCGCAAGATATTCTTTTTTCTCTTTAACCGTCAAAGCATCCGGGCAAACAGAGAAAAACTGCTGCCATTTTCCGTCTGCCAATACATCGTCGCTGTCTTCCGAAATATACACATCAATGGTATTGTCCCGTACAGCACGAGGCACAGATTCCAGGAAAGGCAGTTCCAGCACCTTCGGATGCTGGCGCAGATGCCAGATGTCGGCCTTCTGCCCCGCAAGGCGGGTGCAGTGGATTCTGGACTGCTGACCAGCACCCACCCCGATTGCTTGTCCGTCTACCGCATAGCAGACAGAGTTAGACTGGGTATATTTCAGCGTAATGAGCGCAATGATCAAATCGCGCTTCCCTTCTTCAGGAAGGATTTTATTTTCCGTTACAATATTGGAAAGCAGCGCCTCATCAATTACAAAATTGTTTCTTCCCTGCTCAAAAGTAATACCGAATACCTGCTTTTTTTCTTTTTCTGCCGGCACAAAGCTCGGGTCGATTTGCACAATATTATAGTTACCCTTTTTTTTAGAGCGCAGAATTTCCAGTGCCTCAGGTTCGTATCCAGGAGCAATGACCCCATCGGAAACCTCACGCTGAATCAACCGCGCTGTCGTCACATCGCATACCTCACTGAGGGCAATCCAGTCTCCAAAGGAGGACATACGGTCCGTTCCTCTGGCCCTTGCATATGCACAGGCCAGAGGCGAATCATCCAGCCCCTCAATATCGTCTACAAAGCAAGCACGCTTCAAAGAAAGAGGCAGAGGAATACCCACCGCGGCAGAAGTCGGACTGACATGCTTAAAGGAAGTAGCCGACGGCATGCCCAACGCATCTTTTAGCTCCTTCACAAGCTGCCAGCTGTTAAAAGCATCCAGAAAATTGATATATCCGGGCTTACCGTTTAAAATTTCAATGGGCAGTTCGCTGCCGTTTTCTATATAAATTCTGGATGGTTTTTGATTGGGGTTACATCCATATTTCAATTCAAATTCTTTCATATTCCTATTCCTCACAGATTTTTATTCAAAATACGGGTTTGGGTGTCACCGCCGGCAAAATCGATATATCGTACAAACAACGATATTTTATTATCTGGATGGAGATTTTCCCAAATCTGTGTCGTGAAGTCCTCAATGCCATTCGGAATTTCTACCAGTTCCGGCTCTCCTGCAAAAGACGGAGGGGGATTTCCATCACATTGATAGGTATGGATAAAGTGCCCCTCTCCCGCTGCGCCCTCATAACAAAAATACTGTCTTGCACAATGGTCTCCTGCAGCGTCTGCCGCTTTCAAAATGCTCATTTTATAGGAAAACGCTTCGTTTGCAAACGTGAGCAACGCGCTGATTCTAGGAGTAAATAACGGCGCGTCCGGCTCAAAACACCGGGTAGCCAGCGCATCTTCCATCGTTTTCCCTTGGGAAAGATAGTTAAAAATCGTATCTGTCTGATCTCCGTTGGTTACAATCAGATGGTTTTGCAAAGTACGTACAGGATAATAAATGATCAAGGAGGGATCTTCTACCTTTGTCTCGTCGAAAGCCTTGGTTTTTAAATCTTCCCCTTCCGCCGCAAATATGCGGTTACGGCTATTGGCGCTTCTGCCCATAATAAAATATGCGGCTACCGCCTTAGTGCCGTCCGCACTCATACCGGTAATAATTCCCCGGCCGGGGTATGCATTATCCTTCAGCAATGTACCGATTTTATCCATAACGCAATCCTTTCTATTCTGTAGCAGGACGAGATCCGCCCTTTTTTTCTTTCCACAATTTTTTTGCGACCTGCTCTGCCGCACGGGGGAGAATGTTCCATTCCGCTTGCTTCATAATTCGCTTTTGCAGACTTTCTGGAGTATCGTCCTGACGCACACGCACAGCTTTCTGCAGAATAATTTTTCCCCCATCTGTAATTTCGTTTACATAATGCGCAGTAGCGCCGCTAACCTTCACTCCGTACGCTAGTGCAGCTTCATGTACATGCAGTCCATACATTCCCTTACCACAAAAGGAGGGGATCAAAGACGGATGGATATTGATGATACGGTCTGTAAAACGGGAGATAAAGTCCGCCGACAAAATACTCATAAATCCAGCTAGTACAATCATTTCAATTTGGTGCTTCTCCAGTGTCCGGATTAACTGTGCTTCAAATTGATCTCCCACTTCTTTTCTGCATACAGTGACTGCTTCGATTCCTGCATCCGCCGCACGATTGATAGCATATGCCCCCGGATTGCTGGACACTACAAGAGCAATCTCTCCGCTGCGCAGACAGCCGTCCCGCTGAGCGTCGATCAGCGCCTGCAGATTGGTTCCACCGCCGGAAACCAGTACCGCAATTTTAATTTTATCGCTGTTCATTCTCCTGCCATCTCTCCTTAGCAAAGAACGATTCCCTCGTTCCCTTGCGCAATTTCCCCGAATATGTATGCATCAACGCCTGCGTCCTGGAGAACCGACACTGCAATATCTGCGTCCTTTTTCGCTACGGTAACACACATGCCTACACCCATATTGTAAGTGTTAAACATATCCCGTTCGGGCACATCGCCCCGGCTGGCGATCAAATCAAAAATTGCCGGTGTACGTACCACGCTCTTTTCCACTTTCGCAGTAAAACCTGCTGGAATGCTTCTAGGAATATTTTCATAAAATCCGCCGCCGGTGATATGGGAAACCGCCCGCACATCTGCTTTTTCAAACAACGACAGCATGGGTTTCACATAAATTCTGGTAGGCTCCAAAAGCGTCTCGCCAAGGCTGGCTCCTCCAAGCTCCGGCACAGAATCGGTAAGGGTTCGGCAATGCTCCAGATCAAATACCTTACGCACCAGAGAAAATCCATTGGAATGCACGCCACTGGAAGGAAGCGCAATCAGCGCATCTCCCTTTTCCACACGGCTGCCGTCGATAATCTTAGCCCGGTCCACGATGCCCACAGCAAAGCCTGCCAAATCATATTCATCTTCCGGATAAAAGCCGGGCATCTCAGCAGTTTCGCCGCCAATGAGGGCCGCACCGGACTGAACGCATCCTTCCGCAATCCCCGCTACTACAGAGGCAATCTTTTCGGGAACATTTTTGCCGCAGGCAATATAATCCAGAAAGAACATAGGCGCCGCGCCGCAGCAGATAATATCGTTTACGCTCATAGCCACGCAGTCGATGCCAACCGTATCATGGCGATCCAACAAAAATGCCAGACGCAGTTTCGTACCTACCCCGTCTGTGCCGGATACGAGCACCGGATCCTCCATGCCGGCAAAGCTTGGACGGAAAAGGCCGCCGAATCCGCCGATGCCGCTAACTACACCATCTGTCACTGTACGGCCGATATGCCGCTTCATCAGTTCTACCGCTTTATAACCGGCGGTAATATCCACGCCGGCAGCTTTGTAGCTTTCACTTGCACTTTTCATATATTTTCCCCAATCCTTTTGATGCTTAAGATTTAATAGGAGACTTTTCCGGATTAATTCCCTCGGATATCTTCCGTTCAAATCGACTTTTACCGGTTTCCTTTGGAATATCTGTAGGATATCTTTCGTCAAAGCAGGCGTTGCAGTAACCCAATTCTTCATCGCCGCAAAGCTTTTTAACGTTTTCCATGCTGAGATATGCCAGTGAATCGGCTCCGAGAATCTCACAAATTTCTGGGAGCGTATGCCTGCACGCGATTAGGGCATCTTTAGAATCGATATCTGTGCCATAATAACACGGACCAACAAACGGTGGACTGGAAATACGTACATGTACCTCCCTAGCGCCCGCTTCCCGCAGGAGCTTCACGATTCTAGCACAGGTAGTTCCCCGGACAATAGAGTCGTCGATCATTACCACTCGCTTACCTTTTACCGTTTCGGAAATGGGATTCAGCTTAATTTTGACCTTATCTTCTCGAATTTCCTGGCCGGGCGCAATAAAGGTACGGCCAATATATTTATTTTTGAGAAATCCGAGACCGTAAGGGATTCCGGATTCACGGGAATAGCCTAGCGCCGCATCCAAGCCGGAGTCAGGCACACCGATTACGATATCCGCTTCCACAGGACTTTCTTTAGCCAAGAATTCTCCTGCCCGTACCCTTGCGCCATGAACACTATATCCGTCCACTATAGAATCCGGACGGGAGAAATAGATATACTCGAATACACATAGACTGCGCGGTGCAGTTCCACAATGTTCACGAAGTGTGCGTACACCGTTTTTATCAAAAATAACAATTTCGCCGGGCTCAATATCCCGCACCAATGTAGCTCCTACAGAATCCAGAGCACAGGATTCGCTGGCAACGATATAGCTGCCGTCCTCCCGCTGGCCAAAGCACAGAGGCCGAAATCCTCTGGGATCTCTAGCCGCAATCAATTTTGAAGGAGACATGATCACCAGGGAATACGCCCCCTGGATCTTATACATCGTCCGACTGACCGCTTCTTCAATCGAAGCGGAGGCCAGCCGCTCTTTGGTCAGAATATAGGAAATCACTTCTGTATCGCTGGTCGTATGGAAAATGGAGCCTTCCAATTCCAAAGCCGTGCGCAGTTCATAGGAATTTACCAGATTACCGTTGTGCGCCAGCGCCATCCGCCCTTTCACATGATCCACCACAATAGGCTGTGCGTTTAGCCGTCCATCGCTGCCAGTAGTACCATAGCGCACATGTCCTACCGCCATGCAGCCTTTGCCAAGCCCTTTTAAAATGTCGGGAGTAAACACATCGTTTACCAGACCCACATCTTTGTAGGAATTAAAAATCCCATCATCGTTTACTACAATTCCGCAGGACTCCTGTCCTCTGTGCTGAAGTGCAAACAGCCCATAATATACAGAATGGGCCAAGTCCCCAGGTTGGGGAGAATAAATGCCGAATACACCGCACTCTTCATGTAGATTGCTCATCTAAGCCGATCCCTTTCTCCGCCGGGTTGTCCGGCGATCCGATTTTGCTTTATTTTATTCGCCCAGAAGCCTTCTGCAAATTTCCTGATATGCATCTTCTACATTGCCAAGATCCCGACGGAAACGATCCTTATCCAGCTTTTCTCTGGTTTCCATGTCCCAGAAGCGGCAGGTGTCCGGAGAAATCTCGTCCGCAAGAACGATTTTACCATCTGCCGTTTTGCCAAATTCCAGCTTAAAGTCTACCAAAAGAATGCCAATTGCTGCAAAGTAGTTTTTCAGATATTTATTCACATGGAACGTAATATCCTTGATGGTTTCCACTTCTTCCTTCGTTGCCCATCCGCATGCATAAATATGATACTCATTGACCATAGGGTCACCCAAATCATCATCCTTGAGACAAAATTCCAAGGTTGGGCATTGGAGATCCGTTCCCTCCGGCACACCGAACCGTTTAGAAAAAGAGCCTGCCGCAATATTGCGTACGATTACTTCCAATGGTACGATAGATACACGGCGAACCAACGTATCCCGCTCACTCAGTTCCTCTACAAAATGGGTGGGGATTCCTTCCGCTTCCAACTTGCCCATCAGGTAATTCGTTACCCGGTTGTTGATCACGCCTTTGCCGGCAATAGTACCTTTCTTCAAACCGTTGAAGGCAGTGGCATCATCTTTGTAAGATACGATACACAGGTTCGGATCGTCTGTAGCAAAAACCTTTTTTGCTTTGCCCTCATACATCTGCTCTCTTTTTTCCATTTTTAAATCTCCCTTATGTAAAATCAGTTATGATATTTTGCATTTATTTCCGCATCTTTTTGCAGCACTGCTTTTGTGTTTTTCTCCCGAAGAGCCTCCAGCTTGTCCGCCACAGCAGCATCCTCCACAGCCAGGATCTGCGCTGCCAACAGAGCCGCGTTTGCCGCCCCATCAATGGCGACAGTTGCCACAGGAAGTCCCGCCGGCATTTGAACGGTAGAAAGCAATGCATCCAGCCCATCCAACGTAGAACTTTTTACAGGAATGCCAATAACAGGCAGCGTAGTATTTGCAGCAATCGCTCCTGCCAAATGAGCAGCCTTGCCAGCGGCGGCGATAATAGCGCCGAAGCCGTTTTCCCTTGCACCTTTTGTAAAAGCGGCGCAAGCCTGAGGCGTTCTATGTGCACTGAATACATGTACTTCTGTTGGAATGCCCAAATCCTGCAACGTGTCGATAGCTTTGCCCACTACTGGCAAATCGCTGTCACTTCCCATAATTACGGCAACTTTTTTCATATGTATCCTCCAAACAAATTATACAAGGTAAATTAAGTAAAAAAACAAAAAAGGCAGTCTTATCCCGCAGAATAAGACATACCCAGACGGACGGCCATGTTCGCTTTCGTTCCATTGCGGTTCCCCGCCAGACGCTGCCGGCGGCAGGCCTTTTCCGTCAGTTGCGAAAGCGTTTTTTCTATAGTTTTATTGTAACATAGAGCCATTTTCATGTCAATCAAATCCCCTCTGTCATTTTATACAAATTATCTACATGGAATTTGCTTTTTCTGCACGTTTCCCAAAGCGTCAAACGCCGCGCAGAGCGGCGGAAGGGACATAAGGCAAAATGTCGCGCAAAAGCTCTTCCATTTCCTCCCGGGAGTAAGCCTTTGCCCCACTGCCAAGCAAGTCACCTGAATCTACAAAGCCTTGAATAAAATACCGTTCCGCGCCCCGAATCCACAGTGCGATCCTTCGGAAATCCTGCGGGCTTACAATTCCCTTAGCCGCCGTAGTACGAAACTCGTATTCTATATGTCCCTCCAATAGATACGCCGCGCTTTTGCATATACTATCCATATCTACCGCACATTCTGTCGCCCGCGCGTACCCTTCCTTGGAAGATTTAATATCCATTGCCACATAATCTACCAGTCCTTTTTCCACCAATTCCCGCAGGCGCTCATAAAAACTGCCGTTGGTATCCAGCTTCACCTGAAATCCCATGTCCTTGATCCGACGCAGAAACGCAGGAAGCTCCGGCTGAAGCAGTGGTTCACCGCCCGTAACGGCTACCCCGTCTAAGATGCCCCGGCGTCCCTGCAGAAAGGCAAAGAAACTTTCCACTGTAATACGTTCGCTATCCCCGCGCACCAGAGACGCATTATGGCAAAAAGGGCAACGAAAATTACATCCGCCAAAAAACACTGTGCAGGCAGTTTTCCCCGGAAAGTCCAACAGGGTAAGCTTTTGCAGTCCGCTGATCATCATAATCCACACCTCCGTTTAATACTGATTCATCTGCTTCCTATTGCAGGTATTCTGTGTACGCTTGCAACAGCACACGACTTTATAGAAAACGCCAAAAAGGGAGGCAGTCCTCCCTTTTTTGGCTCACATTATTCCGCAGTGTATACAGGAATCCCTTTATTTGTACCGCTATCCCAAAGGGTATACTGACATACAGGTACATCAAACACCGTCATTCCAATATGGACGCCTGCTTCTCCGGTAAAACCTGAAGATCCGGCAGTTCCGATTACGACACCCTTTTCCACTTTATCGCCAACGGCAACAGACGCACTGGTCATATGACAATACCAGCTCTTCAGTCCGTAGCCATGTTCAATTACAACTGTATAGCCACTGTAATCGAGATACCCAGCATACAGCACCTCGCCCGCATTGACAGCCTGAATATCCGTCCCTGCTCGCAACGCGTAGTCAATACCAGTATGTCGATACTGTATATCTGTTCCAGCTACCTTCAAGTTATGGCCAAATCCGTTTTTCAGAGCGCCCTCGTCCGCACCAGGCAGAAAACTGCCTTCCCAATACCGGATAGCGGAAGCCTTTTGGGCAATGGGTTCCAGCGTTTCCTGGCATCGCTGGAGCGCTGCGGCAGATCCATATGTGGCAGCAATATTACTGTCTATATTAATCGTACGGTCCCGGAAAGGATTCGTTCGTTGTGTAAGATTGATGTTGATTTGCTGCGATGCACCGCCATATGCAAAATTCAGCGTATAATTTCCGGCAGTCAAATCCCAGTTAAAAGGAATCAGCGCGTGCACCTCGCCAGAACTGCTGTCTTTACAGAACACTGGCGTATAATTGATAGAAGGTTCGCTGCTGAAAGTAATATTTTCCGGAGCGCTTACGTTGGTGCCTGTGACGCAGATAAATTCTCCAATCTGCAACGTAGTAGCCCCAGCATAAAATGCAGCCGGCGCATTCAGCGCAGCATCAAAAGTATATGTCTGTTCTCCATAGAAATCCCGTTCAGCGTCTTCATACCATTTAGCGGAAACCTCTGCATGCACTTGCATGGAATCGGTAATTGTCAGCGATGCGATATTTTCATAAAGATCGTCAAATACTACCTGATTTGTGCTCTTATCTGTAATTTTCACACCAAAATAATCCGGCTTCACAGAAAAATTCATTACCATACCGCCTTCCATGGTATATGTTTCAATTTTTTCTGTTACGGAAAATGTAGTATCCGCCTCTGTAAATGCACCTGTACTGTTTTTAAAACTCCATTTGGAGGCGGAAGGCTTTGCTGTATGCTCCCCGCCAAAAGAAAGCACCGGCGGCGTGCCGTTCTCGTACAGACTGGCTGCATAAGGGCTTTCCAAAAATGCTTGCGCGTCTTTTTCTGCAATCTGGTATGCCTTACCATTGCCATCAATAAAATAGCAGTCGGCGCTAATCAAAGTAAAATAATATTTGTATCCGGCATCTTTGGCGGAAGTGCTGACAGTCACCTGATAAAAATCATTATTTTCAATGGTAGACGGAATGCTGGCAATCTCCGTTGCATTGTTATTCATATCTAGAAAAGAGGCAATTGTCTCAATGGATTTTTCGCCGTCGTTTCTATCAAAAACAAAAGTATTACCCGCAATGTCCTTCATCGTTACAGACAGCGTGTTACGGGTATCCGCGGCCCCGCCGTTCGCTTTGTTATAGTATACGACAGAAACAATCGATGGTATAAAAATTGCCACCGTCAGAAGAATCAGCACAAATTTATTTTTCATATAAAAATCCTTTCTTTTCTTTCTTTTTGAAAGAAAATGGTTCGGATAATAACAGCAAAGTTGACATATATATTTATTATACTATTTTTTTCGATGAAGGTCAAGTGTCTTTTACTCCGCCAAAAAATCCCATTTGACATGCTGTTTTACTACACACAGATCGTCGTAAAATAAAAAGGAAAATACATTGCTTATTTTTCACTTCCATGTTACAATATTGTAAACGTACTTTAAACAAATATAAAATATGTGAAAGAGGTAGCTTCATGTCCAACTACATTTTAAGCTGCTGTTCCACAGCGGATTTAAGCGAAGAACACTTTAGAAAGCGAGACATCCATTATATCTGTTTCCATTATTTTCTTGACGGAAAAGCTTACGACGACGATTTGGGAAAGTCCCTTTCTTTTGACGACTTCTATAAAGCAATGGCACAGGGTGCAGAGACAAAGACGTCACAAATTAACGCAGACGAGTTTATAGAGTATTTTACCCCTTTTCTGGAAGCAGGACTGGATATCCTTCACATAACCCTTTCTACAGGAATATCCGGTGTATACAACTCCGCCGTAATTGCCGGGCGGGAGCTTTCCGAAAAATATCCGGAGCGAAAAATTTATATTGTAGATTCGTTGGGAGCATCCTCTGGATATGGACTGCTGATGGATCGTCTGGCAGACCTGCGAGACGATGGAATGGACATTGATACCCTGTATCAGTGGGCGCAAGACCACCGTCTGGAACTGCACCACTGGTTTTTCTCCACAGATTTGACCTTCTATGTTAAAGGCGGACGGATCTCCAAAGCCGCTGGCTGGTTTGGCACCATGTTAAAAATCTGCCCTCTGCTTAATATGGACAACCGCGGGCGGCTCATTCCACGGCATAAAGTTCGGGGAAAAAGCAGCGTAATCCAGGAAATCGTAAAGAAAATGGAAGCCCACGCAAAAGGCGGACTGGGTTATAACGGAAAATGCTTTATTTCCAATTCTGCGTGCATAGAAGACGCCAAAGCCGTAGCGGAGCTTGTTGAAAAACATTTCCCGCTGTTAGACGGCCCTGTGCAGATTTATAGTGTAGGCACCACCATCGGCAGCCATACAGGCCCTGGTACTGTAGCGTTGTTTTTCTGGGGTGACCAACGTATGGACTAACAAAATATTCCCCGGCAAATGCCGGGGAATATTTTATCTTAATTGAATTTGTAGATCTTATGTACAAGGCGATACATTCCTACCGTTGTTTTTCTGCCTAGCTTTCCAGGCAGATTCATAAACGCAGAGAGAGAGCTATATTTCAGCTTTCGATATGTATGGATGTCCTGTTCCCGGAGAAACCGCCAAAGTTCTTTTTGCTTTTCAATGTTTTCCGGTGTGTTGCCAATCAACAAAAACACACAGCAGATGTTGATCATCATAGCAAGTTCATGCAGCATATATCGATAAAGCCGCCGGCTGCTCTGTTTAATCTGATTCAAATCGTGGCATTGGATCATTAGCTTAGCAACTTTGATCTGCTGGTCGATCCGTTTAATCATATTTTTTTCGCTGACAGACTGTTCGTCACTGCCTACATAATACAAATACAAATCCAGATCCATATAATAAATGCGTTTCACATACGGAAACGGCTCGTACATATACAAATTATCCACGTAAAAAGTATGCTTAGGCAAAGCAATCGCATGCTCCCGCAGCAGAGCTGTACGATATACCACCGAATGCATCATCAAATACTGAGACGGTCCAAAAGGCTTTGTGTCCTCCCAAGTACATAGCTGTTCGCTGGGAAAAATATGCCGGTAGCTCATGGTACGTCGACTACCGGTATCGATGCGTACATATACATAGTTGCACACATACATATCCGCATCCTGTCCCTTCTGCACCGTTTCCCGCAAACGGGTAAGAAACTTTTTAAGCGCGTCCGGGTCTAAACGGTCATCGGAATCTACCACTTTATAATACATGCCTCTTGCATTACGCATTCCTTGATTGACGCCCTCTCCATGACCGCCGTTTTCCTGATGAATGACTCGAACGATATCCGGATATTTTTCAGCATATGCGTCAGCCACCGCGCCGGTATCATCGGCAGAACCGTCGTTTACAATAATAATTTCAATATCGTCGCCGGCGCCCAGCAAGGATTCGATGCAATGATGCATAAATGTGCCGGAATTATAGCATGGAATTGCAAATGTAATCAATTTATCCATGGTTACTATCCTTTCTGATAGGTTTTCCATTTCAATTATATACAGAAAAGCTTTATTTTGCAAGCGATTTTTTTGGAATTATTCTTGTGCTGTTTACATATTTGCAGTAAAATACTATAAAGAAACGAAAAAGATTCGGTAACAGAAAGGGGATTTCTACGCATGTCAAAAATCACCTGGAAGGGGGGGACCCTGTTAGGTCCGCTGCCCCCGGTGCTGGTAACCTGCGGGACTATGGAAGAGGCCAATATCATTACGATTGCGTGGACCGGCATATGCAACACGATTCCGCCCAAAACGTATATTTCCGTCCGCCCCGGACGTCATTCTTACCCTATTATCAAAGATAGCGGCGAATTTGTCATACATCTAACGCCCACATCGCTGATTCGCGCCGCTGACTGGTGCGGTATTCATACCGGACGCAAGGTGGACAAGTTTGCTCGGTGGAATCTGACAAAAGAACCGGCGTCTGCAGTTGCTCCGCCTTTGATTGCCCAGTGCCCGCTGGCCTTAGAATGTAAGGTAGATCAAATCATCCCATTGGGCAGCCACGACATGTTTCTAGCAGACATTGTAGCCGTAGACGTAGAAGAATCGCTCATCGATGCCGTTGGAAAGCTGCATTTAGAACGCGCTGAACTTGCTGCTTTCGCACACGGCGCGTATTATTCCCTAGGCAAGCGGATGCAGTCCTTTGGCTTTTCTGTTCGAAAAAAGCAGAAAAAGATGCAAAATGGTAAGAGTAAAGCAAAACGGAATAATTGACAAATTTTTCTATACGGGTTATAATATATTGTAATAGCCGCCAGATCCTTTTGACGGTAGATTGTTGAGGTTGAGAACAAAATGACCTGTTCCAAATGCGGATTTATATATACAGATACGCTGTCCGCCTGCCCTAAATGCGGGCAAACGAATACCGTCCAAGTTCTGCAAAAATCCGTTCAGGCGATTTTTGATTCCCTGCTGTTTCGCAGTATTTGTGTAATGGTTACCGTTACTGCATTTCTATATTTGTGCAGCGGTCGTATGGGATTGTTCTGGATTTTATTCACCATTGCCGGGTGGATCACCTGTGCAAAAAAAGCATCTCCAGAGAAAGTCACAGCCGGGTTGCGGCTATATTCTATCATATTGAAATGTCTCCATTATGTAATGCTGGCGCTTGCCGGACTGCTTGCGCTCCTATCTGTCGCTGTTTTAATCATAGGGTTCTTTACCGGGGATACTTGGTTGACCTATCTGGCCGGTGTGTCTACAGAATACGGCACCGGCATAATCCCCGTAGCTGCACTGGGTAGACTGCTGGATACTGTAGTCTCCCTTGGAGGAATCGCGGCGGTAGGATCTGCATTTGTTACGCTCCTTGCCGCAGCCGTTGCAATATTTTTTCTGACAAAACTTTTGATTCCGATACGGCACTATATATACGGGCTTCTCTATATGTTGACAGAAGGAAAGTCTATGTCTGCAATGGCCGCGCCCGCAAGTGTCTGTCTGCTGATTTTTGCAGTAATACAAGGGCTTTCCTCTATAACTTATATAAGCCTTGGCAACGGCATTGCCGTTGCAGCTTCATTCTGCGCCGCCGCATTCTTGTTGGCGACGGCCTGGCTAATTCGAAAATAAAAGACGCCATTGGCGTCTTTTATTTTACTTTATGAATCCTATTCCGGTATCACATACAGCGTCAAATCCCACGCCGGTATGCAGGGAGGCCTGCGCAAATAAAACTTTGCGCTAGGATATAGCTTTTGAAGCACAGTTGGCAGCACGAACAAATCTTCTGTTCTGTGATACAGAGATACCGCCAATGCGGGATGATATGCGCAAATCGTATTTATTGCACCCGTAAGAGCACGGGCCTCTTCGCCTTCTACATCCAGCTTGATCAAATCAATGCTGCCTTTTTCTTTCAGCAGCGTATCAATAGTGCAGCAGGAAATCTCTTGCGTTTTTACTCTACGCTTTGCCCTTCCTCCCGCGCTAGCGCCAGCGCCGCTGGCGCGGCTGCCCGCAGTGATAAAATCAGTCACGCCATCCCGCTCCCCCACCGCACCATGGATAGGCACGATCGTACATCGGTTTTCTTCGGATGTATACTGGCACAATTTTTGATAGGTTTTTGGATCCGGTTCTACAGCGAATATTTTTTGTGGATGAAGTATATCAGCAAATATTTTTGCGCTATCTCCCGTATAAGCCCCGCAGTCCAGTATAGTATGAATTTTCTCATGGCCCAGTAAAAATGCAATACTGTCCTGAACAGGCTCGGTTTTTGCTAAAAATGCAGGATCCCCTGTCAAGCGAAAGGAAATCATATCTTCAAACAACTCTTTAGAATACGTATCGGACAAAAGCCCATATGCCTCTTCCAACTGCGTTAAATGTTCCTTATAATATGCAAAATCAAAAAGCTCCCCACCGAACAGAGGAACCTCTGGAATGTGCAAGGTATGCCGCCCAGCAATTTTCTGTATTCCTTCCCACACACTGGAATGTGTCGTTCCAAAAGCCAGAAGTACGATAAAATCCATACCATAGTTGGCTTCAATATCCCGAAGAGACTGTACTGGCATATCCCGAAAGGTTCTGCTGCGTACAAATCCGTCGCTGGCAAATACCCCTTCTATGGGAATTTTATATTTTATGCACGTGTCTAAAATCTTATCCGCACCGTTTCCTGTGCCATATAAAAAAATGGGACGTTTGCTGTCTGCAAGCTGTTGCCAAAGGCAATCCTTTTCTGTATATGTTCTTTTCATAATGCACCTTCTTGCATTTTATTTCTTTCCGTGCTATACTAATTGAAAAATAATAATTAAGGAGAACCCTTATGGACTGCCTGTTTTGTAAAATCGTCTCCGGCGAGATTCCGTCTAACAAAGTATACGAAGATGAAATGATCTACGCATTTCACGATATAAATCCAATGGCGCCGGTCCATATTTTGATTATCCCCAAGGAGCATATCGCCTCTTCTATGAACGATGTCACAGGAGAAAACAGCGCCTGTATCGCAAGAATTTTTGAAAAAATCCCTCACATTGCAGCGCAGGCCGGGCTCGCGGGCGGGTATCGCGTAATCTGCAACTGTGGACCGGATGCGGATCAAACCGTGCTGCATATCCACTTCCACTTGCTTGGCGGCAGAAAACTGTCTGCTGCATTAGGGTAAAAACTACCCCACGAAATTGACGATTTCGTGGGGTTCTTTTTTTACTGCGGTACGAATTCTGCATAAATCGCATGCAGCGCTTTTTCGAAATCTGTTTCATTGACGCCGATAATAATACTCAGCTCACTGGAACCCTGATCGATCATACGTATATTGATGTCCGCCTCGGCAATGGCACGGAACACCCGCGCCGCTGTTCCCTTAGCGCGTACCATGCCCCGCCCTACAACGGCAATCAGAGCGATACCATCTTCAAAAGAAATTGCCTCCGGATCGCAGGCCTCACAGATGCCGTCTAAAATGTTTTTCCGAGTGTGCTCACTCATATCGGCAGAAAGGATCACACCCATTGTATCAATTCCCGACGGAAGATGTTCAAAGGTAGCGCCTTCTTTTTCGATGACCTCCAGCACGCGTCTGCCAAAGCCGACTTCTGTGTTCATTTGATCCTTTTCAATCTGCAGAACCGAGAATCCTTTTTTTCCGGCAATACCGGTGATCACCTTCTCCCGATCATATTCTGCGGCAGCGGGAACGATCATCGTACCCGCATCCTGCGGCTTATTGGTATTGCGGATATTGATTGGAATCCCCGCAAAGCGTACCGGAAAAATCGCGTCCTCATGCAGAACGCCGGCGCCCATATAGGAAAGCTCCCGCAGTTCCTGATATGTAATTACCTCAATGGCGCAGGGATCTTTTACAATACGAGGATCCGCCATCAGAAAGCCGGATACGTCCGTCCAGTTTTCATACAAGGCAGCACCGGCAGCCCTGGCCACAATCGATCCAGTAATATCGCTACCGCCTCTCGCAAAGGTCTTAATAGTTCCGTTGGGCATGGACCCGTAAAAACCGGGAATTACCGCCCGTTCATGACGGGTGAGCCGGTCCGAAAGAATGATATTGGTTTTTTCCGCATCAAAGGAACCGTCATCGTAAAACTTAATCACTTTGGCAGCATCTAAAAAATCATATCCGATCAGCTTTGCCAAAATCAATCCATTCAAATACTCGCCTCTGGAAGCGGCGTAATCACTTCCGGCATGATAATGAAACGCATTTTTAATTGCTGCAAATTCTTCAGACAAATCCAGGTCCAACTCCAGGTCACGGATAATATCCTGATACCGCTGCTCAATTTTAGTAAATGCATCTGAGAAGTCCTCCCCCTCCGATGCCAGATTATAACAATGGTATAGCATATCGGTTACTTTTATATCGTCGTCAAACCGCCTGCCGGGAGCAGAAGGAACCGCATAGCGGCGGGCAGGATCCGCCATGATAATACTCTGCACCCGGCAGAAATGCTCTGCGTCTGCCAGAGAAGAACCACCGAACTTTACAACTTTTACAGGATCTGCGTTCATGATATATAACTCCATCTTTTAGAATGTAACAGTATTATTATATGGATTTTCCCCCGTAAAGTCAATATGCAAATCCGACACAAAACGAGCCTGCCTGCCTTTTCGCAGTAAAATGCAGAGCCGCATAGAGAAGTTTTTTAATTTAGTCATGGATGCAGCATTGTCCGCATATATATTTTTTGAAGAATTTGATCGGAGGTATTGTGCATGGACAAACCGGGACTTTTGAAAAATGAGGAGGCGATTTTGTATTCCTCTCAATATGACTTGCCCGTCACCGGAGAGGGCGGCGGAGAATATACGATGCCGGACTATTATCCGGAAATTCGCCGGCTGGTAAGCGTCAGTGCAAAAGCGCTGCCGGATTCCAAATTTCTCTCTGGAAATCTGCTGGAATTCGGGGGCACCATTGCTTTTTCTATCTTGTATATCGGAGACGACGGCAGTCTTGTATGTGTTCCTTACGCATGTGAATACAGCGGCAACAGTCAACTGCCATCCGAGCCGCAGGGAGGCGGAGCGGCGATCCACGTGGAAACGACGGCGGAATCTCCCCAATGCCGGGTACTGGCTCCCCGCAGTGTGTCTCTGAAAACTAGACTGCGCACCCGCATTATGGCAGATGCGGCAAATGTGTATTCCTGCCGCGCAGCAGATACGGACGGAGAACGCGCCAATGCAGAAGATCTTGCCACCTTAGAAACGCTGCCGGATATAGTTAGCACAGTAAAGCGCGGATACACTTCCGCCACCGGTTCCGCTACTGGAGAACTGCGGGAACGTGCCGGCACAAAGCTTATTTCCTGCGACGGAACGGTTAATGTTACAGATGCCACCGCAAAAAAGGATGCGATTCAGGTAAAGGGAGATATTTGTATCCGCTGCTTGGCGCTTGCTCCTGATGGACTTTATACCATTCTGCGGGGGAGTATCCCCTTTGAGGAAGTACTGACTGCCGAAGGAGCTGAAGAGGGAGATGCCGCCACTGCATGGGGACGGGTAGCTTCCGTATCCGTACAAGCGGACGAGGAAACCGGTGTAATCCATATGGATGCGGAATATGATTTAAATGGTCTGTGGTCCAAGGTCACGCAGGTTCCTGTGACGCAGGATGTGTATTCTACAGAATATGATTTAGAAGCAAAGCACAGCGAGCTTGGAGTGCTGAGTTTACTCTGCTGCACCAACGGTGCACTGAGTCTAAACGGCAGCGGCCAGCGTCAATCCAAAGCAGGTGCAAATGATTATCTCATCGATATCAGCGCCCAGCCTGTAATAGAAAAGGTAGAGTGCAAGGATCACAAACTTATTTTTAGCGGCAATTGCGGCATTAAAGCACTGATTGCTTCCGAAGGAGACGTGGCAAGCGAAGAGTTTACCATTCCTTTGAAATATGAACTGCGTACCCAGGACGAAGCTGCACCTCAGGATATTATCTGGCAGGCTGTCTGCTGCTCCGCCGACACATCTGGTAGAATAGAAGGCAATCAAATCCATGCGGTGGCGGAACTGTCCATTGCAGTTCACGCAGTGCAGAAAACGCAGCACAGCCCTGTTACAGAAGCAATTTTAGATAAATATGCAAAGCGGGATACGGAAGAATCCAGCATCCGAATCTGTTTTCCTGAAGCAGGCCAGCGTGTTTGGGAAATTGCCAAGCGATGCAGTGCAAACGGCGCAGAAGTGGAACGGATCAACAAAACGCAGCGAGATGCCATATGTGATGGAAAGCCGCTGATTATTAAATGAAACACTAATTCAGACGGCAAGGAGGGAGGCACTCCCCTCCTTGCCGTCTTTTGCTGATATTCTCTGCATCGTATCGCAAGGCAGGTCACGTTATTAGGTGCATTGCAATATTCACAGATTATTTATTGTTTTTTTCCCAAAGTGTGGTATGATAATCTGTAAAGGCAGAAAGGAGAGGCAAATGTTCGGGTATATTCGTCCTTACGTACCGGATCTGCGTGTCCGGGAACATGAATTGTACCGGGCAGTGTATTGCGGCCTGTGCCAGTCTATGGGCAAACACACAGGATGCGCCTCCCGGCTTACTTTAAGCTATGATTTTGTCTTTCTTGCCGCCGTTCGTATGGTTTTGGAAGAGACAGCTTACAGCGCGCGTCCCTGCCGGTGCGGCGTCCATCCCCTGAAAAAGCGTGCCGTTCTGCTGGAAAACAGCGCATTGGCCTACTGTGCCCGTGCCGCTGCGCTTCTCACAGAAGCCAAAATTGCAGACGACATACAAGATACAAAAGGACCGGCGCTACGTTCTCATTTGCTCCATCCGGCGGCGAGACGCATGTGCAAAAAAGCATTTCCTAGGGGAGATGGGCCAGGAGATTCGCTGGCGCAGTCGTTGGAACGATTGCATGCGTTGGAAGCTGCGCAATGCGGCTCCCTGGATGATGCCGCAGATTGCTTCGGCGACCTGCTCTCCAACGTCTTCTCGTGGGGGCTTACCGGTGCCGCGCAAAAAATTGCCGCCGCCATTGGCTTTTCCACAGGCCGGTTCATTTATGTATTGGATGCGGCGGACGACCGGGAACAGGATCAAAAAAGCGGCAGCTACAATCCGTTGAATATTGACCCTATTGCTCCGGAATGCTTGTCCGTGGCAGTGCGTTTGGATTTATCCAAGTTAGAGGCCGCCGTAAATTTGATGGATTTCTCCGGCCGCAGTGAATTACTTGGTCTTATTGAAAATATTTTATATAAAGGTATGCCTCTGGAAGCCGACCGGATTTTCCAGGGGAAATGTAAAACGAAGGAAAGGCATGGTTCATCCGCATGACAGACCCCTATAAGGTCCTGGGCGTCTCCCGCGACGCAACAGACGATGAAATCAAAAAAGTATACAGGGAGCTTGCCCGCAAGTATCATCCGGACAATTATACCGATACGAATCTAGCTGAACTGGCTGAAGAAAAAATGAAGGAGATCAATGAAGCGTATGATCAAATTCAAACAGAGCGTTCCGGGAAGGGCAGCAGCTCTTCTTCCTATAACAACACTAACTACGGCAGTGGTACCACTACGGACAGCCGGTATGTAGAAATTCGAAATCTCATTAATCAGCGCCGGTACTCCGAAGCGGAAATGCGATTGGATTCCTTATCTGTAGCAGATCGCAACGCAGAATGGAACTTCTTGAAAGGATGTGTGCTGGCACAGCGCGGACATTTCTACGACGCCCAAAGATTTATTGAAACTGCCTGTTATATGGATCCCAACAATACGGAATATCACAATGTCCGGGCACAGATGGCTGGACGGGCAGGCGGATTTGGCGGCGCATACAACACCAGAAATACAGGAGACACCGATTTGTGTTCGATTTGCACAACACTATGGTGCCTGGATTCCTGCTGCGAATGTATGGGCGGCGACTGTATCCGCTGCTGTTAGGCAGGAGGCCGATATGGGAAGTAGTCATAAGCAGACAAAACGAATCGCACTGTGCGCCATTTTGTCCGGACTTAGTTTGGCAGTACTGTATATAGGTGCGCTCAGCGGCATCTTTGACTTGTGCGCAGTAATCGTTGGCGCCCTTGGAATCGCGTTTGTAGTGTTGGAAATCGGCGGACTTTATCCTTGGCTCACCGGTGCGGTGACAAGCATACTGTGTCTCCTTCTGCTGCCGGACAAATTTGTAGCTTTGGAATATTTGGTACTGGGTGCACTGTATCCCATTATCAAATCCTTGTTTGAACGGTTTGGAAAAATTGTCTCTTGGGCGCTGAAGCTTCTTTATTTTAATAGCGCCTTGACAGTATGCATTCTGCTGGCTATGTTCGTGCTGCACTCGCAGGATTTTCTCTCTGCCTCATGGCCAGTAATCTTTGCTGCGGGAAATGTCTTTTTTGTCATTTATGATATCGCCCTCACCTCCTTTATTTCCGTATATGTACTGCGCCTGCGCAAGCGACTGAAAATCAAAGGGCTAAAATAAGTCTCCCCGGATGGGGAGACTTTTGTTTTTTGTAATTTGAGCGTTACTCCTACTATATATAAACACGCCCTGTCCACATCAATACAGATTAAAATTTAAGGAAAATAACAAAAAGGCCTTGACTTTCTGCAAAAACTCCTGTAAAATTCATCTGTACTATTACAGATGGTACAGTGCTGTGAAAACAGTCCAACTACGCAGAAAGGAGCAGCCTGTATGTTCCAAATAGATGCTATGTCCAGAACACCAGTGTATGAACAAATTATTTCTCAGGCGGAAAAATTTATTTTGGGCGGAATTCTCCATTCCGGTGACCAGCTTCCCTCTGTGCGAAGCCTCTCTATAGAGTTGTCTGTCAATCCAAATACAATTCAAAAGGCGTATGGCGAACTGGATCTGCGCGGAATTATCTCCACTGTCCCTGGCAGAGGATGTTTTGTCACGGAAAAAGCCTTAGAAACACTGCGTGCCAACAGCAGAAAAAAGCTGCTGCTTTTAGAGGAGCTTGTGGCAGAACTCTGGGCGGCCGGGGTTACCAGAAAAGAATTGAACGATGCTGTAGAAAATGCAATCCAGGGGGGCCGGCAAAAATGACCTTGCTTCCCCAAATGCACATAAAGCGCAGACTATCTTTCAATTGTTTAGGAAAGGTATGGTAAGTCATGATCCAAGTAGAAAATCTCACAAAAAAATTTGAGACCTATACAGCGTTGAAAAATATATCGTGTACCATTGAGGACGGCTGTATATATGGACTCGTAGGTTCAAACGGAGCGGGGAAGTCCACCTTTTTGCGTGTGCTTTGCGGAGTTTATAAGGCCGACAGCGGATCTGTAACGATGGATGGCAAGTCAATATATGAAAATCCTGTATCGAAAGGCCAAATTGCCTTTATACCCGATGACTTGTATTATATAAACGGCGCCAATATGGATCGTATGGCGGCTTTGTATCAGTCCCTATACCCATGTTTCCATTGGGAAAAATACGCGAAACTGGCCAAGGAACTGGGACTAGACCGCGGCAAAAGCATCAACACCTTTTCCAAGGGCATGCGGCGGCAGGCAATTACAATTTTAACATTGGCTGTCTGTCCCAAATATATTTTCTTTGATGAAACCTTTGATGGGATGGACCCTGTTGTACGCAGTTATATTAAGGGATTAATCTGTCAGGATGTGTTGGATCGAGGTGCGACGGCTATCATTACTTCCCATTCTCTGCGAGAATTAGAGGACACCTGTGATCAGCTGGCGCTGCTGCATCGGGGTGGTCTAGTCCTTGAAAGTGATATTCAACAGCTGAAAACTTCTCAGTTTAAAATTCAAATCGCCTTTCATGAAGCATACGATCAATCAAAATTTGACTGCCTGGACCTGGTGCATTTCTCCAAGCACGGCTCCGTTGCAAATTTAATTGTACGGGGCAGTCGAGAAGAAACATTGGAAATGCTGCGTGCCATGGAACCGGCGCTGCTGGAAGCCCTTCCCCTCTCTCTGGAAGAGGTATTCACATATGAAATGGAGGCCCTTGGGTATACCTTTCATCTAGATTGACGCTTCTACTAAATTACCGTGAAATGTATGGAAAGGGGTATAAACGATGAAAAAGAAATGGTTTTGTGGCGGTATATATACAGAAGGCATACGGCAGCTGCGGATGTTCGGCTTTATTGTGTTAAGCCTGTATTTGGTGTTTCTCGTCGCCGTTCCCATTTTGGAATATATAGACTATTTACATTATGTAGAAAATGTCCAGTACCCGCTGGCGGTTAGCTTCAGCAGTCTGATGGAACCGTTAATGGCTCTGCCAATTGTTGCCGCCCCCATTATGGCGCTGATCGTATTTTCCGGATTCAATAAGCGTAAATATGCTGATTTTTACCACGCACTGCCTTATACAAGAATTTGTATTTTTCTCAGCTACACCGCCTCGATTCTTACGTGGATATTTTCCATTTTGATTCTCTCCGGCGGCGTAAGCTTACTGATGCATTTGATATTTCGTGCAGTATATGTGATTTCCTATGCTGGTTTTGCCGACATATTGCTGAGTATGACAGTGATGACGCTGATGACTGTGTCGGCAGTACTTCTTGGATGCAGCTTTACAGGAACCCTGCTAGCAAATGTCACTGCTTCCGGATTGATCCTTTTTTTACCCCGCTTTATCATTATCCTGCTTGTAAATACGATCACAGCCAAACTTTCCTTTGTGGTAGAAGAATACTTTATGGCAATTTTATCCACAAAATATAATATACTGGTAGACTATCTGGCCGCAGTCGCACGGCTTGGCTCTGAAGCTATCTCTCCCTTGCAAAACAATCTGGCCTGTGATTTGTATTCTCTTCTGGTTGCTCTAGTTATGGGCACACTTGCCGCTATACTGTTTGTTCGTCGGAAAAGTGAGACCGCGGCGAAAAGCGCACCCCGGCGCAGCATACAAGCAGGAATCCGAATTTCACTTACCTTGACATTTTCCTTTATAGCAACCTGTATGCTGCTTACAGGAAGAGAAAATTTATCGCTGGCTGTCTTTTTTTACATTCTCGCAGTGCTTATATATTTTATTTACGAACTGCTTTCCACCCGAAGCTGGAAAAATCTTTTAAAGATTGTTCCCTCCCTAGGAATCGTTGTGCTGCTGAATCTAGCCTTTGTGGGCACAGTAAGCACTATTACCTCATTTTCCGCCTCTTTTCGTCCGCAGGCTGACGAAATTACCAGTGTACAGTTTATGATCGATGATTATTTTATCCCATATGGAGATTCCTGGAATACTGTCGGCAATTACTGTGAACGGCAAGTGCAGAATATATCCATTGATGACCCCGAAATTTTATCTATCGTCGCAAATGTCTTAAATGAAAACATGGAAAAATTTGATCGCGACACGCCCTATTTTGAAAGCATAAATCGGGTCGTGGCAATCAAGACCGGCGCTATTACTCGGTATCGACGAATCTTTCTTTCAAGGAAAACAATGAATAGTCTGCTGGACCAGCTATCTCAACTGCCGGAATACAGAGAAAAATATTTGTCCATTCCGCCGGCACTGTCCGGAACAGAAAATGTACAGCTTGGATCTCATGAATTTATCACAGATCAGACGGAATGGAACTGGAATGCTATTCTCGATTGCCTGCAGGAAGAAATTCATACTGCCGGATTCGAAGCATGGTATCAGTTTATTAACACCAATCTGTCATACGAGGCGCTTATTTCTTATGCAACAGAAAGCAGCACACAAGGACTGACAAAGGCAACGATTCCCCTCTCCTATGATGTGACGCCGAAAACGCTGTCTCTGCTTATAAAGGAAAATTACAACGGCAGCGGCGCCGCTGCCAAAGAAGCTATTCAATTGCTGAAAGGGGAGCGCAAGCTTGATGCTGCATCCGGATACCATACAATTATAGCAGAATACAGTTACGTCACAGAATCCGGTCAGCGTGAAACCCGGTACATCGATTTTACAGATTGGACAAACCCACAAATAAGTCAGCAACAAGTTGCGCAAATGATGTATCAGCTAGGCACACAACTGGAAAATACAGAAGGCACGCCCTGTGCTGAAACGTATATCAGCATTTACTATGATTACAGCACTCTTATAAATGGAATGTGGAGAACAGGTCGTAATTTGGTTTATTTTCCTCTGCCAAAACAGTTTGCAACGGAGCAGTGGGACGCCATTGCCTATGGTCCATAAATACAAAAAAACTGCGGACAAATGTCCGCAGTTTTTTTATTATATTTTTTCAGTTGTATTATACTTTTCCAGCTTCTCAAAAGCATCCGTCAAAAGCTGTACGGAAATCTGATAGGGATTATGCGCAATATCCGGCATGGCGCATACCTTCGGGATTACGTCCAGCACCTCTTCTCGGGTAAGCTGAATTTCCTTAGGAGATGTAGGAAGCCCTACTGATTTCATAAACCGATGTAGCGCAGCAAAAGCCTCTTTCTGCCCGTCCGCAAGAAGCAAAAGCAAAACACCAAAACCGACCACTTCCCCATGGAGATGATTCTTTTCTATATGGGGGTACGTGGTAAGCGCATAAAACACGGCATGCGCAAGACCGGTATTATAATCTATCGTATGCTCTGCCGTAAGCAAAATCGATGCAATCCCCGTGGTCACAATAATTGCCAGCGCCACCTGCTCGAACGGATCGGTTGCCAGTCCGTCACGGTTATCCTCTAAAGCCTGCGCGCCCCAGCACAAAATAGGATCTACACACATCCGCGCAGTCGCTATACCCAGCGCATGATAATGAGACAATATCTCTCCCCTGGCGGATACAGTGCTTTCGTAATATTTGGCGTAAGTATCTCCCATGCCGGCCCACATATACCGCGCCGGTGCGGCAGTCAGTACGGAAGTATCTATAAAAGTATGCATTGGAGGCTGCTTCAAAAAGCATGGACATGAAAAGGATCCGTCCGGATGATATAGAATAGATACAGCTGTAGTAGCGGCGCAAGTGGAAGCGATGGTAGGAAACGCAAAAACCGGCTTATCCATCTGCTGCGCCAACGCTTTGCAGGTATCCAACGCCTTTCCGCCGCCCACAGCGAAAATCATATCCGCCGCCTGCACTTCCTTTGCTGCCGCCAAAGCGGTAATATTTTCTTCGGAAGCTTCTCCGCCATACAGTAATGCCGGAGGGGCAAAAATATCTGCCCCCATCCCCACACGAATCTTCGCTTCTGCTGCATCTAGGGCCCGCCGGCCGCCGATAATCACCGCCTGCCGGCCTAATTTTCTGCATATGCCGGAAATTGCTTCATACGCCTGCACACCCACTGTATAGGAAGGAAGTGTTATAGAATAGTCCGTCATGTTTTCTTATCTCCGTAAACTTGTCAGGCAATCTGATATACGGCCGTAATCTGCCCCGACAAAATATATTTAAGGACAACTAAGTCTGCTGAAGACAAAATACCGTCCCCGTTGATATCCGGATACCTCGGAACTGCATTACCGGCGACAGCGCGTGACAAAAGTATGAAATCCGTCATGGTCGTTTCACCGTCTCCGTTCACGTCTCCTAGCACAGAGGAACCGATTACTGTCGTATGCTCGGCAAGTCGGAAAGCCCCCGGAACCCCGTCAGCCATTGTTCCCTCCGTCTGCGCCACACGCATATAGTGATTTGGGTCCCCTCCAGATGCGCCGGTAAAGAAAACCTTTATATAGGATTCCGCCGGCAAGCTGGTACACTGCAGACGTATATATCCTACGCCGTCCGCCTCATATTGTTCCACCTGCACACCGGGAATATCGGAAGAATAGCTGTAGAAAGAAAGCTGCCCGGGGTCATACTGCAAAACATAAGCAAATCCCGATAGAGATACCGTCTTCCCAAAAGAGATATACGCCGTTAAATAATCTCCGTTGACGGTTTCATAAATAGAAGTCTCTGTCAGGGCCTGTCCCGCCGGCCGAACAAAGGTTCCCACGTACCCACACACACCACAAGTATATGTATATATGCAGTCTCCGTTTTTATCAAGCTCCGTATATACAGCGGTGCACGTTTTGGTAAATCCATGGTCCTTGGCATAAACGGCATACAGCACGGCACTGCCTCCAGCGTATGTATCCCCCGGACGATAAGCAACCGTTCCGCCTGCTTTCGTTGCCCAGCCAAGAAATGCATAGCATCCGCCATTCGGTACCGTACTTGGGATTATCACCGACTCTCCTTTTCTAAAGTTTATCGACCCCGGTGCGCCTGTTCCAGACCCTCCATCAAAGCTTAGATGATAAAAAGGATCACTATAGCGCGCATACAAAGTTACCTTCCCGCTAAAATTGGATATAGTTTCAGAAGTTATAAGAACATCATCTGCCGTATACCAACCTGCAAACTCCATATCTGTAAGCGTTGGAACCGGTAAAGCTCCGATTCGTTCCCCATGATTGACCCGTATGGTATTCGTCTTGTGATATTCAGTAGGCGTATACACCGTAACGGACAACGTCTGCATATCTATAATGACATAGTCCCCCAGTGCAATATTTGCCTGCATCCACCAGGCCGAGTCTCCATGTCCGGATAAAACCTGACATCCAGCGGGGATTCTCGTACTTCCCACACCATATCCAGGCGCCTGGATTACCTTGCCGGACTGGTCTATTACATACTCAATTCCGTGAATATTGGTGCCCGTAGACTGACCATTTGCTGGTGTGTAGATAATCATTGCATTTTCCGGGCGCCCCGTATTCACAGACGTAGCCGTTCTCTGCGCCTTTGGAATTTTAGCAAGGGAACCGGCCCCCGGATCCAAAGTAAGCGTTGCCTGTATTCTTTCCCACGCAGCAGTCAGCGTCAGTCCGCCCACAGGCATTATGGTATTCTCTGTCGCCTTTGCGCCATCTGCCGTATACCAGCCCGTAAACGTATAATGTTCACGAGAAGCTGATGGCAGCACACCAATGGCGCTTCCCTCTCGAATCTGCTTTTTAAAAATGGCATATGTTTCAGCAGAATCACATATTGTTACCGTCTTTTTATTTGCATCATAGGTAATATAGTTTCCAACTCGAATCGAATTGGTCATCCAGAAGGACATATTGTTATGTCCGGATAAAACAAATCCGCCTGCAGGAATTTTACTGTTTCCAACACCATATGGAGTAACGGCGCTGACGCGTCCGTCCGCTTCTACAATGGCCTCCGAACCGTAGACATTCGTCCCCGTAGTGTTTCCCTTAGTAAACACTACTAGATAATTCTCACCTCGTCCAATATCCACGCCATTAATATTCTGCTGCTGCGCACCGTTTAAAGCGCCTCCATTTGTATTATAAGTTATCGTGCAGTTTTGATATTCTCTCCACCGGGCATACAAGGTTGTGCAAACTCTTTCCGTATACTTTGTGTCGGCATTCACCCGCGTACCGCCGGTTTTCGCTGTATACCAACCGTCAAATACATAACCCGATTTTACAGGGGTTGGCAGCGTGCCCACATTATTTCCCGGCATCACCGACTTACCATCCTGCAAATACGCTTCATAGGAGCGATATATACGTATCGTTTTTGTTGCAGGATCCATGGAGATATAATCCCCCACCCTAATATTGTTATAAAGCCAGTCAGACATGTTGCCGTTTCCTGACACAACAAAACCATGCTTGGGAATAGACATATTGCCATGCCCATACCCTGTTACACTGATTATCTTTCCGTTTACGTCTACAGCCGCTTCTGTTCCGTGGATGTTCGTTCCCGTACTGGATCCATAAAGAGGAGTATAAACCACCAGCGCGTGGGCCTGGCGAATTTCATTATAATGGGTGAATCTTGTACTTGCATTCGCAGATCCAAAGCTGCCACCGTCAGCGTCAAAATACACCCGCGCAGGAACGCTGCCGCTTACATAGTTACAATATCCCAAGTGCACCCAGCCTAAATTGCATTCTCCCCAGGTAGAGCCGTTTACACGAACTTTTTGGGTAATAAACAACGAAGTACCGCCTGAAACCGAACCCTGCGTGGGAAAAGATGTACCGGGGCCGCTGCGTACATTCAGCGTGGTTCCTGCTTCTACCTTCCAAATCTCACATCCATCTGTAATAGAAGAGGTGTCCCATCCCAGAAGAAGCGCATAATTATATACCTTATTGCGTCGAACTTGATACTTGCCGGCCACAGAATCTGCCATAGCTGCCCGATGCGCTACATCCAAGGTGATAGCGCTGTAGTTCCCGCCGACCAAAGCCGCAGCAGCATTGATCACACGGCGTGCGCCGCCGGCGCCGCACTGATTCTCCAAATCAGCAAAATATACCAGAGCGCTGGGACTTGTAACTCCGTATCCCATGGTGCGGGATATATATGTAGAAATATCGGAAAAAGCCAAATCATCCTGCGCCTTTTTCCCCTCTGCAGTCTGCAGCAGGGTCGAAATTCTTGAGGCCTCGTCACTGTTCAAAATTCGTGTCGTCCAGCCTGAGGAGCTTGTAGTAGTAATTTCATTATACAGCGCATTGCCCAGAATATTTCTAGCCTGGGTTGTATTGGCCGCCACAATAGTCTGCAGCAAACTTAACGCACGGTTGCCGTGCCACTGGATCCATCCCACACTAAGCGCTCCATTGTCATCCTTTGTGACAGATCCATACGCCCCTTCGTTTTGCTGGATAATATCCATAGCTGCAGAAACAATATCATTAAAGCCCACAGCGGCAGCCTGCAATCCCAAAGGCAGAAGCGCCATAAGCAAAAGTAAAAGGGCCATAACACCACTCATCGTTTTTCTAAGTTTCTGAGACATTTTCCACCTTTCCCTTCAACAAAGGTATCCCCCGGATACCGCCCAATTTTAAATGCATACCATTATTATAATAGGAGGAGAAAAATTTGTCAACAATTGCCCAAATAAATCGATTTAGAAAGTATTGGAAACCAAAAAATCTATTGACAAAAAAAGGGAGAAGTGCTATAATATTTTTACCTCTGGTTGAGGGTTCTTTTTTTGTACGTTTTTCTGTGCAAAAATTGCAGTCCAGGAGGGAGGTACTGGCTAAAAGCCAAATTTTACGGGTAATATGCCCGAATCCACAGGGAGGTGCCGAAAATGAGAGTAAAAATCACTCTCGCATGCAGCGAGTGCAAACAGCGGAATTATGACACAAAGAAAAACAAAAAAAATGATCCGGACAGACTTGAAATGAATAAGTACTGCCGCTTCTGCCGCAAGCACACTCTGCATAAAGAAACGAAATAAAGGAGTAAAGCAATGGCTGAAAATGAAAAAAAAGATGCCGGCTTAGAGGGAGCAAAGCCTGAAAAATCCGCAAAGTCCCAAAAAGCGAAAAGCAAAAAGCCCGCGCTCCACTCCCGTATTGCCGCATGGTTTCGCAGTGTAAAAGCGGAAATGAAAAAAATCGTGTGGGCGTCTTTCAAAGCTGTGCGCTCCAACACCCTTATGGTAGCAGTTGTCGTGATTATTTTTGCTGCCGCTATCGGAATTGTAGACTTGATCTTCTCTAAGTTCATCTACATTCTGGGTATATTGATCTGACGGGGCGCGCGAAATGAGCGATATTAACGAGATGAATGCCGGCATGCGCTGGTATGTAGCCCATACCTATTCCGGATACGAGAATAAGGTGAAAGCAAATCTGGAAAAGATTGTAGAAAACAGAGGCATGCAGGATATGATTACAGATGTCCGCATCCCTGTAGAAATCGTCAGTGAAGGTGATGGCGATGATGCCGTACAATCCGAATCCAAAGTTTTACCGGCTTATGTCCTGATCAGAATGATCATGTGCGATGAAAGCTGGCATATCGTGCGCGGTATCCGCGGAGTTACAGGTTTTGTTGGACCTGGATCCAAGCCGGTTCCTCTTACTGATGAAGAAGTGGAATCTTTGCTTGGCGAGGATATGCATGTTACCGCAAAGGCGGCCTTCACAGTAGGTGATATGGTTGAGATTATTGGCGGTATCTTTACCGGCTACAGCGGGCAGCTTTCCGAAATTTCCGCTGATGGAAGCGAAGTTACTGTGATTGTTTCTACTGTGGGACGGGACATGCCTATTAAAGCATCTGTAAACGAAATCCGGCGCAGCGCACAGTGACCTGGAGAATTTTTTGTACAATAGCAAGAGATTATCTCTTTTGTACAGCGCCTACGGGCGCATATTGTGGGAGGGAGAAAATTTTGCAGTCTCCCGTCTAAACCACAGATGGAGGTTTATAAATTATGGCTAAAAAGATTATTGGCTACATTAAACTGCAGCTTCCTGCAGGAAAAGCAACCCCGCAGCCCCCTGTTGGTCCTGCGCTGGGTGCATACGGCGTGGCAATCGCCAACTTTACCAAAGAATTTAACGAAAGAACCAAAAACGATATCGGTCTGATCATTCCGGTCGTTATCACTGTTTATGCAGACCGTTCCTTCTCTTTCATCACGAAAACTCCGCCCGCACCTGTGCTGATCAAGAAGGCATGCGGAATTGAAACCGCTTCTGCTACTCCCAACAAAACCAAAGTAGCAACTATCACCAAAGACCAGATCAAGCAGATCGCTGAAACCAAGATGCCCGACCTGAATGCAGGTTCTATCGAAGCAGCGATGCGCATGATTGCTGGTACCGCACGCTCAATGGGCGTTACAGTAGAGGAATAAGGGAGGTAGCTGAACATGTTTAAGGGTAAAAAATATAAAGCAAGCGCAGCGATGATTGACCGCGCAAAAGCATATGATCCAGATGAGGCAATCAAACTGGTGTGCGAAACATCCAAAGCAAAGTTTGATGAAACCATTGAGCTGCACATTCGTCTGGGCGTTGACTCTCGTCACGCTGATCAGCAGGTTAGAGGCGCTGTCGTACTTCCTAACGGAACCGGTAAAACCGTGCGCACACTGGTATTTGCCAAAGGCGACAACGTAAAGGCTGCTCAGGATGCTGGTGCAGATTATGTTGGAGATACCGATTTAGTTGAAAAGATTCAGAAAGAAAACTGGTTTGAATTTGACGTTGTTATTGCAACGCCCGACATGATGGGTACCATCGGTCGTTTAGGTAAGGTGCTCGGCCCTAAGGGATTGATGCCGAACCCCAAAGCAGGCACTGTTACAATGGACGTAGCTAAAGCTGTTACAGAAGCAAAGGCTGGTAAAATTGAGTACCGTTTGGATAAAACCAATATTATTCACTGTCCTATCGGCAAAGCTTCTTTTGGAAGCGAAAAACTGCAGGAAAACTTTGAAACACTAATGGGTGCAGTAATCAAAGCAAGACCTGCCGCTGCAAAAGGCCAGTATATCAAGAGCTGCGTTGTAGCTTCTACAATGGGTCCTGGCATTAAAGTGAATGCCGCTAAAATTGGCTAATTTGGGGGATTAAAAAGACTGACAATATTGTCAGTCTTTTTTTATTTTTAATGAATTTGTATGAAATATCTATAATTTGAAATTAATTTAAATTTTGTTTATTTAAATTACACAATTTCTATAGACTTTTTTACTATACTGTGGTACAATACAAATGTAGGTAGGCGGAATGCCCGCCAGCAGCCCGCCTGCTGCAAATTCACAAAAAGGTGGGATATCCATGAAAGTCACCATTAACGCGAGAAAAGTATCTGTCGACCAAGTATTGATTGATCATATCGAAAAAAAGCTTTCAAAATTCGACAAATACTTCCCAGGAGAAGCGTCTGCCACAGTGAAGCTCTCCCGTATACGCGAAAACGAATGTGTAGAAGTAACGATCCAGCAAGGGAGCGTTTTGTTCCGAGGCGAGGATGAAAACGATACATTTATGAATGCACTGGACTGCTGCATGGATGCAATTGAACGGCAGATTCGCAAAAATAAAACTAGACTTACGAAACGCATGCGGGAAAATATTCGTATTCCAGAGTATACGGAAGAAGATATCACTTTTGACGAAGCAGAGGAAACTTTCCAAATCCGGCGCAAGTCCTTTGTATTTAAACCTATGACCCCAGAAGAGGCTATTTTGCAGATGAACCTGTTGGCACACACTTTCTTTGTATTTAATAATATGGATACTGGAGAGATCTGTGTGGTATACAAACGCAAGGATGGCAATTACGGCATGATCGAGCCAGAGAAATAAGTCCACCAAATAATATCCCTCAAAAAAGGAAGCTAAATGCTTCCTTTTTTGTAGCATTTTTTGGAAAAATGTTTACCGAAAAGTAACAAAAAACCGGCAAAAATCATTTACAAGAACTTCCGTTTCATGTATAATAGTTTTATATAAACATTTATAAAGGCGCAGAGATTGTACCGAAAGGGGGCATAATATGCTTTGCTGCGGTCGTACAGACATCGGAAAAAAAAGAACTGTCAATCAGGACAGTTTTATGTGTGACAGCTTTAGTAACGGAATGCAGCTGGCTGTTGTATGCGACGGAATGGGCGGCGCTGCCGGAGGCGGTATCGCCAGTAGTATCGCATGCGGCGTTTTCTTAGAGTCTATTGGAGACTTTGTCCAATCCTTTAGCTCCCATGAGACTTTGACCCATGCGGAGGAGCGCCTTATCAAAAATGCCATGGCAGAAGCAATGAACGCAGCAAACGCAGCCGTATTTGAACGCTCTGGTTCGGAGGATGATCTGCGCGGTATGGGAACGACTTTAGTGGCCACACTGGTGTACTGTAATGTGCTTTTTACAATCAATGTAGGTGACAGCAGAATGTACCTGATCACAAATGGAGCGCCTGTGCAAATTACCCACGATCATTCTTATGTACAGTATCTGGTTGACATGGGCAAAATGACGGAGCAGGAAGCCAGAAAGTCTGTGAATAGAAATATCATTACTCGAGCTGTAGGTACAGACGATGCGGTGGAAGCAGATATCTATGTAACGCGACTTCCAACAAAAAACATTACAGACAAAATTGAAAATGGCGATGAAGAAGCTGATCAATATGTGGTGTTGCTCTGTTCTGATGGGCTTACCAATTACGTTACACCGGAAGAAATCGCTGACGCTATTCAGGATATTGGCTCAATTGAGACCAGTCGTGCTCTAGGAAAGGTCGCAGAAAAACTGATTGATATGGCAAACGCCGCCGGCGGGGCAGACAATATTACAGCAGTGCTTATGACTTTATGATATGTGTCCCGAGCTAATTCCTCATATATGATACCAAGAAATGGAGACCGGTATGGAAGCATATGAAAAGTTAGTAGGCGCCGTTATCGATGGTCGCTATAAAATAGATAAAATTATCGGCGTAGGCGGTATGGCTGTAGTGTATCGTGCCTATGACGGATTGATGAAGCGGACTGTTGCAGTGAAAATGTTAAAAGATGAAATTGCAAACGATGAAGAATCCGTCCGACGTTTCATTAATGAGTCTAAGGCTGTTGCTATGATGTCTCACCCCAATATCGTCAACATTTATGATGTAAGCGTTCGAGAAGATTTAAAATATATCGTTATGGAATATGTGGAGGGGATTACCCTCAAAAACTATATGACCAAACGCGGTGCACTGACTCTTCGGGAAATCATCAGCTATACGGAGCAGATTCTTACAGCACTTCGCCATGCCCACAGCAAAGGCATTGTGCATCGAGATATCAAACCGCAGAATATTATGCTGCTGAAAGACGGCATCGTAAAGGTGACGGATTTTGGTATTGCCAAGCTTCCTAATGCAGAAACGGTTACGCTTACAGACAAGGCAATTGGAACTGTATACTATATCAGTCCCGAACAGGCCAGCGGTCAAGAAATTGACCAGCGCAGCGACCTCTATTCCCTTGGGGTAATGATGTATGAAATGGCAACAGGAGTTCTTCCCTTTACCGCAGATAGCCCCGTATCTGTGGCAATGATGCAGATAAACGATATCGCAAAACCGCTCCTAGAACTTAATTCCAATATACCGAAAGGTCTGGAACAGATTATTGGCATCGCTATGGAAAAGGATCCGGCATATCGATATCAAAACGCGGAAGATATGCTCCGACAAATTCGTCGTTTGAAGGAAAATCCAAATGTAATCTTCCGTATACCCAAACGGCATGAGGAAGACGGAGAAGAAGGCAAAAGCGGCTTCGCCCTACTGTTCAGTGGAAGTCCAATTTTTCCTGTCATTGCCGCTGTCGCTCTTTCTTTTTTTATCTTGCTTACAATCAGTGCGGCGTATATTCTAAATCGCGTAGTAGATGCCACATCTAAATCCACTGGTACCACTATTACTGTAGATAATTTCGTGGGATCTTATTATACCAGTCAGTTGGAAGCCTGGTTTGCCAGTTCAGATGTCTATGATCTGACGGTGGAATATGCTTACACAGAAGGATATGATCCAGGACAGATCATTGAACAGCACCCGGAAGCGGACTCTTCCCGAAAGGTCGTCCGTGGTGAACAATATTGTGAGATTACCCTAACAGTGTGTCGTGGGATGCGGGAAATTGATATTCCAAGCCTTGCAGGACTGGATTACCGGGAAGCAAAGCAAAAACTAAAGCAGGCGGATCTTTTATATCAGACTGAATATATTCAGGACGATATATATATGTCCGGACAGGTTGTACGAACCTCCCCCGCTTATGGAGAGAAAATCAACACGGGAGAAATTGTCACCGTTTATGTATGTGCTGGCCCTAAAGACGGAGAAATTGCAGTGCCTAATTTTATCGGAATGTCGGAAAAAGAGGCGCTATCCGAATTGGTTTCCCTATCTCTCCGCCCAGGTAAAATCACCTATGTGGCAGATAAAGCGCAGCGAGGCACAATTATCGCCCAGTCTGACGCTAAAGACAGTATGGTATCGCTCTCCACAAAAATCAATTTAACGGTAAGTGGAGGACCAGACTATGACCCAAACAACCCAGATAAAGATCCAGCAGAGACTACAAAACCAGAAGATACCAAACCATCGGTAACAACGGCAGAGACTACAGTACCGGAAACGTCAGATACTAAGCAGGATACTACAGATGATACAACCGCGCCGGACGATGAAGATACTACAGATACAGATGATTCCACCAGTGGGTCCGATACTTCGGACTCACAAAAGTGGGATTGGAATGATTTTATGCCTGCAGGAAGGAACTAAGGATTTAACGGATGACAGAAGAGATACGAGGCATTATTCTAAAAGGCGTGGGCGGGCTCTACGGAGTCCGCCCTGATCGTATACAGAATACGAGTGGCCAGGATTTAATTTTATGCAGTGCCAGAGGATCATTTCGTCACGAGAGCATCACTCCCTTGCCCGGGGATGAGGTTTTGCTGCAGCAGACAGAAGGCTCATATGTAATACAGCACATCCTTCCTCGTCGAAACAGCTTGATTCGCCCCGCTATTGCAAACTTATCACACCTGTTTGTAGTGATCCCTGCAGCTAATCCAAAACCAGATTTGCTGATGGCAGATAAGCTGATCAGCGCGGCGGAAGATAAGGAAATTAATCCGGTAATTATCATTAATAAAATAGATACGGATAGTGAAAGTGCAGCGGAAATCACTGCAACATACAAAATCGGTGGATTTACTGTATTTCCTCTAAGCTGCACAACAGGAGAGGGTGTAGATTCCCTACATCAATACATCGCAGACGAATCCTCTAAAAGGAGATTGACAGCCGCTTTTGCCGGCGTATCTGGAGCCGGCAAATCGACTCTTATGGGCGTTTTATTTCCCAATCTGCAATTGAAAACAGGAGAGATCAGTCGAAAAATCAAGCGTGGCAGACATACGACCCGCCACGCGGAGCTATATCCGGTAGAGTGGGAAGGAACCTGTTGCTATATTGCGGATACGCCCGGCTTCTCTATGCTGGATTTTGCTCGGTATCATTCTATTACGCCGGAAGACTTGCCATATACTTTTCGCGAGTTTATACCGTGCATTGGAACTTGTCGCTATACCAAATGTATGCACACCAGGGAAGAAGGCTGTGCCGTACTAAAAAAAATAGCAGCTGGGGGGCTCTCTCCTCTGCGGCACGCACACTACTGCTCTATTTTAGAAGAGATCCGAAAAAATCCCCCGTGGAAACGGGAACAAAGCGAACGCAAATGATTTTGCCGCATATACTTTGAATAAAGGTATTTGCCGAAGCTTCACATCTTCGGAGAAAGGCATGGAAGAGGATGAGAATCACTGTAATACGTTCGCCGCGTTTTCTTGTGCCGATTTTGCGGCGGCTTTTTGGCCTGCACCGCAGGTAAGATAACATAGAAAGACCAAAAGGGACGCATTGTCCCTTTTGGTCTTTGCAGTTTTATTATATATATCCGCCAAAAGAAAAAACGTACCTCTTATGAGGTACGTTTTTTTGCGGCAAAGTATCCGCTGGAGCTACTGGTCGGATTTGAACCGACGACCTGCTCATTACGAGTGAGCTGCTCTACCCCTGAGCCACAGTAGCATTTATACTCCGGGATGAGACAAATCCCATCCCGGTTGTTTTTAAAAATTCATGTTGCCGAAAAGATCATTGTCCCAATAATCATAGTCGTTATAATCATCGTCAAAATAGTTTTCCCCTAAACCACTATAATCATCCGGATCAACAATCCAACTACCAGGTTCACTGTATTCATCCAAATCATCTGGCAAATCAATTTCCGTAAATGAATCAAAAGAAAGATCCTTTAAATTGAACTCTACCTCTACGGCATAGTCTTCACCAAATTCTACAGAACATAATACAGAAGCTCCACAAAGAATATTGTCTTTATCTATGAACAGCGTATACTGAATATTCCCTAAATTAAAGTCCCCTGCTGCTCCACTAAACAGACTTCCAAGATCATCCATGTCCAGTTCAGTATCCAGTGCTTCTTCGTACTGTTCCTTGAGAGACGCAAAAGCTTTTTCTCCATCCAATTCAAAGAAAATCTTTTTACCGCCATCTATTTTGGAAGTTCCGGAATCTACGATGATACTGGGATCAAATTTAAACATCTCGAACGCACTATTTTTAGATAAATCCTGCTCTTTGAGCAATTCATCCAACGGCATTTCCGTCTTTACTTTTTGATCAGCAGAACTTGTATACTGCCAACCGTCTACATAATACATAGACATTTCCTGATCGCCGCCTGCAAACAGCGACCCCAAATTCATATGAAGATTCAGAGCCATATCCAGGTCTGTTTCAGAATGCACTATGTACTGTACATTGCCATCAAATGTCATGCCCACACTCATACCACCGACCGTAACATTTGCTTTTACTTCAAAAGATCCCTCAGCAGCGCTGGTATCTCTTGTTGAATCCATTACAGTAGTATACAGTCCGTATGCGTCTTCCACCAGACAGGAGGTAAACGTCAAGGCACTAAGCAAAACAGCAAAAACAAAGCAAAAAATTCTCTTCATAATGACACCAATCCTTTTATCCGCGTATAGCCGATACTGGAACGCAAGCTGGTATAACTCATGTATTTTGCATCTGCCCGTGTCTAATCTGCATCGGCAGTTTACTTATATAGTATACAATAATCGACCGTCTTTGTCAACGGCTTTTCTAAAATTCCTTTTCAATTGCAGCCTTGCGGTCCAAAACAGCACGCAATCTTTCAACCTCAATTTTGGGGCGGCGGTCAAAAGCAAAAAGACCATTCATCTCCTGCTCTACATCAGTGAACTGTGTGTAGCACAGGCCACAGATATGCGGATTTTCCAAAAGAGTCGTGCAAAGAGCAGCAAATCTCTGATATAAATCCTCCGAGGTTTGAGGAGCGTCGCCATATCCCCATGGATTACCCGAGTTTTGCCCGTCGTTTTCAGCAACAGCGTCAATGTCAAAGAATGCTCCGCCAAACTCCGATACAAAGAAAGGCAGCTTTCCGTCGTATCCTACATTGCCTCCTAAATCGTTAAAATAAGGAGCTTCTCCTTTCAGCAACGGCGCATAGTGCTCTGCAAAAGTCTGTGGGTTTTGTTCGTAATCATGTACATCATACATATCGGTCTGGCCCGCATGGACATAGCCGGAAGTATCCAGCACCAGGCGAGTAGGATCAAACAACTTGGTAATTTTATATATCATATCATAAATTACTGTATTGGTCCCCGGGAAGGATTCGTTAAAGGGACACCAGCCTATAATAGAAGGACTATTGCAGTCTCTCTCGATAATCTCCAGCCATTCCGGCAGCATAATTCCCATGGCCTCATGTCTGGTAATATCCAATCCCCAGTTGGGGTACTCTCCCCAAAGCAGATACCCTGCGTGATCTGCCTCCCAAATAAAGCCTGGTTCAAATACCTTCATGTGCATTCTGGCACCGTTAAAGCCGGAATCCATACACAGGTGGATGTCTTTTGAGAATGCCGCATAATCCAATGCGGTATAAATCCCGTCGGGATAATACCCTTGATCCAAGACCAGACGTTGAAATAGAGGCTTTCCGTTGATCAACACCCGGTTTCCATCTACTTCCACACTACGCATTCCAAAGTACGATACCACTCGATCCTCTCCGGCAGTCAGTACAATATCATACAGATTCGGCTCTCCCGGCCCCCAAAGAACAGGATCGGCAATCGCCAAAGAAAATACTGCCGTACCGCCTGTGGCAGTAACGCCTCCTGCAGCGACAAGCTCTCCCTGATAGGTTACAACAGCCTGCACCTGCGCTGCCCCGGATACCGTAACCTGCACATCTAACTTTTCTCCTTTCACATCCGGCAGCATCTTCACCTTCTGGATGTAAATGGCGGGAACATACTCTAACCACACGGTCTGCCAAATCCCCGTGCAGCGGGTATAAAAGCACGCGTATGGATGATACTGTTCACACTGCTTTCCAGAGGGCTGCAGCGGCGTACGCAAAGAATCTTCCACTGTAATGTTAATCCGGTTTTCTCCGCTTTGCAGCAGTTTGGTGATATCAAAAGAGGCAGGTGCATATCCGCCCTTGTGACTACCCGCAGTGTTGCCGTTGATCCACACTTCGCCTTCATAATCCATTGCGCCTATATGCAGTAAGACCCGACCTTTTGCAATATCAAAGCGCTCCGGCAGTTTAAAAGTCCGGCAGTACCACACCCGCTGCATAAAGTCTGTGTCCTCTACTCCGGACGCTGCAGATTCCGGCACAAAGGGCACTACAATCTCTCCGGCATACTGCGCTTGATTCTGCAGTCCACGCTGTTTGCCACTGTTGGCCCTGTCTATTTCAAAGGACCATGTTCCATTTAAATTTATCCATGTTTCTTCTCCCCGCATGAGCGACGGACGCGGGTATTCCGGTCTTGGAATCCACATAATTTTCTCCTCTTGATCATTTTACGATTTGTAAATCTTCATTTTCCTTTAAAAAAATATCGGCAAAAACCGTTTGCTCTTCCCATGTAAACGAACACATCTTCCCGCCTGTCTCCAATCGCGTCACTGTATCCAATGGCACCTCTATAGAAGACAAGTGTAGCTCACCCCATAGTACGTTCAATATAAAGCGGTCGTCTTCCCAGACGGCCGTGCCCCATGCACCTTCTGCCGACCAAAAATATCTGCCCTTATGTAGCGGTCGAAAAGCAATATGCGCTTTTGTCATATCACACCAAAACCCACTATAAGCCAGCAGCAGCGAATAACTAGCCATACTGCGTGCATAGCTGGCGCCGCATTCCAGTTCCGCCCAAGGATTTCGTTTATATCCGTCATAACGATGCCGCACTGCCCCAACAACGTCCTCCGCTTCTTTTTCCATGCCGCATTGAAGCATATTGCAAGCCAACGCATATTCAAATCCGGTCATAACCTCCTGCGCATAGGTGAGAGGAAGCGCAGGCTTTTTTTCTGCCGCATCCCATGAACACATGATCACACCACATTCATCGTTCAGGCAAAACACCCGGCATGGATTATTGAAGCTGCGCATGGATTTGAAGTTATTGTGATAAATACTTTGCAGCGCCGCCTTTCTGCGAGCAGGATCAAATATTTCTCCAAGCCGCAGCAAATCTCCATACCACGCTGCTACGACCTGATCAATTGCACATCCATCGCCGATTTGGTATTTGATCTCTCCTGCTTCTTCGTTCCAATAACCGTCAGCATTGATCAGCTCTCCCATTTCATACGCATCTAAAATGCTTTTGTCCTGCAAATCAATTTTTTGTATATAATACGCTCCGTTCCAAAGATTATCCTCTATCCATTTTTTACCCTTGCCAAAAATAATATCAAATTCTTTGGAAGCAGGTATATCGTCCATTGCACGCGCCATCTCTGAGCCTGCGCGTAAAGCGGCTAAATATAAGCCTTCCAACCAAGAAGAAGGGCCAAACAGTTCCATATCCAGTGTATGATGCTGTCTCCCGGTAAGTACGCCTGAACGCTCCGGATCCCATCGATCCGGATTCTCATCGCTCCAAGCATACTGGATTATCCGCTTGACCTCTCCCCAATGTCTGCGAAGGAAGGCATCCTCCCCGGATAGCTTCCATTCCCGGTACATTTTGAGCACCGTCCCCATCTGTCCGTCCAAGCAGGCACGAAATCCCCATGGAGACGCCCCCAGCGGAAGCGTTGTCCGCATTCCCATTTTCCCATCAGAGTACAGATTGTACCGCATCTCCGTTTCCCGTATAGAGCGCTCCAACGAGGGAAACAGATATGCAAGCGCCCAAGCGTAATTCCAAACATGACTGCAGGTTCCCTCACAGCTTCCGCTTTTTTCGGTTACACCCTCCCAGCCGTAAAACGCTCCATTTTCCAAACGCAAGCAGGTCGTACTTTTTAAAACAGCAAGCGTTCCCTGTATCGCATCCAACATTGGTTCCGGAAGGGATGATGCAAATAGAGCACTTGCAAAGAGTTCGGTCTCCTTCCAAAGCCGGCCCCACTCTCTGGCGCAATACGCAGCTACCTGCCGGGCATCCGCAAATAAAGTGGCATAATACGTTTTCCAGCGTGGGCGTTCCTTGTCCCAATATTTTTCCGCCCATGGGACATACCAGGTAAGTAAAAACCGAAGCTGTGTTTTTTCTCCAGGTGCAAGACGCACGCGAGACGCCAGCGTACAAACGTCCGTTGCCCCCTCTCCGGGCTGGCTATAGGTTCGGTTCTGCAACGGCTTGACCGTGCAAAAATCCCGCCAAAAAGAGGTAACCTCATCAAACCAGCCGCCCCTGTACCAATGCTCCTGGTACTCTACTGCTCCATCTAACGCGGCAACGACAGCATTACCAAACAAAACATCCGATGGATCACGTCCGCCGGTCATGCATATCCCTCTGATACCGTCTTCCGTATAATATGTATTCTGTGTACCGGATGCAAACAGGTTGTTACAAGAAAAGGCCAGCGTATACTCCAGATGCTCCTGCGTGTTGTTTTCCAGTTCAAATTGAAAAAGCGCCGCCGGCAAACTGGAATCCCGATCGTTCATGGGTATAAAAGGATTCATCGCCCGCAGCCGAATGCTGCCCGGAAAAGCAGGATCCTTATATTCTATCTGGGCAATGGGAAAAGGCCCCTGAAACACCGTATCTGCAAAATGGACAAATCCAGCCATTGTACCTCTGTCTGCGCCATTGCCATATACCCAAAGCTCACGTCCGGTACCGGGATTTCCCATATAGCTGGACTGTATATCGCCCTGCAGTATCCGGCAGTCCCGCAGTATACCTTCCGCCTCCGTTTTTATTGCGAAATGGGAAAAGGGATTGATACAGCAGCGATTGGGGCGGTGAAACCATTCAAAATCGATCAGTCTACCATCCCCTGCAAGCCCTACACTGCCTGCACCCATTCCTCCAAGAGGAAATGAAATCGCGCCGGCATTTTCGTATGTATTCATTTGAATCTCCGTTCTGCCGTCCAGTGGGCGGCACAAAGCCGAAACAGCAAAATTTAAATTTTTCCCTACCTTCCACGCCATTTTACTATGTAAAAATGCATTGCAATTATTTTAACATACTCTGTTTTTCTATGCAATTCCTTTTTACAGAATATTTCGACAATCCCTAAATAAGAAAAGGGAAAGCATTGCCTTCCCCATTCGATTAATACGTATATGCATTCCGATATGCTTCATACTGGGTATCCCAGCCCGCATACGCCGGATCCTCTCTCCTGTCCGGAAGATCATAACGCTCTGTTAGGTAATCCCCTAAATATTTTGTAACTTTTTGGGCGCCGTATACATTGCAGTGGGCCTCATCTCGGAAGTCTGTTGTAGGATCTATGCCGATCTCCTCTGTCAAATACATAAAATTTATATACTGTACACCATATTCATCGGCTATATCAGCAACCTTATTATATTGTCTGGCAAATCCCACAGAATCACAAGCAGGCGCGTTATACAAAAGCACCTCTATGCCCCGTTCCTGACACAGTTCTATAGACTTGCGCAAATATTCTTCCGGAATCTTCGGCAATTCTTCTTTTTCCTCTGCAGGAACCGGCTTTTCCCAAACTTGTTCCTTCACTGCAGTGGATACAAATGCACCTTTGGTATAAGATGTAATCGGAAGAAAGTCTTCTTTCTCAACCTCCTTCCACCGGGTGTGGAAACGAATTATATTAAATATATATTCCAATCGATCCGCAGGTTCAAACAAATCAAAAATAGCCTGATACTTGACTCGGGAAAATTCCATATTGTCAATTTGCACATGGGTAAATTCTTCTGATCCGATTTTGGCATCGTAAATCACACCGGATACATCCAGCACAATCAATTTCGGCATTTGCCGTTTCAGCGCAGCCTGCAGCTGATAAAAAGACTGGGCTGTTACTTGTGCGGAGCTTGCAAACACGTAAGAGGCAATCCCCTTATCTTTGTACAATTCCATAGGAAGCAGCGAGCACATGGAGTGACTGGATCCGATAAACACAACATCCAAAGAATTCTTTTCTTCCTCATAAAATGGAAGTGGAATTTCTGCTTCTCCTTTATGCCGCAGCACATAAGTCACACCAGAAAAGAGTATACAGAAAAGCACCAGAAAAGATACTGTTTTTAGAATCCTATATAGTTTTATTTTCATTGGTATTGCCTCAGAAATCGAAGTATATGAAGGACGAAGCGCTGTACGCAGGGCCGTAAATACCAAAGATCAGCACTGCGAAAATCGCGGCTAAGTAAATGATCCAACGCAGCCACAGCCCCTGCTCCCCAATCCACTGGCGTACATCGAACTTTCGATACCGGAATATATCTACGATAAACAAAATCACGATGCCCACTGTGGCCACAAGCATATCTTTTTCATCCAGTCCCATGGACAGCGGCGTGGTCACCGGCGTACCGATACGGAAAATAGCGCCGATCATACCGGCGGCAGCCGACATGGAATCTGACCGGAACAAAATATATCCTATGCATACAATAACAAAGGTTTTCAGTCCCTGCACCAACATATAGCTGGGACGGGAACGATCCAGGTGCAGCTTTGCAACCAGCCAGTCAAATAAAGGAGCTAGAAGCATTGACAGTATGATCAAAACACCGTAGTAAACGCCCCATGCCACATAGTGCCAGCTAGCGCCGTGCCAGAGCCCGGTAAACATCCATACAAAAAATAAAGCAATGGCAGTTGTTGCATTTCCAGATACCGTTTTGCCGAATTTCTTTTTCAGACTCTTTGCAAGCCTCGTACACCATCCGCTGCGCAGCACCGGATAAAACAGATAGTCCTTGAACCACGATCCCAGCGTCATATGCCATCTTCTCCAAAATTCAGGCACAGACCTAGAGAAATACGGCGCATCAAAGTTTTCTGCCATAGGGATACCCATAATCTGCGCACACCCTAGGGCAATATCCATATACCCTGCAAAATCTGCATAGATTTGAACCGCATAAAAAAAGCATGCCAAAATCAGCTGCAACCGCCCAAACGCAGCGTAGTTTGCCCAAACGGTATCCACCAGTATAGCAAGACGGTCCGCAATCACCAGCTTTTCAAAAAAACCGAACATCATTCTTTGCAGACCAAACGCCGCCCGGTTGTAATCAAATTTGTGTCCTTCATACAAACCGGGAGCCAGCTCGTTGTATCTTCCAATAGGCCCCTGCATAATCTGGGGGAAAAAGGATACAAACAATGCATATTTCAGAAAATTCTTCTGGGCGCTGCATGTAGTACGGTACACATCAATCAGATATCCTATTACTTGGAAGGTATAAAAAGATATGCCCACGGGAATGGCAATCTTTAAAACCGACGGGGATACCTCCAATCCAAATATGCCCGCAAGACTCGCAAAACTGGAAGCGGCAAAATTATAATATTTCAGCGAAAATAAAACGCCGAAATTCACAAACAGTACCACTGCCAGGATCAGTTTTTGCCTGCCAGCAGCTTTTTTCTTTGCCTGTTTTTTTTCTTCCTTGGTCCATTCGGGAAGGATGGATACCGCGCCCATCCGCTCTATCGCCAATGCTGCAAAATATGTAATGACTGTGGAAAAAATCAAAAAGACAGAATATTTTACACTTGCCGATAAGTAAAAATAATAGCTTGCGCCGAGGAGCCACAGCCAACGGTATTTTTTCGGAAATATAAAGTATCCCAGCAGCGTAGCGCTGATAAATAAAAGAAACTTAAACGACGTAAATATCATAATTTCAAGGCGCCGTTAAGCTTCCTGCTGGATGATATCAACCATATCGCCCACCCGCTTCATGCTAACTACATCTTTCATATTGAATTTGATATCAAATTCATCTTCCACTGCAGAAATCAGTGTGATGTGCATGAGAGAATCCCAATCGTCCACGTCCGCTGCGGTTGTATCCTCCGTAACGGTAATGGTGTCGTCGTCAAAAACATCTCTAAATACTTCGTTCAGTCTTTCAAAAATTTCATTTGTATCCATTAGTCCTCTACCTCAATTACTGTATTTTGATTTTCATAGTTTGCAATTTGCAGACTCCATACGCTGTCGTCCCCGTCTTCCAAAACCTTATCAAAGCCCATAGCGCCATAAAAATCCCGTACCATATTGTTTTTTGCAGTTTTATAATAATATCCTATAATTTGGGTGATCCCTTCGGACTGCGCCTGGGCCACTAAAGCGTCCAGCATAGCATGCTCCATATTCCGCTTGAGCACACGGCAGCTCATCAGCCAAAGCCGTATATGCAGCGTATCTCCATCCTTTTCTCCAATTATCACGGTGACAACACCGTTATCTCCATATTTATCCGACAATTTTCCAAAGAGACGAATATACTTGTCTGCTTTTGCAATCTCCTCCATCTCCGCATTGGATATCCGCCACGTGGTAAGATTAAACTGATTGGATTTGTTAGTCAGCTGCGCAATTCGTGAAATATATACCGGTTCAAAATCCCGGATCAGCGCATGCATTTCCAGGGAATGGAGATATTGGTCATAATCGGCGTATGACTGCATTTCCGAGGCGCGCAAAACATTGGCACGATACATCTCGTTTCGCTTGATATCGTCTGCAGACAATTGGGTGACCTCAAAAAAGCGAGAACGATCTATTGTGCGGATATAGCTTTCCGGAGCGCACATCTGCGGGACAGAAACGTCAGGGAAGCTTTGTCTTACGATCTCCCGTTCGGCTGGGTTATCGTCCACAAATACGATACTGTCTGCAGCAATATTCAGCTCCGATGCAATTTCAGACAAATTTCTGTCCTTGGTATTCCAGTTGGCTTTGATTACAATAAAGTCATCCGAGCGCAGGGTTCCCTCCGGATGATTTAATCCGGCAAGGGCATTTTCCATCTCGTTCTTGGAGTTGACATTCAGCGTTATACCGATCTGGGATAATTCTTTTACATAGTTTTGAAATTCGCTGTAAACCTGTCCCATGGAGGTTTCGTGACCAATCTCAATCCCTTCCACTCCGTCATCGCCTACAACACCGCCCCAAAGGGTGTTGTCCAAATCCAACGCAAGCGCTTTTTTATTTTTTCCGTAAATTGATTTGATGATTGCGGCTAAATTAAATGCAAATTCCGGAATAGCATCCAAACACATACTATATTTGTACATATGCCAGTATAGAGGATCCGCATATTTGGAAAGGCCATAATCCGCGGAGAAATACTGGATATCATTTATATAAAATGTTGTGTTGACGGCTGCGTATTCGTAAAACTTCTGATTGAGTCTGGTGACAAAGTTGGTTTTGCCCCGATGGTCATAAGCATCTCGATTGCCTAGAATACGATAATAAGGCATTTCAAAATTATTTTGAATGATAATAGGGTCCCAGCGTTCTTTCAGCTTGTCCCACATAACTTGAAATCTATTGTATTCAGCGTCCAACAGGGCATCCGATTCTTCTTGGGTAGACTGCACCGGTGGAAACGCCGTTATATTACGAATACTTGTATGAATAAAAACAATGTCTGGTGCAAATTCGTCCAGCTCCGGAGAACCAAACATAGCATCCTGCCAATATTGGCCAAACTCCGACTCATAAAACTCTCCCGCAATACCGGCATCCAGGAGAAACAGTTCTAAAATTTCTTTGATATCGTGGGTGGTGGAGCCACCCAAAATTGCAATTTTTTTATGAATGAAGGCAGCGCCCGATTCCTGCAATTCTTTTTTTATCTTACGCCTTTTTTTCAGGAGCATTTGCGAATCAAAGGGATATTTTAAAAGTTCGTGCATTATTGTCCTCCCAAAGAATACCTTTCTTTCATTATATTGTAAAGCAAAAATGCTTGCTTGCAAGAGCATTTTTGCAAAGAAGCCGTCAATAGACACAACTGCGCGAAGCACAGCGCAACAACACCGCTAAATCACTGCGCAACAATGATATATGTGTCTATTATAACCATATATAGTAGAAAAATCAATATATTTCACTATCTGGTCCGTAAAGTTTTTGATATGTGCAAAAATACCTTTCCCACAGACCGCAGCAAAATGCTTTTCATGAAAAAAAGCACTCGCGAAAGCAAGTGCTTTTTTCTGGAGGCGTCACCCGGATTTGAACCGGGGAATAAAGGTTTTGCAGACCTCTGCCTTACCACTTGGCTATGACGCCGGGATCGTGGAGATAAAGGAAGCCGCATTATTCTATGCGGCTTGATTACTCTTTAGAAGGGATTTCCTTCAAAAGACAGGAACTTTTTTAATTCCTCATTATCATGAACGGTCTAAACCGTTGGAGCGGATTACGGGGCTCGAACCCGCCACCTCAACCTTGGCAAGGTTGCGCTCTACCAAATGAGCTAAATCCGCATATGGTGCCTCCGGTCGGAATCGAACCAACGACACGGAGATTTTCAGTCTCCTGCTCTACCAACTGAGCTACAGAGGCGCATGGCTGCGAAAATTCTTTTGCAATTTACAAAAATGGCGACCCGAAGGGGGCTCGAACCCCTGACCTCTAGCGTGACAGGCTAGCGCTCTAACCAACTGAGCTACCGGGCCGTATGGTGGGAACAATAGGGCTCGAACCTATGACCCTCTGCTTGTAAGGCAGATGCTCTCCCAGCTGAGCTATGCTCCCATTTGCCGCGCTTCCCACGCGGCTTTTATATTATAGCAAAGGCATCACCTAATGTCAATACCTTTTTTCATTTTTTTAAAAAATATTTTTTTCATTAAAAAAGCCCGTGTAAGTCCCTTTCATACAGGCTTTTCCCAATACCTTTTCCAACCAAACAGTTGTGTCGTCCATCATTTTGCTTTGCACATTTAAAATACATACTCAATTTCGCCGTGCCGCAATATACCATCGGTGTGCGCCCTCTAAATCCGTTTCCATCTTAAATCCTGTATAGATCCCCTCCACAGAAAAGCCGGCAGTTTCTAAAGCCCGGGTAAGTTTTTGCCGACTGTAGCACCGCTCCCGCTGCAATGTATCCGTACGGCGCCACATTCCATCTTTGCTTTCTTCAAATACAGACAACAAAAACGTACAAATTTGCCGCCGGGCATCGTACTGGTTTTGCCAACAGCAAACAATTCCCTCATCCTCTAATATATAATCGTGGTCAGCATAAAATTCACGAAATTTCTTCGGTGTGTTCACATCAAACACGAACAACCCTCCAGGCTCCAGATAATTGTGGACCAGCGAAAGGCACCGCTCCAAGTCCTGTACACCCGTCAAATGATTGATTCCATCCAGGCAACATACCGCCGCACTGACAGTGCCGTACAGTTCAAAAGAACGCATATCCTGGCACAGCCACAAAATATCTTCTATTCCCTGTTCTTCAGCCTTTTCCCTGGCGCAGGAAAGCATTTCCGGGCTCAGATCCAACGCAGTCATATCGTATCCCCGCTTGTGCATCGCAAAAGTCATGCTCCCTGTACCGCAGGCAAGATCCAGCACGCTGGTCACGGGAATTTCGGAATGCCGTTCAAAAAGAGCGCATAGAAAATCCGCCCACATAGCATAATCTGTTTCCGCATTCAGTTTATCATAGCTGGCCCATAGCGCCGCATACAAAGGATCGTTCATTCCTCATTTTCCTTCGTAAAAGGATGTGCACCCGCGGCATCCAAACGGTCCAGCACCGCAGCATACCCATCACTGCCATATTTGAGACAGCGGTTTACGCGGCTGATGGTAGCAGTGGAAAGCCCGGTTTTTTCTATAATATCCGTATATGTATTGTTGTCTGCAAGCATCTTTGCGGCGGCAAGGCGGTTGGACATTTCAATCACTTCCACCACTGTACAAATATCTTCAAAAAAACGGTTGCAGTCTTCTATCGTTTTAAGGGAGAGAATCCCTTCAAATAAATACTGCATTTTGGAGTCCATTTCTTTTTTTGCCATTTTTTCAACCTTCCTGTGTCATTCATTATCCCAATATTAGGTCAGTCAATTGTTTGCTTGTGCTTTTATATATGTACCTTTCGCAGTCTGCCAACGCGTCCATAAGCGCTTTCGGCTCCAGTTGGACACCCACAAGGTGCTCCTCCAGATGCGCCGTATCTTCCGCGCCAAAATAATCGCCAAAAAAGGCGATACGTCGGATCACACCTTTGTATGCATCCAGTGATACCGAAACACTCCCAAAGTCAAACCGCTTTTCTCTGCGCACACGATATTCTCCGGACTGGCCAAAAATCCAATCCCAGGTACTGTATTTCTTTTCTGCCAGCCGACGAATCGCAGCAGACTCCTCTAATGTATATTCCCGCGCGGCGCCATAGTCGGCGGCAGCGCTGTCCACCAAATTTTGCAGAAAAGCCTCCACCGTATCCGGGCCGCTGTATCCGGGAAGCTCCCGAATATTCGCCACCCGGCTGACCACACTTTCGATGCCCTTACTCTCCATCTTTTCCCGATTCACCTGAAGCGCCCCGGATAGGCGGGAGAGATCCGCTGAAAACAAAAGGGTTCCATGATGAAGCAGCCGTCGTCTGCCATCGTCGGTATGGTAGACACATTGAGCATTCCCAGATATTTTGCGCCCCACTGCCAGTAGATCATTTCTTCCATTTAAAGTTGCCGCAACTCCAAACTGCTTTAAATTAGCAATAATCGGCGCGGTAAACCGCGCAAAATCGATTTGATCATGCTCCGACGCATCTGTAATAAAAGTAAAATTTATATTGCCTAGGTCATGAAACACCGCTCCGCCGCCGGTAAGGCGTCTGGCGACCTGAATATGATTGGCCTGCACAAAAGGCAGGCGCAGCTGCGCAAACGCATTTTGATTTTTCCCGATAATGACGGAAGGTCCGTTTCTCCAAAGCAAAAAGGCTGCCCCTTCTCCTTTTTCCAAAACATATTCTTCTGCCGCAAGATTAAAGTAGGGGTCGGTTGCCCCATGACAGATAAAAAGCATGGCCTCCCCTTTCGGGAATTTGGGATTTAAAAAACGTCCTATATCTGTATTATAGAGGAAATTTTCGCTTTTTTCAATACCAAATAAAAACTTTGTATCAGATCCCCTTCGTCAGAAAACGCACTTTATTTCCTTAATAGAAATATTTTTTGGTTATTCTCCATAAATTTCATAAAAGTATGGAAATTGGTAAAAATACATGATATAATAATGTGTATGGCACCGTCCCCCACCGGGACAGCCGTCTATTTCAATTTTGTCAACATATGAAATCAATATTTTGGAGGATGTTTTAATGGGCAAGAAGTATGTTTATCTCTTTTCCGAGGGAAACGCCAGCATGCGGGAGCTTCTCGGCGGTAAGGGAGCAAACCTGGCTGAGATGACCAATATCGGTCTTCCTGTTCCCCAGGGTTTCACAATCTCTACAGAGGCGTGCACCCAGTACTATGAGGACGACCGTAAAATCAACAGCGAGATTCAAGCGCAAATTATGGAGTATATTGAAAAGATGGAGCAGATTACCGGCAAAAAGTTCGGTGATCATGAAAACCCGCTTCTCGTTTCCGTTCGCTCCGGCGCGCGTGCGTCCATGCCCGGTATGATGGATACCATCCTGAACCTGGGTCTGAACGAGGACGTTGTAAAGGTTATCGCTGATAAAAGCGGCAACCCCCGTTGGGCTTGGGACTGCTACAGAAGATTTATCCAAATGTATTCTGATGTAGTTATGGAAGTCGGCAAAAAATACTTCGAAGAGCTCATTGACAAAATGAAAGCGGAGAAGGGCGTCACACAAGACGTAGACCTCACCGCTGACGATTTGGCTGTACTGGCTTCCCAGTTCAAAGCCGAATATAAAGAAAAGATCGGTGCTGATTTCCCCTCCGATCCTAAAGAACAGCTTATGGGCGCTGTTGAAGCTGTATTCCGCTCATGGGATAACCCCCGCGCCAACGTATATCGCCGTGACAATGACATTCCTTATTCTTGGGGTACTGCCGTTAATGTGCAGATGATGGCGTTTGGTAACATGGGCGATACTTCCGGTACTGGCGTTGCTTTTACCAGAGATCCTGCTACCGGCGAAAAGAAGCTTATGGGCGAATTTCTTATGAATGCACAGGGAGAAGACGTTGTTGCTGGCGTGCGTACACCTTCCCCCATCGCCAAACTTGCAGAAGTAATGCCTGAAGTATATGAGCAGTTTATCGGAATCTGCGCAACCCTGGAAGACCATTACCGTGATATGCAGGATATGGAGTTTACCATTGAAGATAAAAAGCTTTACATGCTGCAGACAAGAAATGGTAAGAGAACCGCAAAGGCTGCCCTCAAAATCGCATGTGACCTGGTAGACGAGGGTATGATCTCCGAGAAGCAGGCTGTTGCAATGATTGATCCCAGAAACCTGGACACTCTGCTCCATCCTCAGTTTGACGCCAAAGCGCTCAAGGCTGCAAATCCTGCAGGCAAGGGACTTGGCGCATCTCCCGGAGCTGCCTGCGGTAAGGTAGTATTTACTGCTGACGATGCAGTGGCATGGAACGAAAAAGGCGAGAAAGTCGTTCTCGTTCGTCTGGAAACTTCTCCTGAGGATATCACCGGCATGAAGGCCTCTCAGGGTATTCTTACTGTCCGCGGTGGTATGACTTCTCACGCTGCCGTTGTCGCTCGTGGAATGGGAACCTGCTGTGTTTCCGGATGCGGCGATATTAAAATGGATGAAGAAAATAAGCAGTTTGAGCTTGCTGGAAAAACCTATCATGAAGGCGACTTCATTTCCATCGATGGTTCTACCGGTAACATCTACGACGGAATTATCCCCACTGTTGATGCTGAAATCGCTGGTGAATTTGGTCGTATCATGGAACTGGCCGACAAATATAGAAAGCTGAAGGTGCGTACAAACGCTGACACTCCTGCAGACGCGAAAAAAGCTCGTGAACTTGGTGCAGAAGGAATCGGCTTGTGCCGTACAGAGCATATGTTCTTTGAGGCAGACAGAATTGCCGCATTCCGTGAAATGATCTGTGCCGATACAGTTGAAAAGAGAGAAGCCGCTCTGGACAAAATTCTGCCCTATCAGCAGGGAGACTTTGAAGCACTGTACGAGGCGCTGGAAGGCAACCCTGTAACGATTCGTTTCCTGGATCCCCCGCTTCATGAATTTGTTCCTACTGAGGAAGCTGATATTGAAGCGCTGGCAAAAGCACAGGGCAAGACTGTTGAGGATATTAAAGCGCTGATCGCATCCCTGCATGAGTTCAACCCCATGATGGGACATCGCGGATGCCGTCTCACTGTTACCTATCCTGAAATTGCAAAAATGCAGACTACCGCTGTAATTCGTGCTGCAATCAATGTTTCCAAAGCACATCCTGATTGGACAATCGTGCCGGAAATTATGATTCCGTTGATTGGCGATGTCAAGGAATTGAAGTTCGTTAAGAACGTAGTCGTTGCTACCGCTGATGCCGAGATCGCTGCTGCCGGAGCTGATCTCAAGTATGAAGTAGGTACAATGATCGAGATTCCGAGAGCAGCGCTTACTGCTGACGATATCGCAAAGGAAGCTGAATTCTTCTGCTTCGGTACCAACGATTTGACACAGATGACATTCGGATTTAGCCGTGACGATGCTGGTAAGTTCCTGAATGCATACTATGACACTAAGATTTACGAAAACGATCCCTTTGCAAAGTTGGATCAGACCGGTGTAGGCAAACTGATGGAAATGGCTGTAAAGCTGGGTAAAGATGTTCGTCCTACTATGCACTGCGGTATCTGCGGCGAGCATGGCGGAGATCCTACTTCTGTAGAGTTCTGCCACAAGATTGGACTGGACTATGTGTCTTGTTCCCCCTTCCGTGTACCGATTGCACGGCTGGCAGCAGCACAGGCGGCTATCAAAAGTAGGTAGGAGTTCTCTTTCCTTTGAATTACCGCTGTCTTTCGAGCAGGCAGCAGCTTACCGAAAGGCTAACGGACAGTATGTAAGGAAAAATCAATGGAGAGAAACTACCGTAACGGTATATATCGACCTTGATTAAGAACTGAATTAGGATAAGCGTATCATTAGAAATAGTGGTACGCTTATTTTTTTCACTCGTTTGCATCTTTGAATATCAAGCCGTCTTTGATTATAATAGACCCAAGAAAGGACGGTGGACGGTATGAGGGAAAAGAAAACACACTTATATGTAGACAGCAGGGAAAAATCATTACTTTTACATAGCCTTGTGGAGTTGAAAAATCAGCTCATACAGCAGGGCAAATATGGGGACTGCGTTGACGAGCTTATCTTCAAGGTAGCCAATGCCCCGATAAAGAAAGTAAAAATTGAATATATGTAAGGCGCATCGTTATGAAGCCGCTTATTCTTAATTCAACTAAGAGTAAGCGGCTTTTTTGCGCCCTGCCATTTATAAAATCACATCATTGATGGATTCAAAAGTGTGTGGTTTAGTATAGCATTTTACATAGCCGCCTTGACAAAGCGGCTAAATCTATGCGAAAGGAGGACGCACCCTATGTCAAACTGCAAAGTAATTGCTTTAACCAACCAGAAAGGCGGTGTCGGCAAGACCACCACGGCGGTGAATCTGGGCGTAACTCTGGCACAGCAGGGCAAGAAAGTCCTGCTCATTGATGCCGATGCACAGGCAAACCTAACCATGTCCCTCGGCTACCACAGACCAGACGATTTGCAGGTCACTCTCTCCACCATCATGCAGGACATCATAGACGATAAATCCGTTGATGTCGCCCAAGGCATCCTGCACCACGGTGAGGGCGTTGACCTGCTCCCGTCCAACATCGAGCTGTCGGGCTTGGAAGTAAGACTGATTAACGCCATAAGCCGTGAAAGCGTGCTGAAAACCTGCATAAGCGAGGTCAGGAAGAACTACGACTATGTACTCGTGGACTGTATGCCGAGCCTTGGTATGCTCACCATCAACGCACTGGCGGCGGCTGACAGCGTGGTTATCCCCACACAGCCCCACTATCTTTCTGCCAAAGGCTTAGAGCTGTTGCTTCGCTCCGTGTCGAAAGTCAGACGGCAAATCAATCCCCCTCTGCGGATTGACGGCATCCTTATGACGATGGTAATGCCACGCACGAACATCTCCAAGGAAATCACCGCCACGGTGAGAAGTGCCTATGGGCAGAAAATCAAGGTGTTCGATACCCAGATACCACACTCCATCCGTGCCGTGGAAGCCACCGCAGAGGGGAAAAGCATCTTTGCCTACGACAAAGGCGGCAAGGTAGCCGCAGCTTATGAACAGTTCGGAAAGGAGGTGGCAGAGCTTGGCGAAAAGCAGAGAAAGCAAAATCGAGCTGACCGCATACGATGACCTGTTTGAAACAGA